>CAXTMY010000013.1:15846-63544 GCA_964245565.1 uncultured Acidobacteriaceae bacterium | reverse complement strand
CCTTCTTCCCGGAACGTGCCGTCGCGGTTGTTCATCAACAACAGGCTGGGGGTGGAATCGCAGGCCACGAAGATATCAGGCCAGCCGTCCTCATCCACATCGAAGGCAACGGCGCTAAGACCGTACGAGCTGCGCAACGCCGAGATCCCGGATGACTTCGACACGTCGGAGAAGGTCCCGTCCCGGTTGTTGCGGAAAAGGGAGTGGGTCGGGAAAGGAAGCCCGCTCGGACCGCAGTTCACGGCTACGCCCTCAAAGCTGCAGTTGGTCATCTGCAGGTTGGGCCGGGGCAGTGTCTCGAAGCTGACGTCCGCGTAGTTCGCGACAAACAGGTCCAGCCAGCCGTCGCGGTCGTAGTCAACAAAAGTACAGCCGGTGCCGAAGCGGGGCTGTGCGTTCAGCAGTCCGGCCTTCGCAGTCACATCGCTGAAGGTGCCGTTGCGGTTATTCTGCAGCAGGCGGTTCTGTCCATAGGCGGTGAGAAAGAGATCCTCAAAACCATCGTTGTTGTAGTCGCCCACGCATACGCCGGTGGCCCATCCGGTGCCGGTCAGCCCGGCCGCCGCCGTGACGTCCTTAAAGGTACCGTCACGGTTGTTGTGGTAAAGCCGGGTACCGCTTCCTTCCGGGACAGTAGCTTGAGGGCGGTCGCCCTCGATGCCGCCAACGATCAGCACATCCATCCAGCCGTCGTTGTCGTAGTCGAAAAAGGCGCAGCCGCCTCCCATCACCTCGATGATGTAGGTTGCCTTTCCGGGATCGCCGTAGGGGATGGGCCGGGTCAGGCCGGCTGCTCCGGCCACATCGACGAAACGAGAGAACGGCGGCAGGTTCTGGCTCGCGGGAAAGCCGAACCCGCAGCGGCCGAGAAGCGACGCTCCGTAGAGCGCGGGCGCAGTTTTCAGCAGGCGGCGCCGTGTCATCTTCGTCATCGCCGTGTCATCTTCGTCATCTTGGAGGCAGGAAAGAGCTTCATGCGTAAGGGCGTCGTCGAGCATGTCCCGCTGATGCGGAATCATGCCTAGCTTACGCGAAGAGCGGGCACGCTCAGGGGTGTGCCTGTGCTTGCATGGCGTCGATCTGCTGCAGCAGGGCCTTCGCGCTCGCCTCATCCGCTCCGAGCACAACCGCGTGGTGGAGAGCCTCGCGCGCCTCGGGCCACTTCGACTGCAGGCACAGCGAGGCCGCGAGGTTCATCCATGCCTTGCTGAACCCCGGATCAGCCTCGACGGCGAGCTGGAAATGCTGGACCGCGGCTGCGTCGTCTCCATCCCCCGCGTCCAGGTAACCGAGCTGGTTCTGAGCCAGGGCCATGCGGGGCGCGAGCTCGACGGCCTGGCGCAAAGCAGTGCGTTCTCCGGCTTTGTCGCCCGCCTTATCGAGTGCCATGGCCAGCTTGTAGGCCAGCACAGGTTCCTGCGGATCAAGGGCCAGCGCCTCGCGGTAGTCTCCTACCGTCTCCTGCACGTTGCCGGCAGCTGCGGCCTGGTCGCCCTGCTGCGCCTTGTCGGCAGCCTGGGCGCGTGCAGCCTGCGCTTTAAGCCTCTGCTGGTAAAGGCTCAACTGCTGCTGCGCGCCTGCCGTATCGTCCAGCGCCCGCAGAGTCTTGGCAAGAGCAAAGTGAACCTCCGGCGTGTCCAGTCCGAGCGCGATCGCTTTCTCCAACTCCTGCCTGGCGGCAGTCTCGCCTTTTGTGGAGCTGAGAACCACGCCCAGCCGGTAGTGGGCGTCTGCGTTCCCGGGCTTCGCCGCGAGCGAGCGCTCGAAATAGTCGCGTGCTGCCGCGTAATCATCTCGCTGCTGATGTAGCATGCCCATGAAGTAGAGCAGCTCCCACTGCTTGGGAGCGGATGCAAGCAGCTTTTGCCCCAGCGCTTCTGCGCCGGGATCATGCGCAAGCACAAGGGTTTGCAGAAGGAGAATCTGCGCGTGCAGGTCTTGTGGATGCTGGCCGGCGACTCCTGACAGCGCCGCGACGGCGTCCTGGAATCGGCTTTCGAGGATCAGCACGCCGGAGAGCGCCTCCGCCAGCTGCAGCGACCCAGGATTGGTCTGGAGTCTTTTCTGGAGCAGGGCGGCTGCGTCCTCGGGCAGCCCGGAGCTGCTGTAGGCTGCGGCCAGATCGATCGCCAGCGTGTCAGGCAAAGTACCCGAGGCGTCGACAGGAGCAAGCAGTTGAATGACGCCGCTGTAGTTGTGATCGGCGAGCAGGTCACGGCTCAGGTTTTCGAGCGCGAGTGTGGACTTAGGATCGCCGGCGAGGGCGAGCCGCCATTCGAGTTCGGCGGAAAGCCGGTCATTGCTCGAGTCAAGCGCCGTGCCGAGCAGCAGGTGCGTTTGGGTCGAGTCGGGATCCAGCTGAAGAGAATGCCTGAGCGGCCCGACAGCGTTCGTGAACTGCCCGTCTGCAGTCAAACTCAGGCCGAGCAGATACCGGTAGCGAGCAGAGTCGGGTTCGAGCGCGGCGGCCTTACGGAAGGTTTCTATCGCACAGCCAAACTGCTGATGATCCGCATACCAGCTGCCCAGAGCGGCGTAGGTTCCGGCGTTCGGCGTAACGCGAAGCTCTTTGGCGAGATTTGCGGGAGCGTTGCAGGCGGCCCGTGCCTGCAACGCCGCTGCCAGCAGGAACGTGATCATAAAAGCTTGTTTAACGTTGACGCTCATCGTCACTGGCAGCCAAGTATACGCCACGCACGCGTCTCAACTTGCGGGCTGGAAGAGGGTGAAGCGGATCGCAATTCCACTGCTCCGCAGCCATTCTTCTGTACGCTGTGCCGGATCGCCCGCAACGTAAGAACGCAGGACGTCTTCTTCTACGCCCAGCACTTTTGCTTGCGCATGCAGAACTGCCGACGCCTGCTAATCGCTAAGAATGCCGCGGACATACGTAACACACTTCCTTACTTCTTCCGTCGAGCGACCCGTGCCCGGGTAGTCGCAGTCGATATACGCGGTGCAACGGCTGTGCGCCCGTTTTATAAGTTCGAGCACCTGCTGCATATGGGCGTCCCCGGTGCCGAAGGGAACGCTGCCGCCCTTGAACACAGCGTCTTTCAAATCGATTGAGGAGATGCGATCGAGATGCTCCGTTACGAAATCGAGAGCGGATACGCCGGCCTTGGTCAGATCGCCGATGTCGGGATCGGCGGTCAGTCGCGAGGACGCGCGCAGTTGCTGCGCGAGTACCCGCATGTCCATGACCTGAATGCCGACGAACATACCGTGGCGCATGGCAGCAGCAGCAACGATGTCCGTCTGGTCCTCAGGCAGGCGCGTGTTGACCTGCGCGGCGCCCATGGTCTTCGCCATCAGAAACACGCGATCGATCTCTTCGGCTGACCTGGGCAGCGGCGTCGAGTAGGCGCGAATGGTGAGGCCGCAATCGCGAAACTGAGCGCGGAGCCCCTCGAAATAGGACATGGGCACGGAAAGCCGCCAGGCCGTGCGGGATTGGTCCCGGCGCGTCTGCTTCTCCTTCTGCTGCGGCGTTGGCGGTGCGGTTCCGGCCTTCATCAGGAACGCGAAATCCGGATCGAACTCTGCAGGCTCCGCATGACTGAACAGCAGTTCGCATTCCTTCAGCCCCGTCTGCTGCATCACGCGCAGGATCGCCGGGATCGCCTCGTCGTGATTCAACTCGCGCAGGCTCCACGTATTCAGGCCAAGCGCCGGCCCGCCTGCCGCCGCAACGGCCCGCCGGCTGCATATGTCCGAAAAAGCGAGAGCGCCCAAACCTTTGGCCAGATGTCTTCTGGAAATGATCATCGTTCCGACGTACCCCCTGTACTCTCCTGCACGCAGCCATCACCTTAGCTCCCCGATCCGGCCGTGTCGAGGAAGGCAGCGAGGCTGCGGATCTTCTGTGAGGGCTGCCGGGGAAGATGGGCGGAGTTCCGATACGACGCCCGCCGCATCGGCCATTGAGCCGCCGCCTGCTCTTGCCTCCGCCGTACCTTCGCCGGTAGGCTGGTCATGGCGGGCGTGGACCTGCGAACGGTAGGGATCGAATGGCCATTCAAGTAACGACCAGCCAGTGCGTTCCCCTGTTGCGAGACCACAAAGCGGAAGCAGTATCCCGTTGGGGGGGCAGAGTGGCGCTGGCTGTTTAGGCAGAATTGAAGGTCTGCCAATGATTGAATTTCAACATGCGAAAGTGGCGAAACTGGCAGACGCACCAGACTTAGGATCTGGCGGGGCAACCCGTGGGGGTTCAAATCCCCCCTTTCGCACCAAACTCTCCGGTGTAGTCTAAAGGCATTATGAGTTCTTCAAACAACCAGCCAACTTTTGCCGTGACCCAGGGCGCGAATTATCGCGAAACCTATGCGAACAGCGTCCAGGTTCGTGTGAGCGTGTGGGACATCTTCCTGCTCTTCGGTCTTGCTCACCCCACCTCGCCCGACGATGTCGTCATCGAGAACCAGCAAGGCATCTATCTCAGCCCGCAGCAGGCCAAGGCGCTGTTCAACATCCTGGGCCAGAACCTGGCGCAGTACGAGCAGACCTTCGGCCAGATTGCGCTGGAGCCCGTGGGCCCGCGCCCGGTGCAGTAAGCGCAGGTGCCGCATCCTGAGCAGGGGGGCGTACGCGTCGCGGCTGCCCTCCGGTTCTGTTTCCTGCTTCTCCTGCTTTTCTCGGCCGAAGTCCTGGCGCACAGCACGCTGCTGCACCTTCCCTACTACTGGGATGAAGCCGGCTACTATGTGCCGGCCGCGTATGACTTCTTCCGCACCGGAACGCTGATTCCCTTCTCAACCCTGACCAACGCACACCCGCCGGGGCTTTCGCTGTATCTGGCCGCGGCCTGGAAGCTGTTCGGCTTTGCGCCGGTTACGACGCGCGTCAGCATGTGCCTGGCAGCGGCGTTTGCGCTCGCGGCGGTGTGGCGGCTGGCGCTCGACTCGCTTGGCAGCCGCGCGGCAGCGGCGGCGCTGGTGGTGATCACTTCGGTGTACCCGGTGTGGTTCGTGCAGAGCACACTCGCGCAGGCCGACATGCTGGCTGCTCCGTTTACGCTGTGGGGGCTGTGCTTCGCATGGTCGCCGCGCGCGGGCACACGCGCGCTATGGACGGCGCTGGCCTGCTTTACCGCTGCGGCGCTCACCAAGGAGATCGCGATCGGCACGCCGCTGGCGCTGGCCGCGTGGGAGGGCTGGCTGCTGTTGCGCCCTCGCCCGCACTGCCGTGCAGACCGGCGCAGGATGCTTGCGTTTCTGGCGCCGGTGCTGCCGCTGGCCGGCTGGTTCGCTTACCATCGCCGGCGCACCGGTTTTGCTTTCGGCAATCCAGAGTATCTGCGCTACAACGCGAGCGCGACGCACGCGCCGGCGCGCATGGCCTGGGCGCTCGCCCACCGCATCATGCACCTGTCGCTGCACCTCAACCTGTTTGTCCCGGTGGTGATTGCCCTGGGCAGCCTGCTGCTGGCGCCGGTGGCTGGCAGGCCCCGGCTGCCCATCAGGCTGCGCGGCGAGCTATGGCTGGTGCTCGCGGCCAATGCGGTGCTGTTCTCGGTGCTGGGCGGCGCGTTGCTCACGCGTTACCTGCTGCCCATGTACCCTCTGGTGCTGCTGCTGACGGTTGCGGCAGTGCAGGCCCGGTTCCGGCAGTGGTTGTGGTTCCCCGCGCTTGCGGCGGCTGCGTTCCTGGCGGCACTGCTGCTGCCCGCTCCGTATCGCGTCGCGCCTGAAGACACCTTGGCTTACCGCGATGCGGTGGTGCTGGAACAGCAGGCGATCGCGGTAGTGGCGAACAACTTCCCGCATGCCACGGTGCTCTCCGCGTGGCCGGTCACCGATGGGCTCAGCAAGCCTGAGCTTGGGTATGTGCGCAGGCCGATCGCCGTCGTGCCGGTAGACAATTTTTCCCTTCCGGTCGTGCGCGGGCTGCTGGCCGAGCCCAAAAGCTTTTCAACCGCAATCGTGTTCTCGACCAAGTACGATCCCGCCGGGCTGCCGTTCCGGCTGGGTCGCTGGAACGAGCGGGCCGAAAAGAAGTACTTCGGTTTCCACGAGGACCTGACGGCCGGCCAGGTAGCGGCGATGCTGGGCGGCGTGGTGGTGTGGCAGGGCCGTCGCGGGGCAGAGTGGGCAGCGGTGCTGCGCTTTGCCCATCCCCAGCTGGCGCTGCTGGCACCGGAGCCGGCGGTCGCCGGTCCTCATATAATCGAGCGTGAGCCGGAGCCGAAAGCAGACTCACAGTAGGTGTCATGGAGCAGGCAGTCGTTTCGTGTGGCGTTCCCTCAAAAGAAAAGCTACGTGGAGCGAACCCGGCCGATACCATAACTGTGACTCTGCTGTAGCGCGCGGCCCCGAGGAACTGAGCCCTGCCACAAATCCCTGCCTGTTACACGCGGCTAACCCCCCCGGGACTGACACTGCTGCTGTTCGCGACCGCGCTTGCGGCGCCTGCGAGCGCGCACGCCCAGGCGACGCCAACAAGCCCCGAGATGTCGACCGCCGGCAGGCCGCAGCCGCCTTCCCCGGCCACGCCCTCGACCCTGGCGGAGGCACACGGGCAACTGCTGCTGGTGCTTCCCTTTGAAAACACGGGCGGCAATGCGACGGTCGACTGGATCGGTTCGGCCTTTCCCGAGATCCTGAACCAGCGCTTCGCCTCGGCGGGTTTTCTGCCCATCAGCCGCGGAGACCGCGCCTACGCGCTCGACCACCTCGGCCTGCCGCCGGACTTCCGGCCGACCCGCGCCAGTACGCTGCGGCTGGCCCAGACCCTCGATGCCGACTCGGTGATCTACGGCACCTACCAGGTGAGCGGGACGCAGATTACGGCGACGGCCCGCATCCTGGACATTGTGAACCTGCGCGAAAGCGCGCCGATCACCGAGACCGCTGAGCTGAGCCGTTTGCCCGACGTAATCAACGCGATCGGCTGGCAGGTAACGCGCCGGCTGGACCCGACCTATGCGGGCGCGGAACAGACCTTTATCGCGGCCGACGCGAACCTTCGCCTCGATGCGTTTGAGGACTACATTCGCGGGCTGGTGCAGGGCGCGCCGGAAGACCGTCTGACACATCTGCGGGACGCGGTTCGACTCGACCCAACCTACGGGCCGGCGTGGCTGGCGCTCGGCGACGCGGAGTTCGCGGCGCAGGATTACGACCAGGCGGCCCTCGCCTACGGGCACCTGAGCCGCAACGACCCGAACGCGTTGCAGGCCGACTTCCACCGCGGGCTCGCCTACTTCTACACCGGCAAGTACCTGCAGGCCGAGGATGCGTTCGCCTTCGTGAGCACCCGTCTGCCGCTGCCTGAGGTGGTCAACGATGAAGGCGTGGCTGCGGCGCGCCGCGGCAAGGATGGTGCGCCGTTCTTCCAGCAGGCCATCACGGCCGATCCCTCGGGCGCGGACTACCACTTCAACCTGGCGCTCGCCTACGCCCGGCGCGGCGATACGGCAAACGCGCAAAAGGAGGCAGCAGCGGCGCTGCGACTGCGGCCGCTCGACTCCGAGATACAGGCGTTTGCCAACAACCTGCGGACGCCTGGATTTCTGCAGCTGCCTGCGGCAAACCCAGCGGAGTCAAGCGGAGCGGCGCCGGCCAACCAGGAGCTGCCGCTCGAGCGGATCAAGCGCTCGTATGACGAAGCGGCGTTTCGCCAGGCCGCGTTTGAGATGGAACAGATGGAAGCCCTGCGCGCCGCGAATGAGCCCGAGGCAAAACGCGTAGCCGCCCTGCTGACCGATGCGACGCACTACCTGCATGCAGGGCTTCTGGTCGAGAGTGAACGCGAGTTCAACCGGGCCATTGCGGTCGACCCGGACTCCGCCGACGCCTACGCCGGATTGGCGCAGGTGCGGGAGCGAACAGGGGAACGCGATGCGGCGAGCCGGCTGGCCACGCGCTCGCTCCAGCTGCATGACAATGTCGCGGCACACCTGGTGCTGGCGCGGCTTGCCTTGCTGGCGAACCAGGTTCCGGCTGCCGCGACCCAGGTAGCCGCGGCGCTGCGCATGGAACCGAATAACCCGGAAGCCCGTGGAGTAGAGCAGGCGGTGACCGCGCGCGGAGCCGCGTTACCGTAGAGGAACAAAGCCGTGGCATGCGACGGAAGCGCGGCATACACTGGATTTGCCATGCGCTTCCGCGCTCTCTTCCGCTTTGCCGGTTTCGGGTACGGCTGGTCCCTTGCTGTCGCCGCGGTCGCCGCCCTGGCGATGGTTCTGGCGCATGCGGTGCTCGCGGCGCCTGCCGTCAACCAAACCGCCCAGCCCATCGTTGCCGTCATCTACCTCGACAGCACCATCCAGCCGGTAAGCGCCTCGTACCTGGAGCGCGGGCTGCAGGCAGCGAACGACCGCCACGCGGCCGCGGCGCTGGTATTAATGAACACGCCGGGCGGCCTGCTCGACTCGATGCGGGAGATGGTGCACAGCATCCTGTCCTCGCCGGTGCCGGTGATCGTGTACGTGTCGCCTGCGGGCAGCCGCGCCGGCTCGGCCGGCTTTTTCCTGCTGGAAGCAGCCGACATCGCGGCGATGGCGCCGGGGACCAACGCCGGGGCCGCACATCCGGTCATCGAAGGCGGCAAGCTCGACCCCATCATGAAGCAGAAGCTTGAGAACGATGCGACCGCACTGCTGCGCTCCTACGTGGTGCCGCGCAAGCACAACGTCGCCGCGGCTCAGGATGCCGTGCTGAACTCAAAATCCTACTCGGCCGGTGAGGCTCTCCAGCTCCAGTTGATCAACCTCGTTTCCCCCGATGTGCCGTCGCTGCTGCGCTCACTCGACGGCCGCACCGTGACGCGCATCACCGGCGCGACGACGGTGCTGCACCTCGGCGATGCGCGGCTGCTCGACGTGCGGCCTTCCCTGCGGGAGAGCATTCTGGGCGGCCTTATGGATCCGAACCTGGCCGTGCTGCTGCTGGTCGCCGGCGCGCTGCTCATCTACCTGGAGTTCAATGCGCCGGGAACCATTATCCCGGGCGCGCTCGGGACGCTGCTGGTGCTCACCGCCCTGTTCGCGCTCAACCTGCTGCCCTTGCGCTATACCGCCGTCATGCTGTTGATCGCGGCGCTGGGCCTGCTGCTGCTCGAGATCAAAGTCCCGAGCCACGGTATCCTCGCGGCCGCCGGCATCGCCTGCCTGGTCGTCGGCCTGCTCACGCTGGTCGACGGGCCGGTGCCGGAGTTGCGCGTGCGCTTCGCGACCGCCTTCGGCGTAGGCACCGGCTTCGGCCTCATTACCGTTTACCTGGTTCGGATTGCGCTGCGCGCGCGGCACAATAAGGTGGTTACCGGGCCGGCTGCGATGGTAGGCGCGCTCGCCGTGGCCCAGCAGCCGCTGGCGGCATCCGGCTCCACGCTTCCGCGCGGCCAGGTACTGGTGCGCGGGGAGCTCTGGTTTGCAGAGTCGACGACCGCCGTACCGGCCGGAACCCGGCTGAAGGTGCAGGGCGTGCGCGGACTGACACTGCTGGTCGAGCCGCTGGCCGACGGAGTTCCCCGCGCCGAAGCGGCTAGAGCGCTTCTCCCGTAGGGAACCGCCGGGGACGACAGGCGCAGCTTTTCCTTGAAGGCAAGCCGCACCAGGGGATTTCCTCCGGGCATACCAGTAGGAGAAATGCTTGAGAGCATTCTCACTCTTGGTGTAGGCGGCTGACTTCACGCTCCAGTGGCTTTTCCCGACGGCAAAGCCACAAGCGCCTTTGCCGGTCTTTCTACGTGTGGAGTGAAAATGCTTACGGTACACTTCTGATCGAACAAGAGGCCGCAACCCTATGAGCATTTTCGGTGCCGCTGCACTGGTAATCGTCGCGTTTTACCTTTTTTCTTCCATCATCATCCTCCGCGAGTACGAGCGCGGCGTAATCTTCCGGCTCGGCCGCGCGCTCGTCCCGCCCAAGGGCCCGGGCGTCATCCTGGTCTTCCGCCCGTTTGACCAGATCGTGCGCATATCGCTGCGGCAGGAAGTCCTGGAGGTGCCACCGCAGGACGTGATCACGCGCGACAATGTGACGATTAAGGTCAATGCCGTCATCACCCTCCGCGTGCTGGACCCGGCCAAAGCAGTCATTGAAGTCGCCAATTACGTGAACCAGACCTCGCAGTTCGCGCAGACCACGCTGCGCTCGGTGCTGGGCGAGGTGGACCTCGATGGGCTGCTGTCGCACCGCGATGCGCTCAACCAGCGCATCCAGACCATCATCGACAGCCGCACCGAGCCCTGGGGCGTCAAAGTAGTGAGCGTCGAGGTGAAGCAGGTGGACCTGCCGGAGTCCATGCTGCGCGCCATGGCGCGGCAGGCCGAGGCCGAGCGCGAAAAGCGGTCGAAGATCATCAATGCGGACGGTGAGTTCGAGGCCGCGCAGCGGCTGGTAGATGCGGCCAAACTGCTGGCCGAGCAGCCCACCACCATGCAGCTGCGCTACCTGCAGACCCTGCGCGATATCGGCAACGAGAAAAACACAACCATCATCTTTCCCCTGCCGATCGAGATGCTTTCGCTGCTGCAGCGCGCGGTCGGGCCACTGCCGAGCGCGCTTTCTGAATCTAAACCACCTGAGGACCGGAGCTGATGCCGCGACGATTCAAAACAGACCACGAAGCGCTGGGCGAAACGGAGGCGACGGCGGACCTGGTTCTGGGCGCGCCGGCGCTGCTCGGTATCTTCTTCGCCGCGGCCCTGCTGTGCGCGGTCTGTTTCGGTTTCGGCTACTCCTCCGGCCGCATCCCGCACGCCACTCCCTTGGTGGAGAGCGATCAAACCGCTCCGGAGCAGGCTGCGCCGCCCGGGGGTATTCCGGATGTCGCGGACGCTGCCGCGCAACCATCTGAAAACAATACCTCGCCCCAGGACAGCGCAGGAGGAATAGAGCCCGGATTTCCGCCGCAGGATAACGCCGGCAGCGCGAGCAAGCCCGCGCCAGGGATGCGGTATGCCTCGCCCGATACGCCTCCTGCCGGGCTGGCAGCCGCCGAAACGCAGGATCTGCCGGCAAGCCGAAGAACGCAGACGAGCCAGAGCACAGGTATGGCTGACGCGGCCGGGGCGGCCGGCGCGTCGCCAACGCCGTACACCACGACCCGGCGGCCGTTCACCGGTGCAGCCGGCGCGGCCGCAGCTGTGCCGGCGCCGGCCGCCGCAAACAGTGCTGTCGCCGAACCCGCGACCGCAGCCCCCGGCAGCGCGGCCCCCGCAATGAGCCTGATGGTGCAGATTGCCGCCGTTACCCATGCGGCGGATGCGGAGACGCTGGCCAGCGCGCTGCGCCATGACGGCTTCGCCGCCACCGTGCGCACGACGACGGGCGACCCGTATTTTCACGTCCAGATAGGGCCGTTTGCCAGTCTCCAGGCCGCCAGGGCCATGCGGGCAAAGCTGGCCGGCAGCGGCTACAACGCATTTATCCGGCCGTGAGGTCCGGCGGCAGCGCCGCTGCGATCGCCTGGCGGACCGCGCTGCGGAGCTGGTCCTTCCCGGCGAAAGCGACAGGGTCAAGCGCCGCGTGTACCACCACCTCAACCACACCGCGCTCCAGGCGCAGCCGGCCCTTGGGAAGCCGCGCGTGCGTGCCGATCAGCGTTACCGGCACAACCGGCGCGCCGCACTCCATCGCCAGGAAAAACGGGCCTTTTTTAAACGGCAGCAGGCGGCCGTCGGGCGAGCGGGTGCCTTCGACAAAGATCGCAAGATCCACCCCCGAGCGCAGGACACCGGCCGCCTGGTCGAGCGAGCGCTTCGCGTCTTCAACACTGCCGGAGCGCGCGACGGGCACAAAACCGGCGAGCTGCATGGCCCAGCCCAGCAGCGGCATCCGCCGCAGCTCCTGCTTCACCAGCATGGCGACGCGGCGCGGCGCGAGCACAGCGGCGAGCAGCGGCGGGTCGAGGTTGGACGCGTGATTGCATAGAAAAATGCAGGCCCGTCCTGGCGGCAGCGGCGCTTCGTAACGCACGCGGATACGCACCCCGGACGCGAGCAGGCCGATGCGTCCGATAGCGACGCCCCAGCGGTAGAGCAGCGAAGCGTTGCGGGTCAGCACGGTCCACGGCAGCATCACAAGGCCGACCGGGATAGCGAGCGCACCCCATACGGTGACAAGCACGAGCGCGCGCAGCATCGCGGGCCTACTGCTCACATAAAGCGGTGAGGCGAGCCGGCAGCTTCTCGTAAATGTCGTCGAAGCCGCCGTTTGAGAGGATGGCAACCACGTCGCCCTCACCCAACTGCGGCGCGATGGCATCGACAATATCGTCGGCATGGGCATAGAGCGCCGCCTCGTGGCCCGCCTCGGCAAGCGCGAGCACGATCTGCTCCGGGTGTAGACGCTCGGCCTCCGGAATACTTGCCTGCTGGAAGACGCCAGCGAGGACGATCTGGTCGGCCAGCGCCAGGCTGTCAATCAGCTCGCGCTCGAAAACATTGCGGCGCAGCGTGTTCGAGCGCGGCTCAAGCACTGCCCACAGCCGGCTGCCGGGGTACGCGGTGCGCAGCGCGCGCAGCGTCTCGCGGATAGCGGTGGGGTGGTGGGCGAAATCGTCAATAATCGTGACGCCATTCACGACAGCGCGAACTTCAAGACGCCGCTTCACGCTCTGAAACGTCGCCAGCGCTTCCACGATGGCGGCAACCGGGACGCCCTGGCCTGCGGCGAGCGCAGCGGCTGCCGTGGCGTTCAGCGCGTTGTGCTCACCGGCCAGCGGCAGGCGAAGCCGCGCCCACTCCCGGCCCGCGCGGGTCACGGTCCAATGCGTCAGGCCGTTCGCATGCGCCAGATCGCTCACGCGCCAGGTCGAGTCTTCCGCAAAGCCGTAGAACTCAACCGGGCAAAACGCATTTGCCACACAGTCGCGCACATTTGGGGCATTGTCGAAAGCAACAATGCGCCCGCGCCGCGGCACCAGGTTCACCAGGCGCCGGAACGCGGTCTTCACAGCGTCGAGGTCCTTATAAATATCGGCGTGGTCGAACTCGATATGCGTCAGAATGAGCGCGTCCGGGAAGTAGTGCATAAACTTCGGACCCTTGTCGAAGAAGGCCGTGTCGTATTCATCCCCTTCGATCAGAAACGGACGGCCCTCGCGCAGCTGGAAGCTGCTGCCGAAGTTCTCGGCCACGCCGCCGATCAGGAACGAGGGTGCAAAATCCACCTGCGTGCGCGCGGCAACTTCGTAGATCCAGGCCAGCATGCTGGTGGTGGTGGTTTTGCCGTGGGTGCCTGAGACGACGAGCGACTCGCGCCCGCGCAGAAACTCCTCCTGCATGAGCTGCGCCATTGAGGTGAACGGGATGCGTTGGTCGAGGACGTATTCAAGCTCCGGATTGCCCCGCGACAGCGCATTGCCGATCACGACGAGGTCGGGAGCGGGGTCGAGATTGCGCTCGCTAAACGGCTCGGCAACGGGAATACGGAGCGAGCGCAGCAGGTCCGACATCGGCGGGTAGGCGGCATGGTCAGAGCCGGTGACGTAGAAACCCTTCTGCTGCAGCAGGCCGGCGAGCGAGGCCATGGCCGTGCCGCAGATGCCGATCAGGTGGATGTGCTTCTGCTGGGCTGGGGGCTGTTCCGAGGCGTCCATTGCTGTGCTCCTGGAGCGGTTTCGTGCTGGTTATGGAGGAGATGTTTGCGAGATGTGGCTCTTCTCGAAGAAAAGCCACGTTGCCGTTGCTAGTCCTGTTTGCGTAGACAAAAACTGCTCTAGCTTCGCACACTCGCACTTCCGTCCCGCACGGCAGGCTCCAGCAGCTTCAGCTCGCAGCTGTCTTCCATTGCGGTAAACTGCGCGCGAATGCCGAACGGTAGCGTAACGTTCGCGCGGGAGACGTGGCCGGAGCGCAGCCCAATGGCAATCGGTCCCTCAAAGTCAGCCAGCGCGTGCAGGATAGCCTGCTCCAGCAGCTGCGCCGGCGCGCCGGGTGAGGCGCACTCAACCATCTCGCCGAAGATGATCCCGGAAACACCCTGCAGCTTACCGGCCAGCACGAGCTGGCGCAGCATGCGGTCCACCTGGTACGGACGGGTACCGATGTCTTCGAGAAAAAGCAGCTTGCCTTCGGTCGAGGGCGCATACGGCGTGCCGAGTGAGGCGATCAGCAGCGTCAGGCAGCCGCCGTAGAGCACGCCTTCCGCGGTGCCCGGACGCAGCGTGCGCAGACCGTCCGCGGCGCCGTACCCGTGGGCGCGGCCTGCCAGCACGGCGTTCAGGCTCGCATCGTCCACGCCGTCCGGCAGATAAAAGTCACCCGCAAGCAGGGGCGCATGGAACGCGACCAGACCGGTCCGGTCGAGTAGCCACGTTTGCAGCGCGGTCAGGTCGCTGTAGCCGAGCAGCGGCTTGGGGTTCGCGCGGATCAGGTCGAGATCGAGCCCGGGCAGCAGGTAGTTGCTGCCGTAGCCGCCGCGCGTACACAGGATCGCGTCCACCTCAGGATCGCTGAACGCCGCGTGCAGATCGGCGAGCCGGCCGTCGGCGCTGCCGCTGAAGTACGGCGCTCCCCTGCCCTGCGCATGCTCGCCGAAGCGAAGCTGCCAGCCGCGCGAGCGCAGCGCTGCCGCACCCGCGTCGATACGGACCTGCTGCGCGCTGCTTGCCGGGGCAATCACGGCGGCAACGGGATGCGCCGGAAGCGCCGTGGGCTTGAGCGCCAGGATATTGTGCGCGTGCGGCTTGAGCACGGGATGGCTCATGCCAGCGCTTCCTGCGCAGGGCCGCCAAGCAGCGCGGTCCCGGTCGCGATCAGCTCCGCCGGGCCGGTCAGCTCCATCTCTTCCGCATCGCCGGGCCACGCGACGCGCTGCGTACCGCCGGGCGCATGCACGTCAAGTACGCGCGCGCAGCCGTGCAGATGCATTGCCGCGGCTGCGGTGGCGCAGGTTCCGGTGCCGGATGAGCTGGTGGGGCCGACCCCGCGCTCGAAGATGCGGATCTCGATCTCGGATGGGGAAAGCACGTGAACGAACTCGACATTGGTCTGCGCGGGAAACTGCGGGTGGAAGCAGAGCGCGCGGCCCAGCGTCTGCCAGTCCATGCCGTACGCGGAGAAGTCCGCGCTGTCTACGCGAATTACAAAGTGCGGATTGCCGGTCGAGACGATCGCGCCTTCGACCAGCACGCCCTCTTCATCGAGGGCGACAGCTGCCTGCCGCACCATCGGCACGCCCATGGAGGAGCGCAGCTGCATGCATGTGCCCTCGTGCGCTTCGAGCACGCAGGTGCGCTCGCCGGCATCGGTGGCGAGCGTGAACTGCTCGCCGGGCTGCGCCTGCTTCGAGAAAGCCATCCACGCGGCGACGCAGCGGGTGCCGTTGCCGCTGATCTCGGCAGCGCCTCCATCGGCGTTGCGCAGGTGGATGGTTCCGGAGCGCTCGCCGGTCCAGGTGAGGAACTCGACGCCATCGGCGCCGACGCCGGTCGTGCGTGCGCACAGTGCCATCGCAAGCTGCCGGTCGGCTTGCCCGGCAGCTGCAGCGGCGAGCTCCGCGCCGCGCTCGACGATAAGGAAATCGTTGCCGCAGGCGTGGGCCTTGGCGTACTTCAGCATGCTGGTCCCTTTGCTTTTCTTCAGAAGTTACGGTGTACGGTGGATTCGTAGATACGCGCGCACGGCTGGCCGGTGGAGCAGACAATATCGAGCAGCTTAAGCCCTTCGCCGTGCGCCTGCACAGCCTTCGCCACGGCGTCGCCGTCGAGCGCAACCACGAAGCGCGCGGAGCCGGCCGGATCAGCAAGCGCGTGCTGCCACAGCAGCCAGTCTGAGTCGTTGATGGTGCGCACCAGCGGAATGCCTGCCCTTTGCACGGCGCCCACATGGTCCGAGGTATACATCAGGATCAGACCCGTGGGCGGCAGCAGGTCGAGTGCGTGCGCCAGGCCTTTTTCAAACGGTATGCGCGTACTGGAGTTGACGACGGCTTCGCCCAGCACCAGCGGCCGCTCCCTGAGCAGCACGACATCGTTCACGATAAACAGCAGGGCGACGGCGCCGATGACGATCGGCGTCGAGCCGGCACGCCGCACGCGCAGCCAGCTCACCAGCGCGGCCGCTGCGAATGCCAGGCTGAGCGAAAAAATTGGCAGCATCTCCATGCCGTAGCGCGTGTTATACCAGCCGTGCGGATACCAGCGCGGGATGAAGATCGGCACCGAGCCGTAGGCGACTGAGTACACGTAAAACGGCACCGGCAGCCAGAAAAGTAACAGCGGCCCGAACATATGGCGGCGCAGACGCAGGGCGAACACCGAGCCGGCAATCGAGGCGAGCAGCAGCAGGTCCGCGACCCAGCGCGTGGTCGCATTCAGCTCGCCTGCCTTGAGGAAGTAGAGCAGCGCCACTGGCGGATTGTGCCAGCCCGGGTAATGCCCGGCGCCGTGCGCGCTGGTCTTTGCGTCGATCGCCCGCGCCGAGTAGGGCCCCCGGATAAAGTCGAGCGGATCGCCGAACTGTCTTGCGTTGTAAGCAAGCCAGCACAGCGGCGCGGCCACAAAAATCGCGGTGCATAGCAGGAACACACCGCCGGAGCGCTCGCGAAACGCACGGGCGCGGAACGTGTTGTACGCGAGCACGCACCACGCCGCCGCGGTAAGTACCCAGCCGTCGTACCGGGTAAAGATCGCGGCCAGCAGCACCAGCGCTGCGCCGAGCAGCGTGTTGCCGAGCACGCGCTCGCGCGCCGCGCTCGGCGGCTGCTGCGAGGCGCGCGTGTGTTCAGCCAGGAACACCGCGGCCCACACCATTTCCGCGAGGAACAGCGGCTCTGACATCGCGGTGGTCTGCATGTAGAGCAGGCCGGGGTTGAGCGCGTAGAAGACCGCGGCCAGCAGTGCGAGCGATGCGGGCAGCGCGATGCGCGCCAGCCGGTACATGCCCGCCGCGCCCAGGATGTACGCGAGCATGGAGGGCGGCGCGCCGGCCAGCCCGCTCTGCCACAGGCGCATATTCTGCGCCAGCGGATACATCAGCACGTGCGGCAGCGGCAGCCACACCGAGCCGAGCTGGCGGAAGCCCGGGTAGAGCGAGTCGCCCAGCCGCCGCGCGATGCTCAGGTGCGCGACCGCGTCGCCGAAAAGCAGCAGCATGCCGTGCCGGGTGCTGTAGACCAGCGCGAAAAACGAGAGGATGGCTGCCGCGCAGCCCACCAGCATGCTCTCCTGCCGGAGAGCGCCGGCGGTCTGCGGCGGAGGTATCGGTGGACGTTTCACGGCCGTTGACTCACCTTTTACTCGTCGAGGTGCGAAAGGGCGCGAAGCTCGGCGACCCGCGCGTCGATCTCCTCCCGCGACAGCGCCTGCACCCGCTCGGTGCCGAAGCGCTCGCAGGCGAAAGCGCCCAGCGCCGCGCCGTAATACATCGCGCGCTTCCAGGTGGAGGGGGTCACGCTGCCCTGCTCGGCCAGCGAACCGAAAAAACCTCCGGCGAAGGAGTCTCCTGCGCCCGTCGGGTCAACCACTTCATCGAGCAGAAGGCTTGGCGTGCGAAAGGCCACCGACTGGCTGCTGCCATGGCCGGGGAAGGAGCGCTCGCTGAAAAACGCAGTGGCGCCGTACTCGCCGTGCTTCACGATCAGGCTCTTCGGGCCGAGCGCAAGGATCGCGTTCGCGGCGCGGCGCAGGTTGCTCTCGCCCGAGAGCAGCCGCGCTTCGCCGTCATTGATCAGCAGCGTATCGAGGCCCTTGAGCACCGGCAGCAGGCTGTCGCGATGCGCGCCGATCCAGTAGTTCATTGTGTCGCCGCACACCATGCGCACCTCCGGCAGCTGCGCGCGCACCCTGGCCTGCAGCACCGGATCGATGTTCGCGAGGAACAGGTAGGTCGAGTCGGCGTACGCCTCGGGGATTTTCGGCGCGAACGCCTCAAACACGTTGAGCTCGGTCGCGAGCGTCTCCGCGCTGTTCAGGTCCTCGAGGTACGAGCCGCGCCAGAAGAAGCTTTTCCCCGGAACGTGCTCGATCCCCTGCGTGTCGATGCCGCGCCGGGTGAACACGGCTTCCTCAGCCGCGCTGAAGTCTTCGCCGACCACGGCGATCACGCGCACCTGCGTGAAAAACGAAGCGGCGAGCGCGAAGTGTGTTGCCGCGCCGCCGAGAATGCGGTCGCGCTTTCCGGAAGGGCTCTCCACCCCGTCAAACGCGACGCTGCCGACTACCAGGATGCTCATCCGTTCTCTTTCATGTTCGTTGCGCTTATGCGTTCAGATATTTGCCATAGAGCAGCTGCAGCTTGTCTCGCGTCGCCTGCGGGATCGCCGCGCGATCGGTCATGATGGCGAACTGCGCGGCCGTGGCGCAGCCGCAGGCGCGCTCTTTCGGCAGCAGGCCTACGGCCGTGCGTACCACGCGGCAGGCGTTCGCCGTGTTCCTGTGCATCACCGCGATCACCTGCTCGACCGTAACGTCGTCATGGCCGGTGTGCCAGCAATCGTAATCCGTCACCATGGCAAGCGTGGCATAGCAGATCTCGGCTTCGCGGGCGAGCTTGGCCTCCTGCAGGTTGGTCATGCCGATAATGTCGGCGCCCCAGCTGCGATAGAGGTTTGACTCGGCGCGGGTGGAAAACTGCGGACCCTCCATGCAGACGTAGGTGCCGCCCAGCTTACCGGTGACGTTGGCCTCCTCGCAGGCGCCGTGCAGCGCTCGCGCGACCGCGCCGCACACCGGGTCGCCGAACGCGACGTGCCCCACCACGCCTTCGCCGAAGAAGGTGCTCTCGCGATGAAAGGTGCGGTCGATGAACTGGTCGGGAATCACGAAGTCGGTGGGCTTGTGCTCTTCCTTGAGCGAGCCGACGGCGGAGACGGAGAGGATCTGTTCGACCCCGACAGACTTAAGCGCGTAGATGTTTGCGCGGAACGGGAGCTCGCTCGGCAGCAGGCGATGGCCTTTGCCGTGGCGCGCCAGGAAAGCGACGCTGCGGCCGTCAAGCGTGCCAAGCACGAGCGGGTCGCTCGGTTCGCCCCAGGGTGTCGATACACGCTGCTCGCGCACATCTGTTAAGCCGGGCATGGCGTAGAGCCCGCTGCCGCCGATGATGCCGATCTCTGCCTGCTGCAAACAATGCTCCTGACGGGCGAAACGCCCCGCTTAGTATACCGGTGTTCCGTAGGCGGCAAGCGCATGCACCAGCGGCGACGCGAGCTCCCGTTGCGGAGCCGCCGAGGACGCGACACCGGCTTGGCCGCTGTTCTGCGCTGCGAGCATCAGCGCTTCCACCTTGTCGGCAAGCGCCACCGGCAGCGTATGGCTGATAAACACCGAGCGGTCCTGCTGGTCGACGATCACCGGGCCTTCCGCCGTTAAATCAACCGAGCGCGTAACCGTACCGGGCGCTGCCGACCCTCCGGGGTAGCGCTTCGCCAGGCTCTGCCGGTACAGCACGGCAAATGCCTGCGCGGCGCGCGGGGTCTTCCAGCGCGAGAGATAGACGAGCGCGATCGAGCCGGTCTGGTCTTTCTCAGACGGCGTCTTCGCGCTGCGTGCCTGCGCGGCATAGTACAGGCCGCCGTCCCAGGCGAGCGCCGTGTCGGCGCCTGCACCCGCGTCCGCCAGCGCTTCGCCCAGTATCCGCACGTCGAGCGCGCCCATCACGCCGACATCATAAGGCGCCCAGTCCGGGTCGAGCAGCGGGTGCAGGTCAGGCATCGCGAGCACCGGCGCGCGCAGCTTGCGCTCATACGCCTGCGGGTTCATGATCTCCCAGCTCGAGTCCGGCGGCCGCTGCAGCACGCCGGCAAACGCCGCCTTCGTGCCGCGGTCCTTCAGCACCTTCTGCTCGAACACCAGGCCGTCCTGGTAAGGAAACAGCAGCGACTCGCGCAGCACCAGCGGCGCGCTCTCGAGGATCGGCGAATCGCTCTCCTTGCTCGACGCCTCATTCATCTGGCTCAGCGGAATATCGGGCAGCGTGCGCAGCGACTGGCCCCGGCCTTCAAGCCCCCAGTCGAAATACGCAGCCATCGCCTGCCCTTCCAGCACTGCTTCGCGCGCGGTGCTTGTTTCGTCGTAGCGGATATACTCCCGGTCCTCCGTCGCGTTCTTCGCCGTGCCGTCCGGCCCGGCGTTCTCCCACTTGTCCAGCTCGATCCCATGCGCGTTCTGGTACTGGTCCTGCAGCGCATGCGTCAACTCATGCGCCAGCACCGGTTTCTGCGCGTCGGCGTCGATCCAGTCCAGCAGGTTCACCGTCTTGGTCTTGCTGTCGTAAAAGCCCGCGACCTGCTCGCCCAGCAGCCGGAGCAGAAAGTCGCGCAGGGCAAAATGCGGCGGCAGCAGCCCGAACTTCTCCAGCACAATCGCCGAGCGCTCGATGCGCGCCGTATCTTTGTCTTCGTCCATCTGCCCGGTCAGGAAGGCGATCACCTGGGCGCGAGTGATGAGCTTGCGCTTCACGTCGTTGTGGATCGGCAGCCCGGTGTCTTCGGAGTCGAACCGCAGGATGGTATCCACCGAGCGAAACAGCTTTTCCGCCTGCGCGGCGCTGATGCGCGGCTGGGGTGTTCCGGGGTTGGACTGCGGAGCAGCCGGGGCTGTCGGGGTTTGCCCGGCTGCCGCGCCGCCCTGCGCCCGCGCGCAAGCGGCCGGCAAGCAAGCCGCGCCGAACAACAGGGCCGCTGTAAGCGGCACACACTTCCGCGCAAACCTCTGCCCTCGTCCGTTTGTCGGCTCCATACGCTCCCTGCGTTATGGTAGCGTGACCGCGCGGCGAGCCTTGCGTCCTATAATCAAAGGCCGGGGCGCACGCCTCCCTTTCTTATGCTCATGACAGACCGGAGTCTCTCGGAAACAACCCCTCTCGGCCGGACCGCTCCGGCCGGGCGGCTTGTGCCGTTTGCCGGGGTGCAAACGCCTGCGGTCTTCACAACCCCGGGCGAAGAGCTGGCTGCGCTGCATCAGGCTGCCGGCGTGTACGACCTGGGCTGGCGCGCGCGGCTGCGCATCACCGGCGAGGACCGGGTGCGCTGGCTCAACGGCATGGTAACCAATACCGTGAAGGATCTTGCCCCCGGGCAGCTCAACTACACCTTTCTGCTCAACGCGCAGGGCCGCATCCAGGGCGATGGCACGGTGTATGCGCTGCCCCGGTCGCTGCTGCTCGCGACGGACTGTGAGCAGGCGCCGCTGATTGCCGCCCACCTCGACCGGTTCATCATTATGGATGATGTGGAACTTGCGGCCGAGGACGCCGAAACCGCGCTCGGCATTGCCGGGCCTGCGGCGCCCGAGGTGCTGCGCGGCCTCGGGTTCGACACGCCCCCGGCTGTCGAGCGCTTCCTCGAACACGAAGGCATGCTGCTGGTACAGGAGCTGCCCGGGCAGTTCGCCCTGTGGCTGCAGCCCGCGGCAGTGCAGAGCACCTGGGAGCGCCTGCTGGCCGCCGGGGCCGTGGCCTGCGGTCTTGAAGCGGTCGAGGCGCTGCGCATTCTTTCCGGCATCCCGCGCTACGGGGCCGATATCCACGACAAGAGCCTTGCGCAGGAAACGGGCCAGACGCGCGCGCTCAACTTCAACAAGGGCTGCTACCTCGGCCAGGAAATCGTGGAGCGGATTCGCTCGCGCGCCACCGTGCACCGCGGGCTGCGCTCGTTTATGCTGACAGGCACGGCGCCGCCGGCGGGCACAGCGCTCTACGCGGCCGACAAGCCCGAGACCCAGGTCGGCGAGTTCACCAGTATTGCCTCCGTAGCGCTTCCGGGAGCGCTTTCGGAGCCGGGCGGCATCTATGCTCTAGGAACCGTGCGGTCCGAAGCGGCGGGCGCGCCGCTTCTCTATGCCGGAGGCACCGCGCAGACGCTTGAGCGGGCGCCTCTGCCGACAGTTTGAGTCGTTTTTTGAAAGGATCAGAACATGCCGGAACAGCCGCCACCATTCGTCGTCGTCGACAAGCGCAAATTCACCGCCGAGGGCGAGATCCGGGAGGGTTTTGTCGCGCCGGAGCAGGAATCGCCCCGGCCGGCGCCCGAGCCGGAGTTTTCGAGCGCGAAGGTCGTCGCGATGCCGCCGCGCGCGCCGGAACCGACAGCCGCCGCAGACGACCTTGCCGAGGAAGAGCTCTCCGGCTCGCTTTCTCCGCTCGCGGCCGCCGGATACGACGTAGACGGCGACGGCCCTGAAACCGACGACGACCTGAGTGAGTTCGACCATGACGAGTTCGACCAGGCCGAGCTCGATGCAGCCGGCGAGCCGCGCAGCGCGGCTGAAACAGCCGAACAGCACGCCGCTTACCAGCAGAGCGCCCGGCAGATCGATGCCATGCTGCAGCAGGCCAATCCCGGCATGGAAACGCCCGGCGCGGTCACTTTTCAGCACGTCGTCCAGAGCTTTTACCTGTCCGCCATCATGGCGATGGGTGCGGGCACCGAGCCCGGCCAGAAGCCGCGCATCGACATCATGGGCGCGCGCCAGTCCATCGACATGCTGGCCATCATCGAGGAAAAGACCCGCGGCAATCTGTCCCAGCAGGAGCAGCACTTAATCCAGGGCATCACCTTCGAGCTGCGCATGATGTTCCTTGAGCTGACCAACGCGATCAGCCGGCAGACCCATAGCCCCGGATCAACAACGCCCGGCACGGCAATGCCGGGCGGCGGAGTTCCCCGCTAAAACATCTTCATAGCAGGTGTAAGCCCAGACGTGGAACTCGCGCGGCGTTTCCGTCAACAAAAGCCGCATTTCACCCAGGTTGAGGGGAACATAGCACGATGAAAATGCCTTAATCGAATGCCTGAACCCGCCACCATCACAGTGCTGGGCAGCGGCACCAGCATGGGCGTGCCGATCCCCGGCTGCTCCTGCGCTACCTGCACCTCCAACGACCCGCGCGACAGCCGCATGCGGCCTTCGATCGCCATCAGTTGGCACGACGGCGATACCGGCAGCGAGCATCGCGTGCTGATCGACACAGGCCCGGAGTTCCGCCTGCAGGCGCTCCGAGCGAATATCCGCTCGCTCGACGCGGTGCTCTACACGCACCCCCATGCCGACCACATCCTGGGCCTGGACGACCTGCGCCCGCTGACCTTCGGCCGCCGCGAAAACAAGCTGCCGCTGTACGCCGATGATGCCACGGCACGCATTCTCGAGAAGATCTTCGATTACACCTTTTCCCCCGGCTCGACCTACCCCAACAAGGCGCGAGTCGCCCTGCACCGGCTGGAAGGCCGCGAGGCCGTCACCATCGCCGGCAAGGTGTTTCAGAGGGTTCCACTGCAGCACGGGCGTTTGCCGGTGGCCGGCTATCGCTTCGGCTCAGCCGCTTACCTGACCGATATGAGCAGCATTCCTGAGGAAAGTTTCGACCTGCTGCGCGATCTCGACGTGGTCATCCTGGACGCGCTGCGCTGGGAGCACCACCCGAGCCATGCCAATGTCGAGGAAGCAACGGCGTGGGTCGCCCGCATCGGCGCCAGGCGGGCATACTTCACGCACATGGCGCATGAGCTGGGCCACGTCGCGACTGAAGCCGTGCTGCCGGAGCACATTCGCCTGCTCTACGACGGGCAGCTGATTGCGATCGAGCTGTGACGATGCTTGTGTTTGCAAGCCCTGAGGCGGTTCCGCGCGACTTCGGCCCGAGCGTCGTCGCGATCGGGAACTTCGACGGCGTACACTGCGGCCATCGCGCCATCCTCGCGAATGTCTGCCGGCAGGCGCGGGAGTCGGGCGCGCGCTCCGTCGTCGTCACCTTCGACCCGCACCCGCTGCAAGTGCTGCGGCCCGCGCAGGCGCCGCTGCTCATTACCCCGCTCGCGCAACGGCTGGAGCTGCTGGCCGGCACCGGCGTGGACGCCACCCTGGTCCTGCCGTTTACCGAGACCTTCTCCCAGCAGAGCGCAGCCGGCTTCGTCGAGCGCGTGCTGGTAGGCGCGCTGCGCGCCGTCGCCGTGCATGAAGGCGATAACTTCCGCTTCGGCTACGGAGCCGCGGCCGGCATTGAAGAGCTGCGCGCGCTCGGCGCCGCGCTCGGCTTCGCGGTCTTCGGCCATTCCGTGCTCTACCGGCGCGGGTGCGCGCTCTCGTCCAGCCAGGTGCGGACGCGGGTGGCCCAGGGTGCGGTCGAGCAGGCCCGCGCGCTGCTGGGCCGTCCGTTTTCCATCCAGTCCACGCCGGCACCCGGCCGCGGCATCGGCACGCGCCTGCTGGTGCCGACCATCAATCTCGCTCCCTATGCCGAGCTCAAGCCCGCGCACGGCGTCTATGTCACGAGCCTGCGGGTCGGCGCGGCCGGTGGCAGCCGCCGCTTCGCCGCGATCACCAACGCCGGCAACCGCCCCACCTTCGGCGAAGACTCCTACGCGATCGAAAGCCATCTGCTGGACTATGACCCGGCAACCCCCGAGCCCCCGGGTCTGGCTGAAACGACGCCGCTGGTGCTGACTGAAACGACGCCGCTCGAGTTGAGCTTCCTGCACCGCATCCGCGGCGAGCAGCGCTTCCCTACCCCCGACGCGCTGAAGCAGCAGATCGGGCGCGATATCGCTGTCGCCGGGCGATACCACGCACTGGGCCGCCTGCTCGCGCGCCGCTGATAAACTGGACGCTCAAGGCAGCCGACGACCCCGGCGCTGCCTCTCGGGAAAGCACACACCATGTTTGAGAATCTGCAGGACAAGCTCCAGCGCGCCTTCAAGAACCTGCGCGGCCAGGGCACCGTTACCGAAGAAAACATCAACGACGCACTGCGCGAGATCCGCCTCGCGCTGCTCGAAGCCGACGTCAACCTGAATGTCGTCAAGGAGCTCATCGAGCACATCCGCGAAAAAGCCCTCGGCCAGGAGGTTATGACCGCGCTCTCCCCCACCGAGCAGGTCATCAAGATCGTGCGCGACGAGCTGGTCGCGCTGCTCGGCAAGGACACCGCTCGCTTCCAGTTCGCGGCGCGGCCGCCCACCGTCATCCTCATGGCCGGCCTGCAGGGCTCGGGCAAAACGACGACCTCGGGCAAGCTGGCCGCGTGGCTGCAGAAAGGCGGCCATCGTCCGCTGCTGGTCTCCGTCGACGTCTACCGCCCCGCGGCGCGCGAGCAGCTCAAGGTGGTTGCGCAATCCATCAAGGCCAGCCTGTATGAAGGTGACCTGCGCGGAGAAGCGCCGGGCGCGGCGCTGGTGGAGCGGCTGGCCAAAGAAGCCCGCCGCGAGGCCGTGAACACCGGCTGCGACACGCTCATCGTCGACACCGCCGGACGCCTGCACGTCGACAGCGAGCTGATGGACGAGATGGCGATGCTCAAGACGCTGCTCGCGCCCCAGGAGATCCTGTTTGTCGCCGACGCCATGACCGGGCAGGACGCCGTGCGCTCGGCTGACGCCTTCCACAAGCGGCTGAGCCTCACCGGGACGGTGCTGACCAAGATGGACGGCGATGCGCGCGGCGGCGCCGCGCTCTCCATCCGCCAGGTGACCGGTCAGCCGGTCAAGTTCATCGGCACCGGCGAAAAGCCCGACGCCTTTGAGCCGTTTCATCCCGACCGCATCGTGAGCCGCCTGCTCGGCATGGGCGACATGATGTCGCTGATCGAACGGGCCGAGTCGACGCTCGACCGCAAAAAATCCGAGGAGTTCGCCAAGAAAGCGCTCTCGGGCGACGGGTTTTCGCTCGAAGACTTCCGCGACCAGATGGTGCAGATCCGCAAAATGGGCTCGCTCAAAAGCATCATGAAGATGCTGCCCTCGGTCGGGCCGTTCCAGGGCATCCAGCAGATGGCTGACCAGGTGGACGACAAGCAGTTCGGGCGCGTCGAGGCGATCATCAACTCCATGACGAAGCAGGAGCGCAACCACCACGAGATCATCTCCGGCTCACGCCGCAAGCGCATCGCCGACGGCTCCGGCACCAGCGTGCAGGAGGTGAACCAGCTGCTGAAGCAGTACGCCCAGATGCGCAAGATGTTCAAGGGCATGGGCAAGGGCGGCGGCGCGATGCAGCGCCGCGCCATGAGCATGATGGGCGGCATGAAGGGTCTCGGCCGCTAACATCCATGCAGAATCCGCGGAAACCGGAGCTGCCCGGGCTGCCTGAAGTCCGCCTGCAGGAGCGCCTGGACGCCATCACCGAGCAGACCCGTCGGCTGGTGCAGCCGGAGCGGCTGGCTCCGGGCGAGCAGGCTATCGCGGAGCTGTTCGCGAGCGGGCTCGAGAGCCGGATTCTGCCGGTCGGCGCGACGGCTCCCGCCTTCGCTCTCGAGGACGGAAGCGGCCGGACGGTGCGCTCAACCGACCTGCTGTCACTCGGCCCGCTCATCCTCAACTTCTTCCGCGGACGCTGGTGCTCCTACTGCGTCAACGAGCTCGAAGCCTGGAGCAGCCTGTACCCGGCCGTCCGCGAACGCCACGGGCTGCTCGTCGCGATCTCGCCGCAAACCACCCGCCAGAACGACTTCGCCGCCGGCCAGCACGGGCTGCAGTTCCCCGTACTCGCCGACAGCGGCCTGCGCGTCGCGGAGCAGTTCGGCCTGGTGTATGCAGTGCCGCCCTACCTGCAGAAGTACTACCGCTCCATCCTGGTCAACCTTCCGTTCATGAACGGTGATCCGAGCTACCGGCTCCCGCTGCCGGCGACCTACGTGATCGCGCAGGATGGAACGGTCTTGTACGCGCAGGCCTACGCCGATTTTCGAGTGCGTCCTGAGCCGCTCGAAGCATTCTCCTGTTTGCCCGTTTAGCTCAGGCCAGCTTGCGCTCCAGGTAGCGCGCCAGGTAGCGCGAGGTAAACTTTGCCCCCACGGCAAAGCGCTGCGCCGGGCCGAAGCAGTTGGCCGAGGCGAGCCCGATCATATGCAGGCCCGGAACACTGGTCTGAAAGCTCGGGCTCAGCACCGGCGTGCTGTCCTCGATCCGGACTTCCGAAACAAGCTGCGGATCAAGAAAGCGCAGCGCCTGCATGTTCGGCTTGTAACCGGTGGCCGCGATAACGTGATCGGCCACGAACTCCTGCCCCTTCTGCTCGGGCTGGTCATAGTGCACGTGGACTTTGCCGCCCTCCCAGCGAACACCGGTGATCTGCGCGCTCATGTGCATCGGGATGCGGCCCTCGACCTTTTCCTTCATGAACCAGCCGGGAATGGGACCGAGGTGGCGGCGAACAACGCGGTGGCGGAACCGCTGGGGCAGCGCGCGGAACAACAGCGGCGCATCGACGCAGATGACATACTCCCAGCCGACGCCGAGGCCGGAGCGCGGGAACAGGACGCGCCTGCGCAGCGGCCGCGGGTCCATCTCCGGCATGTAGAACCCTATCTTCGGCCGCCTGCCCATAATGTGAACATCGGTCCCGACATCGGCCAGCGACGCGGCCAGGTCGACCGCGGACGCGCCGGCGCCGACGACCAGTACCCGCTTGCCGGTAAACCGTTCCACGTTACCGTGCTCAAAACTGTGGCTGACCGCCTCCGGTGGTAACCCCTTTAACTGTTCCGGAAAATACCCGAAGTGGGTAATTCCTACCGCCAGCACGACCCGGCGCGCACGCAGCGTTTCGCCATCGGCGGCGCGCAGCACAAAGCGGTCGCCGTCCTTGCTGACGTGCTCGATATCCTTCTCTTCCAGCTGCGGCACCATCCGCTTCTGGAACGCGAGTCCATAGGCGACGAAGGTTTCAAGCGGTATCGGCATCCCGGAGCTGCGGTAGGCCAGCCCCTGCTCGCGGCAGAAACGTTCCAGCGTGAACTCGCGTTTCGGGTCGTAAAGTGTAGAAGCATAACCGTCTGACTTGAGACACATGCCCTGCGGCATATTGTTCTGCCAGCTCTGCATAGGCCGGCCGAAGACCCGGTGCGCAACCTTGCCGTGGCGCAGATACGCCGCGAGCGAGAGTCCGTATGGCCCTGCCCCGATAATGACGACGTCTGTTTCTGCCGCGTCTGTAGATATTGTTGCCTGTCGCATACGTGGATTCACCCTGTGTACAGGCGAAGTATAGTTCGACCGCTTTTTACATACGTCTGGAAAGTAAGGTAACGCTTACCTAAGATTGCACAGGTAACTCTTGCGTTTCCCATAAGATCAGGCTGGCGCAGGAAGCCGCAACTAAACATAAAGGCAGCTGCCATGCTCAATGCTCCATCTGTATTGATTGTAACGACCCAGACCTGGCTCCAGATCACCCGCCTCACCATGCGGCTGTCCGGCTATGGCTGCCGGATCTCGGTCATCTGCCCGGAAGAGAGCCACCTGACCCATGCTCCCGGGATTGCGGCACGGTATCGCTTTGAGCTGCGCCACCCCCTCGACTCGCTCTGCAACGCCATCGACCGGAGCCAGGCCGATTACATCGTCCCGGCCGACGACTCCGCCGTCTGGTTCCTGCATGAAATTGCGGAGCTGCGGCCGCGGCTGCGCGGCCTGATCGAACGCTCCATCGGCGACAGCCGCTTCTTTCCCAGGATCCGCTCCCGCTTCGAGGTCCTTTCGCTCGCCCATGAGCTCGGCATCGCCGTGCCGCATACCCAGGTCATCACCGCGGCCGCCGACCTGAAGCCCTGGACGGCCACAGGAGCCCCGGCGTTTGTCCTGAAGCGGGACGGTACCTGGGGCGGCGGCGGCGTCGAGATCGTGCAGAGCAACGGAGCGGCGGCTGCCTTTGAGCGGCTTTCGGCAGGCACCACGTTCGGCTTCCGCATGTCGCAGTGGCTGCGCAACGGCGACAGCTCCGCCTTTGCGCGGCTCCGCTGCCTGCGTCGTCCGGAGATCACCGCGCAGGCATACGTTCCCGGGGTGCCTGCAAACGCGATGTACGCCTGCCACCAGGGCCGGATCCTCGGCGAAGTGCAGGCCAAGGTGGTCGTCTCCACCGGCGAAACCGGGCCTTCGATCGTCATCCGCCTCATCG
Source organism: uncultured Acidobacteriaceae bacterium (assembly GCA_964245565.1). GTDB lineage: Bacteria > Acidobacteriota > Terriglobia > Terriglobales > Acidobacteriaceae > EB88. The sequence goes on along the minus strand of CAXTMY010000013.1, from coordinate 34,759 downwards.
AGGATGACCGCATCAGCCGCGCCGGACGCCTGCTCGCCGACGCCCTGCAGCTCTCGGGCTTTTTCGGGCTGGACTTTATCCTCGACGCGCGCAGCGGGGAGCCGCTGCTGATCGAGCTGAATCCGCGCTCGACCCGTCTGGGCCACATTGCCATCTCCGGCAGACCCGATCTCGCGGCATGCCTGTGGGCCCAGTGGACCGGTCAGAACGCCACCATTGTCGGCGAGCCGTCGCTGCCGAGCGACATCGGCTTTTACCCCGAAGGCCAGCGCTGGCTGCATGCCGTCCAGGCCCAGGGCAACTGCCGCTGCGACGTGCTGGCCGGCGAGGCAGAGGTCATCGCCTCGCTTCTGCATGCGCCCGCCGCGGGGCATCAGCCCTGGCGAAAGCGAATCTGGAGTTCGCTTTCAGGCCTGAAGCACGCCTTCCACGCGGAAACCGTGCCGCAGCCGTTCCACCATCGCGAGCCGGAAACTCAAGGGGCGAAAGCTGTGATCGCCGCGGCGGACTCCCCGGCGGCGCTGCAAACTGCTTGCTAATTTCGCTTCCCGTCGTCGCGCGTTCCCCGTCCGGTCAGCGGGTCACGCTGATTCTGAATGGTGCGCGAGCACGATACGCCACCGCCCATCTTCCTTTCGATAGACCTGTGTCTCGCTCCCGGTCATCGTGAAAATCTTTCCCGTGCTCTTCACCACACCGCTGAAGGTAAAGTTAAATTCTGACCACGCGGTATGGCCGTTCACGTAAATCACCGGCTGCTTCACAACGAGCTCGCGCGTCGAGAAGCAGTGCGCCATCACCTTCTGGTAAAACCCGCTCTCGATCTCTTTCACTCCGTGTTGCGTTCTGGCCGGCGAGATAAAAACAACCCCGTTGCTATGCGAGAAGATCCGGTCGGCTAGCGAAGTGTCTGCACGGTCAATGGACTGCACATAGCTGTCAAGCAGGTTGCGCACCTGTTGCGTCTCGGCCTGCTGCATGTCGTACTGCGCCCGTACGGATGGAGCGCATGCTACGGCAGCCGCAACGCACACCATTGTCGATAGAAAAGATTTTGAAAGATGCCGCGTGCTCATAAGTGCTCCTCTGTTCTGAGACAGAGCCTAGCGCGGCCGGATAAGTCGCATCGAGCTCTTGCGCCGCAGCGGCTCCCCAGTGCGGCGAGCCGTGCATCCGGTGCGTTCAACCGTGAGGGCGGCCACTCCCAATTGCTCTAAAATCAGCGGGTGCATGAAGAGAAACAACCGCGGCTGCATCTGCTTAGCTTCTGGCCGCTGCAAGCTACCGGATTCATCGTTCCACCATCATGCAGCTCGAACGCATTCGGCGCATCGAACCCACGTTCCACCGGGATGCGAACGTCACCTTGCAGGACGGCACAGTGTTACGCGTGAGCCGGACGTATGCAGTGGCGCTCCAGCAGGCGCTTCGCTGAGCTACGACGAAAACAGGTCCGAAGATTCCGTAACAAATCCCGGCCGCCCGCAGTCGAAAGAATGGCACAACTCGTGGCAATACTTAGCAAGGCAGGCAACACAATCCAACATCGAAAGGCCCGCAGCGTGATTACCGCTCCGCCCTATCCATCCACTCAAGCCGAAGCCCCGAAAGCGCCAGGCAGCATATCCACCCATCGCTGGTCCTTCGGCGGCCTCTTCTCGTTCCGCTTCACCGCTGTGTTCCTGCTCCTTTCCGTTCTGGTCGTCTTTGAACCATTTGTTGTACTGCCCTGGCTTGGACCGAAGCTCGCCGGATGGATGTTTCAGCCTTCCTATGCCGCCCCGCAATGGATAGCACAGCATGTGCTGCATCTCACCGGGGCAGCGGCGCAACCGCATTCCACCGACTCGCGCGACACAGCTTTTGACTGGATCCAGATGGGACTGATCACGGTTCTGTCGCTCTGCGCAGCCATCGTCTGGAGCGCCTTGGACCGCAATCGCAAACACTATCAGACTGCGGCGGCATGGTTGCGGTTCTTGCTGCGGCTCTTCCTGTTCATCATCATGTTGCGCTATGGGCTAATGAAGGTGTTCCCTCTTCAGATGAGCCGGCCATCCCTGGCCGTGTTGAACGAGCCCCTCGGGAGCAGCTCCCCGATGACCTTGTTATGGACGCTCATCGGCCTTCACCCGGCGTACCAGATACTCTGCGGCGCCATTGAGACGCTGTGCGCGGTGCTGCTCTTCTTTCGGCGCACTGCACTGCTCGGCGCACTGCTGACTGCTTTTGTGATGAGCAACGTTCTGCTCTACAACCTTTTCTTCGATGTGCCGGTGAAGCTTGGCGCGGGCCTCATCCTCCTGGTCACGCTCGCGATCATCGCACCGGACCTTCCTGCGCTGTACGTCATCTTCTGGCGGCGCGAGCCCTCTGCTCTCACCGCGATCTGGATTCCTCCGCATAGCCGGCGGTCGTTCAAGACCGCAACGCGTGTCGTCGAATGGGCTGCACTCCTTCTCGCGCTCTACTACTTCATCCCCTCTTCCTATCAGGAAGCGAAAACGGAACGGGAGAACGTGCTGCACCCCTCCCCTGTGGCAGGAGAATGGCGAGTCGATTCCGTTCTGAGGGACGTCAACGGCAAGGCCGTGAGTACACCCATCCTGACCGCAGAAGGCGTCCCGATGACGGCGCTTTTCCTGGAACCGGACGGCCGTGCCATGGCGCGTTCCCAAGACGGGCGTCTGTGGCGCGCCGGGGCCGACATCGATATCAGGAAGCACACACTGGATCTGTATTCAGGCTATTTTGAAGGCACGCGCTTTCAGGGATCCTATGTACTCCGTCAGCCCGACCCGGATCACCTCATCCTGACGCCGACATCCGGTGAGGCGAAGACATACGGGACTATTTCGCTGACGCGAGTGCCTCTGCCGGCGAGTTATCCTTTGCTGGAGCGTCGCTTTCACTGGGTGAACGAATGGGCACTCGAACGATGAATCCAATGCTTTCGTTCAAGCCTGTTCTATTGCATTGAACCTGCCCTTAAGCGGCTTATACTCATCCCTTGTTCCGCATCCTATGTTTGTTTCTACAAAGGAGCCATAATGGCACACCCGACAGCACTCGAAGCAATCGACAGTGAAATCTCCCGCCTCCAGCAGGTGCGTCGCCTCATGAGCGAGACTGAGGCCGGAAGCCTCAAGCCGAAGGCGGTGAACAAGGCTGCCGGCGTCAAGCAGGCAACGCCGGCCGGCCCAGCAAAGCGCGTGATGAGCCCGGAAGGACGCCAGCGCATCGCGGATGCGCAGAAGAAGCGTTGGGCAAAGCAGAAGAAGGCGTAGCGAAGCCGGTGAGGCGCGGGCGAAGCAAGCTCCGGCAAGTACTATTTCGAGAGTTTCTTACGCAGGAGGACGCTGCCTCTCTCCGCCTTCTGTTCTGCGCTTCACAGCATTCGCGTGGATCGAGCTCGCGCTCATGGCAGCCTGAAGGCGACATAGTCCCCGCCGCTGGGCATATTGTTTCGTCCGCCCCCGGCAGCAATCACGACGTACTGCTTGCCGTCCACCATGTAAGTCGACGGAGTCGCCAGTCCGGAAAAGGGGAGCTGCGCCTTCCAGAGAAGCTTGCCGGAGCGGCTGTCAAGGGCCCTGAACTCCCTGTCGAAGATAGTTGCCCCGATAAACACGACACCGCCCGCCGTTACAATCGGACCGCCGTAATTCTCAGTCCCGGTGACCGGAACACCCTCGGCAGTAAGCTCGGGATACTGCCCGAGCGATATCTTCCACAGATATTTCCCCGTGTTCAGATCGATGGCGCTCAGGGTGCCCCATGGCGGAGCTATCGCCGGGTACCCCTGCGGATCATAGAATTTGTCATATCCGGTGAATAGATACGCCGTCTTGGCCGAGTCTTCTGGAGCGGTCCTGGCGGCCGAAGCCGAATCGGAGACTCCGAGCTCTGCAAGCAGCTGGTCGAGCTCCTTGCCCTGCAGGTTCGGGAATGGAGGCATCCGTCCCTCACCCTTATGGATCAGCTGCGTTACCTCTTCTGTACTCATCCGCTGCCCCAGGCCCAGCAAGGACGGGAACGATGGGGGAATGCCCTCTTTCTGGTCGCCATGACAGATCGCGCAGTGATCGGCGTAGACAACCGCACCGGCTTTGCTTGGAGCGGAGGTGCTGGAGCCTGTTGCGGAAGATATCTCAGAATGACCTAGTTCTTTCGTACTCTCAGCGGGATTGCTGCCTTTTTCGCCGGTACGCAGGTAGTTGAGCAGGGCTTCGAGCGTGCTGCCCTGAATGTTGGGGAACGAAGGCATTCTGCCCCGGCCTCCGTGAATCGTGGTGGTAATCTGGGCTGCCGTTAACCGGTTGTCTATATCGATCAGCGAAGGAAAATCCGGAGGCGAACCGCCGCGACTCTCCCCATGGCAAACCGCGCATTCGGACTGATAGGTTTGATACCCCAGTCCCGCCGACGGATTGTTCTTGACCAGGCTCCCGGTAGCCGCAATGTCGTTGGCATTCACATAGATCACCCCGGTCCTCGGATCCACAGCGGCTCCGCCCCACTCTGCGCCCCCATCAAAGCCGGGCAGCACCACGGTTGGCTGACCCACCCGAAGCGGGACGAACGGCCCGGCACTGTAAAAGGTCCGAAACTGCCGGATGGCCCACGCATGCGCTTCCGGCGTTCGATTCGTCAGCATATCTTCCGTAAGTAACTGCCGATTGTCATAGGGTTCTGGAGCAAGGGGAAAAGGCTGCGTCGGCGAGCTCACCTCCCCCGGTACTGTGCTCGACGGAACCTTTCGTTCTTCAATCGGGAACAAAGGTTGTCCATTGGCCCGGTCAAACACGAACAGCCATCCCTGTTTCGTCGTCTGCGCGACCGCATCGATCGCATGGCCATTGCGGCGCAACGTCACCAGCGAAGGCGCAGAGGGGAAATCCCGGTCCCAGATATCATGATGCACGCCCTGGAAGTGCCAGATGAGTTTGCCGGTCGCGGCATCGAGAGCCAGGAGTGTATCGGCAAACAGATCATTTCCGACTCGTGATGCGCCATAGAAATCGGGCACAGCAGAGCCCGTCGGAACATACACGATTCCCCGTGCAGTATCCAGCGTCATCCCGGCCCAGTTATTCGCCGCACCGGCCGTCTCCCACGCATCCTTCGGCCAAGTGTCATACCCTGGCTCCCCAGGGTGAGGAATCGTGCGGAAGCGCCAGCGCAATGCGCCGGTGTGCACGTCGAAGGCTCGGATATCGCCCGGCGGAGCAGGAGGCGTTTCGGGATTCCGTCCGCCAACAATAATCAGGTCTTTATAAAGAATGCCAGGGCTGGTGAGAGCAATCGACTGCGATCGGTAATCTCCCCGCAATCCTTTCCGTAAGTCGATGCGGCCGCCTTCACCGAAGCTGGGAATGGGCTTTCCTGTGCCGGGGTCCAGTGCATACAAGTAATTCATTACCGCTGCGAACAGGCGGCGATCCGTGCCATCACTCCAGTATGTAAGTCCACGGACCGGCTGGCGGCCATCGATACCGGAATCGAACTTCCAAAGCAACTTGCCCGTTCCAGCATTGAGCGCGATCACCTTCTGCGACGGCGTATAGGCATACAGGATTCCTGCGACGATGAGCGGGTTCGTCTGCATGCCGCCCTTCTCCCCTGAATCAAACTTCCATGCCAGCACTAACTTGTGGACGTTTTTGCAGTTGATTTGCGAGAGGCTGGAATAGTGATCATTAGCGGCTTCGCCTCCTGCCACGGGCCAGTCCGCCGCCTCTTGATAACCGCCAGGAGCATTCCGGGAGGCAGCGTAGACGCGAGCCGTCGTCTTCGGCCGGTCATGGAGAACGATCGCGGCAGCTAACATTGCCGCTGCCACTATTGTAATTGCCCGAGCCTTCATCCGGCGTACCTGATCAACTGCATGAAGCCGTAATCCATGTGGAGCTGCTGATGGCAGTGCAGTAGCGTATTGCCCGGGTTATCAGCGACAAAGTCTACTTCGACGGTATCAAGCGGCATTACATTGATGACGTCCTTTATCAGGCCCCGCGTCGACTTATCCCCGATCTTCACGACTTCGAAACTATGCCGGTGAAGGTGCATCGGATGCTGGTCCCCGCTGCCGTTCCGGAACACCATGCGGTACCGCTTGCCTGCTTTCACCACAAGCTGATCGGTATTCGGCCAGGATTTATTGTTAATCGTCCAGGTATCGAACTTCGCTCCAGGTGTCGCGGGACCGATGTCGCGGAAAGTAATCGTGAAGGTCTCATCAGGCTGCGGGACCTCTCCGGAATTCGCGAACTGCGTGTAATCCCACGCAGTGGGTGCCGGATCTCTCCAGACCGGAGAACCCGTGCTCCCGGCATACTCCACCACGACGCCTAGGCCCATCTCGCGCGCCTTTTTTAAGGTCGAGCCCAGTATCCACACTCCGGGCGAATTCATCTCCACAATGGCATCCACTCTTTCCGCGACTGCCAGCGACAGTACTTCGACAGATCTGGGATTCGGGACCGGATTGCCATCCATGGCGATGATCCTGAAACGGTGTCCGGGAAATGCAAGAACCACGTTGTCCGTAGCGCTGGCGTTCAGCAGGCGCATCAGCACGCGCTCACCAGCCTTTACCCGGATCGGCTCTCCGGCGCCGAGCATGTGCGCATTGATGGTCGCGTACTGATAGCCGACGTCGGAGCCGCTGGTGAGCGGAGCAGTCGACGACTCCGCGCGCATGGTCTCGACCATGGGAACGAAGGAGGGTTCCCAATGATGGATGGCGAGGTTCATCTCCCGGTCATAGTCACCCGGTTCCTGCCTCCCTTCAACTAACAGGAATCCGAACTGGCCCGTGTAAGTGCCGATCGATAGATTGTCATAGGCCGAAGCGTGCGTGTGATACCAGCGCGTGCCCGACGGTTTCGGGGTGTATTGGTATCGCAGGGTCTGTCCCGCAGCAATCATGGGCGACCCCTCTTCGGAAGCGCCGTCATTCAACACATCATTGGCCAGGCCATGCCAATGGACAATGTCGGGCTTGTCGGTCGCGTTCGTAACATTGATGCTCACGGGCACTCCCTCACGCAGTCGCAGCAGCGGGCCCGGAATCTGTCCGTTGTAGGCCAGGGTCGCGATCTCGATATTCGGCCCGATCTCAAACTTCGCCGGCGCGATGCGCAAGGTGTAATCTGCCTTCCCCGTCACATCACGCTTCGAACCAAGGGGCACTGCAAGAGCCGGTGCGAGGAGCGGCTGTACACACGCTGCCCCCGCAGCGGCAAGAAACGATCTACGATCCATCATGACAACTCCAACGGATATTACGCGGACGCACCCCTCCGCGCTGCCTTGAGCAATCTCATCCTGCGTCCTCAACTCCCTCGATCCGCTGGGCGGGTCTCACTGCCGGGACGTCACAACCATACCTCCCGGGCAGTGAGCCTGTCTCCCTCCTTACTGTGCATCAGGAGATACAGTTCATCGAGAACCGAAAGAAGCGCGCGTCCGTGTAGTTCTTGAAGGCCGGCGGCCCCGTAATCCCGCCCCGTTCGAGTTGTCAGACGGCATGCTGCGGTTGCCGTAGGCCGGCGTATTCTTCACTTTGAAGATATCGGCGCGCCATCCAGCTTTTCTTCTCGAATGGTAGGAAATTCTTTTGCAGATCGACCTATGGATTCGCCCGTAACCTGGGCCCGTCCTTCGGTTCCTGCGCCGGCCGGGAAATGCCGGCACCTGCTGGCGGCTCGTCAGCCCTTGCGCCTACCGCTCTCTCAGGTTGCGAAACTGACGCGCTACCCGGAGATCCCATCCGTTGACTTGGCGGTGGGTCGGCGAGTCGAAGTAGAAACCTTGCGCCTTCTGCTGCCCTGGTGTATCCCTGGCAATACACTGGTCTCGTCCCCCTCGGAGGTAATCCATTGTCGATCTACAAGCCGGCAAGACTCTTCTCTTCGGCCAGCCAGCGCAGTTTCGAACCGACCATCACCAACACCCCGGCGCTCCCCGTCGTTGACTGGAGCCAGGTCGGCCAGGTTGCGCCGAAGCTGCTCGACAGTGCCTCAAGCGATCTCCCATCGGCCGATGCGATCGTCCTCACCTGGGCCAACGCCGAGTGGGCCGCCCTGCAGCACGTCTTCTGCGGCAGCGGCAGTACCATGCCGTATGCCAAACGCACCACTGGTTCCTGGAGCGGCTGGAACAAATACTCCGCGGGGTTGCCGTCGAGCGCTCCCTCCGGCTGGACATTCTGGGGTGAGTGGCGCCTGGTGCAGATTGCCGATGCCACGGTGATGCTCTTCAAGTCGAATACCCACCTCGACTGGCCGGGACAAACCTATCTCGCCGACCTGATCAAGCTGCTCATCCAGGACGTGAAGCCGGGCCTCATCCTCTCGGTCGGCACCGCCGGGGGGGCCCAAACGGGCGATCACGTGGGCACCGTTCGAGCGGTCAGCGCAGGCACACTCTATGAGCAGAACACCGCTGCCGCCAGCTGGCCCGTATACCGGAACTCCTGGTCGGCAGTCGATACGCTGCTCAATAACCCGGGCTTCGGCAGCCTTCTTCTGCCCATCCCAACCACCGCAACCGATCTTCAGTCGCTCTGCACCCAGTTCAACCGCTACTACAAGACCAGCTTCTCCCTCGCAGAGCTCGATCCTGATGGCCTCAACAGCGGCGACCCCTCGCCCGGCATTCATGACCAGACTGGCGGAGCAATCTCGCTTCTAACCACTCCTACGTTTGTCGTCGGCACCACCGCAGGCGATTATGCCAGTTACGTCTGCATCGAAATGGACGATGCGGTCATTGGCGAAGTATGCGGGGCTGCCGGCGTCGCATTCGGTTTTGTGCGTAACATCTCCGATCCCGTGCAAAGCGCCTCACTTTCGGCGGAGGTTCAAGGGAACTGGGGCAGCACCATTTATGACGCGTACGGTTTTTACACCAGCTACAACGGCGCCTTGGCAGCCTGGGCCATGCTCGCTTCAAAGTATTAGCTCTCTTCACGAGTCGACTTACAGGCCTGCCGCGGTCGGAGCCTCCCGGCTTGCTTCCTACCCAGGAATGAGAACGCCAGGCTGAAGCGGCTGGGCGCTCAGAAGGTGACCAGAACGGACTGGCATCCTTTCTCCTGTTTTGAGGCTCTCATGCCACATGGCGAGCGGGAATTCTGGCCAACGGATAACTCGGGCGATTCAGCATCCGATGCTCCTCGCTGTTGCAATCGTCCTCGCACCCGCCTTGTGGATTGTATTCGTCGCCTCGATCAACCCGCACGAGCTCATCGTCGGCCTGTTCGCTTCGGTCGCGACGCTGGTGTTCGCCATTTTTGTTTGCGGCAACAGCTCCACGCACCTTGAGCTTCATGCTCGGGACATCGCCCAGGGCTGGAGGATCCCGTGGTACATCGCAAGCGGCGTGTGGGATATCCTGCTGGTCCTGCTCAAGGATGTGCTCAGGCTGAAGCCGGCACCGGACCTCTACACAGTCTGCGGCTTCGACAGCAGCTCTCATGATCCGGTGCGGATCGCCCGGACCGTGTTGGCGGTAAGCTACACGACGATGGGCCCCAACTCACTCGTAATCGGCATCGATCCTGCACAGTCAAGGATGCTGCTGCACCAGATGTCGCCGGGTTCCATCCCACGGATGGCCCAGGCTCTCGGAGCCAAGCCGTGAATCCCTGGCTCGTCGCCGGCGCGATCGTTTCGTCGGGCCTGGTTCCGTGCGCGGCTATGTGCCTGCGCGGTTCGCCGGAGCGCCGCTTGGTTGGCTTGGAGATGGCGAGCATGCTGGTGATCCTGGCCATGATTTTGTGGAACGTCGGGTTTGGGCGCTCGGCTTTTATCGATCTTCCCCTCGCCCTTGCCGTCATGAGCTTCGGCGGCGGCCTCGTCTTCGCCCGCTTCCTGGAGAAGCATCTATGACCTTCCACCGCATCGCCATCGATGTTCTGCTCGGCGTTGTTTGCCTCGCATGCTGGCTGGGCGTGGCCGGCATGTTGCGGATGCGCGAGCCGATGCAGGCCCTGCACTACCTGGCACTGCCCGCAACCGTTGGAATGAGCGCGCTGACGCTTGCTGTCTTCGTCGAGAACGGCGCGAGTGCGACGAGCTTCAAGACCCTGCTGATCGCTCTTATCCTGCTTGCCATCAACTCCGTGGTCAGCCATGCCACCGCACGGGCCTTCCGCACGCGCGAGCTTGGCCATTGGGAGCCACGGGATGGCGATCCCATCGAGTTCGTGCCGAAGCGCCGCCATGGTCGGCCCCAGCCGTGATGTACGTCGGGGCCGGCATTCTGCTGCTCGTCGGGTTGAGCGGGTTAGCGGTGGTCTGCACCCGCGACGTCACCTCCCAGGTGCTCGCGCTCGGTTTCTACGGCTTGGTCACAGCGCTCATGTTCTTCTTCTTCCAGGCTCCGGATGTTGCGCTCTCGCAGATCACGGTTGGAGCAGTTGCCCTTCCGCTGATGGTGATGCTGGCCATCTCGCGCATACGATTCCACGCGGCCGCGACCAGGCCCAAAGGGCAACGGAGAGAACATGACTGAACGGACGCGCGTTCGCCTCTTCGCCATCTTCGGAACGATCTTCTTCGGGTCGTTCTGCTACGCCGCGGTCAATCTTCCGCCGTGGGGCTTCTACCGCGGACCCTATGGGGATGTGATCGCCAGGCTCGTCGTCTACCAGCGCCATGCCACTGACGCCGTCAACGCGATCAATTATGACTATCGCGGTTTCGATACGCTCGGCGAAGAGTTTATCCTCTTCACGGCCGTACTGGGCGTCATGCTTCTGCTGCGCAACGAAAACGACGGCTCGCCATCACCCGCCGGCAAGGTGCAGGACCTCGCCCCGCTCAGTACCACCGTGCAGGCCACCTCAATTCCCGCCGTCTTCCTGATGGTGATCTTCGGCCTGTATATCGGGCTGCATGGTCAGCTCACCCCCGGAGGAGGATTTCAGGCAGGCGTTATTCTCGCCACGGCCCCGATGCTGATCTACCTCGCCCAGAATACGAACGCCTTCGTCCGTATCACCTCGCATCCAGGAGTGGAGTTCATCGAGGCGCTGGGAGCGGCGTCCTATGCCCTGATCGGCGTTCTATCGCTGGCCGCGGGCGTTCCTCTGCTGACCAACATTCTTCCGCTCGGCACAACCGGCGATGTGTTTTCGTCGGGAAACATCGCGCTCATCAGTGCATGCGTCGGCGTGGAAGTAACGGCGGCGTTCCTGCTCGTAACCTTCACCTACCTGCAGGAGATCATCAGCGGTCAGGTCTCAGGAGATTAAGCGATGCCGCCACACCTTTCCATGCTGCCCTACGTCGTTGCGGCCTGGCTCTTCTGCTGCGGGCTTTACGGCATCATTACCAGCCGGCACCTGGTCCATACGGTGGTCTGCCTTGCCGTGCTGCAGACCTCCACGTACATGCTGCTGCTGGGGATCGGCTACCGCCTGGGCGGCGCCGCGCCGGTGTTCGCGGATATCAGCCCCGGCAAGCTGACGGTGGATCCGGTGGTGCAGGCATTGATGCTGACCGATGTCGTCGTCGAGGCTGTCGTCGTGGCGCTGCTGCTTGCCATCGTCGTGAAGTCCTATGAGAAGTCGGGATGCATCGATCCGAAAGACCTCCGCACGCTGCGCGGATAGCACGCCAAAAAGAAAGAGATGCACTGCCGGCCACGACCCGAAGATATACATAGACGATGATCCTTCCGCATATCCTGGCGAACGCTTTGCCCGCCCTGCCTGTCGTCGTGCCGCTCCTTGCGGCGGCCGGGCTCGCGGGTGTGCGCAAGCGGCTCAGCCGGGCCGTTACGGACGTAGTCGCCATCGCGGTCGCGTTCATCAATCTCGGGCTGTGCGCCATGCTGCTTCTGGAGTCGCAGCAGCAGACGATCGTCTACTGGTTCGGCAACTGGTACCCGAGAGGCTCCATGGCGCTCGGCATCAGCTTCGTCATCGACCCTGTCTCTGCGGCGCTGGCCATGCTGGCCGCGACCCTGACCCTGCTCGCACTGCTCTTTTCCTGGCGCTTTTCCGATGCCGGCGCGAACCACTTCCAGCCGCTCATGCTGATATTCCTCACCGGCATGACAGGCTTCTGCCTCACCGGTGACCTGTTCAACCTCTTCGTCTTCTTTGAGCTCATGAGCACCGCTGCCTTCTCGCTCTGCGGGCTCAAAACCCGTGAGCCCGCTCCGCTGCAGGGAGCCTTCAACTTCGCCGTCACCAATACAGTCGCAGCGTTCATGGTGCTGACCGGTATCGCCTTTCTTTATGCGGTCACGGGCGCGCTTAATATGGCGCAGATCGGCCTGCTGCTGGTTCACCGGCACGATCCTCTCGTGCTTTTCAGCTGCGCCTTGATCACCTGCGGCTTCTTTACCAAGGCCGCGATTGTGCCGTTTCACCTCTGGCTCGCGGACGCACACGCGGTTTCGCCTACACCTGTGTGTGTCCTGTTTTCCGGGATCATGGTTGAGCTCGGGCTCTACGCGGTGCTGCGCCTGTACGCAGTCATCTTCGTGCCTGCGCTGGACGCGCGGGTCACGAGCCTGCGCGCCATCCTCCTCTTCTTCGGCGTGCTCACCGTCCTGCTCGGGTCCTTCATGTGCTACGCCGAGCACCACATCAAGCGCATCCTGGCATTCTCGACCATCGCCCATGCCGGGCTGATGCTGTGCGCGATCGCTATCGCCGTCGGCGGGCAGGGACCTCTTGCGACCGCAGGCTTTCTGACGTATCTCTTCGGACACGCCTTCGCCAAGTCTGCGCTTTTCTTTGTCGCCGGCATCCTGCTCCACCGGCTGCGCACGGCGAGTGAGCCGGCACTGTTTGCCCGCGGCAAAGAGCTCCGGGTTACCGGCATCCTGTGGTTCCTGGGCGGCATCGGGCTGGCTGCCTTCCCGGGCTTCGCCACCATGACGGGCGAAGCGCTGACCTCGAATGCATCCGAGGCGGCCGGCATCCACTGGATGCCTTACGTCTTCCTCCTGGCGGGCGTGCTTACGGCGGCTTCGGTCTTTCGCGTCGGCTTTCATACCTTCCTCGGCTGGGGCGACAAGCCATTGACGGACGAAGCCGCGACTGTCGACGAGCTGCCGGAAGATCGCCAGGACGACCACGCGACCTTCTGGTACCAGATCGCCCCACCGCTGGTATGCATTGCTGCCGCCATCGGACTCACCTTCGTGCCGGGCCTGGGCACCCGTGTGCTGCAAGCTGCAAACCGCCTCAGCTTTCAGCCCGGATACCTGCATGCCGTTTACACGGGCACATCGCCGGCCCTCGCCCTGCCGCCTGGCATCAACGAATCTCCCGGCTCTTCGGCGTTGCGCGGCTGCTTCGCCACATTGCTGGCCGTGCTGCTGGCGCTCTCCTCCGTCTTCCGCGGCAGGCTGTCGCGGCTGCTGCGGCTCGGCGCCTCTCTTGAAGGACCTCTGGTCTGGCTCCGGGCGATCCAGTCCGGTCATGTTGGCGACTACGTCCTATGGCTCACGATCGGCTCCGCGACTCTCGGCCTCGGCTACCTCATCCTCCTGCGCTGAACGTCATTGGAGCTGCCGCAGGTAGGCAGTCACCGCGCGCAGCTGGGCGCCGTCGTACTGTGTAATGTCAGGCATCTTACAGCCTGGTTTAAGCGCTTGCGCGTGTGTGATCCAGGCCTCGAGAATCGCATTGTCATTTCTGAAAGAGTTGGCGCCGATGTACTGGCGGCTGCCCACATGCGTCAGGTCGGGTGCGATCTGGCCGTGCGCCGGCGTACCGCGAACCGTATGGCACTGGGCACAAGGACCGGCGAGAAAGGCTTGCTCGCCCAGGATTGTTCCAGGCGTGGTTGGATGGACGCCGGGCTGTCGCTGCTCCGCCAGCCACGCATCGTAGGCCGCGGGTTCCTGTGCTATCACCAGGATGCGCATGTTGGCATGCTGTTCGCCGCAGTACTCCGCGCACTGGCCGGCGTAGCTTCCGGGCTCGCTCGCCTCGATCCGGATGAAGTTGGGGTGCCCCGGCACCAGGTCTACCTTGCCATGGAGACTCGGCACCCAGAACGAGTGCATCACGTTGTCCGACAGAAGTTCTATATTGACGGGGCGGTGAGCGGGAATGTGAATCTCATTCGCCGTCGTAAAGCGCTGATCCCTGGCTCCATCGACGTATCGGACCTCCCACCACCATTGGTGCCCCACAATGACGATGTCGGGCTTGGGCATGGCCGCTCCCTCATGCATACCTCCATGGACGCCATGGATGGGGAAATCTGAAAGCAGCTCAAGGCCAAGAAAGAAGAAAACAGAAAGCACGAGCAGCGGCACAGCCAGGCCGCCGATCGCAATCCAAATCTGCCCACCCCCGACGTCGATGGGCATGTGCTCGTCGAGACTGCCGCGACGCTTCTTAAACGCGATCGCAAGCAGAGCCCACATCACCGCAATGGTGATGAGGAATGTAATGGACATGGCATGCGACAGGCGCGCGATGCTGCGTGCTGCCGGTCCGTGAGTGTTCGAGGTAGATTGCACAGAGGCGCAGCCCGCAAGGAGCAGCAATGAAAAAGCCGAAACAGTTCTGCAGGTGCGGTGCATGCGGTCCTTTCTCAGCGCGAGTGCGCGTCCTCTGCTGCAAACTCACAGCGCTGCGTATTGGGCTCTCAAAGCAATGATGCCGGCCGCGCGTGCGGCCCTTGCCGTCCATTTGCGGGATAGCGATCCGCGACGGTCAACAAAGGGAAACGACATAGGACGGCTCCATTCCAGATCTCCTGAATCTACTCCAACGATCTACTCCAACGTGTAGAGGTATGCGGCGATGTCGCGCGCTTTATCCTCAGGAACTCCCAGGTTCGGCATCGCAGTTCCGGGCTCGATGGCAGGAGGGTTTTCAATCCAGCGGACCAGGTTCTCGGGCAAGTTCGGGAGCTCCCCCGCAATAATCGTTCGGCGGCCGTAGAAGAGCAGGGGTGGACCCACCAGGCCGCGCGCTGTGCGGATTCCCGGGATCACATGGCAAGCGCCGCATCCGTAGCTGCGAGCCAGCGCTTTCCCGGCCACAGGGTCTCCATTCCCGGCGAGCAAACGCCGTGCAGTCTGCTGCCTGCCCCCGCAACCGATGAGCGGTCCGCAGCACAACAGCAGCCCGGTACCGAATAGAAACACGGCGTTGTGACAAACCAGCTTCATCGGGTTCTCGTGCATAACTCCAGGATGAACAGGGGCAGACACATCCACACCGTTCCGATGCCTAACAAGAGGCTCATGAATAAGCCGGCCTGCGCCATGAACTCTTTCCGTTCCCTGCCTTCGGCGCAGAGCAGGTCGCTTTTTCCGCTGAGCTCGCGCCAGCCATAGTAAGACATCGCGCCTGCAAGCACGCTGAGCCCCAGAAAAACAGCCCCGGCAAGAAAGAGAAGCACGCGCGCACCTGGATGAGAACTCGGGCCGCCGAACTGTTCGTGATGGACACAGGCGCGCCACGTAATGAACATGTCGGCCGTACCGAGCAGGAACCAGGCCGCGCTGGAGGCTGTCACCTGAAACCAGAGCCGTCGGTCGTTGCCCGATTCGAAGCGCCAGGGAGTAAGAAAGAAATTCGTCATATTAGAACCCATAGAACTGGAAGTGTGGGATCACGTAGAGAAGCGAGACAATGAAGAACCAGATGATATCGACAAAGTGCCAGTAAATGGAAACCACGCGATACGGCCGGTACGGCGGAAGCTTGCTTGGACCGTAGTTCGGCAGAATGGCAAGATAGCAGAGCATGAGCAGGCCCACGATAACATGCGCAGCGTGGAAGGTGGTGATGGTGTAGAAGATGGATCCATAAGAGTCGGTGAACGGAGTAAGAGTTTTCCAGTGATCCTGGTACTCGAATGCCTGAATGCTCATGAAGATAAGTCCCAGCACGATCGTGACGATAACCGCCGCCCGCGCCCTTTTATAGCGGGCCTGCTTCACCATGCGATCGCCCCAGATCATGACCAGGCTGCTGGTTGTCAGGATGGCGAGCATAACAAAGGCCAGGAGTAACTTGGGGGGCTTGTCGATAGTCCAGCGATACTTGTCGGTGCCCAGGTAGTAGTAGCTCGCGAACAGGCATACGAACAGGGTGCCTTCTGTGAGGATGACGCAAGTGACGCCGTAAATGCCGCGGCTGGCCTCAACGGGCCAGGGACCGGTATGGGGCTGCTGTGGCGCAGGGGTGTGAGTTGCCGAACTCATAGTTCCCCCTTGATGGGACGTGGCCAGAGCCAGTAGCAGCCCAGCAGAAATGTGGCGATGAGCCCGGCAAGACAGAGCCACATCATCTGGAATACCAGGCACAGAAAAAAGGCGAAGAGCGCAACGGCAAGCAACATCGGGGCCAGGCTTTCGTCCGGCATCACTGCCGCCGAAAGCGGCACGGCATCGAGCAGGCTTGAGGTGAGAGTGAGCCGTGCCTGCGAGAGCACCCGCTCATTGTCCGGGTCTGCATTCTCATCAAAGTCATCCCAGAGCGGGTGCCTGGTTGCAACCGCAGGGATGCGCACGACCTCGTAAACAGGTGGCGGCGACTGCATTGCCCACTCCAGCCCGTCTGCATTCCATGGATTATTACCGGCAAGCGGACCTCTGCGCAGGCTGTAGAAGAGATTAATAATGCTGAGCAGTATGCCCACGCCGAGCAGGAAAGCGCCGTAGGTCATCACTTGATTCATTGGCCCCAGACCCAGACCCGAAGGATAGGTGTAAACCCGGCGCGGCATGCCCATCAGCCCCACGATGTGCATCGGGAAAAAACCGACATTAAAGCCAACGAACATCACCCAGAAACTCCATTTGCCGAGCTTCTCATTCAGCATGCGCCCGGTCATCTTCGGGATCCAGAAATAGAGGCCGGAGAAGACGGGAAACACGTTTGCGCCGATGAGCACATAGTGAATATGCGCGACGACATAGTACGTATTGTGTATCTGCCAATCGACTGGAATAATGCCCGTGACGACGCCGCTGAGTCCGCCGATCACCAGCAGCGCAACTGACCCGAGAGCGAAATACATCGCCGTTGTCGCCACCGGCCTACCCTTCCAAACAGTGGCCACCCAGGCAAAGATGGTGATGGTGGTAAACAGTGAAACGGTCATGCTCCCGGCGCTGAAGAAGCTCATCGTGAGGTCAGACATGCCGACCGTGAACATGTGATGCAGCCATACGCTGAAGCCAACCACACCGGTCAATGCGGTCGACAGGGCAACATAGGTGTAACCCACGATGGGACGGCGCGAAAAAACCGGAATGATGAGCGATATCATCCCTGTCGCAGGCAGAAAGATCACATACACCCAGGGGTGACCAAAGAACCAGAAAAGCTGCTCCCACAGAAACGGGTCGCCGCCGCTGCCGACGCCGAAGAAGTGCATGCCCCAGCGCCGCTCCAGCTCCATAAAAACGCAGGCCAGGGTAAGTGCCGGCATAGAAAAGAGAATGGCGCAGGAGATGGTGAGCGTGCTGTAAAGGAACAGCGGCATCTTGCTGATGGACATACCCGGCGCCCGGAAACGGAGAATCGTAACGATGAAGTTGATCGCCGCGCCGGTAGTGGAGATGGTCAGGAAAATGATGGAGAGCGCATAAAAGTCCATCCCGTGAGAAGGAGAGTACAGGATATTGGTATACGGCATGTACGAGAACCAGCCGGCATGCGGCGCCTGCCCCATAAACGGCCCGACGTACAGGAGGATTCCTGAAAGCACGAAGGACCAGTACGTAAACGAATTCAGTCGTGGAAACGCAATGTCGCGTGCGCCGGCCATTAAGGGGACAAGATAAATAGAAAAGCCGCTGAGAATGGGCGACGCATACCAGAAGATCATGGTGATGCCGTGCATGGAGAAGAGCTGGTCATACATCTCGGGCGAGAGGAACGTCTGGTTCGGGCGTGCCAGCTGAATGCGAACCAGCAAGGCTTCGACTCCACCGATAAGCAGGAAGATGAATGCTGTAACCAGGTACCGAATCCCTAGATCCTTGTGATCCACGGTAGCGAACCAGCCGTAGAGACTCTTCGGGGTCTCCCAGAGTTCGGTGAGTCTTTGTTCAACCTCCGGCTTGCTCATCGCTTCTCCTCAACGCTTCTCAAAGGGCATCGCACCGCAGTTTTCATGGAGGTGCATCATGCTGACCTCGGCTCCTCCCGTGGCGCTCCCGGAACGAAATGCCGGGTAACCGGGAGCTCGTCCGCCGCCGTGGCGTTTTCCTCGCAGAGCTCCCCACTGACGGGATTTTTCGTTACCACCGGAGCAGGTAACGAGGCTTTGCTTTTCTGCACACTTCTGCACGCAAAGTAAGTGAGCAAAGCAGCAGCAGGTGGAGCGACAAAAACAAAGATGCGAAGCAACGTTCGCAGTTCAACCACGGAACCGTCGACAGCGGCCGCGATCAGATCATCTGAGCCCGCCATCAGCAGGATCAGCAGGTAAACAGCCATCCCGACTCCGAGGGCGGTGTTGACAGGCTGCTCATAAGGCAACCGAAGCACGTTTTGATCGCCCTGATCGCGGGAAAAAAGTTTCTCGACAAACGGATACAAGTAAAGTGACAGAAAAACTATCGCCGGCATGAGGACGGCTGGGAAGAAAACCGATGGAACAAACCAGTGCCCCAGGTACAACCGTATGCCGGGGAACAGGCGTATCGCTCCCTCAATCCATACCAGGTACCAGTCCGGCTGCGCGCCGCCCATAATAGCAGTCGGATCATACGGCCCATACTGCCATACGGGATCGATCTGAACGAAAGCGCCGAGTGCAGCCACTCCTGCGCCGACAAAGAGCAGCAGGCCGAGCGACTTGGCCGTGTAGGTCGGCCAGAGGCGCGAGCCCACGATCGTGCTGTTGGTGCGGCGGGGGCCCGGGTAATTCGTATGCAGCTGCCTCCAGATCATTCCAAGGTGCAGCGC
>CAXTMY010000013.1:0-15836 GCA_964245565.1 uncultured Acidobacteriaceae bacterium | reverse complement strand
CAACCCCGCGATGAGCGCAGGAACGAGGAAGATGTGCATGGCATACATGCGTGGGATCGCCGCCGAGTTGGGAATGACGCCGCCCATCAACAGGAAGGTCAGCCACGGGCCCACGACCGGCACAGAGAGCAGGATCGAATAGCCGATGCGCAGGCCCGTGCCGGAAAGCAGGTCGTCCAGGATCGAGTAGCCGAGAAATCCGTTGACGAGCGCCAGGACCAGCATGGTGAGCCCGACCAGCCAGTTCAGTTCGCGGGGCTTGCGGTAGGCCGCGGTAAAAAAGATGCGGGCCAGGTGCGCCACAATCGCCCATAGGAAAATATCTGCGGCCCAGTGGTGCATCTGGCGCATCAGCAGGCCGGCCGGCACATCCATGCTGAGGTGCATTACGGAGCGGAAGGCAACCGAAACCCTTTCGCCGTCAAGTGCGGCGTAGGAGCCGTGGTAGATCACTTGTTCCGAGCTTGCATGGAAGAACAGCGCAAGGTAAGTGCCGGTCGCAACCAGGATGAGGAACGAGTATAAGGCGATCTCGCCCAGCATGAACGACCAGTGATCGGGAAAGACATGGTTCAGCGCGCTCTGCACAAACTTCGCCGCATGCAGGCGAGAGTCGACCCAGCGGCTGATCCGCCTGGTAATCATCAGATTCCCCAGAACCCGGGACCTGGAGGAGCCGTGAAGCCCCCGCCCGCGCGCAAAGTACCATCGGCATCCGCATACAGCGGCAGCTGCGGAAGGGCTCTGCCGGCCGGTCCCCCGACTGGCCTGGCAGCCCGCAGCACATCGAACGTGGACTGGTGACAGGGACAAAGCAGGATGGACTGCTCCGCCTCGAACTCAGCCACAGGACAGCCCGCATGCGTGCACACGCGGGAGTAGGCAACATAGCCGCCGGGAGCCCACCCGGAGCGATTTTCTGCAAGCTGCAGATGCCCTTCCTTGATGCGAATCAAAATGGTCTGGGCGCGCTCCGTACCGATGCTGTCTTCCGGAAAGACCGTGACGACACTGCCCGGCTGCAAGGAACGCACCGTCATGGGCACTCCATCGGCCGTCAGCAGGCGCTGTCCACCCTTCCAGACCCGGGTGTACAGGGAGGGGTCTGGAGAAAGCCCGAGCGAACGCAGAAGGCTGCCGGCCATGGACGCGAACACCGCTCCAGCTCCAAGCGTCATCCACTGCAGCATCCGGCGGCGCCGGATATCCTGGCCGCCCCCGCAGAACGCCTCGGCCGCGTCCTTGCGCTCCTCTGGGCTTGAAGGCAGGACATGCCGGGGCTCCACCGCTTCTTTGTGCAGCATCATCCAGCGAGCCCACAGCACCAGCGTAAAGCCCATGCCTCCAAGAAACACCGCGAGGCTGCCTCCCAGCCACGCGGTAGCCGTGGCACCCGTCCAGTAGCAGACCACGAACGTCAGGCCGCCCGCGATCGCAACCGTGAAAGAGCCGAGCACCAGGACCGTGCCCCAGCGCTCCCGGCGCTCCACCTCGGCCGCGCTCTCCACCAGGCGGTCTGCTTCGCGTCCGCTCTCAGGCATCCTTGCGGAGGAAGCTTTTGCAGGCAGCAAGCGGGAAGCTACCGCGGTAATAAAACGCAGCGCCGCCCAGCCAAGTCGCACCAGGCCCCAGCCGAGCTCAAGGACCGCTTTCAACCCGCTCGCCTCCTGCTGTCTGTCTTCGCTCATCCTGTTCTTCCTTTTTCAATCCAGCCGGTAGCTCCGATCAATACAAGCACCAGCGCCCCAGCCGCGATACCCTCCAGGACCGGCCCCTCATACTTCAGCGGATTGCCTCCTGGATTGGGCGGATCTTCGACGAACCGCACATATCGAACCACCGACGCCAGCTCCTGGTCGTTGAGCACTGGTTCCGGGAATGCAGGCATGGCGCCCGGGCCCCAGCGGATAGCCCCGGCAATCAGCGCTGCCGACGTCCCGGTAAGCGCTGGCGCATTCCGGCCGGCGAGAGCAAGTGTACCCCCGCGCACGGTAGGGCGATGGCAAGCTGCGCAGTACTGCCGAAAAATCCTCCCCCCCGTCGCCAGATCTCCCGACAGCAGAGGAATGACCGCCAGCTGGGTAGAGACGTAATACGAAACAGAGTGAATCTGCGCTACTGAAAGCACGCGCGAAAACGACGGCATGTGGCTCGGCCCGAACTCAACCGCGGTGATAATGCTGCCAGGGTCGTGCTCCGCCTGCAGGGAGGGCCCGGCGATTGTGACCGCGGCAGCCACTCCCTCGCCGCGGGCGCCATGGCATCCGGCACATCTTTGGGCGAAGATAACGGCGCCCTCCGACGGCGCGCGAGGCCCAGCCTGTTGTGCTACCGCGGCTGGCACCAGCAGGTTCATCATCAAACCGACTCGCAGCAGGCCCGCCAGTCTCGTAAAGCGAGGATACGATCCCCGCCTCCGATACATGCCGGGGTGTTTTGAAGGCATAAGCGGCCTGACCTCACGGTGCACATCCAGGCGATACATTCTCGCAACGACTCTGTGCCGCAGCCGCGTCCCTAAAGCCAATCGTGCATCGTATGCATCAAGATGCGGGGGACGTGCGGCAAGGTAGCTCCCGCTTCTGAATAAAAATCCCTCCGGCCGCGCACCAGCGCATCTGCGCCGGTGCATCCCGACGAAGAGGACTCTGCCTATGCCTGCTCGCGTCCGGTCTTTCAGCATTGTGGTGTGTGTCCTCCTCAGCTTGGCATCCGGGTGCAAGGGTGGCCAGGCGATGCACTCCCACCTCGGCCCGAACACAGCGGGCACGGACGGTTCCGCTGATCGCGGCAAGGTCACCATGATCACGTATGGCTGCGGAAAATGCCACACCGTTCCAGGGATCCGCAATGCGGACGGCGTCGTGGGGCCTCCGCTCGTCTGGCTGGCGCGCCGCACCTACATTGCGGGAAACTTTGCAAACACACCGGATAACCTCGTGCACTGGATCATGAATCCCCCGTCCATGAAACCGCGCACGGCTATGCCGCAGCTTGGCCTCACGGAGCCGCAAGCCCGCGACGTTGCGGCCTATCTGTATACCTTGAAGTAGAGCTTGCGCCTCACCCCCGGCGTCACGGTGCTGTCGCAGTCTCTCATGGAGAGTTTCGTCACTGCTCCGATGGCAGCTCCCGAACCGGTACCGGTTCGGGAGCTTTACCTCAAAACCATCTGCTGAACGGACAAGGGTGCATGAGACGCAGGATCAGCGATCACGGCTTGATTGGAGATCTTGGCACAGCAGCCTTGATCGACAAGGATGGGAACATCAACTGGCTCTGCTGGCCGGACTTTGATTCAGAAGCATGCTTCGCCACCTTGCTCGGCACCGAGGCGAATGGCCGATGGAGCCTGGGTCCAGCCTCACACGCAACCCGGCGATGCCGCTACCTTCCAGGTACACTCGTGCTCGAAACGACGTACCGGAGAGCCTTTGGCGCGACCGCGACCGTAACCGACTTTATGCCCGTCCGGGCCCAGTACTCGACCATCGTCCGGATCGTGCGAGGCGTCAAGGGCAGCGTGCCGTTCGAGCTCTGCTTTGCGCCGCGCTTCGATTACGGAAACGCCCGGCCGCGCCTCGAGAGAACAGCAGCAGGCGCATGGCGCGCTGTAAGCGGGCCGCATCAGTTAACGTTACGCAGTAATGTGGCGCTAAGCCGGATTGACGGGGACCTCCGGGCGAAGTGGATCGCGAGAGAAGGAGAAACCTATCGCTTCGTTCTTCAGCACAGCACATCCTACGGTGAGCCCGAGCCGCCTGCCCTGGACGCGGAGCAGGCACAGGAAGAAGTGCTCAGATACTGGCATGGCTGGACGGCGCAGAATACGTATCGTGGCGCTTACAGGGATGCTGTCGAGCGTTCGCTGCTCACACTCAAGGCTCTCACCTACGCTGCTTCCGGCGGGTACGTGGCCGCGCCTACAACGTCACTGCCGGAGAAGATCGGCGGTATTCGCAACTGGGATTACCGGTTTTCCTGGCTGCGTGATACAACCTTCAGCCTGCTCGGACTGCTCCACTGCGGCTACCGTCAAGACGCCAAAGCATGGCTGGAATGGCTAAGCCGCTCGGTGCAGGGCACGCCCGAAGGACTCAAAATCATGTACGGCATCACCGGCAAACGGGAACACAGTGAATGGCAGGCGCACTGGCTTGCCGGCTATCAAGGCTCGATCCCGGTGCACATCGGCAATAAGGCCTCCAGCCAGCTCCAACTCGACACCTACGGCGAAGTCCTCGATGCTCTCTATCGTGCCCGCTGTCACGGTCTTTATCCGCTTGAAGATGAGAGCGGGCAGGGGCTCGAGGTGCCATTGCTCGCACATCTTGAAACAGTCTGGGAGAAACCGGATTCAGGGCTCTGGGAAATGCGTAGTAGGAGTCTTTACTTCACCGAATCGCGAGTGATGGCGTGGGTCGCCTTCGACCGCGGAGTTCGCCTCGTCGAAAAGTTCGGCATCAAGGGTCCGGTGGAACGCTGGCGTAAGATTCGCGCAAAGATTCACGCCCAGGTGTGTGATAAGGGGTTTCATCGCGGCATGAAGAGCTTCACCCAGGCATACGGCACAAAGCACATGGATGCCAGCCTGCTCTTGCTGCCCCTGCTGGGATTTCTACCCGTGCAGGATCCGCGTATTACCGGAACCGTAAGAGCCATCGAGAAGCACTTATTGCGCGACGGCCTTCTTCTGCGTTACGACACAAAGCGGGTCAACGATGGCCTGCCCCCCGGAGAGGGTGCTTTCCTGGCTTGTAACTTCTGGCTTGTCGACGTCTATGTCCTGCAGGGACGGCATGCTGAAGCGAAAGCGCTGTTTGAAAAACTGCTCGGTCTCGCGAATCACCTGGGCCTCCTCTCGGAGGAGTTCGACCCAGGGCATGGCCTAATCGGCAACTTTCCTCAGGCCTTCTCACACATCGGCCTCATCAACGCGGCGCTCGGCATTGAGCTGGGCCAACCCGTTCGCTTGCACGACTTGGACTGACCCGCCCGTCCCCGGACCGAGCTCAACTTGGCCCACGGCCTGCGCCGTCCAAGACGCCGGCCGTGCCAGCTGAATCAGATTACTAACGTAAGGACGAAGCAGCATCCTGTCCCATTCAGGTACGGAAGTTATAGAGGACTGAATTTCATAGGCCTGTCTTCGCGGGCTGCCGTGGGAGAACAGGAGGGTGCGGATCGTCAGAGGACGGCCCGCAACTTCCGATACTCGAGCACGTCCCCTCATGAAGAATCTGTTGGCCACTGGCACCGTTGCACTCTCTCTCTTGGCGGCTGGTTGTAGTTCCAATCACATCTCGCCCTTGTCCGTTACAGCACCAGCAAACGCCAGTGCTACTGCCGG
Organism: uncultured Acidobacteriaceae bacterium; assembly: GCA_964245565.1. Lineage (GTDB taxonomy): Bacteria > Acidobacteriota > Terriglobia > Terriglobales > Acidobacteriaceae > EB88. The sequence goes on along the minus strand of CAXTMY010000013.1, from coordinate 10,486 downwards.
TTCGCCTTACTCTCAAACGCTGAGTGAAACCGGGGGCAAAGCGCCTTACACCTGGGCTGTTGTCAGCGGCTCGAGTTTGCCTCCTGGCCTCAGCCTCAATGCCACGGCTGGCGTGATCAGCGGAACCCCGACCACGGGCGGCAGCTACACGACACAAATCCAGGTGACGGACTCGAGCAGTCCAGCCAGGGTTGCAATCACCAGTTTCAGCCTGACCGTGGCCTATCCGGCGATCAGTGTCACAACCGCGAGCCTGCCGGCTGGGGTGGTCGGAACCGCCTATTCCCAGACCCTGGCAGCAGCCGGCGGCAATGGAACTTACACCTGGTCAGTGGTCAACGGCACGCTTCCGGGCGGCCTCACCCTTGACGCTGCCACCGGCATCCTGAGTGGCACGCCCACAACGGCTGCAAGCTCCAGCTTTACCGTCCAGGTCGCAGATACGGCCGGCGATACAGCAACCCAATCGCTCAGCGTCACCATGCAGCCCGCACCCATCACAGGCAGTGCGCTGCTGCAAGGCCAATACCTGTTCAAGCTCGACAGTTTCATCGATGGGGGAAGTTACGCGGGTCATGAGATGTTTGTCGGTAGCCTCACCCTCGATGGTGCCGGAAACGTCACCGCGGGCCTGGTGGATTTCGGCGATGACAATGGCGATAACATGCGCAAGATATCGGCCACCGGTTCCTACAGTATCGGCAGCGACGGGCGGGGTACACTTACTCTCAACCTGAACGTGCCTACGCCTCAGCAAGTGCAGTTTAGTATTGCCGTGGCAGGATCGCAGTCCAATGCCGTGGCCGTGCAGGCCAGCCTGGTGGAGACCGATGGACGGGAAAGCTTTGAACGGGATGCGCAATGCTACGGCAGCGGCTTTCTGCAGAGGCAGGACACCAGCGCCTTCAGCACGAGCTCACTGATAGGCAGCAGCGTCTTCGGCTGGAGCGGTGACACCTATCTCGGCAGCACCGACAACACCTTAGCCCAGCAGGGTGGGTTGAGTCTGGTGGGACAGCTGGTGGTCGACTCCAACCTCAACCTGACTGCGGCCAGTTCGGCCGACATCGCAACCAATCTCGCCTCCGATACGTCGGTCCCCTTGTCCGGGACCGTGGCAGGCGATACCACGGCAGGGCCGAGCGGAGTCTCCAACCTCGCTGCTTTCGGCCATGCCACCATCACAATCCCGTCCAACAGCTACCCGGACGGCATCCTCCCGCACCTGACATCGCTCTATATCATCGACGCCAACACGTACTATGTCATCGCAGCGCCGGGCGGCGATCACTCGCCCATCTACAGCGGCTATGTCCGCAAGCAGAGCGGCACCTTTGACAACACCGCGCTGGCGGGTTCCCTGGTCGCGTACGGAACCTCGCAGTACGACAATTCCAGTGCGGACTACGCGGGCGCGGGGACCGAGACGCTCTACGGCAGTTCCGTGGCTTTGGTCAGCCGCTTCACCGGCGATGGTGCCGGCAACCTCCAGCTCGTCACCGACACAAACGCGGCAGGAACCGTCGAAACCAACCAGGCGAGCCAGATGACTTACACGGTTTCGTCCACCGGCCGCGGCACCACAAACGGAGGCTTCGTCTTCTGGCTAAGCGGCCCCAACCAGGGCTTTGCCACCAACCTTCCGTCCGACGGCAGCTATGCCGAGCTGCTCACCTTGGAACCGCAGACCGCCCAGAGCTACTCTACGGCGGATCTGGCCGGGAACTTCATGAGCGGCACTCTATCGGCAGATGCGCTCGACTCCACGGACTTCAGCGGCGTCCTTGCACTCGATGGCAACGGCAATCTGACCAGTGGCACCCTGGACTTCTTCAGCGATGGTGGACCTCAAGTCTTCGGCCCTGGCGCCCCCATCATCTCTGGTACCGACCAGTTGGATGCCTACGGCCGCGGTACTGTCCTCGGCAACTTGTTCCTGGGTGGAAGTGCGGCCGGAACAGAAAGCCTGGTCTTTGAGACGGTCTCGCCAAATCGAGCGATCGCCATTTCAAATGCTGCTCAAGGCATGACTCAGACAGTGGTCGTCCTCCAGAACTAGCCATCCCCCACAGCTCTCCCGAACAGGGACCGTGCCGGCAACCAACCTGCACGGTCCCTTTCTTCTCCTCGGCGCCCGTGATCCTGCCGGGCAGGTCAGGCAGCCCGCTCAACGCCTCTGACGGGATCAGGATGCCGCCACGTTCCAGCTCCCCTCGACCGGTTGCCATTGCTTTTTAGTTTGACGACCACACACGGGAGTAGTAGCGTTGCCCACGAACGTAGGAGCGCGTAGGAGCGCGAACGCACCTGCGATGAAGCAGCGCTGCAGTCAGGCAATGGAGCAGAACTCTATGCTGAGAGCATCCTCAGCGTCTGCAGGTGTCGAAGCACCGGGAGTGTGCATGTCCGGCGTCACCGGCTCCGACCTCAGGCAGCGCATCGTCCGCATCATGACCGGGCAGGTTACCCGCAAGCTCGACCTTAGCAGGAAGCTGTTGCTCGGTGTGGCCGCGGCCATTGCTGTAGCCGTGCCACTTATCACCGGCCTGATGCCCGTCGCGTCCGTCCACGCGCAAACAACAACCGCCACAAATCCAACCCAGAGCCTCGCCGATACCTGGCAGGGCACACTTCACGCCGGGAGAGACCTGCGCACCGTCGTCAAGATTTCAAAGGCTGACGGCGGCGGGTACAAAGCCGTTTTCTACAGCATTGACCAAGGCGGCGACGGCACCCCCGTCACCAAAATCACGCTCGACGGCAGCACGGTCAGCATGACCCTCACCGCGATCGGCGGCACGTACGAAGGCAAGCTGAGCGGCGATGGCAAGACCATCACCGGCACCTGGAGCCAGGGACCTAACCCGCTCCCGCTCGTGCTCACCCGCGCCACGCCGGAAACGGAGTGGACCATTCCGCCGCCCACCCCGAGGCTGCCGCCGATGGATGCGAACGCGAACCCATCCTTTGAGGTCGCTACCATTAAGCCAAGCAAGCCGGATGACCAGCGCAAAGGCTTTATCGTCAACGGTCGCCATTTCATGGTCATCAATCAAACACTCGCAGCTACTATCTCGTTTGCCTATAGCGTTCAGTCCAAGCAGATCGTTGGGCTGCCGCCCTGGGCCGATACAGACAAGTACGATATTGACGGACAGCCCGATGGCGAGGGCGCGCCTAGCGTAAAGCAATGGAAAGTCATGCTGCAGAAGCTGCTTGCTGACCGGTTCCAACTGACCTTCCACCGCGATAAAAAAGAGATGCCCGTCTATATTTTATCTGTCGCCAGGGGCGGTCCTAAACTTACCAAGAGTGACGCAAATCCAAATGACCTTCCTGGCTTGTTCTTCCGCAGCCTCGGTTCGCTCAATGTAGCAAGAGCGGGCATCGGCGACTTTGCCGGCCTTTTGCAGGAGGTCGTGCTCGATCGTCCCGTTCTCGACCAGACCGGGTTGACGGGAAGGTACGACTTTACCCTGAACTGGACTCCCGACGACTCCCAGTTCGGCGGCATGGGTGCCAAGGTTCCACCACCCACTGACAACGGCAATCCGCCCCCGAACCTCTACACCGCCATCCAGGAGCAGATCGGCCTCAAGCTCGACGCAACCCACGCACCGGCAGAGGTGCTCGTCATCGACCATGTCGAGAAACCATCCGCTAACTGACGGCAACGGAGTACAGTCGAACGAAGTATCTTTTGTTATTGACTTTGCTAAAGGAGTTCTTCTGTGCTCGCTGGAGCAGCAACCTTTCCAGTATCTCCTCGTAGGAAACTGCTGCTTCCTGTCGCTGCACTCCTGTCCTTGTCTACAACAGCGAGCACAACTCCAGCTCGCGCCGCGTCCCCGTACCGCACTCAGACTGTAAGCGCCGCCGCATCCGCACAGCCCGCCTATGACGTCGCCTCCATCAAACCGCACAAATCCGGCGATTTCAACTCAAGCATGGACAGCAACGATCAAAGCTACACAGCCTCGAACGTCTCGCTTAAAAGTCTCCTGGCGGATGCCTATGGCATCCGGCGCGACCTTATTTCCGGTATGCCTAAGTGGGCCGACGATGCCCGCTTCGATGTCCAGGCCAAAGTTGTCGATCCCGATATAGAAGCACTCAAAAAGCTCACGGATGCACAGCGGGAAGCGATGCTCGCCGCTGTGCTCACGGACCGCTTTCACGTCAAGGTGCATACAGAGACGAAAATGCTCCCGGTCTATGACCTCGTAGTCATTAAGGGCGGCCCCAAATTCGAAGAAGTTACTCTGCAAAAACCTGTACCCGGCTCCGGCGACGTACCACCTGCCGGCGGCACCAACATTCACGGCAACGGGCAACTGACAGAATTGACGGCAACCGCTGTGCCGATCTCTTCGCTCACGGAGCAGTTGGCGGAGCAACTCAAACGCACCGTGATCGACAAGACCAATCTCCACGGCAAGTACAATCTCTCGCTTAAGTGGACACCGGACCAGCTCGCGGCGAGCAGCACATACAACGCAGGCACCGCCGACACCGGCACCTCAATCTTCACCGCCCTGCAGGAGCAGCTTGGTCTCAAGCTCATCGCCGCGAAAGGCCCGGTTGTCACGCTTGTCGTCGACCAGGCCGAACCTCCCACAGCCAATTAGCCCACGAGTGACGCAGATCGTCTGACTTTTTAGGAGCCTCCGAAATCGTGTTGCCACTCTCGATCAGGCGTTCCGCACCGACCCTCTGCCTCCTCGCGAGCGTTGCCGCTCCTCTCGCCGCACAGTCCTCCGCATACCACGGGCAAATCACGTTCGACGACTTCCCTGTTCCCGGCGCTACCGTCACCCTTACGCAGGGCGCAAAAACTCTTACCACAGTCTCCGATGAAAGCGGCCTCTTCACCTTCACCGGCGTCTCCGATGGCCCCGCGCAAATCAAGATCGAGATGCAGGCTTTCTCGACCGTCCAGGCCGACGTGACCATCGCGCCTAATACACCTGCCGCGAAATGGGCACTTACCATGCTCCCAATGGGCCAGCTCATGGCGGCCGCAAAACTCATGCCGTCCACGCTGCCCGCGAGCAGCGCACCGACGCCATTGGCCAAGCCAATGCCCGGCTCCCCCGACCAGGCCCCGGCAGCGATTCCGAAGCCTGCAGAAGATGCGAACGGGCAAGACTCCGACGGCTTCCTCGTCAACGGCAGCTCCAACAACGCGGCCACCTCGAAGTTCTCTCTCGACCAGGCCTTCGGCAATCGCCGGACGAACACCAGGAGCCTTTACAGCGGTGGCCTCGCCGCAATCTACGATAACTCCGCCACCGATGCCAGCCCATACTCGCTCAGCGGCATCGACACACCCAAGCCCTCGTATAACCGCATTACCGGCGTGTTCACCTTTGGCGGACCACTCAACATTCCGCATCTGCTCCCACATGGGCCTGACTTTTTCGTCGCTTACCAGTGGACACGTGACAGTACCGCGGCAACCGAGTCCGGCCTCGTGCCAACCGCAGCGGAGCGCAGCGGCGATCTGGCCGGCTTCCTCAACGCTCTGGGCCAGCCAACAACCATTTACAATCCATCAACCGGTCTTCCCTTCGCCGGCAACATCGTTCCGGTCAGCGCGCAGGCACAGGCATTGCTGCAGCTCTATCCCTTGCCTGACATTACCGGCAACTCGCTTTATAACTACCAGGTGCCGGTGCTCAACAGCAGTCATCAGGACGCGCTGCAGTCGCGCTTCGACAAAACGCTCGGGCGCAAAGATCAGCTCTACGGTGGTTTCAATTTCGCGAGCACCCGCGCCAGCGATACCAGCCTGCTCGGCTTTACCGATGACATGGACACCCTCGGCATCAACGCCAATGCCAATTGGTCGCACCGCCTGAACCAGCACCTGTTCGTCTCTGCCGGCTACCATTTCAGCCGGCTCAGAACCACTAGCGTGCCCTACTTTGAGAATCGCGCAAACATCTCCGGCAACGCCGGCATCACCGGCAACGATCAGGATCCAACCGACTGGGGTCCGCCCACGCTCAACTTCTCGAGCGGCATCGCCGCACTTACCGACGCAAACAGCTCTTTCAACCGCAGCCGCACCGATGCCTTTTCCGGTTCGCTTGCCATCTACCGCGGCCGCCATAACATCACCCTCGGCGGTGACCTGCGCAAGCAGGAGTTCAACGACTTCTTCGAGCAGAACCCGCGCGGCATTTTCACCTTTACCGGTGCCGCTACCCAGGGCCCTGCCGGCAGCGTCACCACCGGCGGCTCTGACCTTGCGGACTTCCTGCTCGGCATCCCCGACACCAGTTCCATTGCCTACGGCAATGCCGACAAGTACCTGCGCGAACCCGTGTACGACTTATACGGCGCCGACGACTGGCGCATCCTCTCCGACCTCACCATCAACGCCGGCCTGCGCTGGGAGTACGGCGCGCCCATCACCGAGCTCTACGGCCGGCTCGTCAATCTCGACATCACCCCGGATTTCGCGAGCGTCGCGCCCGTGCTCGCCAGCGACCCAATCGGCTCGCTCACCGGCATCCACTATCCCTCCTCGCTTATCCGGCCTGACAAGCTCGGCCTGGAGCCGCGCCTCGGCCTCTCCTGGCGTCCCATCCCCGCATCCACCGTCGTCGTCCGCGCCGGCTACGGCATCTATCGCGATACCTCCGTTTACCAGGCCTCCGCGCTTCAACTCGCGCAGCAGGAGCCGCTCTCGAAGAGCCTCAGCGTCGAGAACAGCGCCGCCTGCCCGCTCACACTCGCCAACGGCTTCAATCCATGTTCTGCCACCACGACTGATACGTTTGCGGTCGATCCCAACTTCCGCGTCGGCTACGCGCAGACCTGGCAGCTCGCCATCCAGCGCGACCTGCCTGCGGCGCTTCAGCTTACAGCGACCTATCTCGGCGTCAAAGGCACACGCGGCGTCCAGCAGTTCCTGCCCAACACCTACCCCATTGGCGCGGTCGATCCCTACCCTTCCCGTCCGTCAGGCTTCGTCTATCAAACCTCCGGCGGCGACTCCACACGCCAGGCCGCGCAACTCCAGCTGCGCCGCAGGCTGCGCGGCGGCTTTACAGCATCGCTGCTCTACACCTACTCCAAATCCATCGACGACGACTCCGCTCTCGGCGGCCAGGGACCCGTCAGCAGCACCAACTCCACCTCCGGCACATCTTCCGGGCCCGTATCCGGCGCCTCCGGCCAGTCCTCGTCGAGCACGTCCGACACCATCCAGAGCCCCGCCGCAACCACACCGGCCATCGCGCAAAACTGGCTCAACCTGCGCGGCGAGCGCTCGCTCTCCAGCTTTGACCAGCGCCACCTGCTCAACCTGCAGGCCCAGTACACCAGCGGCCAGGGCCTCGGCGGCGGAACCCTGATGACCGGCTGGCGCGGCAGGCTGCTCAAGGAGTGGACGCTTCTCACCCGTATCAACGCCGGCACCGGCCTGCCGGAAACACCCGTCTATCTCGCCGCCGTCCCGGGAACCGGCTTCAGCGGCACCATCCGCCCCGACTACACCGGCGCAGCCATCCACACGTCGCGGCCCGGCTCCGGCGGCATCACCCTGCACCTGAACGCCGCCGCCTACACCGCGCCTGCTGCCGGCCAGTGGGGCACCGCCGGTCGAAACTCCATCACCGGCCCCAGCCAGTTCAGTCTCGACTCCTCACTCGCCCGCACCTTCCGTCCAAGCGGCCGCTTCTATCTCGACGCGCGCATCGACGCGACCAACCTGCTCAACCACGTCGTCTTCACCAGTTGGGACACCACCATCAACAGCACGCAGTACGGCCTGCCCGCCGCCGCCAATCCCATGCGCAGCCTGCAAACCACCATCCGGCTGAGGTTCTAACCATGCGAGCCTTGCTTTCCCTGCTCTTGCTCCTCGCCGCGGCCATCCCCGTCTCTGCCCAGCAGATCGGTCAAAACAAGGCCCCCGACGCGCCCGAAGGCCTGACTCTTTCCGTCAAATCGCAGCTCGTCGTGGAAGCCGTCGTTGTCAAGGACAAGCAGGGCAAGTTCGTCCCCGGCCTCACCGCCGATGACTTCGCGCTGACAGAAGACGGTACGGCCGAGACAATCCGCTTCTGCGAGCACCAGGACCTGTCGACCAGGGCACAGCCTCTCCCTCTATCAACAGCAGATACAGAAGATCTGAAGCTCTACAAACGCCTCGCACGCACCCAGGTCACGCCGGAGACGGAAGGCAGTGAGCGCTACAAGAGTCGCCGCCTCCTCGCCCTCTACTTCGATATGTCCGCCATGCGTCCCGCTGACCAGCTCCGCGCGCTCTCCGCCGCCGAGCAGTTCCTGCGCACGCAGATGACCACCGTCGATCTCGTCTCCATCCTGCGTTACCAGGGCGGCTCGGTCGATGTTCTCCAGGACTTCACCGCGGATCGCAACAAGCTCCTCAGCATCCTCGAGACCCTCATCGTCGGCGAAGGCCAGGGCTCCGCCGAGACCATTGACGACGCCAGCAGCGCCGATACCGGCGCCGCCTTCGGCCAGGACGACAGCGAGTTCAACGTCTTCAATACCGATCGCCAGCTCGCCGCCCTGCAAACCGCGGCCCAGATGCTCGGCCAGCTCAACGAGAAGAAATCCCTCATCTACTTCGCCAGCGGCCTGCGCCTGAACGGCATGGATAACCAGGCCCAGCTCCACGCGACGGTCGACACGGCCATCAAGGCCGGCGTCTCCTTCTGGCCGGTCGACGCGCGCGGCCTCGTTGCAGAAGCTCCGCTCGGCGACGCCACGCAAGGCTCACCCGGCAACGCCGGCATGTACTCCGGCGCCGCTGCGCTTGCCACCACGACGATCTTCCAGCAGTCGCAGGACACACTTTTCTCGCTCGCCGGCGACACCGGCGGCAAAGCCCTGTTCGACACCAACGACCTCACCCGCGGCATCGTGCAGGCCCAGCAGTCCATCTCCGACTACTACATCCTCGGCTACTACACCACCAACCACGTCAAGAACGGCCGCTTCCGCCGGATCAGGATCACACTCACCAAAGACCCGAACGCGAGCCTCAACTACCGCCAGGGCTACTACGCCGACAAGGAGTTCAGTCGCTTCACTGATGTCGACAAGGAGCGCCAGCTCGAAGACGCGCTCATGCTCGAGAACCCGATCACCGATCTCTCCATCGCCATGGAGATCGACTATTTCCAGCTCAACCGCGCCGAATACTTCGTCCCCATCATCCTGAAAATCCCGGGACGCGAACTCGCTCTCGCCAAGCGCGGCGGCGCCGAGCACACCCTCATCGACTTCGTCGGCGAAATCAAGGATCTCATCGGCGGCACTACTGTCACCAATGTCCGCGACGACGTCAACATCAAGCTCACCGACGCGACCGCGGCCGAGCTTGCGCACCGGCCCATCGAGTACGACACCGGCTTCACCCTGCTGCCCGGTAAGTACAGCATCAAGCTGCTGGCGCGCGACGACGAGACCGGGCGGATCGGCACCTACCAGACCGACTTCGTCATCCCCAACCTGAACAAGGTCGACAAGCAGGTCCCGATCAGTTCCGTGGTCCTGAGCAGCCAGCGTGTCGACGCGAAGGACACACTCTACGACGCCGCAAAAAACAAGGATCGCGCCAAGGACGACGCCGTTGACCCGCTCGTCGCAAACGGCACGAAGCTCGTTCCCAGCGTCACCCGTGTCTTCAGCACCAGTCGCGACCTGTACATCTATCTCCAGGCGTACGAACCTATCCCGCAGGACGCTCCGACGAATAAGCAGCCATTCATCGCCTTTGCCGGCCTGTACCGCAATGGCACGAAAGCATTCGAGACCCCGCCCACCGCCGTCGTTCCCACCGCCGCAGGCCGCCTCGCAACCATGCCGTTCAACTTTACGCTTGCGGTCAATCGCCTGCCCCCAGGCCAATATGACTGCCAGGTCACCATCCTCGACCCGACAACGCATCAGGCAAGCTTCTGGCGTGCACCCATTCTGCTTGTCCCCTAGGTGCTTGGTCTCACGGATAGATGGCACGGGCAGCCGGGGACATCGTGCCGCTACAGGCAGCAACGCCCTGAGAAATATCGCCCCGATCGTTTTCCGATCGAGCGGTAAAGCACTGCGCCTACAGACGATGGAGAGACTGCAAGCTGATGGGTTCGAGGAACTCGCCCAGGAGTTCACGAGACCACCAGGCGCCGGTTGCGCGTTTTGTGGCGGGATCGGTGTAGCGGTAGCGGTAGAAGCGGGCGCGGATGGCGGCGGGGGGGCGGTCGGGGAATGGATTGACGCGCATGAGGCGGAGAATAGCGGCATCGTTCGCGAGGAGCCGTTCGACGAAGCGGACAAACCAGATCTCGTAGCCGCGGACGTGGATGCCGCGATCTGTGACAGCGACGGTCAAGGGAAGAAACCAGATCATCCAGTCGAGGCGGAGGTGGTACGGGGCGATCTGCGGGGGCATACGGCGGAGGTCGCCAGGCTTGCCCTTGAAGCCGTACTCGCGCCAGACAGCGAGGGG
>CAXTMY010000012.1:27838-63675 GCA_964245565.1 uncultured Acidobacteriaceae bacterium | reverse complement strand
GGACATGGGCCGTCGGCTTCGGGCAGGTCGGCGAAGGCGTCCCAGGACTCGTCTTCTTCAGACAGCAGGCCTGTTTTCGGATCGCCGGGAAAGCTGGCGGTGAGCGCGGCGACGACGGCCTGGGCGCGCTCGGCAACGGAAGCGGCGCGTTCCGGCGCTGTGAGTGCAAGCGCTGCAAGACCGGCGCGCAGGCGTGCGGCATCAAGCTGGGAAATGCGGAAGACGCCGTGGCAGCAGGGGGTGCAGCCGGGTCGGCAGGCGAGCCATGCGCCGCCGCGCGCAGCTGCGTCGGCCAGGGAGCGGTCGACGAGCTGCACCAGTTCGGTATCGCGGGCGGGAAGCATGCGTTTAATTGTCTATCGAAAGGCGCGGGCTCCGGTAGTCCTGTCCGTTAGCATGGACCCAAACAAGGCGGCGGAGGCGATGTGCAGGCAGGCAGGAAAAAGGTAGCGATCAAGATAGCGATCCTGGGCTTCGGAACGGTGGGGTCGTCGGTGGCGCGCATCCTGCTGGAGGGTCCGGCGGCAGGCGAGTTCGAGCTGACGCATGTGTATAACCGCAATGTCGCGCGGAAACGGGCGAGCTGGGTGCCGGGCTCTGTGGAGTGGGTTGAGGATGTGGACGTGGTGCTCGCCTCGGGCGCCGAGGTGGTGGTGGAACTGGCCGGCGGCCTTGAGCCGGCGGGGAGCTGGGTACGCAAGGCGCTGGCCAGCGGCAAGAGCGTGGTGACGGCGAACAAGAAGCTGATCGCGGCGCACGGGATCGAGCTGCACACGCTGGCGCGGCAGAATGGAGCGCACCTTTTCTATGGCGCGGCGGTCGCGGGAGGGGTGCCGGTGATCCCGGGCTTGCAGCAGGGGCTGGCCGGCGAGCGGGTCGAAAAGATTGAAGGCATTCTGAACGGCACGTGCAACTACATCCTGAGCGGGATGGAAGCCGGCGCGGAGTACGGGCCGATGCTGGCCGAGGCGCAGGCCCGCGGGTATGCCGAGGCCGACCCGACGGAGGATGTGGGCGGGTTCGACGCGCGGGCGAAGCTGGTGATCCTGTCGCGGCTGGCGCTGCGGGCAGATATTCCGGTGGAGGCGGTGCGGTGCCGGGCGATCACGCGGCTGACTGCGATCGACTTCGACTACGCGCGGCTGCTGGGCTGCACGGTACGGCAGGTTTCGCGCGCGGAGCGGAACGCGGCCGGCGGCGTGACCGCGATGGTGGGGCCGATGCTGGTGCCGCAGCGCTCGCCGCTGGCGTGGTCGCGCGGCACGGAGAATATGGTGCTGGTGGGCGGGGCATATGGCGGCGACGTCGTGTTTTCGGGCCACGGCGCCGGCGGGCATCCGACCGCGGTGGCCGTGGTATCGGACCTGCTGGCGCTGGCGCACGGCTCGGGCGCCGTCGAGATGCCGAGCCGCGAAGCGACGGTGACGAGCGACCTGAACCTGCGGCATGCGGTGCGTTTCGTGGTGAAAGACCGGCCCGGGATCGTGGCGGGGATTGCTTCGGCGTTGTCACGCGAAGACATCAATATCGACGCGCTGCTGCAGAAGCCCGGGCACAGCAAGGCGAGCCTGCCGTTCGTGGTGACGGTGGAGCCTTGCCCGGGTTCAAGCCTGCGCCGGGCGATTGCCGAGATTGAACAGTCGGATTGCCTGCTGGAGCCGCCGCTGGCGATGGAGATCCTGGAGCAGGAGTAGGGGAGGCGCGCAGTCTGCGGGAGCTGGCAGCGGCTGCGCTTGCGGCGGCCGGGGACCGTTCGCCCAGGCGGGTGACCGCGGCGGACCGCATGCAAAACCCGGCGATGTTCTGAGGATGTGAAAACCGCGAGCATTCGTTGAAGGCAGAGCCGGTGCGGCGCCGCTTCGCCGCATCTTACCGAGAGTTATGGACCCGACTCCCCGTACGACCCCGTCGCAACTGCTGCCCGCCGCTCATCCCTCAAACCCCGACCACCTGCCTGAGTGCTCGATCACCGTGAACGGCGTTGCAACCCGGGCGCTCGCGGGCGAGCGCCTGATCGACGCGCTCGAGCGTACGCTGGGGGGCACGAAATCCGAGGTCCCGCACGTATGCTACCTCCCGCAGCTGGGGCCAATCCAGACCTGCGATACATGCCTGGTGGAGGTGGACGGCAACCTGGTGCGTGCCTGCGCAACCCACGTGGAAGCCAATGCGAAGGTGGTGACCGAGAGTACCCGGGCACACAACGCGCAGAAGGAGGCGTTTGACCGGATCCTGGGCAACCACCTGCTGTACTGCACGGTGTGCGATAACAACAACGGCAACTGCACCGTGCACAACACGACGGCGCTGCTGGAGGTTGTGCACCAAGAGCACCCATACCTGACCAAGCCGTATGACAAAGACGAGACGAACCCGTTTTATCGATACGACCCGGACCAGTGCATCCTGTGCGGGCGCTGCGTGCAGGCCTGCCAGAACTACCAGGTGAACGAGACGCTCTCGATCAACTGGGAAGACCCGCACCCGCGGGTGCAGTGGGACGGCGGGCACACCATTGCCGGCTCAAGCTGCGTGAGCTGCGGGCACTGCATCACGGTTTGCCCGTGCAATGCGTTGATGGAGAAGTCGATGATCGGCGAGGCCGGGTACATGACGAACTGGCCGGCGCAGGCGCTGGAGGGCCTGATTGACCTGGTGAAGGCGGTCGAGCCGGAGATGGGCTATGGACCGATCCTCAAGGTCTCAGAGACAGAGGCGGCGATGCGGCATGTGCGGACCAAGATCACCAAGACGGTCTGCACCTACTGCGGAGTGGGCTGCTCGTTCGACATCTGGACCAAGGGTGAAGGAGCGGACCGGCACATTTTGAAAGTGGAGCCGGGCCGGGGCGCGGCGAACGACATTTCCACCTGCGTGAAGGGCAAGTTCGGATGGGATTATGTGAACTCGCCGGACCGCCTGCAGAAGCCGCTGATCCGTAATAGTGACGGTGTCTCATTCCGCGAGGCGAGCTGGGAAGAGGCGCTGGCGCTGATCGGCAGCAAGTTCGGCGAGATCAAGGCGGAGCATGGCCCGGACGCGCTCGGGTTTGTCTCTTCGTCAAAATGCACGAACGAAGAGAACTACCTGATGCAGAAGCTGGCGCGCGCGGTGGTGGGTACAAACAATGTGGACAACTGCTCGCGCTACTGCCAGTCGCCGGCCACGCAGGGTTTGTTCCGCACCGTGGGGTACGGAGGAGATTCGGGTTCGATCCACGATATTGCTAAGGCGTCGCTGGTGGTGTGCGTCGGCACGAACACGACGGAAAGCCACCCGGTGCTGGCGACGCGGGTCAAGCAGTCGCACAAGCTGCGTGGGCAGAAGTTGATTGTGGCTGACATCCGCGAGCACGAGATGGCGAAGCGGGCTGATATCTTCTTCCGCCCCAGGCCGGGCACGGATATCGTGTGGCTTTCGGCGATGTCGAAGTACATCCTCGACAGCGGGCTTGCGGATATGGAGTTTATCGAGCGCTGGGTGAACGGGCTGGACGAGTATCGCGAAAGCCTGAGCTGGGCAACGATGGAGACGGCGGAAAAAGCAACCGGTGTTGCGGCAGATGAGCTGCGGCGCATTGCCGAGATTATTGCCAGGGAAGAGCGGGTGTGTTTCCTGTGGGCGATGGGCGTGACCCAGCACGTGATGGGGTCGGACACCTCGACGGCAATCTCAAACCTGCTGCTGGTGACCGGCAACTACATGCGCCCGGGCACCGGGGCGTACCCGCTGCGCGGGCATAACAACGTGCAGGGCGCGAGTGATTTCGGCTGCATGCCGAACAGCTTCCCCGGCTACGAGCACACCGACGATGAGGAAGCGCACGCGCGCTACGAAAAGGGCTGGGGCGTCAAGCTGAAGAAGGAAAAGGGGCTTGATAACCACCAGATGATCGAAGCCATCTACGAAGGGAAACTGCGCGGCGTTTACCTGTTCGGTGAGGATATGTACTCGGCGGACTCGAATGCCAACCGCGTGGCCGGCGGGTTTGAGAGGCTGGACTTTTTTGTCGTGCAGGATATTTTCTTCTCGGAAACGTGCCGGTTTGCGGATGTGATTCTCCCGGCAAGCCCAAGCCTCGAGAAGGACGGCACCTTTGTGAACACGGAGCGACGCATCCAGCGTTTGTACGAGGTCTTCAAGCCGATGGGCGAGTCAAGGCCGGACTGGCGGATCGTGCAGGACGTGGCGAACAGCCTGGGCGCGAACTGGAAGTACGAGCACCCGGGCGACGTCATGCACGAGGCGGCATCGCTGGCGCCGATGTTCGCCGGCATAACCTATGACCGGCTTGAGGGCTACAGCACGCTGCAATGGCCGGTGGCGGCAGACGGCACGGACGAGCCGCTGCTGTACACGGAAAAGTTCGCTTTTCCCGACGGCAAGGCGAGGTTTTTCCCGCTGGAGCATCGTGTTCCGAGTGAAGTGGAAAATGAGGAGTACGACCTGCACCTGAACAACGGCCGGCTGCTTGAGCACTTCCACGAAGGCAACATGACCTATCGCGTACCGGGCATACACCAGGAGACGCCGGAGCGGTGGATTGAGGTTTCGCCGGAGCTGGCGAAGCTGCACGAGCTGACGACCGGGCAGTGGGTCGACATTACCTCGCGTCGCGACACGCTGCGACTGCCGGTGCTGGTGACCGACCGGGTGAAGGGAAACCAGATGTTTGTGCCGCTGAACTCGCCGGACAAGCCGGTAAACCTGCTGACCAGCAGCGATGTGGATGATGTGACGCATACCCCCGCGTACAAGGAGCTTGCGGTCAAGATGACGGTGCTGCCGTGGCGCGGGGAAAGCCCGCTGCGGCCGGAGAACTTCCGCAACGGCCACCCGACGCCACAGAACGGCGTGGAGGTGGAGCGCAAATGGAACCGCGAGGATTACAAACTGCCGGGCACCGCGCCCGAGCTGGTGCAGATCAGCATCAGCAACGGCCACAAACACGAGGTCAGCGGGAGGGGAGGGCAACATGGCAAAGCCGATTGAACTTCGCCCGATGGCGGTGCCGGCGGTCGAAGAAACACAGCGCAGGCTGGACGCAGCGCCGCGCGAGCACGCGGAAGCGATCCTGCAGGCCTACCGCACGCTGCAGACCCTGCACGACACGCACGCCCTGGACTTTGTCCAGGGACTGCTGGGTGCAGGGGACGAGGTGCTGAACCAGGTGGTCAGCGTGGTGACGGCGCCGCAGTCAATGCGTGCCATCCGCAACCTGCTGGTGCTGACGAACCTGCTGGGAACGGTCGATCCGGAAGCACTGCACCGCATTGCGAGCACGGTAACGCCGATCCTGACGGAGCAGCAGCCCACGGAGCCGCCCTCACTGTTCGCGATCACCCGAAGGCTGTTCAGCCGCGACTCGCGCCGGGCGCTGGCAACCGGCGTGGCTGTGCTGGAGGGCATCGGCCGGTCGCTGAGCGCGGACGGGAAGGAGTAAACAGCTACAGTCACTGTTACGGATCGAGTTCTTTATCGTCGGTGCTGCCGATGGGCTGGCCGGGCGGGGCTTCCAGAGTTTCAGGCGCGGCAAACTGTTGCGGAGACTTTTCCCACGCAGCGATGGTGCGCAGGGCGCCGGCCCGGTGGGCAGCGTTCTCCGCATCGGTGGAGGGGTTCGCCTGGAGATGGTCCCTGAGACTGAAGACTTCGGCGGCGGCCACATCCCGCGCGCCCTGGCCGGCCTTTCGATCGACGCTTAGCGCGAGCAGATAGGTCAGCACGCTGGTCTGCACGGTGCGCACGGTTTCGGCCTGCGGTTCGGCAGGCGGTGGCGCGTACCAGGTGGCCTGGAGCGTGGCTTCAATCACGGAGGCAAGCCCCGGCAGGGAAGAGTCGCGGGCGTGGTCTTCCTCGAGCCGCGTGGCGCGGGTCGGCTCAAACAGCAGTGAGCAGGTGAGGTTGGCGGCGGAGGCGACGGCGCCCTGCGGGTCAAAGGCGAGGCCGGTGTTGCCCGGGAACGACTCCTGTGTGCGCGGAAAGCCCGGCGGGCGCGGCGGAAAAAGCCTGAGCAGGCCTGCAGGCAGGGTGAGGGCTTTGGGGTCGAGGGTGGCGAGCACGGCCGCGAGCGCTTTTTGCTGCTCGGCGGCGGGCACGAACCGCGGCAGCGGCTGGTTGTCGCCACGCAGCGAGTAGCGGTACTCGAGGCCGCCGATGGACTTAGCCGCTGCCTCGGTCTGGTAGCGATGCAGTAGATAGAGCGGCACCAGGGTGTCCTCAAGCACGGCGAGCGGCTGGCCGGGTTGGATCGCGTTTTCACCGAAGCGCGCGAGCGCCGCCTTGCGCACGGCGAGGATGCGGGTGAGCTCGTCGGCTGCGTCCGGGCCGTTGTCCCACAGGTGCGCGCGGGGGCTGAGGCTGCCGAGCGGGCGCGCGTCTTCATCCGTCAGGTACAGGAGGCCCCGGTCAGTGTCGGCGCGAAGCATCGCGTCCAGCGCCTTCGGCTCGTCTGTCCCGGCGGGGAACTGGGTGTAGCCGTAGGCGATGGCAGCTTTATCCCAGGCGCCCACCCCGACGGTGTAGGCGTGGCTGAGGTCGGGCCTGCCGCTGACATCGAGGGTGAGGATGGGGTGCGGGTAGTCCATCACTGATGTGCCTGGAGCGACGGTGCTGGCGGCGAAGTTGTGCGCGAGGCCGAGCGTATGGCCGACCTCGTGCGCGGCGAGCTGGTGAATGCGCTGGAGCACCATAGCGAGCGCCTGGGACTGTTCGGCTTTGGTCTCGGCGGGAGTGGGATGCGCGCTCGTGTAAGGCGCGAGCAGCGCCTCGGCAATGAGGAAGTCCTGGCGGGCGCGCAGCGAGCCGAGCGTCACAACGCCCTTGATGATCTCGCCGGTGCGCGGATCGATGACGCTTGCGCCGTAGCTCCAGCCGCGCGTGGAGCGGTGGACCCAGTCGATCATGTTGTAGCGGATGTCCTCGGGGTCGGCGCCCTCGGGCAGCTCCCTGACCTGGAAGGCGTTGCGGAAGCCTGCGGCTTGAAAAGCGGCGTTCCACCAGCTTGCACCCTCGATCAACGCGGTCCGAATCGGCTCGGGCGCTCCGCGGTCCACGTAGTAGACGATAGGCTCGACGGGGTCGCTGAGCTTTGCGGAGGGATCTTTCTTTTGCAGCCTGTGGCGGGTGATGAGGTGAACGTCCATGGGCTGGCCGAGCGGCGCGGAGTAATCGCGGTAGGTAATGTCAAAATAGCCGGCGCGCGGGTCGAAAGCGCGGGGCTGGTAGCCGGGCCCGGGCAGCGCTATCAGTGAGAAGTGCTCCTGCACGGTGACGGAGTGCGGGTCGGGGGTGACGGTGCCGACCAGACTGCGGGGCGCCGGGTCGTCGGCCGTGAAGGTGAGCAGCGACTCGACCTCGGTGTTGCGCGGGAAGTCTTTGAGGCTGGCGGTGTCGATGGCGGAGCGCTGCGCGTCGAGGTGGTAGGCGCCTTGTTTCGCCTGGCGCAGGCGTTCGCCGACGCCGTGGATGTCGTGGAGAAAGAAATCTGTCGCGTCAATTGTTACAGAGCCGGCGGTTCCGGCTCCGGTCGACGCTTCGCTCTCGATCCTGAAGCCCCAGAGTACGGACTCGGCAAAGGAGTTGCTGACCGAGCTGCTTTCGTCGGCATTCGAAGAGGACGAGCGGTAGCTGAGGTTGGGTTCGACGAGCAGCAGCTTTGGGCCGGAGCGGTACCACTGGACAACGTGGCCTTCATTGATCTGTCCTCGGTCGAGCGCGAGGTCGTTCGCGCCGACGCCATGGCGCAGGGTGTCGAGCAGCAGAAACTGCTTGCCTGGGGTCAGCATGCTCGCCGGAACCGTCAGCAGGAGCCTGCCTGCTTCCGCCTGCCACGTGAGCGCGAACAGGCCGTCGAGGTGCTGATCGGATGCGGTGCCCGGCGCGGGGTTCGGCGTTTGTGCGGTGGTGAGCGAGGCAGCGGCGAGCAGCAGAGGGGCGAGCAGGGAAGCGCGTCTCATTCTGCTGACAGCGTACATGGGGTCCCTGTTGCCAGCTAGCGAGAAATACGGCTCTGCTCCCAGGCTTTGGCGTACTTCCAGCTTACGTAGCAGGAGTGATACAGGTGGAGCAGGAGGCCCTCGCGGCCGTCGAGAAAGCCTCCGCGCAGGCAGTAGTTGTAGAGAAAGGTCGCGAGCGGGTTGAGCACGACGTTCCACAGAAATGCCGGCAGGCTGCGTCCGGCGCCGCCGCGCGCGAGGCCGGCGGCGCTGGTGCTGTAGCGGTTCATGTGTTCGAGGTAGAGCGCGAGGGTGGGGTAGGTATGGTGGATGAGGTCGCCCGGGAGCCGCGCGGTCCTGCCGTCCGCGGTCATG
Source organism: uncultured Acidobacteriaceae bacterium (assembly GCA_964245565.1). Taxonomy (GTDB): domain Bacteria; phylum Acidobacteriota; class Terriglobia; order Terriglobales; family Acidobacteriaceae; genus EB88. The sequence goes on along the minus strand of CAXTMY010000012.1, from coordinate 55,363 downwards.
GACTCATGGACGGCGCGCTCCTGGAACTGCGCGCGGCCGCGGCGAAAGAGCCGCAGCTTGGGGTCGGGATAATAGCCGCCGCGGCGCATCCACCGGCCTAAAAACAGGTTTCTGCGATTGAGCAGGTAGCCGGCTATGTCTGCGGGCGCTTGCCGGATGACGGCAGCGATGGCGGCGGTTAGTTCCGGACTGAGCTCCTCATCGGCATCGAGCGAAAGAATCCAGTCGCCGGTGCAGTGCGCGATGGCGTAGTTCTTCTGGGGGCCGAAGCCAAGCCACTCCCGGTGCAGGATGCGTGCGCCGAAGGAGGCGGCGATGGGAACCGTCTGGTCGGACGAGCCGGAGTCGACGAGGACGACCTCAGTGGCGATGGCCGCGACGGAGGCCAGGGTGCGGGGCAGGTTAGCCGCCTCGTTCTTTGCGATGATCGCGACAGAGAGCGTTCGAGGGGGCGCGCCCATCCGCACAGCTTCAGGATTCGAGATGCTGCTGGATGAGGCGGGCGGTGAGCGGCTGCAGGGCCTCGCCGGTCTTCGGCAGGGTGAACTGTGCCGTGGCCTCATCCCACTCCAGCTTGAACGAGGTCGAGAGCGCGGAGATCCAGATCTGGCGAACCGGGGTGTTCGGGGTAACGACAAACTTGCCGGCCGGCTCTTCAAACAGGATATGCAGCGCGCCGTTACTCTCCTCGACGTCGAAGCCGCCCTCGGCTTCAAGCGCGATGAGAGCCTGCTTCAGCGCTTCAACGGCATGGTCGGCTTGGTGCCGGAACTGTCCTTCATCGAGCATGCAACGAGTGTACCAAGGGCCTGATGCGGACAGTGCAGGAAGCGGATGGAAACGCGCTCAGGCGTTGCTGTGAATCGCCTGCTTTACATGCTCAACGGCTTCGTCTTTGAGCTCAAGGTGGTGCACCTTGAGCGCGTGGTCCTGGATCTGGGGAAGCATTTCTGCTTCTGAGTTGCCTTCGAGCTTCCAGTCACACTCGGAATACCCCACGTCCGCACAGCGGAACTGCTTCGATGCCATCGATTTTCTCCGTTCGGTTCTGTTCTTCCAGGCAGGTTGGATGTGGGAACAGGCTGCGAATCAGCACGGTGCGGCAACTCTGTTTCAGCTTACAAAAGGGAGTGTCTGCGGATGCGTGAAGCGCGGGCCAAGCCGAGGATGCAACCGCCGATCCCTCAACTACGCCGATTCCGCTGATGCGGGAATCGGCTTCGCTCAGGATGGCCCGCTTCAGAAGGATCTCATTCATGGGGGAAGCCGATAAGCCGGGAGCTAAAAGGGGATATCGTCGTCGGTGATTTCCGCATGCGCGTAGTCGTCCTGCGGGGCGGGCGAGCGCTGGTCGAAGGAAGCGGTACTGCCGGAGGCGCTTCGGTTATAGCTGCCGGAGGACTGCCCGCCTTCGCTGCCTTCGCCGCGGCCTGAGAGCAGGACCAACTCATTCACGACGATCTCGGTCCGGTAGACCTTCTTGCCCGTTTCCTTGTCATCCCAGGAGCGGGTCGTGAGGCGCCCTTCGACGTAGATCTTGGAGCCCTTCTTCACGTAATCGCGGATGATTTCCGCGGTGCGGCCAAACGCGGCAAGATTGTGCCACTCGGTGCGGTCCGTCCAGTTTTCGGTGCCTTTTTCCTTGATTCTGTCCGTGGTCGCGATGCTGAAGTTCGCGACGGCCTGGCCGCTTGGGAGGAACTTGACTTCGGGATCTTTGCCGATGTTGCCGAGCAGAGTCACTTTGTTGACGGTCTTTGCCATGGGTGGAGCCTTTCCGCTGGTGCTTGTTTTGCTGAAAAAAGCATAGCAGTCGCAACCGCAGGTGGCGGCCCCGGCGGTGGAAGTCCCGTTACCTCCGGCAGACGGCCCGGCGGACCTCGGCCTTGTTTCCGCAGCGGCCGCCGTGGGAAGATGCCGCAGAAGCGGTTTCCGCCCCGTGCGGCATCCAACCACAGCGGAAGAAAAGGGTTGACTGGAGGATTGCCGGAACATGCATCACTGCTGTTCACTTCCTCATGGCCGGCGGCGGCAAAGCCGGATCGCAGGTTTTCCGGGCAGGTTTTCCTGGCGCTTGCTGTTCGTGCTGGCAGCGGCTGTGTTCTCCGGCTTTCCGCTTTCGGCGGAGTCTGTGCCGGTGCGGTATCCGCAGGGCACGGCGCACGGCTTTCTCCTGTTGCGTACCATGCAGGGCAAGACGATCGCGCTTGGCGACCTTACCCAGGTCGTGCGTGGAAAGCGCATCATCGCGCGCCTCGTCTTTCGTTTCCACGACGGCTCGCTTGATGACGACCAGGCGGTGTTCACGCAGCACGGCTCCTTTCAGCTCGTCAGCGACCACCACATCCAGCGCGGGCCTTCCTTCCCCAAGCCGCTGGACCTCAGCATCGATGTGCCGCAGGGCACGGTTGTCTCCCGGGAGCGGGGAAGCGATGGAGCCGAGAAGGTCACGACAAAGCACATCGCGTTGACCCCGGATCTGGCCAATGGAATCATCCTGACCCTGCTCACCAACATCTCCCCGAAAACAGCGTCGACCGATCTACCCTTTCTCGTGGCCTACAACGGCATCCGAGTGGTTCACCTCATCGTCACGCCCGCCGGCACGGTGCCGTTCAGGGTCGGCGGCAGCCCGCGCCTGGCGAGAGAGTTTCTGATCAAAGTCGACATCGGCGGCCTCACCGGTATGGTCGCATCCCTGCTCGACAAACAGCCGGCTGACGCGAAAGTGCTGATGCTCGAAGGCGACGCGCCGGCATTTGTGCGCGAAGAAGGCCAGCTCTACCAAGGTGGTCCCATCTGGCGTATCGATCAGGTCGGCCCCGTCTCGCAGTGATTCGCGCCTGCTCCCGCTCGCCGCTACACTGAGCACAGCATGAAGCATCGCGTCATCGAGCACTACGAACTGCAGCGGCGATTAGGCCAGGGCGGCAGCGGCGTCGTCTACCTGGCCAACGATACCGAGCTGATGCGCCCGGTCGTGCTCAAAATTCTCAAGCGGGGCTCGCTCACGCCCGAGCAGATGCGCACGACGATCCTGCGCGAAGCGCGGCTCGCCTCGGCAATTGAGCACCCAAACGTCTGCGCGATCTACGAGGTCGGTGAAGAAGGCGAGGAAGCCTACATCGTTATGCAGTATGTGCCGGGCCAGCCGCTCGACAAGCTCATCGCCCGCGGCCCGGCCAGTGTGCAGCTGGTCCTCTCGGTCGGCATCCAGATCGCCGACGGACTGCACGCCGCGCACTCGCTCGGCATCTTCCACCGCGACCTCAAGCCCGCGAACGTCATCCTGACCGACGGCGGACTGATCAAGATTCTCGACTTCGGCCTCGCGCGGCGGCTCAGCGTGGAGGACGCCGAATTCGACCCTTCAAAGACCAGCAATCGCAAGGGCGGTGCTGTCGCCGCGACCTACACGGCGCGCGGCGGCACCATCGCCTACATGGCGCCGGAGCAGTTCGTGACCGGGCAGTCGAGCGTGCGCAGCGATCTGTGGGCGCTTGGCATCATCCTGTACGAACTGGTCAGCGGCAGGCACCCGTTCTCGCGCCCTGACGGCGACGAGTTCCAGAGCATCCGCGCCATCCAGTTTGTCGACCCGCCCAGCCTGGCGACCTGCTGCCCGCAGGTGCCCGCCGAGCTTGCCGGCGTCATTTACACATTGCTCGCCAAAACCCCGGCAGACCGCTACGCCAGCGCAGCCGACACGCGGGAAACACTCAAGACCATCATGAAAACCATGAATCTTGAGTCCGGCATCATCCCGGGCGAGGCGGCCGCGACGCTGCCGACCTCCAGCGCCGAGGATGAAAAGCGCACCACCGGCTTTCTCTCCATGCTGGCCGAGCGTTTTCGCGACTCGCCCGAGTCCGCGGCCAAGCAGAACAGCATCATGGTGCTGCCGTTCAAGAACCTGGGCGCCGAGCCGGTGGCGCCGCTCTACGGCTCGGCGCTGGCCGACGCCATCGCGGCCCGTCTGGCGCGCATGCCGTCGCTCGTCGTGCGACCTTCGGGCGCGCTGCTGCAGATGAGCAACGCCCAGCAGATCGCGCAGATGGACCCGCTGGAAATCGGGCAGAAGCTGCTGGTGCGCTGGGTGCTGGCCGGCGGCTTTCTTCGCGGCGCGGAGGGTTTCGACCTGAACTGGCAGCTGCTCGACGTGGTGGGCCGGAGCGTCGGCGGCGGCGGCGCGATCAGCGTGCGCTCTTTCGACCTGATCTCTGTACAGACCGAGATCTGCAATGACGTCTTCGCATCGCTGCAGGGCATCGGCCAGCTCATCGTTGCTGACCGGCCGGGCCCGCGGCTCAGGGCGATGACCGGCCAGCTTTCGGAGGAATATCTCCAGGCGCGGGCGATGCTTTCGTCGTTCATGCAGCGCACTGGCAGCCGCAACGACCTCGACCGCGCGCTTGAGCGCTTCGAGCGCGTCACCTCGCAGGATGCGCCGTTCGCCGCGGCCTGGAGCGGCCTCGGCATCACCCACCTGCAGTATCTGCGCCACGGCTTCGGCGGCCACCTGCACGTCATCGCCGCGCGCAAGGCCTTCGACCGCGCGCTCGAGATCGATCCCGGCTCTGTCGAAGCGAACCTGTACCGCGTCTACATGCTACTCTCGCGCGGCGAAAAGGAAAGCGCGCGCCACGGCATCGAGCACCTGCTGCACAGCGCCGGCAACGACGCCCAGGTGCACATCATCGCGGGCATCACCATGCGGCTCGACGGCATGTATGAGCAGGCTCTCGCGCAGTTCAACGCGTCGCTGCAGCTCGACCCGTCGAACGCGCCCATTATCTACAACCACCGCGCCCGCGTGTACCAGTACCAGAACCAGCTCGAGCTGGCCGGCGACGAGCTTGAGAAAGGCCTGGCTCTCGAGCCCAGGCACCCGCTGCTGCGCACCTCCCTCGCCTACCAGCGCATGCGGCAGAACGACACTGCCGAGGCCATCGACATTCTGGAACGCGTGATCGAGGACGATCACAGCATGCGCCTCGCCTATCCCACGCTGGCCATGTGCTACGTGCAGGCCAGCGAGCGCGAGCGCGCCGCCGAGCTCATTGAGGAGAACTCCATTTCGGCGGCCGAGGCCGACAGCGAAATGGCCTACCGGCTCGCTACCTACTTCGCCGTGGAGGGCGATGAGAGCGAAGCCCTGCACTGGCTGCGCCGCGCGATCTACCTGGGCAATGAGAACTATCCATGGTTCGCGCAGAACCCGGCCTGGAAGCGGTTGAGCGGCCACTCGGATTTCGAGCGGATCCTTGAAGATTTGAAAAAGAGTTACCGCAGGAACCAGAAGAACTGGAAGCGCCTGCTCGACCGGGTTCCCAAATAATTACGCCCCAGGTCGTGCAAAGACAAAGGCCCGCGACCGTCGCGAGCCATCGTCTTGTACTGCAGCAATGTTCCTAATTGCGCGTCGGCACCAAGTCCATCGGCTCTGTCAGGCTGAAGACCAACTCCGAGCCTTCGGCGATATTCGCCTGCGCCGGCTTTTGCAGCAGCAGGTGCGTCGTGACCAGGCTTGCGCCCACGATCGCGCCCGCGCCTGCGCCCACCGGGCCGCCGAGGACCCCGCCAACCACAGCGCCTCCGCCGGTGCCGGCTCCATACTCGGCCAGGTCCTTCATCACGTGGTCCGTCGTCTGGATGCCGCCTTCGTCGTCCGTCTTGGTGCCCGGGGCAGAGCTTTCAATCGCCTGCGCGTACAGGTGGTACGCCGTGCCGTCGGGCAGGATGACGGCGTCCGGCCGCAGCCGGATCGTGGCATGCGCGCCCATGCGGTGCCCCTGGGTCACTTCCATCACCCGCCCGCGCAGCTCCGCGCCCATCGGGATTACGACCCGGCCTTCCTTGTACACATCCGCTGCCACCTGCGCGCGGAACTCCTGCCCATCCTGGCTGCGTGTTGTACTCAGCGGCTGCAGCAGGCGGACCCGGATGTCCGTGCCTTCGGCCAGCTGGTTCGAGGGCGAGGGCACCATCCCGACAACGCCGTAATCCGGGTTCGTGGGCCGGCTGACCAGGTGCGCGCTGCGGTCCGTATCCGTGCCTGCCACGCCGGGGGTCGGTGAGTCGTCTGTACTGGTCACGACGCCGTAGTCCGGATTTTCAAGTGGTGCAGGCGGGGCAGCGGCCTGGGGCGCGATCGTTGCCGCCGGAGCCGGGGCCGGCGTACTGGCCGCCGGAGCCGCCGCGACGCCCGGCATCGGCTTGCTTGCGGGCGCAGCGGCATCGTCATTGGCGACGATCGTGTCGTCGGCCGGCGGGTTTGACACGCCGGTGTACTGGTTGGCATCGGGCGCCTGGGTCTGAGTCTGGGCCTGCGGCGCATTTTGAGCGTGGCCTGCGGCAGCCGTCGCCGCAGGCACCGCGGCAAGGACGAGCAGCTGCGCCAGGCGAAGGCGGGTCGATCGGGAAGTGAAAGAATTCATGGCAAGCACTCCATTCGTGCAGATGCGGCGGACGCAGTCTGTGCACCTCAAGCGTATGCGCGCCTGCACCTTTGTAGAACAAAAATTGCACGCAGCCCAGCGTGGCGCGTACCACAAGGGTAAAGCCATCCGCCGCGCGGTTGCCGCGCGATTTCAGAATTCTCCGCACACCATGATTCAGGAAAGCACGGCGACCGGGTGAGAAATGACCCCGACCCTTTGTTAGAATCGGCATGTTTGCAGAGGGCGGCCGTTGCACTCTCTGCGCGGAAGGCGGGTTTCGCAGGTGGCAGGTTTTATTGAACACATTGCCAGTGCTGCCGCCGGGCAGCCTCCTGTTCGTGTCGACCGCCGGCCCCAGCTTGAGGAACGCTTACAGCACCGCATCACAACTGGAACACAGACAGGGACACCGATGACTGAGATTGTTGCTATCCACGCCCGCGAAATCCTCGACTCCCGCGGGAACCCTACGGTTGAAGCCGACGTTGTCCTGGAAGGCGGGGTGCGCGGACGCGCCATCGTCCCGTCCGGCGCCTCGACCGGCGAGCATGAAGCGGTCGAGCTGCGCGACGGCGACAAGAGCCATTACCTCGGCAAGGGCGTGCTCCAGGCGGTCGAGAATGTCGAGAGCATCCTCGCGCCGGAGCTGACCGGCATGGACGCCGCCAACCAGCGGCTGCTCGATGCGACCATGATCGCCATCGACGGCACGCCGAACAAGAGCAAGCTGGGCGCCAACGCGATCCTCGCCGTTTCCATGGCCGCCGCGCGCGCCTCGGCTACCGCGCTGCACCTGCCGCTTTATCGCTATCTCGGCGGCGTCAATGCCTCGGTGCTGCCGACGCCCATGATGAACATCCTGAACGGCGGCGCGCATGCGGACAACAACGTGGACTTCCAGGAGTTCATGGTCATGCCGGTCGGCGCCGAGCGCTTTTCAGAAGCGCTGCGCTGGGGCGCCGAGGTCTTCCATACGCTGAAGGGCGTGCTCAAGAAGAAGGGCTACAACACGGCCGTCGGGGATGAAGGCGGCTTCGCGCCCTCACTGAAATCGAACGAGGAAGCCATCGAGCTTATCCTCGAGTCCATCGAGCTGGCCGGCTACAAACCGGGCGAAGACATCGCGATCGCGCTCGATCCCGCAGCCAGCGAGTTTTACGACAAGGAAGCCGGCCGCTACATCTTCAAGAAGAGCGACCGCCGCGAGTTGACGTCAGAAGAGATGGCGCGCTACTGGGAGAGCTGGGCCAACCAGTACCCCATCGTTTCCATTGAGGACGGCCACGCCGAGGATGACTGGGCCGGCTGGAAGTACATGTCCGAGCTGCTCGGCTCCAGCATCCAGCTGGTCGGCGACGACCTGTTCGTCACCAATACAGAGCGCCTGCAGCGCGGCATCGACGAGGGCATCGCCAACTCGATCCTCATCAAGGTCAACCAGATCGGCACCGTCAGCGAAACGCTCGAAGCCATCGAGCTGGGCCGCCGCTACGGCTATACCTCGATCATTTCGCATCGCTCCGGCGAGACGGAAGACACCTTCATCGCGGACCTGGCCGTGGCTACCGGAGCAGGACAGATCAAGACCGGTTCAGCCTCGCGGACAGACCGTATCGCCAAGTACAACCAGCTGCTGCGGATTGAAGAAGAGCTCGGCCAGACCGCGGAGTACCTCGGGCTGGAGGCAGTAAACTTCGGCGACTGATTGCAGCACGGCAGCCCATTCAGAACGCGGGGCTGTCCTAACCTCATCCAGCTGCTGTGCGCTCCGCGCTGCAGCCCGCTCCGCACTAACCTTAGGAGTTTCTCTTTGCACAAGTTCGCCCTCGGCGCGACAGCACCGTTTCTCCTCGCCTTCTCCGTGATGGCGCAAACCACAGCCGCCCACCCGGCCCAGACACCGGCCTCACCGGCAACCGCCGCAAGGACCGCGGGCCCGCAGCCGCCGGCTCACCCGCTCACCGCCGTGCAGGCCCATGAGCTGATGCGCCTCACCGGGACCGACCAGATCAAGACCCGCCTGATTGAAAACATCATGACCTACTTCGAGCAGCGCTTTCCGCCGTTCGTGCCGGCAGATGTGAAGACGGATCTTCGCGCCAGCCTGGACAAGATGGACATCGACACACCCACGGTCGCGACCTATCAGCGCTACATCTCGACTGAAGATGCCGAAAAGATCATCGAGTTCTACCGGACGCCGGCCGGCAAGGATCTGCTGAGCGCGACGCCGCTGCTGCTCGGAGAAATTCAGCAGGCTGCTCTCAAGCAGGGGCAGGACACGTCGCGCGAAGTGATCGAGCGACACAAGACCGAGATAGAAGCCGCACAGAAGACTTACCAGCAGCAGCACCCCGCACCCGGCGCACCGCCGACCCTCGGCCCTGGCGCGCCCAGCACCGCTCCTACGCCTAAGAGCCCGCAGTAGCGGCACACGAGCGCCGGCCGGAGAGCACCTTCCCGGCCGGCTTTTTCCTTTTGCCAACCATGTATCAGCAAGGAGCTGCCCATGTCGGCCTACAAACGTCCGCTTGTGCTCGCCATCCTCGATGGCTGGGGCATCAGCCCCCAGGTCGAGAACAATGCGATCGCGCAGGCGCGTAAACCGGTGTACGACAAACTGCTGGCCGAGTTTCCGCACACGCTGCTGCGCGCGTCTGAGCATTTCGTGGGCCTGCCGGACGGCCAGATGGGCAACAGCGAAGTGGGACATCTGAACATCGGCGCGGGCCGCGTGGTCGAGATGGACATCACGCGCATCGACGAGATCATCGCCAAAGGCAAGCTCGCGACCGAGCCCGCGATTGCCGCGGCCTTTGCCCATGCCCGCGAGCACGGCCGCGCACTCCACCTGCTCGGCCTGGTCTCCGACGGCGGCGTGCACGCCCACCAGAACCACCTGTACGCGCTGCTGCGCGAAGCCAAAGAGCAGGGCCTCGAACGCGTCTACGTCCACGCTTTCCTTGACGGCCGCGACACGTTGCCGACCAGCGGCGCAGGCTATCTGCAACAGTTACTGGCACGGATGGAGGAGTACGGCATCGGCAAACTGGCCACCGTCTCCGGCCGCTACTATGCCATGGACCGCGACATGCGCTGGGAACGGGAGAAGCAGGCCTCCGACGCCATGATCGCCGGCGTCGCCCCGGGCGGCGCTTACAGCGACCCCGTCGCGCGCGTGATTGACTGCTACGGCAATGGCGTGACCGACGAGTTTATTGTGCCATTCGTTGTTACGAATGCCGCGGGCAAGCCGACCGCGACCATCCAGTCCGGCGATGCCTGCATTCTGTTCAACTATCGCGCGGACCGCGTCCGGCAGATCACGCGCATCCTGGCCCGCAACAGCGGCCTCACGAACGATGACGGCCGCGAGCTGCCGAAGGGCAGCCTTGAGCTTCCAAAACTAGACGAGCAGGACGCCGCGATCCCGCGCAACACCATCCCGGGCGACCTGTTCTTCGTCACCATGACGCAGTACGACAAGAACTTCGCGGTGCCGCGCGTCATCGAGCCGCAGTCCATGGACAACCTGCTCGCCAACCTGCTCGCGCAGGCGAATCTGCGCAACCTCCGCATCGCCGAAACCGAGAAGTACGCGCACGTGACTTATTTCTTCAATGGCGGCATCGAGAAGGCATTTCCCGGGGAAGACCGCGTGCTCGTGCCCTCGCAGAAAGTCGCCACCTACGATCTCGCGCCGGAGATGAGCGCGGCCGGCGTCGCCGATGCCGTCACCAGGGCCATTGACGACACGGCGTTCGACCTTGTCGTCGTCAACTTCGCTAACGCCGATATGGTCGCGCACTCCGGCCAGCTTGCGCCGACGATCCGCGGGGTTGAAACCGTGGATGCCGCGCTCGGGCGCATCTACGCAAGTCTCCGCGCGCGCGGCGGCTCCATGCTCATCACCGCCGACCACGGCAACGCCGAGCAGATGGTCGACCCGGTAACAGGGGGCCCGCATACCTCGCACACCATCAATTCCGTGCCGTGCATTCTTGTCGACGAGCATGCCCATGAATACACGCTCCGCGAAGGCGGCTCGCTGCGCGATCTGTCACCGACACTGCTCGGATTGCTCGGGCTTGAGCGGCCGCGCGAGATGAGCGGCAGCGATCTGCGCGTCAGGCGCACAGTTTAGGGAAGCAGTAAAACCGTCAGCCGGCGCGGACCGTGCACCCCGCGAATCCGCGTCATCTCGATGTCCGCCGTGGCCGAGGGACCGGAGATCGTCGTGATCGCCGACAGTTTCTGCGCGGCAAGCAACGACAGGCCTTCGCTCACGGTTTCGACGACCTGGCTCCTGCGCAGCACGCAGAGGTGATGGTCCGGCAGCAGGCTTAGTGCGCGCCGCCCTTGCTCGGCTCCATGCGCCAGCAGGATCGTTCCCGTTTCCGCAATCGCTCCGGCGCAGGCCGTCAGCACAGCACTCGCGCGGGTGAGTGACTCCAGCGGCAGAGCCTGGCCCTCCGGATCGGGATCGCGCAGAACTTCCACGGTCCCCGGCAGCCACGCAGCAGGGATCGATGCGGGCGCCAGCAGGACGGTGTCCCCATGCCGCAGCAGAATGCTTTCGACCGCGGCGGCGAGCGATTCTTCCTCTGTCTCGTGAATCTCCGCGTCGTAGTCGATGAGCCGCTCCACCAGCAGGCGAACGCGTGCGTTTCGATCTGTAACACCGCGCTGCACATAGGCGCGTTGAATCGCCGCGTACTCCTGCCCCACTTGTGTAGCGCCCGGGGCGGCGACGCGCCCGAGCTGCTTTCGGATGCGCCCCAGGATCTCTGCCCGCGGCTCAGGCATGGTGCGTTCCCCGCCTGCGCTGCTCGAACCAATCGCGGAACGAGCGGCGCGGAATCGGCTTCAGATCACGATACTTCGTCCAGCCGCCGGCAAGTCCCGGCAGGTTCGTCAGCTGTCCATCGCGCTTGAACAGCCACTGCCCCGTACGCGCCAGCCGCTGCGCCGCACGGTAGCGCCGCTCGCTTAGAAAGACTTTTGCCAGGATTGTCATGGCCATGTTTTCCGGCGCAAGCCGGCCCGTCAGGCTGGCCTGGTCGTCGTGAACGATCTGTCCACGGAGGTGAATCAGCGTCTCCGGGATATTGATCTTCACCGGGCAAGCCTCGTAACATGCCCCGCACAATGAGCTCGCGTAGGGCAGCGAGCGCGAGTGCTCCAGCTGCTGCAACTGCGGCGAAAGGATCGCGCCGATCGGCCCGGAGTAGATCGAGCCGTACGCATGGCCGCCCGTCTCGCGGTACACCGGGCAGGCATTCAGGCAGGCGCCGCAGCGGATGCAGTCCAGCGTCTCGCGCTCCCGCTCGTCGGCCAGCAGGCGGGTGCGGCCATTATCGAGCAGGATGAGGTGGAATGCGCGCGGCCCGTCGCCCGCATGCACCCCGGTCCACACGGAGTTGTACGGGTTCATGCGCTCGCCGGTCGCCGAGCGAGGCAGCAGCTGCAGGAAAACTTCAAGATCGCGCAACCGCGGGATCACCTTCTCGATCCCGGCCACCGTGATCAGCACCTCAGGCATCGTCAGGCACATGCGCCCATTGCCCTCGGACTCCACGACACACACGCCGCCGGTTTCGGCGATCAGAAAATTCGCGCCGCTCACCCCGATCTTCACCGAGAGAAACTTCTCACGAAGATACGCGCGCGCCGCATCGGTCAGGTCTTCCGGCCGGTCGCCCAGCTCGCCCAGGTGCATCTCGCGCAGAAAAATCTCGCGCACCTGGTGCCGGTTCTTATGCAGCGCCGGCACCACGATATGCGACGGCTCATCGCGGCCCATCTGCACGATCATGTCCGCCAGGTCCGTTTCAAACGGAACGATACCGGCCTGCTCAAACGCGCGGTTCATCCCGATCTCATCCGAGGTCATCGTCTTGACCTTGATCACCTCCGGCGCCGCGCCTGTGGCATACTGCTGCACCAGCGCGACCGCGATCCGGTTGGCTTCATCCGCATCGCGGGCCCAGTGCACCACGCCGCCGGCAGCCGTGCAGTTCGCCTCAAACAGCTCCAGGTAATGGTTCAGGTGCAGCAGCGTATGGGTCTTGATGGCATGGCCCGCATCGCGCAGCTGCTCCCAGTCCGGCAGCTCGCCCACCACGCGCCGCCGCTTCTCACGGATCACATCTGTCGCATGCCGCACATTGCGCCGCAGCTGGAGGTCGGCAAGCGCTGCCCGCGCCGCGACCGGGAACGCCGGCGCCTCGGCCGTCTTGCCCACCCGCACCGTCACGCGTGCACCTCTTCGCGCGCCGCCAGGATCTCCGCCAGGTGTATCGTGCGCACCGGCGCGCCTTCCCCGGCGGTTCGCTGACGGCTTAGCCCACCGTAAATCTGCATCAGGCACGAGTTGTCGAGCGCCGCGCACACCTCAGCATCCGTCCGCTTCACGCATGTCGTCTTCTCCGCCAGCATCGCCGCCGATACATCCGCGTTCTTCACCGCGAACGTGCCGCCGAAGCCGCAGCACTGCTCGGCGTCGTCAAGCGGCACATACTCCAGCCCGCGCACCGCCTTCAGCAACCGCACCGCCTTGTCGCCCACATGCAGCATGCGCAGGGAGTGGCAGGACGGATGATACGTCACGCGATGCGGAAATACCGCGCCTACATCCTCCACACCCAGTCGGTCCACTAACAACTCTGAGAACTCAAAAATGCGCGGCAGCAGATTCTGCACGTCCGCCAGGAACCCTGCATCTCCGGAGCCGCGCGCCGCCAGCTCATAGTGCTCGCGCATCATCGCGACACACGAGGCAGAAGGCACACACACCGTTTCCGCATCGCGGAAAATCTCGACAAACCGCCGGATCATCGGCACCGCCTCGCGATGGTAGCCGGTGTTGTAGTGCATCTGCCCGCAGCAGGTCTGTGCTGCAGGGAACTCCACCGTATGGCCCAGCCGCTCCAGCACCTCGGTGACGGCAATCCCGGTCTCGGGGAAAAGAGTGTCGTTATAGCAGGCCACAAAGAGAGAGATACGCAAGCGAAGACTCCAGCGAGGAAGCAGTTGTCAGCCGGTAACAGCGGAGAGATAGTTTCCGTAGCCGATGATCAGCGTGGACAGGATCAGCATGGTCAGCCCGGTAATGAGTAAAGTGTAGGTCCGCCGGCTGGTGCCGCGCCACTCCTTCAGCGCAACGCTCCATAGCGTGGCGAAAATAATGATGCTCGCCATGTGCAGCGCCCACGAGGAGAAGCTGTACTTACCCATCCGCGTGTCGCCCATCGAGTAGAAGAAGAACTGGAAGTACCAGATCACGCCGGCCAGCCCGGCGAGCGAATAATTCCGCGCCAGCGCCGACGGGGTCAGCCGGTCCAGCAGCGTGCGCGGGTCCAGCAGCATCGTCTCCCCGGTGGTCGCCGAGGTTCCCAGCGGATTGCTCCCCGGCGCGCCGAAAAACTGGCCGATAGAGCGGTTCTTCGCAATCAGGTACACCGACCACGCAAAGTTCGTCGCAAACCCGCCCCACAGCACCACCACCAGCACCGGCAGGTTTTGCCACAGGTCGGCGCGGCCTTCCACAGCCAGCTGCTGCTTCGCAATCGCGGCAATCGGTTTGCCCGCATCCAGCCCGTAGGCGAAGCACGCGCTCATCACGCCGGCAAAGATCGCCACCAGCACGCCCTTCGCGAAGGAGAAATCCCGCTCCCCCGCGGCGGCCTTGTCCTCGGCCGAGGTGTCCCGCTCCTTGAAGTAGCCGGCCGCCCCGTTGATGGTGATCGCGAGCAGGCACACCGCGACCCCCGCCAGCACCGTGCGCCCCCCACGGCTCGCCGCCACCGCGCCCATCTGCCCGCGAAACAGCGGCGGCATCAACGTGCCGAATGCCGTGCACAGCCCCAGCGAAATGGCATAGCCCAGCGCTATACCCAGGTAGCGGACTGACAACCCGAAGGTGAGGCCGCCGATACCCCAAAGCGCCCCCCACAATACTGAGCTGCGCAGGCTTGCAGACGGCGATGCATGCAGAATTGCAAACAGATGCGGCACCAGCAGCATCCCAAGGCACAGCGGCGCCACGATCCAGGCCGCGAACCCCTGCACGATCCAGTAAATCTCCCACGACCAGCGCTTGATCGGCCGAAACGGAATAAAGTTGCTGGCCGAGGCAAGTCCCCCGATCCAGTGATAGACCACGCCGATAACAGGGTTGAAGCCCAAGAGACCTCGCGATGAGGAGGATGCGGAGCAGGCCCATCCTAGCCGAGCAGGCATACAAATGGAAACACATTTGCTATTGAAACAAATGCGCGGCTGTTGTAAAAACGCAGACGCGGAAAGGAACAACAAACGTGGCCGACCAGAACAGCGAGTCTGAAGATCAGGCGAGGGTGTGGGCAGCGCTCGACGCGTTCTCCATCGAGCTCCCGTCCTGGGGTTTCGCCAATACGGGCACACGCTTCGGCAAGTTCTCGCAGGCCGCGGCTGCCGGCACACTGGCTGAAAAGTTCGCCGATGCCGGTGAAGTGAAGCGCCTCACCGGTTCGGTCCGCACCGTCGCGCTCCATGTGCTGTGGGACCTGCCCGGCGGCCTTGCCGATGTCGCGCAGGTCCGGCAGCTCGAAGAGCAACAGAACATCCGCGCCGGCAGCATCAACCCGAATCTCTTTCAGGAGCAGGCCTATAAGTTCGGCTCGCTCTGCAATCCCGATCCCGGCATCCGCCGCGAAGCCCTCGGCCACATGCGGCACTCGGCCGTGCTGGCGCGCGAGCTCGGCTCGCGCGAGGTCTCGCTCTGGCTCGCCGACGGCTCAAGCTACCCGGGGACGCAGAGCATCAGCCGCCGCATCGGCTGGCTGCAGGAAGCCCTCGCCGCTACCCATGCCGAGCTTGGCCCCGGGCAGATCCTCCTCGTCGAGTACAAGCCCTTCGAGCCGTACTTCTACCACACCGACATCGCCGACTGGGGCATGGCGCTTGAGCTCGCCCGCTCCGCCGGCCCGCAGGCGCGCGTGCTCGTCGACTTGGGCCACCACTACCAGAGCCAGAACATCGAGCAGATCGTCGCCTGGCTGCTGCGGCTCGGCATGCTCGGCGGCTTCCACTTCAACGACCGACGCTACGCCGACGACGACCTCACGCTCGGCTCCATCGACCCCTACCAGGCCTTCCGCATCTTTCATGAAATCTTCGCGCACCAGGCGGCAAGCGGCAGCCCTGCCCACGTCGCCTACATGGTCGACCAGAGCCACAACCTCAAGGGCAAAATGGAAGCGATGGTGCAGACCGTCGCTACCGCGCAGGAGCTCTACGCCAGGGCCGCGCTCATTGACCAGCCGGCGCTGGCCGCGCTCCAGGACCAGTCCTGCCTCGTTGAAGCCGAAGAGCTTTTCCGCGGCACCTTCTGGCGAGACGTGCGGCCCATGGTCCAGGCCTGGCGCGTTGCGCGCGGCCTGCCTGCCGACCCGCTGACGGCCTTGCGCGCGAGCGGCTACGTTGAAAAAATCAGTCGTGAACGCGGCGAACGAAATCGCGCAGCCGCGGCGCAAAGCACCTACGCCTGAGCGTCACGTCCTGAGGACGCGGGTGCTCTCGCGCCTGAGCGCACGCGCCGCCGGGCTGATATCGTGAGAGCCGGGAGCGATGCGTGCGCAAAAAAAAGACCAGCCAGCTCTATCTCATTCCCATCCTTTCCAAAGCCCTCGACATTCTGGAACTGCTGCAGGCCGAATCCGGTTCGCTCACCCTCGAGACCATTTACAAGCGAACACGCTTCTCGAAAACCACCATCTACCGCGTGCTGAAAACCCTGGTGCATCGCGGCTATCTCACGCAGCTGGGTGACGGCACGTACCGGCACGTCTCCAGGCAGAAGAAGGTCTCCTTCGGCTTTGGCAGCCAGAGCGGCAAGATGCCGTTTTCCGTCGCGGTCGAAAACAGCCTTCGCGTGGCCGCTACTGAAGCCGGCATCAACCTCGTCGTTCTCGACAACAAGTACGACGGCAGGCAGGCGATCGCCAACGCGGAAGAGTTCGTCGAGCGCGGCGTCGATCTGGTTATTGAGTTTCAGACCGACCAGGCTGTCGCGCCGATCATCGCCGACAAGATCGCCGGCAGCAACATCCCGCTCATCGCTGTCGATATCCCCCATCCCCACGCCACCGTCTTCGGCGTCGACAACTTCCGCTGCGGCATGGCCGCCGGCGAGGCGCTCGCCGAGCAGGTCACCGCGCAGTGGAACGGCAAAGTCGACTGGGTGCTGGGCCTCGACCTCGCCCAGGCCGGCCCGACCGTGCAGGCCCGCGTTACCGGCGCGTTTGAGGCCCTGCGCGCCCGGCTGCCGGGGCTCGATCCCGGGTGCATGTCGCGCGTCGATGTGGAGGGCCTGCGCGAGGTCAGCTACAACGCCGTGCATGCCTTCCTTCAGGAGCATCCGAAATGCCGCCGCATCCTGGTCGTCGCCGCGAACGACACCAGCGCGCTCGGCGCGATCGACGCCGCCCGCACCCTCCGGCGCCAGCGGCAGGTCATGGTCGTCGGCCAGGACGCCATCGACGAGATGGTGAGCGAGCTGCAGCGCGCCGGCTCTTCCGCGGTCGCCACGGTTTCCCACATGGCCGACCGCTACGGCAAGAACCTCGTCCATCTCGGGCTGGCGCTGCTGCGCGGGGAAACGGTGGCGCCCTACAACTTCGCCGAGCACGCCGTGCTCACCCGCATTGGCATCGCCGAACAGGCCGCTTCCAAATGAGAAATAAATGCTCTATCGGTGTTATACAATTCCCGGTGACGCAGTTGAACAGGGGACACCATGAAGCAGGACAGCAGGCTGAAGTTTCTGGAAGACAAATGGGATGAGGGTGTGGCTGCGAAGCTGGACGGACCGGATCTGCTGCGCTACCGCTCCAACCTGCTGGGCTCTGACCTGCGGCTGACCAACTTCGGCGGCGGCAATACCAGCTCCAAGCTGCAGCAGCCCGACCCGCTCGGCTCCGGCGATGTCACCGTGCTGTGGGTCAAGGGTTCCGGCGGCGACCTCGGCAGCATCACGCGCTCCGGCTTTGCCACGCTCTACCTCGACAAGCTGCTGGCACTCGAAAAGGTCTACGCGGGCGTCGAGCGCGAAGACGAGATGGTCGCGCTGTACCCGCTCTGTACCTTCAACAACAATCCCACCGCCGCCTCGATCGACACCCCTCTGCACGGCTACCTGCCGTTTGTCCACGTCGATCACCTGCACCCGGACTGGGGCATCGCGCTCGCGGCCTCGGCGAACGGCCGCGAGAAGATGGCCGAGTTCAACCGGGAGTTCGGTCACACGCTCGCCTGGCTCCCCTGGCAGCGCCCCGGCTTTGAGCTGGGCATGATGCTGCGCAAAATCGTCGCCGAAACCCCGGGCTGCGATGGCGTTGTTTTGGGCGGCCACGGCCTGTTTACCTGGGGCGACACCCAGCGGGACAGCTACCGCAACACCGTCACCATCATCGACCGGATCGGCCAGTTCATCGAGGCGCACGCCGGCCGCAGGAAGAACGTCTCCTTTGGCGGCGCGAAGTTCGCCCACCACGCGGAGCGCGAGCGGATCGCCGCAAAACTGATGCCGGCCATCCGCGGACGCGTCTCCGCCAAGCAGCGTGTCATCGGCACCTTTTCTGACGCGCCGGAAGTGCTCGAGTTCGTCAACTCGCATGCCGCCGAAAAGCTGGCGCACCTCGGCACCAGCTGCCCGGACCACTTCATCCGCACGAAAATTCGACCGCTGTTCGTCGACTGGGATCCCGCGACCGAAGAAGGCGGCCTCACCGCCAGGCTCGACAACGCGCTTGAGACCTACCGCGTCGAGTACGCCGACTATTACAAGGCGCACGGCCGGCCTGACTCGCCCGCCATGCGTGACGCCAGTCCCACCGTCGTTCTTGTTCCCGGCCTCGGCATGTTCAGCTTCGGCAAGAACAAGGCGGAGTCGCGCATCACCGGCGAGTTCTACACCAACGCCATCCACGTGATGCAGGGCGCCGGCGCCATGGATGAGAACAACTGCCCGCCCGAGCTGCCGCAGGCCGGCCCGGCCGCCGCAACCTCCGCCTTCACCGTCCACCAGAACTACGTCGCCCTGCCGCCGAGCGAGGCCTTCCGCATCGAGTACTGGGCGCTTGAAGAAGCAAAAATCCGCCGCCAGCCGCCTGAGAAAGAGCTGAGCCGCCGGATCGTTCTTATCGTTGGCGGCGGCAACGGCATCGGCAGGGAAGTGGCCCTGCTTGCCGCCGAGCGCGGCGGGCACATCGTCGTCGCCGATCGCGACCTCGCCGCCGCCGAGACGGTCGCCGAGGAAGTCCGCAGGATCGCCGGCAGGGAAGCCGTCACCGCGACCGGCATCGATATCCGCGACCGCTCTGCCATCCGCGCCGCGCTCCAGGCGACCGTCAAGGCCTTCGGCGGCCTCGACATCCTCATCAACACCGCCGCGATGTTCCCCGCCTCGCCCGACGGCGTCATCACGGACGCGCAGTGGGCGCTTACGCTCGAGGTCAACGTGACCGCCAACTACCTGCTCGCCGATGAAGCCTCGAAGCTCTTCGCCGCGCAGGGCATCGCCACCAGCATCGTGCTCACCAGCTCCGCCAACGCGGTCGTCGCCAAGCGCGGCAGCGAGGCCTACGACGTCAGCAAGGCCGCGCTCAGCCACCTTGTCCGCGAGCTGGCCGTGGCCTACGCGCCGGACGTCCGCGTGAACGGCATCAGCCCGGCCACCGTCGTTAAGGGCTCGACCATGTTCCCGCGCGACCGGGTCAAGGCATCGCTCGCCAAGTACAAACTCCCGTTTGAGGAGACAGAAACCGACGATCAGCTGCGCGACACCCTCGCCCGGTTCTACGCCGGCCGCACCCTCACCCACGTGCCCATTGACCCGAAGGACTGCGCCGAGGCCATCCTGTTCCTCGCCGGCCCGAAAACGCCCGTCACCACCGGCCACATCCTCCCGGTCGACGGCGGCCTGACCGAAGCCTATCTGCGGTGAGCCCCGCGCCGGCACTCCCGCGCGACCCCCGCGCGCTCGTTGCCGTCGACCTCGGCGCCGAGAGCTGCCGCGTTTCGCTCCTGCGCCGCGAGGGAAACAGTCTCTCCGTCACCCTGGTCCACCGCTTCGCTAACGGCCCGGTAGACGCCCCCGGCGGCTTGTACTGGCCGCTCGACGCGATAGAGCAGGGCGTTCTCGACGGCCTGCGCCGCTCGGCCGCGCTCGCCCCTGAAGGCATCCGCTCCATCGCCGTCGACGGCTGGGCCGTCGACTACGTCCGGCTCAACCGCGAAGGCGCCGCGGCGTCTCAGCCCTTCTGCTATCGCGACGACCGCACGCTCCACGCCGAAGAGTCGACCCACGCCCAGGTTCCCGCCGCCCATCTCCGCGCGCTCACCGGCATCCAGATCCAGCGCATCAACACCGCCTACCAGCTGGTCGCCGACCGGCTGGCCGGCGCCGCTCCGGCCCGCTGGCTCAACCTGCCGGAGTACCTGCTGCACCGCCTCGGCGGCGCGCCCGTCGCCGAGCTTACCAACGCCAGCCACACCCAGCTGGTCGAGCAGGGCTGCGCCTGCTGGTCACAGCAGGCCTTTCGCCTGCTCGGGCTCGACCCCGCGCAGGCCCCGCCTATCGTCGCTCCCGGAACCGTCCTCGGCCACGTCCGCGGAGAGCTCGCCCGGCTCCCGGCGTTCCGCGATACAGCCCTGATCGCCCCTGCCTGCCACGACACCGCTTCCGCCATCGCCGGCATCCCGGTCGACGAACACGCCGGCGATTGGGCCTACATCAGCTCCGGCACCTGGTCGCTGGTCGGCACAGTGCTCGACGCGCCTGAAAACGGCCCCCGCGCCTGCGCCGGCAACTACACCAATCTCGCCGCGGCCGGCGGCAAAACGCTTTTCCACAAAGGACTCAGCGGCATGTGGCTCCTGCGGCAGTGCCTTGAGCACTGGGCCCGGCAGGACGGCGGTGAGGCTGACCTGCAGGCGCTGATCGCCGAAGCCGCCACGCTCCCCGCACCCGAACACCTCCTGCACATCGATGACCCGGAGCTGCTCCTGCACGGTGACATGCCCGCGCGAATCCGCCGGCAGATCGCGCGCCAGGGCGGCCGCATGCTGCCCGAAACGGGCGGCTCGGCGCTCTATGCGAACCTCATCTTTCACAGCCTGGCCGCTCGCTACGCCCAGGTGCTGGCCGAGATCGCAGCGATGACAGGCAGGAATTTCCAGCGCATTTACATTGTGGGCGGCGGCAGCCGCAACACCTGCCTCAACCGCTTGGTCGAGCAGGCAACCGGTGTTCCCGTCGTCCGCGGCCCGTCTGAGGCCTCTACGCACGGCAACTTCGCGGTGCAGCTTGCCGCCCTTGAACACGGCCATGCCCATGCGCCCGCCGTCCTCGCCTGGGCGCGCGCCCTGGCGCACGAAGGCAACGGCCCGCAGCCGGCGCTGTAAACGCCCCACGTTGTTTCTTTCGAGTGCTTGAGGCTCCTTCAACCCGCGGCCCGGCTCAGAACTGCTTCTCCTTGTGCGGAAACCAGGTAAAACCGCCCCACACGCTCACATCGGAGTTCTGGCCGGCGCGGTAGATCGGCGCCTTCCATGCCTCGTACTGGACCGCGGCGTTCAACTCGACATCGGGCCCAAGCCGCTTGACGACGGAGCCCTTGAACTGGTTCTGTGTTGTGCCGCCGCCTCCCGTGAACGGCGCCGATACTGCGTCATTTACGGGGTTGTTCGGGTCGGGAACGCTTCCGGGGATAAAGTTTTTATCCGCCTTCACGTTGCGGTAGGAGAGTTGAAACTCCTCCTGCGGCGAAGGGTGATAGGTGAGCCACGCCTGGCCGCCCTTGTCGTCGCGTCCAATGGGATCGGTATAAAGAAAACCCTTGTTTGTCGTGCCCTGCTGCTGCACGGCTTCGTAGTAATAAAACTGCCCGGGGCCGGAGGTCGGGTTGCCTTTGCAGCGGGTGGTCACGCAGTCGGTCGAGGCTCCTTCGACTCGGAAGTCGAGCTTCGGCACACCGGGGAAGTGGGACAGGTACAGGCCGGGACGGATCGCAGCGCGCCGCGGCGCCGAGATAGGGCTGACATCGTCATGCGAGAAGGAATCGGTGTACAGCGTCAGCCAGTTACGAACAAATGGCAGGCGATAGGTGAAGTCGAAGGCGCTGAAACGCGCTCCGGGATCATAGATGGAGTACTTGTTGGCGTTCGTCGTATCGTTCGCGCTGAAAAAGGAGCGCAGAAACGTGTGCAGGGTCACAGGTTCATGCCCTAGCCCACCCCAGATGACCGTGCGGGTAAAGCCCATCTCCAGGTTCTTCGTCGGATGAATGCTGATTTTCTCTGTGTGCACCCAGGGATGATTGGGCTGGGTGTGACCGCCCAGCGTACCCACGAAGAACGTGTAACGGATCGGTCCGACGACCCGGCGCAGGCCCGGAACGTAAAAGGGCTCAATACGGTTGATCTGGAACGAGTAGATGTCGTCGGCGTTAGTGCTCCAGCCGAAAGCGCCGCCCTTGCCCGGGCCGAGCCACTGGTCCGTCTTGCCGATCGAGAGCTCGTGCTTGAACAGGTGATACGAGAGATTTGCTTCTAGAATGCGGAAGTTGCCGACCGAGCTGAGCGGGCCCACCGGGTCGGTCGCCTGCTTTGGAGCCGGCACATAGGTCACACCATAGGCAACCAGCGGCGCTGTCAAACCATAGATGTAGGGAATGTCGTCCGTGATGTTATCGAGGTAGGTGCCTAGCTCCGGAGAGTAGCCGAGCGCTGAAGGCGCACGCTGGAACTCTCCGCGCACGAACAGCGTAAACCGTCCCGCTTCCGCCCGACCGCTCGCGCCTGTCACGTTGTTGATGCCGGCTTGGTACGGCCGCCCGTAGTCGTTGATGATGGTCTGACCAAGGTGGTAGCTGTCGTTCAGGGGCGTATTCGTGATGCCGAGGAACCGGGTATATGCCGTGTCGAACTCCGCGTGCTCGCCCGTGAAGTAGAGGTCCGGCCCCACTTCACCCATCACCGCGTTGTAAATCCGCCACGCTTCCTCATCGCCGTTGCTGTCGTCCGGGTGCGGCGTTCGGCCGTTTTCGAGCATGTGGAACACGCTCAGCCGCGTCCACGGACGCAGGCCCAGGAACCCGGTATCCACATATCCCAGCGCGTGCAGCCGGTCCATCGCCGGATAGATCCAGCTGTCCATCGGGATGTAGGTCGAGCCCTGCCCATCGCGCACCCCGACCGGGAAAGGCATGACAAAGTCGCGCGGCAGCCGCACACCTTCCGGCGTTTTGTCCGGAGGCGGTTCCGGCTGGTTGTATAGATTTTCATTCGGCCGCGTTTGGCTGCCGCTCGCTGTCACCGGCGACGGCGAGGGCTGCCCGGTTTGCGCCAGGCTTGAGGCAGAGCCGACGGCGGCCAGCAGACACATCGCAACGGCAAATCTCAATCTCACCTCAGCGTGCGGCCGGCGCTTCCTGCATCGAGTTCCCGCGTCCCGGCTTAACCGGCAGCGCGGCTCAGCCGAAGCCCGGTTCACTCCAGAGCCTAGATGAACAAGGGGGTGAACACAAGCGTTCGCTCGATTACGAACGGACCGCTTTCCCGGAACAGTCCGGCGGCCACGGTCGAAAGCGCCGCTCACTCAACCCGCAATTGCGCGCACCACCTGCCGCTCAAGCTGTCGGTGCCACGCCCTGCTGAACGCGCCTCTGCGCCGAAGCATCTTCTCCAGCCGCGCCAGCGCGTCTCCGTCCCCGCTGCCGTTCCCGGCGAACGGAACACAGCGGATGAGGCTGGGACCAAGCCCGATCCGCGCCCTGGCCGCGCACTCGTAGGCCACGCGGTAGATCGCCAGCGCATCCTCCCGGTCCACCGGAATCGCCGGATACGCCGGGGCGGCCAGCCGGTGCGCATCGCGCTGCTCCCGCGCCGGCCGGCTCGCCACCAGCCGCAGCGGCAGCCCCGCGCGCGCCGCATACACCCCGGCGCCGGCCCAGCTGACCGGCAGCGCGCTCCCTTTTTCCCCGGGCTCCGGTCGGTCGCAAACAGCCGTGGCCGGCAGCACCGCGCACACCAGCGCGCCCTGCCCTGCATGCGCCGCCATGGTCGCCGCGCCCAGCGCCGTCGCCACTGCCTGCGACTCATCCCTGGGCAGCGTCAGCACCCCGGGGGCCCGCTCGCGCGGCAGTTGGCCCACGCCGGCCGAGGGCGCCAGCCCGCGCATCACCCGAAAGCCGGCTGCGCCGCGCGCGGGCACCAGCAGCAGGTCTGCCGGCTGCAGGTTGGCCGCGACCCCGGCGGCTGCCGCTGCAGATTCACCGCCCCGCACGCCGGCTCCGGCCAGCGCCAGCGTGCAGCGCAGCACATCCCCGTACAGTCTCTGCAGCAGTTCATCACGCACCCGTGCTTCTGCTTCCTTGCTCATTCAAACGGCCCCACGCCTTTCTTCACCACGGTCCCCGGCTTTACGCAAGCGGCTTTTTTCAACACAAATGTGCATAAGGGTGTGCAAGAGCCGCTACTGTGCCGCCGGCGCGCTGTATTCATGCGCCTTTCATCACTCTGCACCATAATCGCGGCACCCCGCGAGAAAATGCCTGCCGCGGCTCAGGAAGAATAATCCGCGTTGATGCGGACGTATTCCGCGGTAAGATCGGTGGTCCAGAACCGGCAGAAACCTTCACCCAGCCCCAGCTCGATCGCGATGGTAAACCGGCGGCCGGTCATTGCCGCATGCAGCGCCGTCTCGTCGAAGGCATCGGCTCGCCCGCCCCGCTCGCAGACCGGCAGCCCGTTCAGCGTCATCGCGATCTTTTCGGGCGCTATCGCCACGCCGCTCACGCCGATCGTCGAGATCAGCCGTCCCCAGTTCGGATCGCTCCCCGCCCACGCCGTCTTCACCAGCGGCGAGTGCGCAATGGCCTTCGCGACCGTCAACGCATCAGCATCGGTCGCCGCGCCGCCCACCTCCAGCGTCACCACGTGCGTCACGCCCTCGCCGTCGTCTACGATCGCCAGCGCCAGCTCCTCGCAAACCTCGCCCAGCGCAGCCCTGAAGCCCGCATGCTCCGCCGGAACCGCAATCCCGCTCGCCCCCGAGGCCAGCAGCAGCACCGTGTCGTTGGTCGACGTGTCCCCGTCGATCGAGATGCGGTTGAACGAGCTCTCCACGCACCGTCCCAGGTACCCGTTCAATGCCGCTGCCCCGAGCATCCCGTCGGTAAACAGGTACACCAGCATGGTCGCGTGTGCCGCGTGTGGGGCAACAAGCCTGGGATGGATCATCCCCGCGCCCTTGCAGACGCCTGCCAGCCGCACCGTCGTGCCCTCCACCGTGACCGACCGGTGCGCGACCTTCGACCGGGTATCGGTGGTCAGAATGGCGCGCGCAAAGGCTGAGAACGCCTCCGCTCCGCCGCCCAGCGCCTCGGCCACCACGGGCAGCGCGCCCGTCAGTTTGTCCACCGGCAGCGGCACCCCGATAATCCCGGTCGAGCTCGGCAGCACCTCCACCGCCTTGCAGCCGAACGCGAGCGCGGCTGCTTCGCACGTCGCCTTCGCGGCTGCCATCCCGGCCGCGCCCGTCGCACAGTTCGCGTTGCCGCTGTTCACCACCACTGCGCGTACCGCGCCGCCCGAGGCCGCGAGGTGCTCGCGGCCCAGCACCACCGGCGCCGCCGCCACCAGGTTGCTCGTAAACATCGCCGCAGCCACCGTGCCCTCTGCCGCGACCACGCAGGCCAGGTCAGGCTTGCCGCTCGGCTTGATGCCTGCCCGCGCCGCGGCAAACCGGAACCCGCCCGGGACCGCATCGTCGTGGAGCAGGAAAGTCTTCGATCCGTCGCCGGAGGAAACATCGTCCATGCGCTTACTCTATCGAAACCGGCCCGTGCGCTGCATAGGGCGAGACCGCCCGCTCTGCGAAGCCCGCTTTGCGAGATAGACCGAAGATGAATCCGGAGAACGGCATGCCCTCAAACCATCCCGCGCAGCCCGCGCGCGACAGCTTTCTTTCGATGCGCCACGTCACCGTCGCCCGCGGCGACCAGCTCGTCCTGCACGACCTCGCGCTCGACATCCTTCAGGGCGAGCACATCGCGCTGCTCGGCCCCAACGGCTGCGGCAAATCCACCCTCATTAAGACGCTCACGCGCGAGGTGTACCCCATGGTGCCGCTGGCCGGTGAGCCCGCCATGCGCTGCGAGCTGCTCGGCCGCGCCCGCTGGGACCTCTCCCAGCTCCGCTCCGCGTTCGGCGTTGTCTCGGCTGAGCTGCCCGGCGAGCGCACCCCGGTTACCAGCGGCCTCGACGCCGTCCTCGCCGGCTTCTTCGGCGCCTCCGCGCTCTGGCCCAATCACGTCGTGACGCGCGAGATGGAGACACGCGCCCGCGAAACCCTCGAGCTCATGCGCGCCTCGCACCTTGCCGACAAACTCGTCGGTGCCATGTCCGCAGGCGAGCAGCGGCGCGTCATGATCGCCCGCGCCCTCGTGCACCGCCCCGGCATGCTGCTGCTCGACGAGCCCTCGAACGCGCTCGACCTTCTCGCCCAGCACGAGCTTCGCCTCGCGCTCCGCGCCGTCGCCGCGGCGAGCACCGGCCTCATCCTGGTTACGCACCAGCTCGCCGACATCATTCCTGAGATCGAGCGCGTCGTGCTCATGCGCGACGGACGCATCGTCGCCGACGGAAGCCGCCACGCGCTGCTCACCGGTCCCGTGCTCTCCGGGCTGTTCGGCGTCGAAGTCTCGCTCGCCAAGCGAGACGGTTTTCTCCACGCCTGGTGAGCGGCACCGGCCTCACTTCGTTCCATTACGCCCAGATCAAGCCTCTTGACCCGGCAGTAGGCGCGCGATATTCTTGGGTTACACAAGAAAGGAGGGCGATCCTATCTATGACAAGTTCCGACTGTAGTTTATGTTCCATCGCAACATGTGAGGTGACTGAGGCTTAGGGCTCCTTCCAGCTCTAGACCTGGCGGTAAGCAACACGACGCCGAGGCCCATCTCAAGAGCAGCGCGCGCAGGATTGGGTATGCGCTCGCGGCTTGGCTCGAAGGATGCCTCAGGTCAATCTCAACAGTGCACCGGCAAGCGGCCTGCTCCTCCCGGAGCGGGCCGCTTGTTTTGAGCCGGGCCCTTATTGAGTGCAGGCTGTGCGCTTTGCCTGCCGTTTTACAATGGTTCCATGGAACCGCTCGTCATCGCAGGCAAAGCCTTTCAGTCACGGCTCATCGTCGGCACCGGCAAGTACAAGGACGGCCCCGAGACCCAGGCCGCCATCGAAGCCTCCGGCGCCGAGATCGTCACCGTCGCGGTGCGCCGCGTCAACCTCGACCGGTCGTCGGAATCCCTGCTCGACTACATCGACCCGCAGCGCTACTTCCTGCTGCCCAACACCGCCGGCTGCTACACCGCGGATGAAGCGATCCGTGCCGCGCGCCTGGGCCGCGAAGTCGGCCTCTCCGACTGGGTCAAGATCGAGGTCATCGGCGACCAGGCCACGCTGTACCCGGACGTGCAGGCAACCCTCGAAGCCACCCGCGTGCTGGTCCGGGAAGGCTTTACCGTGCTGCCCTACACCACCGATGACATCGTCTTCGCCCGCCGCCTCATCGATGCCGGCGCGGCCGCCGTCATGCCGCTCGGCGCCCCCATCGGCTCGGGCCTCGGTATTTCCAACCGCGACAATTTCCGGATCCTCCGCGAACTGATCCACGAGGTCCCGCTCATCATCGACGCCGGCCTCGGCACCGCGTCCGACGCGGCACTCGCGATGGAGATGGGCGCGGATGCCATCCTGCTGAACTCCTGCCTCGCCGCCGCGAACAAGCCCGTGCTGATGGCCGAAGCGATGGGCCACGCCGTCCTCGCCGGCCGCCAGGCCTTTCTCGCCGGACGCATGCCGCGCAAACTCTACGCCACAGCCTCGTCCCCGCTCGAAGGCATCTCGCGCTGAGCGTGTGCTGCATGACAGAAAGCCAAAACCGCCTGCGCGGCTGGCGGTCCTTTCAGGACGTGTTCTCGTCGCTTCGCGAGTAATGCCAGAGCAGGAGGCCCGGGAAACATCGGGCCTCCTGCTCTGGCAC
>CAXTMY010000012.1:0-27828 GCA_964245565.1 uncultured Acidobacteriaceae bacterium | reverse complement strand
ACCGCCCCCCGCCGGCGGCCCGCCAAACCGGGGGCCCCGGGCGCGGCCACCACGCCGCAGGCGTAATTACCCCCCACGAAGTGGGCGCGAGCCGCGCAGGCGGTTTTGTTCTTGCTATTCATTTGCCCGCGCTACAATCACGACGCATGAGGGTCTTCGGCATTGACTGCGGTACGGAGTGGACCGGCTACGGCGTGGTGACGCTTGAGGAGACGGCGCGCGAAAGCCGACTCGTCGCGGTCTGCGCCGGCGCCATCCGCCTCTCCAGAAAAGACCCGCTCGCTGTGCGGCTCGCCATGGTGCACCGTGAGCTCTGCGCCCTGCTTGCCCGGCACCAGCCCGATGCCGTGGTCGTCGAAGAGGTCTTTCACTCGGTCAATGCCCAGTCCGCGCTCAAGCTCGGCCATGTGCGCGGCGTCGCCCTGCTTGCCGCCGCCGGCTGCAGCCTGCCTGTCTTCGAGTACGCGCCGCTCAAGATCAAATCCAGCGTCGTCGGCTACGGCCTCGCCAAAAAAGAGCAGGTCCAGTACATGGTCGCGCGACTGCTCCGTCTCGACCAGGTCCCCGAGCCGGCCGACGCCGCCGACGCGCTTGCCATCGCCATCTGCCACATCCACCTCGCGCAAACCGCGGCCAACCGCGGGGCGGCCCAAGTCCCTGCCCAAGTCCCTGCCCAGACCGCTGCCGGCCGCTGTTCTCCTGATCGGCCGTTCTAACGCTTGCTGCGGCAATCACGCCTGCATCGCATGCTCCAGCGGGGCCGGACGAGCCGCCGCGCCCGCAACTTTCAGTCGATATTCATGTTTCTATTAGGTGTATGGGGCGCAAGTCCCGGGAGGCATCCAGTTGCACCACCCGCGACAGCTCCGATTGCCGCTCTTGTTGATCCCCTTGCTGGCAATCCCGGCCCTGGCACAAACCCAGGCTCAGACGCAGGCCCAGCCCCAAACCCCGGCCCAAACCCCGGCCCAGACCCAGACCGGCGCGCCGGCTGCCGGCGATGCCTCCAGCCCGGCCGCGAGCGCCTCCGGCTCAACCTCGGCCGAGCCGAATGCCGAGCCTTCCGCGGATCCCTCGGCGCTCGAAACCACGGTGCCGGCCCGTCTCTCCGATGTCGAAGGCGCCGTCCGCATCGAGCAGCTTCCGGCTCCCGCTGCGTCTGCTGACGCCCCCCAGACCGGCGCAGGCATGCCGCCCGCGCCTCCTCCGGACACCATCTTCAAGCAGGCGGTCGTCAACATGCCCGTCATGGCCGGCATGCAGATCCAGACCGGCGACGACGGCCGCGCCGAGCTGCAGTTCAACGACGGCAGCCTGCTGCGCATCACCCCGGACAGCGCCGTCCAGGTCGACTCCCTCGGCGGTCGCGGCGAGCAGCTGCGCGCCGTCAGCGGCCTCAGCTACTACGAGCTGCCCGACCGCAGCACCGGGCTCATGTCCGTCGAAGTCGGCCCTTACCGCGTTCAGCTCCAGCAGGGCTCCCTGCTTCGCCTCAATCTCGACACCCCGCCTTACCAGGCCGCCGTCGTCCGCGGCTCCGCCCACTTCAACAGCGCAGCGCTCGACATCGGCTTTGACGCCGCCGCCGGCCAGACCGTCACGCTCGATCCGGCTTCGGCCAACGCCTACGACCTCAAGCAGGACATCGCGTCCGACTCATGGGACGACTGGAACATCGACCGCGACCAGACGCTCGCCCAGATGGCCGCCGGCCAGACCAATGCCCGCTCCGGGGAAGGCAACGGCACCGACTCCGCCTGGAACGATCTCGACTACTACGGCACCTGGTACAACGTCCCCGGCGCCGGCATGGCCTGGTCGCCCGATGGCGTCGACGCCGGCTTCGACCCCTACGGCTCCGGCGCCTGGGGCTACTATCCTGGCACCGGCTACGTCTGGGCCTCGGCTTATCCGTGGGGCTGGCTGCCGTACCGCTGCGGGGGCTGGAGCTACTTCCCGCAGTTCGGCTGGATGTGGCAGCCCGGCGGCGGCTGCGGGTTCGGCGGCGGCCTCGGCTGGTACCCCTACACCGGCATCCATCACCCGCCTGCGGGCTATCGCCTGCCGCTGCGCCCGTTCAATCCCTCCCCGCGCAGCCACGGCGGTCCCGTTCCACGGCGGCAGCCGCTCACCATCGTGAGCCGCGGCCCCGCGTTCCAGTTCCGGCAAACCGGCGACGCGCGCCCTGAGCCTCGCGCTTTCCCGCTCGCCAACACCACCTCCAGCGACGTTGCGGAAGGCTCCGTCGCGCCCACCCTGCCGCTGCTGCCTGCGCCGCCGGGCGGTGCCTATGGCGGCAGTTCCTTCCTGGGCGGCGGCGGCGCCGCCACCCAGCACCCATACGGCGGCCGCGCCGTTTACACCCCCGGCGCCGGCACCATCAACCAGGCCCCGCGCGCGCTGCCCCCGCCGCGCGTGACCTTTACCCCGGCGCCGCGCTTGGCGCCCGCGCCTGCCCCGCACGTCGCCGCACCCCCGCCGGCCGCGGCAGCGCACGGGCACTAGGAGGATCTTCACGCCCGGTGTAGATCTCCGTTTTCGCCCTATCAATAAAAAAAAATCATCACGCCGCCGATGCTCCTGCTGGCGCAGGCAAACTGCAGTTACCGCCATGTGAACGCCCCATTTTCATGGAGGCTGCGTCACCGCAGGCGGGTGCCCGGCCTGGCGCTCGCATCGAAACATAGCGCTGCTGCTGTTTCCCATGCTGCTGCTCCTCCCCGGGGCAGCAGCCATGGCGTCGCAAGCCTTTGCCGGGCAGCCGATTCGCTCGAAAGGTGCGCACACGGCGCTCCGGCTTCAAATTTGGGCCCGGAGCCCTCAAGCCCTATCGGCAGTTCAGCAGCTCAAGCCGGTTGCCGTCATCGACTACGGCGTCTTCGTGTCCAGGGGACACTTCGATATTCCGCTCGCATCGGCCCTCAGCCACATGCAAGAGGCGGAGTTGCTGCTGCAGCCGTTGAATGGCGGACGAGTCTACGGCACGTGGCCGGGGCTGGGGCGCAACAGCTGAACGAAGACCGTGATCTTAAGGTTAAGACGTATTTCCGGCAGGTGCTACGGAGCGCCGCCGATACGCTGCATCCGTCGTCGCTAACGCATTTTTGCTGATAACGATTCAAAACGAACGGAATGCATCACATTCATCAAGTAATGCTTGAAGGACTCAAGCGTATAAACCCGCACCTTAGTGCGCAGGTGCGTGGCTGCCGGCATGGAGAATGATCCAGACGGACAGGGCGGCGACGAGCAGGGCCAGCAGGGCAAGTGCGGCCAGCATGGAGTAGATCCAGCGGCGGGGGACCGGATGCGACTGCAGAGACGGCGCGGGAGGCTGGGGTGCGTGATTGTGCTGGGTTCCGGTCTGGTGTATTGGGTTGCGGCTGCCCGGTGTTCTGCTGGGCCGGCTTCGTTTTCGGGTCATTGATTTCACCAAGGGATGCAAAGGGGCTGCCCGATCGGAACGGGTCGGACGCCTGCAGGGATCGGAGACGGCATTCAGTAGGATGAGCGAAGCCGGGGAGGCGAGGGGATGGTGCGGTTGTGCGGAACGGGCGAGCTTCCAGGACCGGGGCAGATGAGGGCGTTTGCACTCGGGCAGCGAAGTATTTGCGTGGCTAACGACGGGGGCGTGCTGGCGGCGGTTGACAATGTGTGCCCGCACCGGCAGGGTCCGCTCGCAGAGGGAAGCCTCGAGAACGGACGGGTGCTTTGCCCGTGGCACGCATGGGCTTTCGACCTGGTGACCGGGATAACGGAGCACAACCCGCGCGAGACAGTCGAGGTGTTCCGGCTGGAGATCCGGGGAGCGGATGTGCTGGTCGAGCCCAAGGCGAGTGGCAGCTAGGCCTTGCGGGTGGTCCGGCGTAATACCTGCTTGAGCGAGACTTCCTGAAGAGACTGGAGCATGGCGGCCTCGGCCTGGTCAAAGACGCGGCTGATCTCAACGGCAACGCGCTTGGCGTCGGTGCCGCGAATGGCTGCATCGTTGAAGAGGCTGGAGGGTTCGACTGCGCGGTACACATCGGCGAGCGTGATTTCGGCAGCGGGGTGCATGAGCTCCGAGCCGCCGCTCGGCCCCTTGTGATTGCGGACGAGGCCGGCCTTCTGGAGCTGGGCCAGGATACGGCGAATAACGACCGCGTTGGTTTGCAACCTGGCTGCGAGCGAGTCGGAGGAATGCAGCTGATCGGGCTGGCGGGCGAGGAGAATCAGGGTGTGCATGCCGGTCGAGAATCGCGTGTTTGTCGCCATGGTGAGTAGCCTCTTCGATATGCCAAGCCGGTAAGGAATGGCATGCAGTTATCTTGCCTGCTCCATCACGTCTCCCGCAATGGCAGATCGTGCGCTGGGCAGATGCTTCGCGGCGCCATGTCAAGGGATTTCACAGACGGTGTACGGTCCCGCACAGACGTGAGCGTGGTCTTGCCCCGGCAGGAAAAGCCGGTTGGAGACCGTCCATGCGGGATACAGGATCAGGAAAAATGCTTTAGCATCAGGGGTCGGCGCATGTTCGCGCGGGAGCCTGTCGGTTGCGAATCCTTTTTGTCGGTGATGTATTCGGCCATGCGGGACGCCGGATTACGGCTGAGCACCTACCTGGCCTGGTCGAAGACCAGGGAATTGACCTGCTGGTGATCAATGCGGAAAACTCGGCCGGCGGCTTCGGCGTAACGCCATCGACCGCGGAGGAGTTGTTCGATCTAGGCGCGCACGTGCTGACGACGGGCAACCATGTATGGGACAAGCGGGAGATCATCGAGTACATGCAGGGCGTTTCCGCCGAGAGCCACGAGCGCGGCCGGCGCGTGCTGCGACCGGCGAACTATGTGGAAGGCACGCCGGGTTTCGGATGGTACGAGGGGCGGCTCGCGGGCGGCCAAGGTTATGCGGTGATCAACCTGCAGGGTCGCGTATTCATGGCATCGAATGACGATCCGTTCCGGACCGCCGACCGTATTCTGGGACAGATCACGGCGAAGGTGATCCTGGTCGACTTTCATGCCGAGGCGACGAGTGAAAAGGCGGCGCTGGGCTGGTACCTGGACGGAAGGGTGACGGCGGTACTGGGCACGCACACGCACGTGCCGACGGCGGACAACCGGGTGCTGCCGGGCGGCACGGCGTACCAGACCGATGTGGGCATGAGCGGACCGTATGCAAGCGTGATCGGCGTCGAAAAGGAGCAGGTGCTGCACCGGTTCCTGACCGGGATGCCGGCGCGATTCGAGCAGGCGCGGGACGATCCTCGGATGAGCGCCACGCTGATCGACTGTGACGGAAGCACGGGGCGGGCGCTCGGGACGCGCCGTTTTCTGCTCGGCGAGTAACGGGAATTTCCCGTATGTGGGCCGAAATGACTTTCGGGTAGTTCTTCCGCTAAGGAATCAGTTGCAATTGGCAGGGCGCTCTCGTAGAGTCCGGCCATGTTGCGGCGCATCAGGCGCTTCCTGCGGAGCGGCGGGATATCGATAACGCGAAGAAGGGACTGGACGGTCGGCTTGCGCCGATCGGTTCGGATCCTTGCGCTTCTGCCCTGGCTGCTGCCTGCCGGTTCCGCTGTTGCCCAGCATTACACGTTTTCGCGCTTCGGTCAGGCGGAAGGACTGATGAACCAGGACGTCAGCTCGATTGTGCAGGATGCGCGCGGCGTGTTGTGGGTGGGTACTGAGAATGGATTGTTCCGCGCGGACGGCAGCCACTTCGCCCGGGTCGATGCATTTGAGCATGCGCGGGGCGGCAGTGTGCTCGCCATGCATGCGGATGCGGCGGGAAGAGTGTGGGTGCTGGGCAGCAAGCGCTTGGTGTACTTCACCGCGGACGGCGCGATCCACGCAGTCGGGAGCCCGGAGTTTAGTGTGGCCACGGAAAATGGCGAGCAGCTTACCTCGTTTCCGAACGATCCGGACACGATTTTTCTGCTGCGCAACCATTCGATCGAAACAATTTCCAGTGCGAACCGGGGTATCAGCTGGAGCAGCGCGCCACTGCTCCCGGAGGCGCTGCTCCGCAAACACCCCAGCTTGAACAGGCTGGCGGGGCTTGCGGTAGACCCGGCGCGCGGCGAGCTGTGGACCGGGTGCGACCAGGGACTGTGCGAGATCAAGCCGGCGAACGAGCAGGACGTCAACCGCTCGCCGACGGTTACCGAGTGGGATACCCATCGCGGCATTCCGCAGAACAGCTGGACAAGCGTGGTGACGAGCCGGGACGGCTTGATCTGGCTGCGCGGTACGGGCAACGTTCTGCGCCTTGACCCGGGCACCTGGAAGGTGGATGTGTTCGGCGACCCGTCGCTGGGCAGGTCGCCTCACATGCGGTATCTGAAGCTGGTGGAAAGTGTGGACGGCGAGATGCTGGCGAACCTGCCGGATGGCATGGCGCGGCTGCACGGCGGGAAGTGGATCACGATGGGCGTGCCGAACGGGCTTCCGCCGAGCGAGCTGGCGACCATGTTTTTCGACCGGTCAGGAGGATTCTGGCTGGCGCCGGTGGGGCAGGGAATCTGGCGGTGGCTGGGCTACGGCAACTGGGAGGGATGGACGCCTGCCGAAGGCATGAGCGGTGCGGTGACCTGGAAGATGCTGCGCGATGAGCAGGGCAGGATGTGGGTGGCGACGAGCGGCGGCCTGGACCAGCTGGATGCCGCACAGAACCGCATGGTGCCGCTGCCTATGGCGAAGCCGGTGTTCGACACGGAACAGCTGACGGAAGACGCTCGCGGATTTTTGTGGACCGGAACCAGCGACGGCAGGATTCTTGAGGTAAACCCGAGGACGCAGCATGTGCGCGAGGTGGCAAGCGGCTTGGGCACGACGTACAAACTCTTCGCTGAGCATGTGATTGCCGGAACACCGACGCAGGCGCGCGTCTGGATCTGCTCGGAAAGCGGGCTGAGGTATGTGTCGGCCGCCGACGGCTGGGCAAGCGCTCACCGCGTGGTGGATGCGAACGGGCCGCAAACGAACGCCTGGAGCGCGGCGGAGGACCATGCCGGGCGGCTCTGGTTTTCCGCGAAGGGCGGTATTTACGGGCTGGAGCAAGGGATCTGGCGACATATTCGGATGCCGGCGGACGCGCACCTGGTGGACTACCCGGTGCTGACGGCGGCGCCGGATGACACGGTATGGATGCAGGGCGCGATGCCGACGCCGCTGCTGCACCTGCGCATGGCCGAGGGACAGGCCACGCTGCTGGGAACGGTGCCGGGCTCGGTGATCGGCTCGGATGACGTGAGCTTTATTCGCGTGGACGGGCGCAAGTGGCTCTGGGTCGGCACCGACCTGGGGGTGTATGTCTTCAACGGGAAGCGCTGGGTGCAGTGTACGCAGGAAGACGGCCTGATGTCTGACGACACCGACACGAATGCCTTGTATGAGGACAAGGACGCTTCAATGTGGTTCGGGACAGCCAGCGGCTTGTCTCACCTGCTGCATCCCGCGGAGCTGTTCAATGTACTGCCGCCGAGCATCAGTGTGCGCGATGTGCGGCTCAACGGCACACAGCTGGTGGCGGGCGAATCGCGCAGCTTCAATCTTCGCGAGCCGGGCGTCACGGCCACGTTGTTCTCAACCTACTACACGCGACCGCGCGCGGTGGTGTTTCGCTACCGGCTGCTGGGGCTTGAGAACGAGTGGCAGACGACGGAGAATGGCCGCATCGTCTTTTCCAATCTGCCGGCGGGTAAGTACACGCTGAGCCTGCAGGCGATGGACCAGCGTATCCACGCGTTTTCCGCGCCGGTGGATTATGAATTCGTCGTTTTGCCACCCTGGTACAAGCGCAACAGCGCCCTGGCGGCGGGTGCCGCTCTGCTGTTGCTGGCGGGTGCCGTGGCGTGGCGCTTCAGCCTGCGCCGCCTGAAGGCGAACGAAGCCATTTTGAAGGAGCGGGTAGACCGGCAGACGGCGCAGCTTCTGGCCGAGAAGCTGGAGCTTGAGCACGCCCAGCGGGAACTGGTGGAAACCGTGCGGCGGGACTCGCTCACCGGGCTGCTGAACCGCTCGGCCATTTTCGATTCGCTGGCGGTGATGCGGCGCAAGGCGGTTGCCAGGGGTACCCCGCTCACGGTGGTGATGGCCGACCTCGACCACTTCAAGCAAATCAACGACCGCTGTGGACACTCCGTGGGGGACTCCGTGCTGCGCGAGTGCGCGGAGCGGCTGCGGGAGACGATGCGACCTGGCGATGCGGTCGGCCGCTATGGCGGCGAAGAGCTGATGCTGCTGATTCCAGGGCTGAGCCAGGAACATGCGCAGGCGAGGATGGAAGAGATCCGCGCGGCCATCGGCTCCCGACCCATCGTGCATGGCGAGCATGTGCTGCAAGTTACCTGCTCCTTCGGTGTCGCGTGGCTCAGCGAAAAACACGAAGACGTGGGGAGCATCGTAAATGCGGCGGATAAGGCGTTGTATCGGGCCAAACAGAACGGCAGGAATCGCGTGGAGTTTATGCCGGAGGCCGCGGAGGAGACGCTTGCGAGCGACGCCGGGCAGGTTGTATAGGAGCGTTGAGCGATTGAAGGCAGACCGGGGTACTGCGATGTGATAATCGCGCCTCCGCATCCGCCTGGTGATCCGGCGATCAAAAACAATGCGGGTTGTCGTCCCGCCGCGCTTTTCTGCCCCAGGCAGCTTGTCAATTGATAGCACTCGGCGTGCTGAATGCGAGAATTCGGAGTGCTGAGAGTTTTCGAGGTGCAAGATGCAGTTGAAGCCTTTCCTGCTGGACATGTGGCTGGACAGCTACGAGCACGATGTTGCATTCAACCTGGCAGCGAGCACGGGACCGAGTTGGACCGTGGATGAGCTACTAAGCCTCGCGGATCAGGAAGAGCGGCAGCGGTTCCTTGGCCATCAGTTGGTCTATAGCCGTCCGGCAGGAGCGAAGGGGCTGCGCGAAGCGATCGCGGAAATGCACGGTGTGAGTGCAGAGTGCGTGCAGATCGTGACCGGCGCCTCTGAGGCGCTCCTGGTTCTCATGTGGCTGGCGGCTGAGCTTGGAGCAAACGTGGTCCTGCCGCGGCCCGGATACACGGCATTTTCCGCGGTGCCGGAGTCATTAGGCATTGAGACCCGCTTTTACTCAATACGCAAAGAGAACAACTTCAGCATCGACGTTGAAGAGATCATGAAGCTCGTGGATAGAAGGACGAAGCTCATTCTCGTGAACAGCCCGCATAACCCAACGGGAGCGGTGATGAGCGATGCGGAGATGGAAACATTGCACGAGTTCAGTTCGGCACGTGGGATCCAGCTTGTAAGCGACGAGGTATACCATCCGATTTATCACGGACGAGAGACACAATCGGCATCGCGACTGCCGCAGGCGACGGTGATCCAGGACTTCTCAAAAGCATTCCCTCTGGCCGGTGTTCGCACCGGATGGATGATTGAGCATGACCGAAACAGCCGGGAGCGCTATCGGAATGCGCGCGCTTATTTTTCTGCCTCGAACAGCTCGACAGGAGAGATGCTCGCCGAAATCGCGATGCGCAGGCGTGATGTGGTGCTCAGGAGGACCCGCGATACGGCAACGCGAAATCTGGAGCACCTGGACCACTTCATGGCCGGGCATTGCGAGACGCTGGGCTGGATTCGTCCGCGAGGTGGAATGACGGCATTTCCATGGCTGGTGAGTGGAGAGAACGCCAGACCCTTCTGCGAGTCTGCAGCTAAACAGGGAGTTCTGCTCGCCCCGGGAGACTGTTTCGATGCTCCGTCCCACTTTCGACTTGGCTTCGCTGCCAGTGGACAAGAGTTCCCAGTGGCTCTGGCCCAGCTAGGCGAGTTTGTGAAGAGCTGGCCGGCAAGGCCGGGAAAAAATTAGAAGTGGTCTCATCCGTAGCTTTTCGACCTCCGCGGTTTGTGTGGGCCTTTGGCGGTCACTGTGTGGGCTGCCGCGGCACCCTGGCCCGCAAGAGCTGCGCCAGCAGCACCCCTGCGCACGCCGCTGCCATGTCCAGGGCAATGTCCCGCTTTTCGAGCGGAGGGCCATAGGCCAGATGTTCGAGCAGTTCGAGCAGCGCGCCGACCGCGATCGCAATCCCGAGCGACCACCACGCGGAGCTGCGCCGCAGCGCGTACCGCAGCACGAACGCCAGCGTGGCGAATGCGATGGAGTGGCTCGCCAGGTGCAGGTGTGGCGTCCGGTCAAACCCGAGTTGTCGCTTGAGATGCATGGGTATCAGGGAGAACCCGGCGATCACCAGGACGATAATCCCAGCGAAGAGTAACCCGGCCCGCGAGTGTTGCAGGTGCCTGGTACGCGAAACCGGCTGGTTCATCATCGGAGCAGGACTCCCCTTCATGGTTCAGTGAAGCCGAAGCTGTAACGAATTCAGTTTAAGTCTGCTGCAATCTTTGCGAGCCGCTCTCAAAATGTTCCTCAATTTCTTCGAGCGTTTTGCCCCGGGTTTCCGGCAGGAAGAACGCAACCACCAGGAGATAGCCGAGCATGCAGCAGGCGAGCAGAAAGAACATGCTGGAGTAGCCGTGTTGACTCACCAGCGGCAGAAACACGGCCTGAAGCGCCGAGCCGACGGCCTGGTTGAGGACAAGGGCCACACTCATGCCGTTTGAACGGATACGGGTCGGCATGAGCTCGGAGAGCGCCAGCCACACGCACACGCCCGGACCGAGCGCGTAAAAGCCCATGTACACGTACAGGCCGAGCGCAACCAGCCATCCGTTGGCCGCGCCGGGCACGGCGCCGATCAGCGCACGCTGGATCCGCAAAGGCGCACTCCGCGACCGCGCGAGACGGGCAAACGGGTTCTTGAAGAAAGCCTCCACTGCGTTCGTCGGCAGGCAGCTTTCGCGCGAAATGCTGACCGGCAAAGCTGCGGCGTCGTCGGAACGAACGATCGTGGTGGCCGCGGAATAGTCGCCGCAGGCGTAAATCACAGAGAGCGAAGCGCGGCGGCTATCGATGGCCGTGCCGCTGTAGCTGCTGGCCGCGAGCAATCGCGCCGCCATCGGCTGGTCGAAGCGCAGCGTCAGTTTGCCGTCAGGGGTTACCATCTGCTGCACGGCGGCACGGGCATCCCGGCTGAACCGCTCCGTCCGCAGGAACAGACTGCCCACGACAAGCAGTGCCGCCAGCACACCGCCGATGCCGAGGAGAAACAGAAACCTGCGCCCCTTCTTATCCACCAGGGACACGCCTACCAGCGTGAGCAGGAAGTTGACCAGCGTGAATACGACATAGCCCCAGTGCGCGTAGACATCGCGCAGCCCGCTCTGCAACAGGATGTTGGTGTTGTAGCCGATGATCGCATTCACGCCGGTGGCTGCATTGAACGCCAGGACGAGGCAGGCAAGAAAGAAAGGCAGCAGGTACTTGCGCCGCCGCAGCGACTCCTTTGCGGTACCGGCCGGTGCTTTACTGAGCGCGGCTGCCTGGATGTCCCGCATTTCGCTCAATTCGGCGTCCGCTGCCTCGGACGTACGCGAGCGGCGCAGGGCCGCGAGCGCCGCATTGGTGCGGCCCTTGCGAAACAGCCAGCGCGGCGACTCCGAAACAAACAGGGAGCCGAGAACGAAAAGCGCACCCGGCGGCAGCGATACCCAGAAAATCCGACGCCACGCCTGGTCCTTGAAGGCGAACAGCGTGGCGGGACTGGCTGTGCGCGCGACCGCGGCAACCCGGTAACTGTAGTAAATACCGATGAGGGCGGCCGCTACGATGCCGAGCGTAAGCAGCCACTGAAAGATCCCGGTGCCCTTGCCGCGAGTGTTCGCTCCCAGGCACTCGGCCAAGTAGAGCGGCACCACCACGCCGATGATCCCGCCGCTCATGCCCTGCAGCAGCCGCCCGAGGAACAGAGGAGCGTAGCCATGCGAAAGCGCAATCACAGGGATGCTCGTGATGAAGGCCACGCCGCTAATGGTAAGCAGCGGCTTGCGCCCGATGAGGTCGGCGATGCTGCCGGCGAAGAGGGTTGAGAACACGCCGCCCAGCAGCACTGCCGCTACGATCACCGAAAGCTGCCCAGCGTTCAGCCCCGAGGTCGCCTCGAGGTAAGGGAGTGCCCCGCCGATGATGCCCACATCGACGCCGTAGAGCAAACCGCCGAGACCGGCAACAAAGAGAAGCAGATTGTTGTATCGGCGCTGGCTGGGGAGCAGGGTTGTGGTCGGCGCTGGCATTGTTTTCATGTCGTTCCCCCGATTGTGGCACGGAAGCGTAGACGCGGCGCTGCCAAAACGCCCGGTGCGATGCTGCCCCTGTCGCTGACCGAACCCTGCGGACCCGGGAAACGCATCAGAAGGTCTGGGGGCTTCAATGAAACTGGAAGGGAAAGTCGCGGTAGTTACAGGGGCCGGAACGGGGATCGGGCAGGGCATTGCACTGGCGCTGGCGCAGGAAGGCGCGTCGATCGTGGTCGATTACGTGGGTCAGCCTTCCGTCTCGCAAGACACAATCGACCGGGTAAAAGCATTCGGCGGCAACGCGGTCGGCATCGAGGCTGACGTGTCAAAGCCGGAGGATGTGGCGAACCTGATTGCAAAAACCGTGGACGCCTTCGGCAAGCTCGATATTTTTGTGAACAACGCAGGGATTGAGAAGAAAGTTGCGTTCGTGGATTTTCCGTTTAACGAATGGCAGAAGATCATTGCCGTCAACCTTACCGGCACGTTTCTGTGCAGCCAGGCCGCGGCCCGGCAGATGATGCAGCAGGGAAACGGCGGCCGCATTATCAATATCTCCTCAGTGCATGAGGATCTGCCGATGCCGACCAATGCCCCGTACTGTGCCACGAAGGGCGGCATTCGGATGCTGATGCGCACAATCGCTGTCGAGCTGGCGCCGCACAACATTACGGTAAACAATATCGGGCCCGGGGCTATTTACACGCCGATCGACAAGGACGTGGAAAGCGATACGAAACTGAACGACGAGATCCTGGCTGAGATTCCGCTCGGTCGCTGGGGCAAGCCGGAGGAAGTCGGCAAGCTGGCGCTCTTTCTCGCCTCCGACGACGCCTCGTACATTACGGGAAGCACGCATTTTATTGACGGCGGCATGCTGCGCAATGCGGGCAGTCTCTAGCAGTCGTTCTTCATTTCATAGCTTCGAGCTCTTGCTGATTAATGAGACCTGTTCCAGGCTCAGCGGATAAAGCGTAGCCAGTCCGGCTGGTCGGCGATGGAGCGCGGGCGGTGTGCCTTTGCGAGGGAGCCGTCGCGGAGCAGGAACGCGCCGGGCATCTGCTCCGGATCTTCGCGAAAATGCAGTTCCATGCCGTGTTTCCAGATGATGCCGCGGAACACACCCGCGAGCGCGGAAACGTCGAGCACGTGCCGCAGAAGCGGTTTACGGCGCAGCGCGAAGATGGGGTGCCGATACAGCGACTGCTCCGGATCGCTGATCCGCTCGATGTCGGCCAGGCCGTAGTGCTCGAAGTAAGGCCGTGCTCGTTCCGGCGTGCCCATGTGGACGAAGACAAGCTGTACGCCTTGTGCCTCGATGGCGGGACGCAGCCGGGCGAGGTCGCTGAGCAGTCGGCGGCAGAATGGGCAGCCCCAGTGGCGCAAAAAGACGAGCAGGGTGGGCGCCTGCTCCGCGAGATCGGTCAGTGCCCGGCCTGACTCGGTGCGGGCGCCGGGCAAAACGATGTCGCCACTTGTAGGCTGGTCCATAGACGGTTGGATGGCGCTGGAGACTGGAAGAGTCAGCTGGAGGCATTCGCCCTGGCGTGGCGCCGTTGGGCATGGCGCGTCCGGGGGCGGTGCCTGCAGATGCTTTTCGCCGGGTGCAGCCGGGTGGCAGCTGCGCTGCTACTCCGCGGAGAGACGCGGGATTCCCAGGCCCTCCTGCTGTTGATACCCATGCGTGTTATAGGTACGAACGTCACGACATACGTTTCGAGACAGGTATAACTGAAGATTACTCGATTTTTTGCGCTCATTAGACGGACCTTTGGAATGCAGGATAACACCTTTGTGTAGGGATTGAATGACTTACAGACCGTTCTATGTAGAGCCGTTCGCCCAGCGCGCCGCTGCCGTTCATTGGCGGCATTTGTTTCAACGATCCGGTTAGCAGGAAGCATGACCTTAGTAAGTAAAGGCATAGCCTTCGGGATTACAGACGTGCGGACATCGATAGGGGAAACGCAATAAGTGGCAGGTCGCTGGCGGACGTTCGCGGCGTTCAATTCCCATTCTGGGACGCCGGTTCCATTCAGGTATTTGCGTAACTGTTGGCCGGTGATTCAAGTACGAACAGTGAAGGAATCATTCATATCATGGGCGCACAGATCAAAGTAAAGGTGTGCACCTGCCATGAGTTTTTCTCCAAAGGTTTATCTGTTGGCACTTGCTATGTCATGTTTTCTTGCAGGATGTGGGTCGACGAGTACGCAACAACAGGCTACAAATGCGACGGCCAGCAGT
The DNA here is from genome assembly GCA_964245565.1 of uncultured Acidobacteriaceae bacterium. Lineage (GTDB taxonomy): Bacteria > Acidobacteriota > Terriglobia > Terriglobales > Acidobacteriaceae > EB88. The sequence goes on along the minus strand of CAXTMY010000012.1, from coordinate 13,429 downwards.
TCCAGCGAGAGCGCTCCGATCATTTCCACCGCTCTCGGCGCGTATACCCTCACCGGCAATACATCGCTGGTACGCGATCCAAGCATCATCCGGCAGGGCAATACATACTACGCGTTCAGTTCTGACCCGCCCGCGTCAGATCCGACCAGTTTTCTTTCCATTCGCTGCTCGACGGACAAGGTTAACTGGGAAGTATGTGAACACGTGTTCGACACGATGCCTTCGTGGATACAGAGCGTGGTTCCGCAGACCAATATTCTATGGGCCCCGGATATCTCTTATTTTAACGGGGAGTATCACGTTTACTATGCAGCTTCCACGCTCAACTCGCAGGTGTCCGCCATCGGCGAGGCTACCAACGCGACCCTCGATTCCTCATCTCCGGATTACCAGTGGGTCGATCAAGGCGAGGTGATTGCTTCAACCACGGGAGATGATTTCAATGCGATCGACCCGAATATCTTTATCGACACAGACGGTTCGGCATGGCTGACCTATGGCAGCTATTGGAGCGGCATCAAGCAGCAGCAGATCGATGTCTCCACGGGCAAGTTAGCGAGCCCGGGCACGAATATCTATTCCCTGGCGAGCCGGCCTGCAGCGCTGGATTATGCCATCGAAGCCTCATCCCTCGTGCACCATGGAAACTACTACTACCTGTTCCTATCCGTCGGGCTGTGTTGCGAAGCTAATATTCTGCAGGATAATTACGAGCAGATCGTAGGACGTTCCAGCAGCCCGCACGGACCTTTCGTCGATATGGTGGGTTCCCCTTTAACAGGCGAGGGAGGCACAGTCCTGCTCCAGGGGAATACGACGTGGAACGCCCCTGGCGGTGGGACTGCCTACCTAAATGCTGCAACCGCGGACAGTATCCTCGTGTTTCATGCGGCCAACCTGAGCGAGGGAGGAGCCGCGCATCTCTGGCTTAAGGAGATCTCCTGGGAGGATGACTGGCCGGTACTGAGCTAGGGCCTGTTGTGCGTCGCGGGGATGCGCACGTCCAGAGGCATTCCTGCCTTACTGGCCGCCGGCGCTTTTACGGGCGGTCAGGACGGCGGCAGGCTGCGGCGGCGCGATAAGAAGCGGAGCCGGGAGTGGTTCGTTTGCCGGCGCCGCCGCTTTGGAAGCGGCTGCGTCCTGCTGTTTTTGTTCGCGCCGCCGCCGTACAAGAGTCGAGGCAAGCAGGAACAGGCCGATGAATGTGCCGGCGAGCACGGCGACGGCAAGGGGACCATGCAGCTCGGTGACATCGTTGTAGAGCAGTGCCAGCGCGAGGAAGACAAAGACCACGTGCGCGCAGAACACCTCGAGCGAGGCTTTGCCAAGGGTCAGGAACGGCTCAGTCTGCACGACGGGAAAGACGAACCGGCGCATCCAGTAGAAGAGCGCCGTAAAGGCGAACAGGTTTAACACGCGGAGCGGCCCGATGTGCCATTTGTCCAGCCAGAACGCCAGCTTTTCGTCGCTGAGGCGCGCACCCAGCCAGTCGTGGCGGACCCCGATGAAGAACAGGCAGACTGCGCAGGCAGCCGCGGCGATGCGGCCATTGACGTGGCGCAGCGGCATGCGCCCCATGGCCGAGGACGCGCCCAGCCAGAGACCGGCCATCCACACGGCCTGCCACGCAAACAGGTTGAATGCACCGGTTTCCTGCAGGGGAATTTGGAGGCGCGTGAGGTGGACGACGCCGTCGTGCAGCCACTCGCGCAAACCGACCTGCGCCCCCAGCCAGAGCAGAAAGCTGGCCGCGAGCGGAACCCGCCAGCCGCGCCGGGCCGCCCAGGTGAGCACGATCGGCGTGCCGGCCAGGAACAGGACGTAGAGCGGCAGGATATCGAGCAGGGGCGGGCAGTAGAGCAGCAGCAGCGAGCCCGCGATGGCAGTGAGGGGCCGCGCCGTATAGAAGTCGAGCAGGTTGGTGAGCGCGGCGCGGTGGGTCTCGGTCGCGAGCGCGGCCACGACGGTGAAGGCAAGCGTGAGCATCAGCAGGTGAATGCCGTAGATCTTGAGCGCGCGGCGCCACAACCGGCTACGGACGCCGGCGCTGTCCGTTGCCGCCTGCTGCATGTAGATGCGGGCCACCAGCAGTGCCGAGAGAAACACGAACCCCTCAGCCGAGGACAGGTAGCCGAACGGCTGGTTGACCCATTCGCTGATGCGCGTGGGCATGTGGGTAAGCGTCATCCACACCAGAAACAGGCCGCGCAGCGCGTCAAGCTCGGGGCGCCGTTCTAGTTTGGGCATGTGCATGCTGCTCAATTAGACGGTTTTCCGGGACCGGAGTTGCGATGTGTTTACGACGGCGTGTGAACGAGCGCCTCAGGAGCAGGATCAGCTCAGGTATTCCTTGATGAACGGGTCGTCCGAGTGGACCAGGTCCATGGTCGGTCCGTTGAAGACGAGTTTGCCTTCGTGCAGCACCAGGAAGGTCGTCCCCGGGTCGACTTCGCCGTTGGGCAGCTTCTCCATGCGGTTTTCTTCGCGGTTGAAGCGGTGCGTGGCGAGGGTGAACGCGTCCTGGAGACGGTGGGAGACCAGCAGTGAGCTCGAGCCGTAGACATCGCGCTGCTTGATGACCAGCTCGATGATGGTGTTGGAGGTGATCGGGTCGAGGCCGCCGGTGGGCGAGTCGTACAGCACCAGTTCCGGCTTCGAGACGATGGCGCGCGCGATAGAAACCCGGCGCCGCATGCCTCCCGAGAGCTGGGATGGAAACTTGTCGATCGTGTCTTCAAGCTCGACAAAGCGCAGCACTTCGCGAACGCGTTTATCGACCTCGTCCTCGGGCACACGGTCTTCATTGAGCCGGTAGGCGACATTGTCGCGGACGGTGAGCGAGTCAAACAGCGCGCCCTCCTGAAAGACCATGCCAATGTTGTCCCGGAGCTTGAAGAGATCCTGCTCGCGGAGCTTGCCGAGGTCTTCGCCGAAGATGCGGATGGTGCCGGAGTTGGGGCGAATGAGCCCGTTCGCCAGCTTGAGCAGGACGCTTTTGCCCACGCCCGCCGGCCCCAGCAGGATCCGCGTCTCGCCGCCTTTTACGTTGAAGGAAAGGTCGTCGAGCACGGTGCGCTCCGGCGAGCGGAGGGTGACGGCGTCGAAGACGATCACCGGCTCGTCAGGATGCTCCTGGTGCCAGCTCTTTTTCGCGTCCGCTGCCGAATCGCCGCCCGGCTCTGCATCCGGCTGGGCGGCGGCAGCGGGCGCGCCGTTCGGCTCAGCGGTCATCGCCCGAAGATCCCGATCATCAGGCGGCTGATGACAAAGTCGCTCGCGATGATCAGCACGGAGGAAACGACGACGGCCTGCGTGGTCGCACGCCCGACTCCCTGGGTGCCGCCCTTGGTGTTCATGCCGTAGTAGCAGCCGATGGTGGCGATGATGAAGCCGAAGAAAATGGGCTTGACCAGCCCCTGGAAGATGTCGGCGAAAACCAGTGACTGGTACGCGGAGTGAAAATACTGCGAGCCGCCCTGGCCCAGCATGAAGACCGCAACGGTGCCGCCGCCGAGGGTGCCGACGGTGTCCGACAGGATGGTGAGGAAGAACAGCATGACGATGGTGGCGACGATGCGGGGCATCACCAGCTTTTTGAGGGGGTCGGTGCCGAGCGCGCGCATGGCGTCGATCTGTTCGGTCACAACCATCGAGCCCAGCTCCGAGGCCATGCCCGACGCATTGCGCCCGGAGACCATGAGGCTGGTGAGCACCGGCCCGAGCTCCTTGATCATGGAGAACGAAACCAGCTGCCCGGTAATCGCCGCGGCGCCGAACTGGGAGAGGGAAGACGCCGACTGGAGCGCCAGCACGCCGCCGGTAAAGAAGCCGGTCAGCAGCACGATGGGGATCGACCCGACGCCGATGGAGTCGGCCTGGGTGAAGATGTCCGCAAGGTAAAGAGGAGGGCGCACCAGGTTCGAGAGGGCGCGGCCGGTGAGCTTGGCGTATTCCTGCAGAGCCAGAATGAAGTTTTTAGCCGCTCGGTCCAGTGTGCTGTCTGCCATGAGGTATTGAGACGCCTTGGGTTGCGGCGCTTTGTGCTGCGTCCTTTGGATGCGTTTAAGCCTACTTGGATGCAGACTCGCACATCTGCTCTCCGGAGTCACCCTTGTTCTTGGCCCGATTTTCGCTTCAGGATCGCTGCTGCGTTTGTAAATGCACGGCCAGTCTGGAGAGAAGAGAGCTAAGCCAGAGGAACGACAGGATCGCAAGCGGAGCGGTGAGGGCGCCAAACAGCGCATACCGGAGCAGAGACCAGACCGGGTCTTTCAGGTCCGTTCGCATCGCGACGACCGTAAGCACCGAATATGGAAGAACGAGAATGACTGCTGAACGTGTTCCTGGAATCATCGCTCGCCGCTTGGCGGACAAGATGCAGTGCACGATGCCGTTGAACAAAAGGGCGAAGACAGCCACCTGCGAGATTGTTGTCAAGGCTGCGCCCTTAAAGAGAAAGGTGAACCCGCTCAGCACCGTGACAGCAAGCGTCAACAGGATGGCTGCGTCACGCACGACGCGTCGCGTTGCCGGTTTCCCGCCGACGCGCGCCGGGCAGGCGCGGATGAAATCGTCACAGCGGGAGAACTCGTCGACATTATGAACGGCGAGAACCACAGGGAGGAGCAGATCCAGGGCAGCAAAGGTCATACCGGACGCTCCACGCGTGTCAATCGCAGTGCCGCGCGCCTGCTGGACGACAGGCGCCTGGCGCAGCAAAAGCGGAAGGTCGCTGCGCCAGGAATGAGTCCGAAGTACCGGAAACTTCAGCCTTTCGACAGCGTTATCCTTCCCGTACCCGTTTCTTGATCTCGATGCTCAAGCGCTTGATCTTCTGGTTCAGGGTCGAGAGCGGAATGCGGAACTGCTCGGCAGCCTCGGTCTGGTTCCAGTTACAGCGCTCCAGCTTGTCCATGATAATGCGCCGCTCGATGTCTTCCATAATGTCGAAGAGGGAAGCGTTGGCGCTGTGCTCGAGTAGGCTGGACGAATAGCTTTTGCCGGTGACGTGGGGCGGCAGCAGCTCAAGGCCGATGAGCGGGCCGGTGCTTAACACGACGCCCCGTTCCATGACATTTTCAAGCTCGCGCACGTTGCCGGGCCAGTCGTAGTCGACGAGGGCGCGCAGAGCTTCCGGCGAGAGCGCGCGCGTGGGCAGCTCATTTTCCTCCGAGTACCTGCGTAGAAAGTGCGTCGCGAGCGCCGGGATATCCTCGCGCCTCGCGCGCAGCGGGGGCAGCTCAAAGCGGATGACGTCGAGGCGGTAGAAGAGGTCCTCGCGAAACTTGCCCTCGCGTACGGCCTGCCGCAGGTCGACGTTGGTCGCGGTGATGATGCGGACATCGACCTGGATCTCCTGTGTGCCGCCGAGGTGCATGAACCGGCGGTCCTGCAGCACCCGCAGAATCTTTGCCTGGGTGTCGAGCGGCATGGTGCCGATCTCATCGAGGAAAAGCGTGCCGCCGTTCGCGGCTTCAAACAATCCTTTTTTTGCAGCGATAGCAGAGGTAAACGCGCCCTTGACATGGCCGAAGAGGGTTGACTCGAGGAGATCCGTGGGAACGGCGCCGGTGTTGACCGGCACAAAGGGCTTCTCCCGGCGGGGCGAGTTCGCATGCACCGCTTTCGCGATCAGCTCCTTGCCGGTGCCGCTCTCGCCTTGGATCAGCACGGTGGAGCGCGAGGGCGCAACCTGCGCGACGGTGTCGAAGATGCGCAGCATCACTTCGCTCTTGCCGATGATGTTGGGGAAGCTGTAGCGCTGCTTGAGCGCGCGCTTGAGCTGGACATTCTCTTCCTCGGCCCGGTAGCGCGCGATGGCGGAGCGTATATCGGCGAGCAGCTTCTCGTTATCCCAGGGCTTCTGGACGAAGTTCTGCGCGCCTGCGCGGATCGCGTCGACGACGTTGTCGACGGTGCCGTACGCGGTGAGCATGATGACGGGCAGCTCGGGCGTGCGCTCCCGGATGGTGGCGAGAATCTCCATCCCGTTGCGCCCGGGAAGCGCGAGGTCAAGCAGGACCAGGTCGTAGGGACGCTGCTCGATCCGCGCGAGACCGGCTTCGCCATCAATAGCCATCTCGACGGTGTAGCCTTCGAGCTCCAGCAGGGTTTCGAGCGTTTCGCGGATTTCTGCTTCATCGTCGATGACGAGGATGGTGTGGCCGGCGCCACGCTGGCCGGGATCGTTTTCCTCGGCGGCTTCAGTGACCGGAGTTGGCGGGTAGGTCGTCTCAGACATGCGCTGCTTTCTCTTTCAGGGGAAATTCGAGCGCAAAGGTGGTTCCGGCGCCAGGCTGGCTCTCCACGTGGATTTTGCCCGCATGCTCCTGCATGATGCCGTAGGTGACGGCCAAGCCGAGGCCGGTGCCGCGCCGCTGGCCTTCCTTGACGGCTGTCTTGGTAGTAAAGAACGGATCGTAGATGCGCTGCACGTGTTCCGGCGCGATGCCCGACCCGGAATCTGCAATCGATACCCGCACACTCTCGTCGAAGCTGGTACACACCCGCAGTTTGCCTCCCTCGGCCATCGCATCTTTCGCATTCAGCAGCAGGTTCAGGAAGACCTGCTGCAGCTTGCCGGCATTTCCCTGTATGGACGGCAGCCCCGGCGCCAGATCGACGCTGAGCTCGATACGTGAAGTCTTCAACTGGTGTTCCAGCAGATTGAGCGTCTCCCGCAGCACGGCGTTGATGTCGGTCGCGCGGAACTCCGACCCGCCGGTGCGCGAGAAGTTGAGCAGGCTGTTCACAATCTCCGACGCGCGAAAGGTCTGTTTCGTAATCTTGTCGAGCATCGGTGCCAGCCGGGCGTCATCGCGCAGCTGCTTGCCCAGCATCTGCGTGTAGGAGGAGATGACGGCCAGGGGAGTATTGACCTCGTGAGCGACGCCTGCGGCCAGCAGCCCGATCGAGGACAGCTTTTCGGCCTGGGCGAGCTGCGACTCGAGCCCTACACGCGCGGTGATGTCGTCGACCAGCACGATGCGGCCAAGCGTCTTGAACTCGCGCGAGACCAGCGGCGCGATGGAGATATTCGCTACCCGACCTTCCTCTTCAAGTGACGACGCAGCCGCGCTGTCGCCCCGGCTGCCCAGGGGAAATTTGTAGAGGTGGTGCACGCCGGGGTCGTTCCTCACGCGCTGGAACTCTCGCACAAACGCTTCATCGAAGACATCGGCTAGCCGCTGGCCGAGCACGAACGATCGCGGCAGGGCGAAGAGCACCTCCATCTGCGCATTCCAGCTTTCGATCCGCTCCTCGAGATCGACCGCGAGGATGCCGACGTTGGTCGACTCGACGATGTTCTCGTTAAACTCCTTCAGCCGTTCGAACTCCGCGATCTTGCTCTGCAGGCTTGCATAAAGCGTGGCGTTCTGGATGGCGATGCCGACATAGCCGGCGAGGGACTCGAGCAGCTCCACGTCTTCGCTCGAGAGGAAATCTCCGTCCGTGGTGCGCCCGAGGCCAAGGACGGCGATGGTGCGCTCCTGCACCCGGCAGGGCAGGTAGTAGTGCAGCTCAAGCGCTGATGCGGTGCGGCGCTCGGCTTCCGTGAGGTGCAGCGCCTGGTGGGGGTTCTCGAAAAAGATGTGCGAGCCCGCGCCGGGCTGGTCGAAGTCGAGAAAGCCGAGCGAAGGCTCGCCGCCGGCCGGCGGCAGCACCAAACCAGGTGGAAATCCGTGCGAAGCGCCCAGGCGGAACTGCCCGGCATCCTCGCCGGTCTTGAGGAACACGGCGATCCGGGAGACGAGCAGGGTCTGCGAGAGTCGCCCGGTAATTGACTGCAGCAGGTGGTCCAGATCGGTCTGCGTCCCCAGCGTGCGGCCGAAGTCGATCAGCGTCTGGCGGTAATCGTAGCGCTTGCGGTCGAAGAGCTGGTCCATGCGGTTCTGGATAGCGCGTTTGACCGGGTCGAAAAGCGCGGAAGTGATGATGATCGCGGCGAGCAGCCCGTAGATCCCGAAGCTGGGCAGCCGGTTGCGCACCACCTCTGCCGCGACCGCGACCAGCAGAAAGTACAACCCGACCAGCAGCGCGGTGGCCAGCGCGTATGTTACGCCGCGCTTGAAGATCAGGTCCACGTCCATGAGGCGGTAGCGCACGATGGCCCACGCGAAGGTCAGCGGCAGGGTGACGAGCGCGAGAATGGCGAGATCGCGCAGCAGGTCCGGCACGCCGCGATCGAGCAGATACGGGAGCACGTAGAAGAGCGAAAACGGCACTACGCTGAGCACCGACCCGCGGGCCAGCCACTTCAACTGCTGCCGGCGCAGGACCTGGCCTGCTTCCTTGCCGGCGCGCAGGTACTCGATCGAGAACAGCACGGTGGCGAGGAGGTAAAAGCTGTCGAGGTAGGCAACGGCGATCTGGTCCAGGCGGTGGGCCAGCAGTTCTGTTGCCTGCCAGAAAAGAATCGCGTAGACCTGCAGGCCGACAATCAGCGCCGCCGGTACATAGGCAAGCGCCAGCAGCCACGCCCGCCGCTGGGTAGAACGCCTGCCAAACGAGAGCGCGAAGTGCAGAAACAAGGCCGGCTGCACCGCCCCGGCAACGATTCCGCTCCAGTACACGATCCAGTCCAGCGTGTTGAGCCGGCCGGTGTAGTGAAAGGCATAGGCCGCGAAGGAGGCGACGCAGAAGATGTAGAAATGCGTGGCGTGGGTCGCGGTCCAGCGACGGAACAGAACATAGAGCCCGATGCCGAGGTAGACGAGCGCGATCAGCCGCAGACCGGCGTTGAGGCTGGTGTCGGTCGCATCGAGAATGACCGGAACACTGATGCGGAAGCCGCGGCGCGAAATGACGTAGCTGGCTGAGCCGTAGACTTTCGTGCGGAACTGTTCGCGGACCAGCGCGGCGATCTTCGTCGTGGGCTGCTGGTTGACCGAGAGCAGCAGGTCACCGGTCCGGATCCCGGCCCGCTCGCCCGAAGAGTCCGCCGGCACGCGCTGCGCCTTAAGCGCTCCGCCGGATTCCACCCACCAGATTCCGTCGGTCGGCTGCTGAAATCCCTGTTCCTGCCGGAAGTTCAGGACAGCGAGCACCACTGCGGCCAGCGTCAGAAGGGCCAGCGTCACTGCGACCACTCGGGTTTGAAGAGACCGTCCCATGCTGCCGTTGAGTCACCTGAAAGCGACCCCATCTGAGGTTGCTTGCAACTGAATGGCCATTTCCTGCGCTTGCGTAGAACGCGCTGTTTCCGCCGACCGCGGCTGTGTCCACGCTGTGCGAGCGCTGCTCGCGAATACCCGGTCAGTCTGGACTAATCCCGGAAAAATATAGGAGACTACGGGAAACTATACAACTGGGAAGCGGCTCCAGATTTTCATAGATCACGAGCTGCGAAGCAGCGGTCGGGGATCCCAGTCGATTTCCGCAAGGCCTCCGCGACTTTGCCGGGGCGCGAGATTGCCCTGCCGGCAAGCTGCCGCGAAGGGCGTCGCTCCGGCAGTCTCGCTTACTTAAGTTTCTTGAGGTAGTCGCGCGCCCTGGCAAATTCCGGGAAGCGCGCTTCGTCCTGCTGAAACGCCCAGGGATGCACACACCTGCGCCCCTGGCGCACGGTTACAGGATGCTTGAGGTGCAGCATTTCGTGGTACATCAGGTACTCGATCGCGAAGCGCGGGGTGTTCGGCTGGTCGAAGACCTGGCTTACCATGATGGTGTTGTGCGCAGCGTCATAATGGCCGAGGAGGCGGCGAGCGCGGTGCTCGCTCCAGGTGAGCACGGGGCGGCCGAGCAGCCCGTGGAAAAATCGCGTGTTGAGCGATTCGAAGACTTCCTCCAGGTCCCAGCGCTGCCCCTTGGCCGAGACGATGCGCTTGCGCCCGCGCAGACGGCGAATCAGCTCGGTTTGCCGCAGCACCGGCTCGGACAGAGTATAGCGCCGGTAGCGCGCGGCCTGCGCGGCCTCGACCGGCTTGCGGTAGAGCTTGGCGAGAAGAATATGGGCGATGGCCCGCAGCACCGGTTCCGGTGCTGCTTCGAGCAGGTCAGAGAGATGCACCCGGAGCTCGCCTTCGCGCAGGCGGATGGTGGTGTTGAGGCTGGTGAAGCGATAAAAGCGCGCATGGATCGGTGGCATGGGCGCACGCGGCCGCAGCGCGCGGTACTCTTCAGCGAAAATCAGGTTCAGCAGTGGTTCCACCAAGCGTGAGCGTAGCATAGTGCGCGCTGTAAAAATGAAAGCCTCACCCCGGGGGGGGTGAGGCTGTTTATGCGTGCAGGTCAGCAGACCTGCATGCACTAATACTGGCCCTTGTGAGCGTTCTCTGAGCGGAGCGCGAACAGCAGGGCCGATCTGCCGGTGACGCCGTAGGCCTCGCCGGTTTTGAAGACGCCCGAGGCGTCGTTTTCCTCGCGATTGGTGTCGATCAGCAGCGCCCATTCGTCGCCTCCTTCCGAGGCCGGGAGGGTGAACTCCACCACGTCATGGTGTTCGTTGATGACCAGCATCATGGTCGCGTCGTCGCCCGGCTTGGGGATGCCGGTGGTCTGCGCGCGCCCATCCATCAGCATGCCGAAGCATTTCATCTCGGTATCGCCCCAGTTCTGGTCTTCCATCTCCTTGCCGTTGGCATTGACCCAGGTAAGCGTTTTGATGTTCAGGGTCTCGTTGTACGAACCGGTGTAGAAGCGGTTTCTGCGCAGAATCGGAAACCGGTGGCGGAGGGACGTGAGCTTCTGCACGAACGCAATCAGGTGCTTGCCCTTGTCCTGCAGCTCCCAGTTGAGCCAGGAGATGTCGGAGTCCTGGCAGTAGGCGTTGTTGTTGCCGCCCTGCGTGCGCCCGAACTCGTCGCCGGCAAGCAGCATTGGTGTGCCCTGCGCAAGCAGCAGCGTCGCCAGCATGTTGCGGATCTGCCGGGAGCGCAGCTTGTTGACCTCGGGGTCATCGGTCGGTCCTTCTACCCCGCAGTTCCACGAGCGATTGCTGTCGCTGCCATCCTTGTTGTCCTCGCCGTTGGCATCGTTGTGCTTCTCGTTGTAGGTCACCACATCGTTCAACGTAAAGCCGTCGTGCGCAGTGATGAAGTTGATCGAAGACCATGGCTTGCGCCCCTGTTTATTGAAAATGGCGCCCGATCCGCAGAGTTTTTCCGTGAGCTTGGCCGCGGGCGCCTCGTCCCGCCAGAAGTCTCGCACCGTATCGCGGAAGGTGTCGTTCCACTCCGCCCAGCCCGGAGGAAAGCCGCCCACCTGATAGCCGCCCGGGCCCGTATCCCAGGGCTCGGCAATGAGCTTGATGGAGGCCAGCAGAGGATCTTGCGAGCAGGCTTTCAGAAAGCCGCTCTTGTTGTCGAAGCCGTTCGGCTCACGCGCCAGGACGGTGCCCAGGTCGAAGCGGAAGCCGTCGACGCTGGTCTCCTCGGTCCAGTAGCGCAGGGAGTCCATGACCATCTGCAGGACGCGCGGATGGCTGACATTTACGGTATTGCCGGTGCCCGTCTCGTTGATGTAGTAGCGTTTCTGGTCGGGCAGCAATCTGTAATAACTGCTGTTATCGATGCCCTTGAACGAGATTGTCGGGCCTTTTTCGTTGCCTTCGGCCGTGTGGTTGTAGACCACGTCCAGGATGACTTCAAGGCCGGCCTCGTGGAACGAGGCGACCATCTGCTTAAACTCCTTCAGCGTGTCCTTGCGGTCATGGGCGTAGCGCGGGTCAGGCGCGAAGAAGCCGATGGTGTTGTAACCCCAGTAGTTGACCAGCCCTTTTTCGAGCAGATTGCTGTCATCGACAAAAGTGTGGATGGGCAGCAGTTCTACAGACGTCACACCCAGACTTTTGATGTATTCAACGACCTGCGGCTGGGCAAGCCCGGCATAGGTGCCGCGCAACTCTTCCGGCACGTCCTGCCGCAGCTTGGTGAAGCCTTTCACGTGGGTCTCATAGAGGATGGTGTCTTCCCATGCCACGCGCTGGCGTCCGCGCCTGCCCGTGAAGTCGAAGCTGGGATCGACAACGATGCATTTCGGGACGAACGGCGCCGAGTCGCGCTCGTCGAAGGTCAGGTCGTCCATCGACTCCAGGTTGTAGCCGAAAATTGCGGGATCCCAGGTCAGCTGGCCGATGTGCGCGTAGGCATAGGGATCGAGCAGCAGCTTGTTCGGATTGAACCGATGGCCATTCTCCGGCTCATACGGCCCGTGTACCCTGTAGCCGTAACGCTGCGCGGGTTCGAGCTTGGGGACGTACCCGTGCCAGATTTCGTTGGTGTGCTCGGGAAGGGCGATGCGCTGGAGTTCGGTATTACCGTCCTCTGAAAAGAGGCAAACTTCCACTTTAGTTGCGTTTGCGGAGAAGATTGCGAAGTTTACGCCCTTGCCGTCCCAGTGCGCACCGCGCGGAAAGGGGTGGCCTTCTTCGATGTCATAATGCTGCTTTTCTGTCATGTTTGTCCGTTCCGGCGAGTCCCGTACCCAGTTGCTGCTTCTGGTATTTGGGGGTGAGATGCACAAAATTGCCGAGCGTATTCCGCCTCCGCGGTGAGACAATGGAAAAGCCTTTGGCCCCGTAGCTCAGGTGGATAGAGCGACGGTTTCCTAAACCGCAGGTCACTAGTTCGAATCTAGTCGGGGCCACCACGTAACCTGTTTAGAATGAATAGATAGAGTCAAGTGCAACTGGAGTGGCGAAACGAATTTTACGCACCCAAGCGAAGAAAAAAGCACCCTAAACTGCCACCGACTGACACCGCGAGTGACACCATGGCAGACATCAAGAAGGCAGACGGATGCCGTAGCACTTGCGTTCAGGCGTCGTGTTTTTCGCAATATAAATACTTCGTACTTGCATACCTCCACTGCCCAAGGAAGTTGCCACCCGCTCTACTGAGCAGTTCCCTCCGTAATTGAAGTCATCCCGATTGGCAGTTCCGAAGTTTTGATCCAAACTGACCCGATGCTGCCAGCTTACCTACGATGGTCTCTGCGAGCCGAACACTCTCGTTCACCGCAGTCAGCACCTTCGGCCCGTTCGCCTCGGTCTCCATCTCAGGCACACATGCCAGCTTGATTGCAGCCAGGAACCCCGCCACCAGTGTATGGTCTCCGTCAGGTTCCGGTCGGGCGGGTAGTAGATCGTTCCGTAGCCAGAATGCAGCACCAGGACCGTGGGGTCATAGGACTCAGCGTGCAGGCAGTAGGGACGAAGCGCATGCACCGACTGCTTAGGCAGCACGGGCGGTCCGTATGGTTTGCTGCAACGTAGACGAGCTGCCGACACTTGCCACAGCCTGCATGCAGTGGTGCTGGTGCTTCACCGTTTGCCTCCGATGAACTGGAGCGGTGCGCGCCCCTCGTAAACCTCGCTGGGCCGGTACTGCCTGACCTCGCCACAGATGGAGCAGCGGATTGTGGTGGCGTTGTCCGGGATGCTGGGCACGCCCGCGACAATGACACGCTTGCAGCCTTTGCAGGACACAAC
>CAXTMY010000011.1:51904-64256 GCA_964245565.1 uncultured Acidobacteriaceae bacterium | reverse complement strand
GCCGCGGCCTGGCCGGCAGCGGCGGCTTTCCGCGCAGCTTCGCGCCTGGCGGCGGTGCGGGCCCGCTGGGTAGCGGCGCCGGCGAGGCTGCGCTCCTGGGCGACCTGCTGGGCGGGATCGCCGGAGAACTCGCGCGAGAGACCTTCCATGCTGACCACGGCCTGGCCGAGAGAGCTGTCAGCGGGGATATTGGTTTTCGCGAGCTTGGCGCGGATGTTGGGCGCGTGGCCGGGAAGCTCGTTGACAACGGTGAGCAGCTGGCCGGCAACAAGCCAGACGATGCCGCCGAGCAGGGCGGTCGCGGCGATGAGCACGAGCATGGCTGCCGGGGTTCGGCTGAAGTGGAGACGGCGCTCAAGCTGGGTGACGACGGGGGTGAGCAGGAAATTGAAGGTGAGGGCAAGGGCGAGCGGCATCAGCAGCGGGCGGCCGAAATAGAAGACGGCGAGCAGCACGGCGAGCAGCAACAAGGGCTCCCGCATCAGGAGAGTGCCTTCGCGGGGAGGGGTTTGCCGGGTGCGGCTGGCCGGGCTGGGTTTCAGCTCCATTTCGGTGGCAGTCAGCACTACATGTTCGTGTGGCCGCCGCGCATGGCTTCGTTGAAAGCGGGCTTGATGCTGTTGAGAGCTTCGTCCAGAAGAGCGCGGTAATGCGGCTCCTTTGCGACGAGGGCGGGGGTCGCGGCGGCATAGGCCGGGTCGGCGGAGAGGGTGAGCAGGCCGGCCTGGGCGAGTGCCTGGGTGTCTTTGGCGAGCTGCTCGGGAGTGGTGTTGAGGTACTGCGCGTCGCGCGGGTCGGCCATCCAGATGGGTGCGCTTTTGCCGTGGACGCCGGAGAGCCAGAAGGCCTTGAGCGCGAGGAAGTCGGCGCGGGACTGGTCGGTCGTATCGGTGAACAGGAACTTGTTCTGCCAGCGGGAGTAGTAGCGGGTGGTGACGGGAACGGGCTGGCGATTGCCGCTCTTGAGCAGCTCGAGCTGGCCGTAGTCGAAGGTTTTGCGGATGGCGTTATAGATGAAGTCCTCCGCGTAGGGCTGCTCCGGAGCTTCAACGATCTCGGCGAACGTAACGGTCATGCTGGCGGAGATTTTGGCGTGGAGCGGACTTTCGGCGCCGTCGGCCAGCCAGATGGCGCCGTGGACGATGTAGGTGTCGGAGCCGGAGGTGGAGCGGTGAAACGGCCACTCAAAGCCGGTGAAACGCAGTGGCAGGCCGCCCATGGTGACGTAGAGCTCGGGCTGGGGGTTGTGCAGCCGCGCGGCAACATGCCGAAGATGGCGGGTGAGACCGGCGTGGAGCCCGGGCGTGGACGGGTCGAAGCCCTCGGTGAGCTCAAGGTGAAGCGGGGTGCCCGCGTGCTGGAACGTGAGCCGCGCGGTGGGCCTGCCGTGGAAGTCGGCGCCGGCGGTGATGGCCGATGGCGTCAGGCCGGCTGCGCGCGAGGCATTGAGGAGCGTGGTGCCGGTGGAGGTGCTGAGGTCTGTGCTCATGGGGTGTCGGTCGCTTCCGTGGGTGCGCGCGCTGTGGAGTGTCGCGCGGTGGAGAGTCTCTGGACACGAGTTTACAGTGTGAGGCGGCGGCGAGAGCGGCGATCGTGTGGGAGCGCAGAACGGAGTGCCTGAACGCGGCTGCCGGCGGGTCATGCACCGCGATGGTCGACAGATGCCATCTATAAAGAGGGAATGGCCAGGAAAGGAACAACAGTATGCCTTTGAACTCATATGTAACGCTCGGACGCTCCGGATTACGGGTAAGCCCGTTTTGCCTGGGCGGTATGACATTCGGCGAAGACATGGGATGGGGATCGAGTGTTGCGGATTCGGAAGCGATCCTTGCGCGGTACCTGGAAGATGGCGGCAACTTCATCGACACGGCGAATATTTACACCAAGGGGCACTCCGAGAAGATCATCGGGGACTTCTTTAAGCAGCGGAAAGGCAAGCGCGACCGGGTGGTGATCGCGACGAAGTTTTTCTGCAGCCTGTTTGCCGGCGACCCGAACGGCGGAGGCGCAAGCCGGAAGGCGATTATTGCGCAGTGCGAGGAGTCGCTGCGCCGCTTGCAGACCGACTACATCGATCTGTACTACCTGCACAACTGGGACCGGTTTACCCCGGTTGAGGAGACGATGAGCGCGCTCGAGGACCTGGTGCGGGCAGGCAAGGTGCGCTACCTGGGATTTTCTGACGCGCCGGCATGGAAGGTCGCGCAGGCGCAGATGATTGCGCTGTTCCGCGGCTGGGCGCCGCTGATCGCGCTGCAGATCGAGTACTCGCTGATGGAGCGCACCGTGGAAGGCGAACTGGTGCCGATGGCGATGGAGCTGGAACTGGGCGTTCTGCCGTGGAGTCCGCTGAAGATGGGAGCGCTCTCCGGCAAGTACACGCGCGCGAACGGGCAGAAGATGCAGGGGCATCGCGGCGCGTTTGTCGGTGAGATGACGGAGAAGCAGTACGACATTATCGACACGGCTGAAAAGATCGCGGCAGAGCTCGGCACCGATGTTCCGGCGGTGTCGCTGGCATGGGTGCAGGGCCGGGCGGGTGTGAGCTCCACCATTATTGGGGCCAGGACCATGGAGCACCTGGAAGCAAATCTGAAGGCGCTCGATCTGCAACTGACAACGGAACAGATTGCGAGGCTGGATGCGGTGTCGAAGCCGGTGCTGAATTTCCCGGCCGAGTTCAATGCGAACCGGTCGCCAAACTTCGAGCATACGGGCGCCACGGTGAACGGGGTGTCGAGTACCCGGTTGCCGAATGTGCCGACGGAGGATGCCGGGCGCTGGTGAGAGAAGCCGGATGGAGCTGCGATGGCAGGCGCAGCTCTCATCCGGCAATCTTGCGCCCCCGGGGGTGCTCTCTCCTTGACAGCCTAGGAAGCAAGCGATCAATATTTCTCCTAGATGCAAAAGGAGAGAAGCGGTGGCTGAGCAGGTCGATCTACTGCAGGGAACGCTGGACCTGCTGATCCTGAAGGCGGTCTCGCTGGGACGGCTGCACGGTTACGGAATCCTGCTAAGGATTCAGCAGATCTCAGGCGAACAGCTCACCGTGCAGCAAGGCTCGCTTTACCCGGCGCTTTACCGTCTGGAGCATAACGGCGCGCTGCTCACGGAGTGGGGTGAGAGCGAGAACAATCGCCGCGCGAAGTACTACACCCTTTCCGAGTCGGGCCGGAGCCAGCTGAAGGCTGAGACCGAGAAGTGGGGCCGCATGGCGAAGCTGATGAGCGCCATGCTGCAAACCGCTTCCCTTCCGCAGACCGCTGCGCCTGGCTCGGAGAGAATCTCTTGAGGGTTTTCTCCGCCCGCATGCGGTCGCTGGCCAGATCCGTCTTTCGCCGCAAGCGGCTGGAGTCGGAGATGGAGGCCGAGATCCGCTTCCATCTCGAAAGCCGAACCGAGGACCTTGTGCGTGACGGGTTTACGCCACGCGAGGCCGCGCGCCGGGCGCGGCTGGAGTTCGGCACCGTGGCCACGCACAAGGAGCTGATGCGCCACTCGCTTGGACTGCGGTCAATCGATGCGCTCTGGGCGGACCTGCTGTATGCCGTGCGCATCCTGCGCAAGAGCCCGGGCTTTACAGCCATCGCCGTGGCCTCGCTGGCGCTCGCCATCGGCGCCAATACCACGATTTTTTCCTATGCCAACCAGATGCTGTTCGTGCGCCTTGATGTCCCGCACCCCGAGCAGCTTCGCCTCTTCAGGCTAACGGGCGATGACCACATTGCGTTGCGTCAGATTGTGGGCGAAGATGCTTATTTCGGCGACGATGGCCAGTTTCATCTGGGTGTTTTTCCCTACCCCGCCTATCGGCAGCTTCGCCGGCAGAACCAGGTCGTTGAAGATATTGCGGCCTTCACCCAGATTCCTGATGTGGACATCACCGCTGCCGGCTCGCCCGAAGCAGGCAAAGCAGAGCTGGTCTCCGGCAACTTCTACGCGCAGCTCCAGGTAAAACCTCAACTGGGTACACCGATAGAGCCTGGGGACGATGGGGCTCCAGGTGCAGGCGCGGTTGCCGTCATCAGCGACAGCTTCTGGCATCGTAAGTTTGGCGGTGATCAGGATGTCATCGGCAAGACTATTCGCGTCAATCGGGCTCTCGTCACCGTTGTCGGCATCAATCCTCCCGGCTTTCGAGGCCCCGTGAGCGGCGACGCCACGGCGCCCGAGGTTTTCCTTCCAATCTCGATGATTTCCGTTGTTGTTCCCGTATCCGGCAGACCGCCGACCTTGACCGACCCGAACAACTTCTGTGTTCAATTGATGGCCCGAGCCAGGCCTGGCGTCTCAACCGCTACGGCTCAGACAGCGCTGAATGCAGCGTTTAACGCGGCGTTTCGGGGCACAGCCATCATGAACAAGGGCGAAACGGTGCCAAGGCTTTCGCTTGAGGACGGAAGCCGTGGCATTACGTCCGGCATGCGCGGCCTCTTGCGTCCGCTCTATGTGTTGCTCGGGCTCGCCGGGCTCGTGCTCCTGCTGGCGTGCGCGAACATTGCGAACCTCATGCTGGCGCGCGCATCGTTTCGCCAGCGCGAGATGAGCGTACGCATGGCGCTCGGGGCAGGCAGGGCGCGCATCCTGCGGCAAGTCCTCACGGAGAGCCTGCTGCTCTCAGCGATGGGCGGCGTGGCCGGCTTTGTTCTCGGTTACGCGAGCCGGAATATGATTCCATGGCTGATGCGCACCGGCTGGGACGGCGGCGAGCTGCCGGTTGGCTTCGACTGGCGCGTCTTCGGCTTCACTGCCGCTGTGACGCTTCTCACCGGCGTGGTGTTTGGCCTCGTGCCGGCATTGCGCTCCACTCGTGTCGAGATCAACAGCGCTTTACAGGAAGGAACGCGCACCGCGAGCAGGCGGCGCAAAGCCTGGTCCGGTAAGGCGATTGTCGCCTTTCAGGTCGCGCTTTCAACCTTGCTGGTCATCTCGGCCATCTTTTTTCTCCGAACACTCTGGAATCTCAACTCCGTTGACCCCGGCTTTCGGACGAAGAATCTGCTGCTTGTGGACGTAACTCCCCCGCGCACTAGAAATGCCGCCTCTCAGCCTTCAAACCTGCACAGCCGCGTCGCAAACGCTTTTGCATCGGTCCCTGGAGTCCAAGATGTCACCTATGTGAATCATCCATTGGGCGCGGCCTCGGGGCAGGGTCTGTTCGAAATTGAAGGCAGACAGAGTGCGATTTTCACCGACCCGAAAAAAACTGGCCACGAAGATGAGCTTGCGATGGTCTCCTTTGTCGGCCCGCATTTCTTTTCCACTATGTCGATCCCGATCCTTGCAGGCCGCGGCTTCACTGCCGAAGACACGGAAAATTCCATTCCTGTTTCGGTGGTCAACCAGGCGCTGGCGCGCAAGTTTTTTCCCAACTCCAATCCCATCGGACGACGATTCTTTAGGGGACTGGGCGATAAAAAAACTCGCTGGATTGAGATTATCGGTATTTGCGCAAATGTCCGCTATAACGATATGCGGCACGCGCCGCCGCCCGTTCACTTTGATCTCGACCTCCAGCGCCCCGCCTTCGGGCCAATGACCTACATCATTCGCTCTCCCATACCTCCTTCTACGCTGCTCCCTGCGCTCCGACGCGCTCTCCAACAGGTCGATCCCGATCTTCCTCTCAACAACATCCGCACCCAGCAGCAGCAGATCGATGCCGGCATGCAGCAGGAGCGCATGTTCGCGTCGCTCACTGCCGGTTTCGGCATCCTTGCGCTGGCGCTTGCCTGCGTCGGCATTTACGGCATCATGGCCTACACCGTTTCGCAGCGCACCAACGAGATCGGGATCAGGCTCGCGCTGGGGGCGGCGCGCGGGCAGATCCGCGCCATGGTGCTGCGCGAGGCCGGAGGGATGGCGGCAGCGGGCGTAGCCGGGGGACTCGGCGTTGCGCTCCTTCTGCTTCGGCTGGTGCGATCGATGCTTTATGGATTGAAGCCGGGCGACCCGCTCAGCCTCGCGGGCTCGGCTTTGCTCCTGCTGGGGATAGCCCTGATCGCCGGATGGATCCCTGCTGCCCGCGCCTCGAAGATCGAGCCGATGGAAGCGTTACGACACGATTAGAGAGCAATTCAACCGGCCGATCCGGACGGGGCATGCGCGGGCGCTTCCGCGGCAGCCGCTTGAGCGCTGCTCCGGGCGGTGTACATGGTCTGGAGCTGCGGGTCGGCGGGGAAGCGGGTGAGGCCGGCTTGGAGTTTGGCGTGTGCGCGGAGGGAGTGGCCGGCCTGGAGCTCGATGGTGGCGGCGATGAGAAAGTCGAGCGCGGTCACCGAAGCGGTGCGGATGCGGTGTTCGGCCGCCGTGGCCGCCGTGGTGAGATCGCCGGCGAGCAGGGCGCTGGCGGCGAGGATGCTGTAGAGCTCGTCGGTGCCTGCGGCCGGGGGGGTGCCGGGAACATTGTCGTCTCGAAGGTCTGTACGGTTGGCGGCGGCCGGGGGGTGCGACCGGGCGATCGCGGCCTGGATCCTGGCGACGCCGGCCGCGCCGCGGCCGAGCTGGACTTCGGCGGCGCCGAGCTTGGCCGCGGACAGGGCGGAGCAGTCGCCGAGCGACTGCGCTTTGCTGTAGGCGGCGTGGGCGCCGGAGTAGTTCTGCTGCTGCGAGAAGAGGTCGCCGAGCGCGCTGTGGGCGAGTGGGTTGGCAGGGTCGAGGACGGCTGCGCGGGTGAGCGGATGGAGCGCCTGGTCGAAACGCCGCAGGCGGGTGCAGCAAAGCCCGCGATAGAGCCACGCAGCGGCAGAGTAAGGACGGAGCGCGCAGGCTGCCTCCAGATAGGGCAGGGCGGCTTGCGGGTTCTTCGCGTGGTCGAACTCGCTGAGGCCGGCCTCAAGCTGGGCGTGGTAGTCGCGGGGCAGCTCCCGGGCCTTGGCGAGGCCGAGGCGGTGGTAGAGCGCGGATTTGTCGAGCCGGGCCGGGGGCGGATCTTCGACGTAACCGAAGTGGTGGATAAGGACGGAGCAAGGGCGCCGGGTTAGCTTGCGGTGGTCCATGCGGTCCGCGACGGTCTCATGCACGCGGTGCTCGAACCGGATGCGGGGATCGCGGCGGAAAAGACGGGTGTGGGTGCTCTCAAAAAAGGCCGGGTACTCCGCACTTTCGGCGAGCACGCCGGGATTGCGGACGGCGCCCCGGCCTGCGCAGCGCAGCGCGGTTTCGTGGACGTAGTTGTAGCGGATCATGTCGAAACCGTGGATTGCGTTCGCGCCGTGGGCCGGCTGCTCGCGGACGAGGGCAAGCAGCGTGTCTGTTCCGGAGGGGTCGAGCATTTCATCCGCGTCGAGGACGAGGATCCAGTCGCAGGTGGCGTGGGTGAGAACGGCGTTGCGGGCGGCGGCGAAGTTGTCGCTCCAGGGGAGGGACAGGACGGTGGCGCCATGGGCCTGGGCGATGGCGGCGGAGTCGTCGGTGGAGCCGGTGTCGCCGACGGTGATGCGGTCCACGATGGGCTGAACGCTGCGTAGGCAGCGCGCGAGCCCGCGGCTGCCGTTTTTCACGATCATGGAGAGTTCAAGCGTGGGCATGCCGGTTGTTTGTATTTTGCGGCTCCATAGCGGGTGCGGGCTACGGTACGCAAGTTACCGGAGCGGAGCGGCCTGGGCCTGGACGGGCCCAATGCGGTGCGGCGTGGTACGCCGGTAGATGCGGAAGCCATAGGGCAGGACAGGACGGCCGCCCCAGCTCTGGGTGACGGTGGGCCGCCACTCGCGGGCAACGCGGTAGTTGGCGGCGAGCCAGGTGTTCAGCCAAGGCCAGCGGGCGAGCTTGCGATAGAGAAAGTCGGGCGGTCCGCACTCATCGCTGGTGACGATGAAGAGGCTGGGCGGATGGGTGAGGAGTGCCTGCATAAAGGCCCGCCGATCGCGGTCGCGCTCGTCAAGGTAGGCAGCGGCCGGTGGCTGGGCGGGATAGAGGTAGCAGTCATAAAGAAAGCCGGTGCTTTGGACCAGCTGCATGCGATAGAGCGTGGTGATGCAGCCGCCGGCCATGTCCAGGCACTGCACGTTGCCGCTAAGCGCCGGTCCGCCCAGGGTGGAGAGGTCGGCGGTGAGCGCGTGGTCAAAGGAATCGCTGCGCCAGCTGAAGTGAAGCACCTCCTGCAGGGAGCGCGGGACGAGGACGAGCGAGCCGAACGCGAGGCCGGCGAGGGCGCAGGCCTTAACGCAGGCGCGGGCGAACCGGTTTGCCGGGCGGGACGAGCGCAGCGCGTCGGCAAAGGCGATGGCTGCGAGCAGGAGCAGAAAGACCTGAGAAGGGTAGCGATGATAGGGGTAGCCGCGGCCCTGCACGTAAAACGAGAAGATGCCGAAAAAGAAGCCGAGCAGCAGCAGCTGGTCTTCCGGGTTTCGCCAGCGCTGCTGCCCGAGGAAGACGGCGAGCCAGAGGCAGAACAGCGGCAGCGTAACCGAGGAAACGGCTTGCAGCAGCAGCGTGGAGGCCGGCAGTCTCCACAGGGACGCGTGGTAAGGCGCGAGCTGGAGCATGAGCGCGAGAAACGCGTGAAGCGCGTGCCAGCGGAGTAGGAAAAGCAGCGAGCCGAGCAGCGGGAGCAGAACGCCGGCACCGGCAGCCGCGAGATGCAGCGCAAACGGGCGTTGCCGGCGGCGCAGCGCCCAGGCGACGAAGACGAGCAGCAGCGGCGCGAGCAGCAGCGAGTCAGGCTTGATGGAGGACGCTGCGCCGAGGCAGAGGCCGGCGAAAAGGCTGAGCCCGTAGCGGCTGGGTCGCTGGGAGCGCAACAGCGTGAAGAGCAGGGCATAGGCCGAGACGAGCAGCGCTGCCATGAGCAGGTCGCGCTGGCCGAGCTGGATGAGCCCGTCGCGGCCATGGATGAGCGCGAATGTGACGGCGGCGAACAGGGCAGGAAACCGGCCGTAGGGGCGGCAGACGACTGCCATGGCGAGGGCGATGAGAGCGAGCAGCAGGAGATCAAAGATGCGCCAGGCGAGCGCGCCCTTGCCGAGCAGCGCCATGACGGCTGCTTCCACGGCGTAGGTTCCGGGCTGGTTGAGGTCGATGATGGTGCGGTAGGGGGCGAAGCCGTGCTGCATCAGGAACACGACGTAGTGCATAAGCGGCGCATCGCCGACGAGAGGCCAGCGCCAGGAGCTGACGAGGAATGCCGCCGCGCAGGCGAGGAGCACCAGGCCGAGCGCTGCGTAAAAGCAGGTCAGCCAGCGTGGTGCGGCGGCGCTGCGTAAATGTGTCGACATGGGTGCGTCTCGAACAGTGTAAGCGGCAGGCGCCAAGCCGCCGGTTTTTGCGGACGAGCGTAGGAATCAGGAACAAACAGAGACGAGAGCGCGTATCCTGCTCACGATGCCGACCCCGCCCGCGAACGATAGTTTGCCAAGGACAGCGCTGTGGAAAGACACACTTATATTGGCTCTGGTTGGCTGTGTTGTGCTGGCGGCGCACTTCGCCATGGGCAACGGTTACGGGTTTCATCGGGACGAGCTGCAGTTTCTGGATGACGCGCGGCACCTGGACTGGGGGTTTGTGGCCTACCCTCCGGCGACGGCGTTTGCGGGGCGGGTTGCGATTGCACTGTTCGGGATTTCGCCCGAAGTGTTTCGCCTGCCGGCGGCGGTCGTGAACGCGGTATCGATGGTGCTGGTGGGGCTGGTCGCGCGGGAACTGGGTGGCCGCAGACCGGCGCAGGTGGTCGCTGCGCTGGCCGTGCTGCCCGTGGCGCTCACGTTCAGCTCGGTGCTGCAGTACAACACCTTCGATTATCTTGCGTGGGCGCTGACGGCGCTGTTTACGGCGAAGCTGTTGCGCAGCGGGGACGCGCGATGGTGGGTGCCGATCGGCGCGTCGGTGGGGCTGGGTGTGCTGTCGAAGTACTCGATCGCGTTCCTGGCGGTGAGCCTGGTGGCTGGGGTTGCGGTGCTGCCTTCGCAGCGGCGTTTTCTGCGGAGCCGGTGGTTCTACCTGGGCGTCCTGGCGATGCTGTTGGTCGCTTCGCCGAACCTCGTGTGGCTGGCGCGGCACCAGTTCATGACGCTGCAGATGGAGCAGTTTATCCATGCGCGCGATGTGCGCCAGGGCCGCGCCGACGGGTATTACACGGACCAGTTGAAGTTCACGCTGCTCGCTTTTCCGCTGGCGCTGGCAGGGATGGTTTGGCTGGGACGCAGCCGGCGCTTCCGTTTGCTGGCCGCGATGTATGTGGGGCCGTTTGTGCTGCTTGCGCTGGTGCGCGGCCGGGGCTATTACCTGCTGCCCGGCTACATCGTGTTGTATGCCGCGGGGGCGGTCGTGCTGGAGCGGAGCATAGCCATGCGCTCGCGGGCGATTCGGATTTTCGCCACTGCTTCTGTTGCAATTGCGCTCGCGGCGGATGCGGCCGTGATCTCCTGGGCGTATCTTCCGGTTGCGCCCGTCGGCTCGGCCATGTGGAAATGGCAGATGAAGAATAACTATGACATGGCCAATGAGATTGGCTGGACGGACTTTGTGGACGATGTGGCGGGGGTACGCGACGAGCTGCCGCCGCAGCAGCGCAAGCAGTTGATGGTGCTCGCGAACAACTACGGGGAAGCCGGCGCGATTGCCCTGTACGGGCCCTCGCATGGGCTTCCGGCGCCGGTCAGCTCAACGAACAGCTTTTATGATCGCGGGTATGGGCCGTTTGTGCCGCATACAGTGATCGCGACCGGCTTCGACGCAGAGGAGATCAGCCGGTATTTCTCTGACTGTGTTCTGGCCGGGTACGTGGAAATTCCCTATGGCGTGCGCAACGAGGAGTCTGCCGATCACCCGGATATTTTCGTGTGTCATCACCTGCGCGGCAGCTGGCCGGCGCTATGGGTCCACGTGCGAAGCTTCGGCTGAGCCTGGTTTGTTTTTAGAACGAGCTCGCGGCTGCTGCCGCAGACGCCCATGCCCATTGAAAATTGTAACCGCCGAGGTGGCCGGTTACATCGACCACCTCGCCTATGAAGTAAAGGCCCGGCACGCTGCGGGTCTCCATTGTTTTGGCGGAAAGTTCCGCGGTGTCGATGCCGCCGGCGGTCACTTCGGCTTTCTCGAAGCCTTCAGTGCCGGACGGGGTCAAGGGCCAGGCGTGAAGCCGGCGCTCGGCTTCGGCGAGTGAGTCGTTGTGCCAGGAGCGCGGGGGTGCAATGGCGAGCAGGCGCTCGGCAAGGCGGCGCGGCAGTGCTGCGGACCAGGCTTCAGAGGCAGCCCGGGCGTCTCGTCGCGCATTGGCAAATGTAAGCGCACTGGTTACAGTACGACCCGGAGCAAGGTCGAGAGCAAGCGTGTTGCCGGGCTTCCAGTAAGAGGAGATCTGGAGCACGGATGGCCCGCTGACGCCGCGATGGGTGAACAGGAGCTTGTCCGCAAAGACAGGTGCGCCCGGCTGTTCTGCGATGGAAATAGAAACATCAGTGGAGACGCCGCTGAGGCCGGTGAAGCGCTGCGCGTCCTGGTTCCCGAAGAGCAGCGGCACGAGCGCGGGGCGCGTGTTTTCAACGCGCAGGCCGAAGCTGCGGGCGATGACGTAGCCGATGCCGCTCGCCCCGATTTTGGGGATGGACAGCCCGCCGGTGGCGACGATGACCCGGTCGGCGCGCAGAATGCCGGAGGACGCCGCTGCCGCGCCTTGCGCCGGGCTGGTTTCGACGACGAAGCCTTTGCCGTCGCGGGTGACAGAGCGGATCGAGGTGCTGAGGTGCAGCTCGGTGCCGGCGGCCTCGGCAAGCAGCATGTCGACGATCTGGCGGGCAGAGCCGTCGCAAAAGAGTTGGCCCGGAGTTTTGTGGTGGTAGCCGATGCCGTAGCGCTCGATCAGGGCGACGAAGTCACCAGGCGTGTAGCGGGCCAGGGCGGATTTCGCAAAATGGGGATTGGCCGAAAGGAAGTGTTCGGGGCGGGTGTTGAGGTTGGTGAAGTTGGCGCGGCCGCCGCCGGAGATGAGAATCTTGCGGCCTGGTTCGGTGGCGTGCTCGATCAGCAGGACGCGGAGGCCGCGCCGGGCGAGCAATCCTGCGCAGAACAGGCCTGCTGCGCCTGCGCCGAGCACGGCCGCGTCGTAAGAGCGTTCGCTTACGGCGTCACCTCGATGACGGCTAGGCCGCTCGGAGGGATGCGCAGCGTGAGTTTGCCATTCGCGATCGGGACCGGCTCTTTCTCCCCGAGGGTGCCGACTTTCTTGAGCGCCGCTATTTGTAACAGTGTCGGGTTTGCGGGGGAGCCCATCTGCTTCCAGGCGTCGAGGGTGTCGCCGTGCTCGGCATCGACGCGGCGGACGGTTGCGGTCGCCCCGGCCCGCAGACCTTTCAAGTCGAGGGTGATGATTTTATCCGGGACCGCGGTACCCGGCGGCTCGGCCATGTTC
>CAXTMY010000011.1:2748-51894 GCA_964245565.1 uncultured Acidobacteriaceae bacterium | reverse complement strand
TTCCAGGCCGCGAGGACGAGGGTGCCGTCGGCGCGGCGGGTGGCAAGAAGGTCGTTCGCCTGCAAGGGGAGCCGGGTGTCGCCGAGGGTGTGGAGCAAAGAGAAGACGAGAAACGCGGGCTTGGGGATGCCGCGCTCGGCGATGAGGCCGTAGCCGCCGTAGAAGGGAGTTTTGACGACGCCCTGTTCCTCAAAAACATCGGAGAACGCCCAGTAGCTCATGGACTGGACTTCGCCGTCGCACTGGCGGATGGTATCGGCCATCCAGGGACCCATGTAGATCGAGTCGGTGACGGACTGCTGGGTAAGGTAGGTGGCATTGAACTCGCTCCAGATGAGCGGAATGCCGGGCATGGAGGAGTGCAGGATCTGCTGGTGTACGGCCGCGACGGCGGCAGCGACCATCTGGTGTGGAGCGACGGGCGTTTCAGGGTGGTCGGGGAAGACGTTCTTCGAGAGGTCGTTGCCGTAGACGTGGGTGGAGACGAAGTCGAGCGGGATGTGATGGGCGGCGGCATGCTCGATCATGGCGGGAATCCACGCGGCCTGCGCGGTTGCCGGGCCGCCGACGCGGAGGCGCGGGTCGACGGCTTTGAGCGCGCGCGCGGAGTTGTCGTAGAGCTCGAAATACGTCTGCTGCGCGGGCCTGCCGACCCAGAAGTCGAGGTTCGGCTCGTTCCAGACCTCGAAGTACCACTGCGCGACCTCATTGATGCCGTAGCGGTCGATGAGGTGACGGGCGAAGGCGGTGAGCATCGCGTCCCACTTGGAGTAGCTGGCCGGCGGGGACGGGTTTGGGTGATACCAGAAGGCCTGCGTGACGTTTGAGGAGGCCATCTTTTCAGGCATGAAGCTAAGCTCGACGTAGGGGCGCACACCTTCGGCCAGCAGGTTGTCGTAGATTTCGTCGACGTAGCTCCAGTTGTACACGGGCTTGCCGTTGGCGTCCTCGTCATAGACGCCGACCTCGCGGTCGAAGATGCCGTGGAAACGTACGTAGCGGAAGCCGGTGGCCTGGTGAACGGTGGCAAGGTCATGGCGCCAGTCGGCGCGCAGGGCGAGCACGGCGCGGCCGGAGCCGAACATCTGCTCCCAGAAGTGGGGAAACGGGGTGCCGGCGCCGCGGGTATCGAGCGTGGCCTGCTCGGGTACAGCGAGTTGCGCGAGGAGCGGGACGGGCGTGGCGAGTGCGAGAGCGGCTGCGAGCGCGAGGGTGGCGAAGCGGTGCATGAAGGGTGCTCCTGGTCCGGCGTTCATTGTAGAGGGTTGAGGATCAAGGCTGGGCGATGCGCGGAAGTATTGAGTGGAAACACAACAAACGCAGGTAAAACACAGTGACAACAGACTGGCATCACGACTGAGGCAAGCGCCATCACACCGAGAAGCCGTAATCCTTCGGCAAGCCTTGTTCCAAAACCACTTCCTTCCCCAACCTGCCGTATGCGCGGCAGTTCGTTCCCAGGAGCCTTCCTATGTTCTATACCGATAAGAAATTGCAATATCCGGTGCGGGTCGAGAAGCCGAACCCGCTGTACGCTAAGTTTCTTCAGCAGGCCATCGGCGGCATTGAAGGTGAAATCCGCGTGTGTATGCAGTACTTCTTTCAGGCCTGGGGGTCGCGCGGGCCAGTGAAGTACCGGGACATGTTGATGAACACCGCGACTGAGGAGATGTCGCACATCGAGATGCTGGCGACAGCGGTGGCGCTGAACCTTGAGCATGCGCCGGTGTCGTTGCAGGAAGAGGCAGCGCAGGACTCAGTTGTGAATGCTGTGCTTGGCGGCATGAACCCGCGGCACATTCTCTCCTCCGGTCTGGCGGCGATGCCGGTGAACGCGAACGGCGTGCCGTTTGATATGTCGCACATTTACGCAAGCGGAAACATTGCGGCCGATATGTACTGCAATGTAGCGGCGGAGTCGACCGGACGGGCGCTGGCGTGCCGCCTGTATAACGCGACCGACGATCCGGGCATGAAGGATATGCTGTCGTTTATGATCGCGCGGGACACGATGCACCAACAGCAGTGGCTGGCCGTGCTCGAGGAGCTGGGGCCGTCGCACCTGCCGATCCCGAACAGCTTTCCGCAGTCGAAGGAGAATGGCGAATACGCGTACAACTTCTTCATCACGGCGACGGAAGGCGTGGGGACGCAGGCGAACCAGCCCTGGACTTCGGGTACGGCTCCGGACGGGCATGGCGAGTTCTCCACGTTCATCGCAAAGCCGCTGGGCGATGAGCCGAAGCTGGGCTTCGGCCGGTCGGATACCTTTGGGCAGAAGGAGCAGGCAAAAGCAACAGCGGTGGGCGTGGTCGAGAAGGGCAAGGACATCTTGGAACGCCTCACGACCACGCGGAGTTAAGAGCAGTTCACTTCACATGGAGAGCACCGGCAATGCACGTGGCTTTTCCGCCGGGAAGAGCCGCTGGGAGTTCGTGTTGCAGGCCGGAAGTGAAAATACTTTAAAGAGGTGGCTGCGTCGCCGGGATGATTGCGCGGCGCAGCCTGCAGTCAATGAAACTACAACGGCGGCAAGAAGGAGTTCGAGTGACGAAGTTTTTGGTTATCCTGGGAACTGTGCTGGCGGGGACAAGTGCCCTGGTTTACTTCGGAGGGCGCAGTGCGGCGCGCCGGGTCCAGCGGATGCCTGCGGCGAAGGGAGCCGCGATGCTGGCCGAAGCGTGGCGCGACTATCACACGCGCGCGTAGGCCGGCCTGATTTAGAACGAGCACGGTGGCACACAGCGTGAGCAGCAGCGTCCGCATCGGGATCTCGGGATGGAACTATCCGCCGTGGCGGGGCAAGTTTTATCCCGAAGGCCTGCGCCAGAAGGACGAGCTGCGGTTTGCCGCAGAGCAGGTGCAGACCATCGAGGTGAACGGGACGTTCTACTCCCTGCAGAAGCCCGCGAGTTTCGACACGTGGGCGGCTGAGACGCCGGACGATTTTGTATTTGCGATCAAGGGATCGCGGTACATCACGCATATCTTGCGATTACGGCAGGTTGAGGCGGCCCTGGCGAATTTCTTCGCTTCCGGGCTGCTTCGACTGGGCCCGAAGCTGGGCCCGATCCTGTGGCAGTTTCCGCCGAATTTTTCATTTGAGGCGGAGCGGTTTGAGTCGTTTCTACATCTGTTGCCGCAGGACACGATTGCAGCCTCAGAACTCGCGGAACAGCATGACGGACGGTTAGACAAGCGGGCGTGGACCGGCATCGGCGAGGTGAAGCGGAGGCCGGTGCGGCATGCCGTGGAGATTCGCAACCGGAGCTTTGTGACGGACGCGTTTGTAAAGCTGCTGCGGCGGTACGGCGTGGCGCTGGTGTGCGCGGACACGGTCGAGTGGCCGCGGCTGATGGATGTGACGGCGGATTTTGTGTACTGCCGGCTGCACGGGTCCGAGGAACTGTATACGAGCGGCTATTCGGATGCGGCGCTCGAACAGTGGGCGGCACGGATCACGGCATGGGCCGCGGGCAAAGAGTCGCCGGACGGCGACAAGGCGAGCGCGGCCGCGGCGCGCGGGCGCAAGCAGCGGGACGTGTTTGTTTATTTTGACAACGACGTAAAGGTATATGCGCCACGGGATGCGAAGACGCTGCGCGATCTGGTGGGGAAGAGGCTTGGCTGATCCCGGTCAGCTATGGAGGATGCGGGTGCGGGGAGCGCCTTCGGTTACGCCGGGGCCCTGCACTTTAATCTTTTTGGCCAGCCCGAGCAGCCCGAGCAGCCGGATGCCCCAGTAGTTGACGTCGAGCTCATACCAGGCCATGCCGTGGCGGGCTGAGACGGGCAGCGCGTGATGATTGTTGTGCCAGCCTTCGCCGCCGGAGAGCAGCGCGACCCACCAGTTGTTCCGCGAGTCGTCGCGGGTAGCGAAGCGGCGCGAACCCCACATGTGGGTCGCCGAGTTCACCGCCCAGGTGACGTGCAGGCCGAGGGTGACGCGTAGAAACACAGCCCAGAGCACCCAGGAGACGCCGCGGGAGTGGACCAGGGCAGAAAAGCTATGCAGGGAGATGCCGCCCGCGAAGAGCAGCCCAATGCCGACGAGGGTGACCGGGATCCAGTGCAGGCGGCTCAACCAGTAGTAGAAGGGCTGCCGGTTGAGGTCGGGTACATAGCGCTCCAGCAGCGGGTCGTGATTGTGCAGGCGGCCCCACAGCATCCAGCCCAGGTGCGACCACCAGGCGCCGTCCCGCGGAGAGTGCGGGTCGCCGGGCTTGTCGGTGACCTGGTGGTGCAGGCGATGGACCGCCACCCAGAAGAGCGGGCCGCCCTCAAGCGCGAGCGTGGCGCAGATGGCCATGGCGTACTCGACCCATTTGGGCGTGTTGTAGCCGCGATGCGTGAGCTGCCGGTGGTAGCTCATGCCGATGCCGATGTTCTGCGCGAGCACCCAGAGCACTGCGGCGAGCGCAAGCGAAGACCAGCGGAAGAAAAAGAGCGCCGCGATAGCGAGCGCGTGGAAGAGGACGAGGGCGACGGTGAGCTTCAGGTTGAGGCGGTTACCGCCGCGCTGCTCGAGCGCCTGCGCGTCGGCCTCGGCGCGTGGATCGGCAGGGGTCTGGTGAAGAGCTTCGAGGAGTGGGGTGGCAGCGCTCACTCCATCAGGCTAGCAGGTGAGACAAACGGCACATGCAAATATCAGGCTTTCTTTTCGTTTTGACAAGTTTTCATTGTGGCAATATAGTTCACCTATGCACCTGGTCACAATCGGCCACCTGAGGGATGCGGCGCAAAGGCATCCCGACGCAGCCGAAGAGATCGTCGCATGGATTGAGATCGTCAAAGGTGTGCGCTGGACGAGCTTTGTGGAAGTGCGACAGGTATTTCCGGATGCTGATGCTGTGGATGGCTACGTCATCTTCAATTTTCGGCGCAATCGCTATCGAATGGTGACGGTTATTCACTATGCCAAGGAGCGGAAGAGCGTACTGACGACGGGGCACATTTATATCCGCTCATTTTTGACGCACAAGCAGTATGACAATCCCGCCAACTTGGACAAGGAGTATGGAACGCAATGAGCACAGCCCTGGCAGACCCGGTAAAGATGATTCACCTCGGGGCGCCGCGCTTAATTCACAACGACGAAGAACTGGCCCAGTACACCAAGGCTTTGTTTGATCTGACGAGTAAGGCAGAGACCTCGCGAGACGAAGATGAAGCGATCGAACTGCTTACCGTTCTGATTGAGCGCTATGAGACAGAGCGCTATCCTATGCTGCAGGCGGAGCCGGTCGCGGTGCTTCGTTACCTGATGGAGAAGCATGGTTTAAGCCAGAAGGAGCTGATTCCGGAGTTCGGGGTGGAGAGTACGGTGTCGCTGGTGCTTTCAGGCAAACGGCGCATGAACCGCGATCACATCGCTCGGCTGAGTGCGCGGTTCCATGTATCGCCGTCTGTGTTCTTTGGGCAACTGTGAGTGTGGCCTTTCCTAAGAGAAAGGCCACGTTGAGAGGCTCAATCGTTTACGCGAATCGGGAAACGCTGTAGCTCAGCCGTTCTTACAGAACGGCTGAGCTCATTCGCTGTCAATACTTAGCCATCCTCGGATCGATTTCGCTGGCCCAGCCCAGGATGCCGCCGGCGAGGTTTTCGACCTTATAGCCCTTGGACTGGAGCAGTTCGGCGGCCTTCTGGCTGCGGCCCCCGCTCTTGCACTGCACGACAATGGACTGGTCCTTCGGGAGCTCGGACAGGCGCGCCGGCAGATCGCCTTGCGGGATGAGGTGGCCGCCGAGGTTGGCCACCTGGTATTCCCACGGCTCGCGGACATCGAGCACGAAAGGGTTTTCCCCCGCATCGCGGCGACGCTTGAGCTCCTGCACCGGTATCTGGGCGATGCCGTCTTTCGGGGGCAGCGCCGAGCCGGCCTTCGCAGCGGCTTCGGTGGCGGATTCCTGCGCGCCGGCAACGCCGCAGAACTGGTTGTAGTCGATCAGCTCGGTAACGGTAGGGTGGGTGCCGCAGACCGGGCAGTCGGGGTTCTTGCGGAGCCTGAGCTCGCGGAAGCGCATGGAGAGCGCGTCGATCAGCAGCAGGCGGCCGATCAGTGGCTCGCCGATGCCGAGGATGAGCTTGATCGTCTCGGTCGCCTGCATGACGCCGACCAGGCCGGGCAAAATGCCGAGCACGCCGCCCTCGGCGCAGGAGGGAACCAGGCCCGGCGGCGGCGGCTCGGGATACAGGCAGCGATAGCAGGGGCCGTCTTCTGTGCCGAAGACGGTGCACTGGCCCTCAAACCGGAAGATCGAGCCATAGGCGTTGGGTTTGCCGAGCAGCACGCAGGCGTCGTTGACCAGGTAGCGGGTCTGGAAGTTGTCAGTGCCGTCCGCGATGATGTCGTAATCCCGGAAGATCTCAAAGGCATTCGCGCTGGTCAGCATGGCATTGTGCTTGACGAGATTGAGCGAGGGATTGAGCGCGAGCAGCTTGTCGGCGGCCGAGTCGACCTTGAGCCGGCCGACGTCGGGTGTGGCGTGGATGATCTGGCGCTGAAGGTTCGAGGCATCGACGGTGTCGAAGTCGACCAGCCCGAGGGTGCCAATGCCGGCGGCGGCGAGATACAGCGCGAGCGGCGCGCCGAGGCCGCCGGTGCCGACGCAGAGGACCTTTGCGGCCTTGAGTTTGCGCTGGCCTTCAACGCCGACCTCAGGAAGGATGAGGTGGCGGGAGTAGCGCTGGAGGTCGTCAGTGGTGAGCTCGGGGAGCGTGTTGATTTCTGGTGCCGTCGCTATGGTTGCCATAGGCTGATCCTCGGTGATTTAGAAGTCTGTACCGCTTGCTGGGAAGTACCTGCGCCCAAGGCGCTGCTGCCCGGCCGGCTAGGCCCCGCCGGCGATCGACGGGATAATCGTAAGCGCGTCTGAAGGCTGCGTCGCGGTCGCTTCCTTCTCCGGCAGATAGCGGACATCCTCGTCGTTGAGATAAAGGTTGACGAAGGCGCGGAGCTTGCCCTCTTCGTTGAAGAGGTGGCGCTTGAGCTCTGGGTTGGTGCTGGTGAGCTGGTCGAGCGCGGCCTGGACGCTCGTGGCCTCGACGGATACGGTAGCCTGCTGACCGGTATAGGCACGGAGCGGGGTAGGGATGTGAATCTGCATGATGGTTCCTCGATGAACTGGATGTGCGCGCGAGGCGCTTTGATGCAACGACCTTCAAACGGACAAAAGGAAGGATGGCGGCGCGGAGGGTCACTTTAACATCGCGTGGCGGGAGCTTCCGCGGCAACGGCGATCGGCTCGTGGTCGAAGTGCTTGTCGTTTTCGGACGTTCCCTGGAGGCGGAAGGAGTTGGTTTGGGCCGCGCGGCCCTGCTCGACCGAGGTGATGACATAGGAGCAGCCGAGCCAGTGGGCTTCAGCGAAGTCGGTGGCGGACCACTGGGCCGGGTGATCGGGGTGCGAGTGGTAGAAGCCGACAATATCCCAGCCGTGACTGCGCGCCTCGCGCTGAATACGGATGAGCTCGGCGGGCGCAATGTGGTAGCGGTTGTGGGCGGAGTCGGTGCGGGTATTGCCGGCCCGCACGGCCGAGGCAACGGTGTTGGCGTCGGGCGAGGCAGACCCAAGCAGGACGCCGCAGCACTCGTGCGGATAGGTTTCCTCGCCATGCGCGCGCAGGGCATCGAAGACGAGCTGGGGAAGGCTCAGCATGGCTACTCTTCCTCCCAGAAGCGCTCGCTCAGGTACTTGTCGGCCCCATCGCAAAGGATGGTGACGATGACGGCGTCGCGGCCGGCGGAGGCTTCCTCTTCAGCCACGGCAAGCGAGGCGGCGACATTGCCGGCCGCGGAGACGCCGACCAGCAGACCCTCGGTGCGGGCGAGCTGCCGGGCCATGGCGTGCGCGCGCTCGGTCTGCATCTCGATGTTGCGGTCGGCGAGCGCGGCATCGTAAATGGGCGGGACAATGGCGGTGGCCATGTGTTTGAGACCTTCAAGCCCGTTAAAGGGGGAGTCGGGCTGCATGGAGTAGCACTGGATGGCGGGGTTGAGCTCGCGCAGCCGGCGCGTGGTGCCCATAAACGTACCGCTGGTGCCGAGGCCGGCGACGAAGTGGGTAATGCGGCCCTCGGTTTGCTGCCAGATCTCATTGGCGGTGGTGCGGTAATGGGCCTGCCAGTTGTTTTCGTTGCCGTATTGATCGGCGTAGAAGTAGCGGGCCGGCTCGGCGGCGGCAAGCGCGCGGGCCTTGCGGATCGCGCCGTCGGAGCCGTCGGCGGGGTCGGTCCAGACGACATGGGCGCCGTAGGCGGCGAGGATGCGCTTGCGCTCCGGCGAGACATTGGTAGGCATGCAGAGAGTGACGGGAAAGCCGAGCGCGGCGCCGAGCATGGCGTAGGCGATGCCCGTGTTGCCGCTGGTGGCGTCCAGCAGGTGCTCGGCTGTTACGCCATCGGGACCCGGCAAAAGGTGTCCGGCGGCCTGCGCGGCCTTCACGATAGCGGTCGCGGCGCGATCCTTGACGCTGGCGCCGGGGTTGGTCCACTCGGCCTTGCCCAGAACCTGGATGCTGCCGGGCAGGTGAGCCGTGAGCTTGCCGAGACGCAGCAGCGGGGTGTTGCCGACGCGCTCATGCGGCAGGGTGCCGAGCCGGCTGGTTGCGGGTGCGGTGGGGTCCGTGGCGATGATCGTCGCTGATGCCATCGAGCTGTACCGGCTCCTTGAGGCCTGCCGCGATTGCTGTGCGGCGCGGCGTGTGCGAGAGTTTTGAGTGTAGCTTTTTTGTTGGAAAGGCAAGCCCGAGATGGCCAAGAAGACTAAAGTACCGAGTTTTGACGAAACAATGGCGACCCTGCGCGGCTATGGGTTTGATGTCGGAACTGCCTCTGCCGTCGCAAAGCCTGCGGGAGCGGTGCAGATAGCGAAGTACGGCTGCGCGGCGGTGCTCGCGCCGGGCGGTAAAGCGATCGCGGCGGCGGTGGTGGTAAAGCCCGGGGTCGTGGTGAATGGCGAGATCGGCCATGTGCTCGACCGGGGATACCAGAAGTTCATCAAGACGCCTGCGGCCGAGCGGCCGGCAACGGCTGAGCACCTGCGCGCGCTGCACCGGTTCTCAGAGGAGCTGCGCCAGGCCATCGGGGCGATCTCGCTTTATAACGAGTCGATGGGCACGGTGAGCGACGAATATATGTACGACCGGGTAAAGGGCCGGAACCTGCCGGAGAGCGAGCGTCCGGCGCCGGCCTGGGAACTGCCTACAGGGGCTGGAGTACCGGGGGAAGTGAAGTAAGGCTTGGCGAAGAGCAGAATCTGCCTACGGAGGGTGAAATGGCTTCGACGACACAGGTTCCACTCGATGTTTACCTTCATACCTTGTATGAGCCGGACGCTGAGTACGTGGATGGTGAGATTGAGGAGCGACCAGTGGGAGAGGACAGTCATTCTGCATGGCAAATCGCAATCGCTTACTGGTTTCGCATGAACGCAGAACAATGGAACATTCGGGTGCGTTCCGAACTGAGAGTGCAGACCGGCGAGCGCCATTTCCGTGTGCCCGATGTTGCGATTCTCGATGCCACCTTACCGCGTGAGCCGATTGCGACGCATGCGCCGGTGGCGGTGTTTGAGATTCTGAGCCCTGAGGATACGCACAAGCGACTCATGCGGAAGCTGCGCGAATATGAGCAGATGGCCATTCCCTCCATCTGGGTACTGGATCCGGAGTCCGGGATTTTCGAGCGTTTCCGCGAGGGCGAGCTGCATCGACTGCGAGAGTTCAGCCTGCCGGAGAGAGGGATCGCGTTCTCGTTTGAGGAGATTGCGCGGCTGGTGCTGTAGCTCTATACGCGCAGGAGAAGACGCCCAACTTTTCTCCGGGGCGAGATGCTGATTCGCAGGAAGCGGGGATTTCGGGCATGCTAAAGCAGTAGCCGCTGCTGCACCGGAGAACGCTCCACACTATGGCCCTGATCGATTTCCTGTTTGGTAAACCGCTCGCCACAACCGATGAGCATTCGGAGCAGATCGGACCCTCCTCCGGGGTCGCGATCTTTGGACTGGACGGGCTGTCGTCCGCGGCATACGGGCCGGAAGCCGCGCTGACGCTGCTGCTGCCGCTGGGCTTCCGCGGTGTGCCGTACATCGTGGAAATTACCGCAGCCATCATTCTGCTGCTGTTGATCGTCTTTTTCTCGTACCGGCAGACGATTGAGGCGTACCCGAACGGGGGCGGCTCCTACACGGTGGCGAGCGAAAACCTGGGCGTGGGACCGGGGCTGCTGG
Source organism: uncultured Acidobacteriaceae bacterium (assembly GCA_964245565.1). Taxonomy (GTDB): domain Bacteria; phylum Acidobacteriota; class Terriglobia; order Terriglobales; family Acidobacteriaceae; genus EB88. Next base: position 41,667 of record CAXTMY010000011.1, on the reverse strand, counting down.
CCGCCGCGGCGCTGATGATCGACTATGTGCTGACGGCGGCTGTCGGGATCTCGGCCGGCGTGGGCGCGCTGATCTCCGCGGTTCCGCATCTGCAGCCGCACACCCTGGGCATATGCCTGGGCATCCTGGCGCTGCTGACGCTGGTGAACCTGCGCGGGACGCGGGATGCCGGGCTGGTGATCCTGGTCCCGACCTATCTGTTTTTGTTATGCCTGTTCGCGATGATCGGCCTGGGGGTGTTCCATACGGTCATGAGCGGTGGGCACCCGCATGCGATTGCACCGCCGGCAAAACTGCCCGGGGCGACCGCGGCGCTGACCTTCTGGCTGCTGCTGCGGGTGTTCTCGAGCGGTTGTACGGCGATGACCGGCGTGGAGGCGGTGAGCAATGGGGCGACCGCGTTCCGCGAACCCCGGGCCCCGAACGCGCAACGGACGCTGACGATTATCATCGCGGCGCTGGTCGGCCTGCTGGCGGGTATCGCGTGGCTGTGCCGGGCGTACGGCATCGGCGCGACCGACCCGACCAGTCCGCAGTACCAGAGCGTGCTCTCGCAGCTGCTGGGCGCGGTAGCGGGGCGCGGCGTTTTCTATTACGTCAGCATGGCTTCGATCCTGGCGGTGCTGGCGCTTTCCGCCAATACGGCGTTTGCCGGATTTCCGCGCGTGCTGCGGGTGATCGGCATGAACGGCTACCTGCCGCGGGTGTTTACGCTGCGGGGCCGGCGGCTCCTGTACTCGTGGGGCGTGTATCTGCTGGTCGCGCTGACCGGCGGGCTGCTGCTGATCTTCGGAGGGGTCACGGACCGGCTGATTCCGCTGTATGCGATCGGGGCGTTCCTGGCGTTTACGCTTTCCCAGGCGGGAATGGTGCAGCACTGGAGGAAGAACCCGGGCAAGGGCTCGGGCACGAAGATGCTGGTGAACGGCGTGGGCGCGGTGGCTACCGGCATCACGACGATCGTGGTCCTGATCACGAAGTTTGTCGAGGGCGCGTGGATCACGGCGCTGCTGATCCCGGTGATGATTGGGCTGATGCTGCTGGTGCACAAGCATTATGTGCGGGTGCGGAACGAGATTTCGACAGATGCGCCGATCAGCGTGGAGGGATTGCAGGAGCCGCGGGTGATTGTCCCGATCGATCGGTGGAGCCGTATCGCAGAAAAGGGATTGCGGTTTGCGATGGAGATTTCCGCCGATGTGCAGGCAGTGCACGTGCATGTCGAGGATGAGCCGGTCACGATCTGCGACGAGTGGGAGAAGATGGTGGCAAGTCCGCTGCGGGCGGCGGGACGGAGGGTCCCGGAACTGATGACCCTGAACTCACCGTTTCGCTTCGTGCTGACGCCGATGGTAAACCACATCCTGGCGGAGGAGAAAAAACATGAAGGGCGGCAGATCGCGGTGCTGGTGCCGGAGCTGGTGGTGCGGCACTGGTATGAGAACCTGCTGCACAATCAGCGCGCGAACATGCTGAAGCTCCTGCTGCTGCTCAGGGGCAACCAGAGGATCATGGTGATCAACATTCCCTGGTATCTGTAGAGCGGGCTCATCGCGGCCGACCGGCAGCTTCCTCTCAGGAAGGAAAGCCTGCCGGGCTATTTAGGATTTGTCGGCAGCTTGCTCGTATCCCAGCCGCCGCCTAGGGCGCTGATGAGCTGGACGCTGGCGACGAAGCGGCGGGTGGTGATGTCTTCGACGGTACGGTCGTTGGCGATCTGGGCCTGCTGCGAGGTGAGGACCTGCAGGTACGTGGCGACGCCGCCCTTGTACTGCCTGGTGCTGATGGAAAGGGAGCGGTTGGCGGCGTCGAGGGCAGCGGCAGCACTGACCTGTTCCTGGGCCAGGATGCGGAGGGCGGCGAGATTGTCTTCGACCTCCTGGAAGCCGTTGAGCACGGTGAGCCGGTAGTTGGCGACGGCGGTGCGATAGTTGGCGCGGGCCTCGTCGGCGATGGCGCGACGGCGGCCCGCGTCGAAGATGGTCTCAGAGGCGTTGACGCCGATGGACCAGAGCTCGCTTGGGCCTTGGATCCAGTTGCCGGGTTCTCCACTCTCAAAGCCGCCCGCGCCGTTGATGGTGATGTTGGGATAGTAGGCGGCGATAGCGATGCCGATCTGGGCATTGGCGTTGTCAGCCATCCGTTCTGCCGCGGCGATGTCAGGGCGGCGCTGGAGCAGCTGGGACGGAACGCCGGTGGGGATCGTCGGTATGTTGGTGTTCTGCGGCATGGGCGGCAGCGCGAAGGAGGAGGCCGAAAGGCCGAGCAGGGTCGCGATGGCGTGCTGATACTGGGCGCGTGCCACGGCGACGTCAATGGCCTGGGTCTGCGTGGTGGCCAGCTGAGTCTGTGAAAGGGCGACATCGGCCTGCGTATCGACGCCGCCGCGGAACCGGCGCTGGGTGAGGTCGAGGTAGGTCTTGAGGACAGAGACGGTAATGTCAAGGAGCTGCTGCTGGGCATCGAGGCCGCGCAGCTGGTAGTAGTCCAGCGCAAGCTCGGTGCGAACGGAGAGCTCGATATTGGCCTGGTCGGCAGCGATGGCCTGGGCATTGGCACGGACGCCCTGCACTTCGCGGCGGACACGGCCCCAGAAGTCGGGCTGCCAGCTGGACTGCCCGGAGAGAACAAAGTCGTTGTACTGGGAGGGCTCGATGACGGTCGAATTCCCTGTAGGAATGGGCAGATCAGGCCGGTTGGTCGAGAGACGCTCGCGCTGGATGTCAGGGCCGATGGAGAGCGTCGGGTAGTAGTCGGCGCGGGCCTGGCGGACTGCGGCCGCCGCGGAAGCATAGTTCTGCACGGCGGCCTGGATCTGAAGGTTTCCGGAGGTGAGGCGGCCTTCGAGTTCGTTGAGGCGGGGATCGCCGAACAGCAGCCACCATTGGCCGCGGGCAAGTGCGTCGGCGGGAACGGCAGGGTTCCAGTTCCCCGGCGGCGGCGGCAGCTCGAGGTAGCTGGGGGCAGCCGGCGCGGATGTGGGGCGATGATAGTTGGGGCCCACGGTGCAGCCGGTGAGCGTGACGGCGGCAACCATAAGCAGTCCGCCGAGACTGGCCAGCCGCGCGCGGGGAGCCCGCGCGGCGTTTGGAGCGCAAGTACACGCGGAGTTGTGGCGACGGCTGGACGCGGGGAGAAGAACTGGCATCGTTACTTGCCTCCTCCCTTACTGCCCGAGCCGTTGCCGGTGGTGCTGCTGCCGCCGCCGGAGCTGGTGGGCGGCGCCTGGCTGTTGGCGGTGCTGCCGTTCTCGCCACCGGTCTGCTGCTGGGCGCCGCTGTTGCTCTGCGGGCCATTTTTCGGGTTGGAAGCGGAGTTTTCTGCAGTCATGCCGGACTGCACGATGTGAACGGCTTCTCCATCGAGGATGGAATCGGGGGGATTCTGGATGATAGCGTCCTGCGCGGTAACGCCGCTGACTACCTGGATCACTTTGCCATCGTTCTGGCCGACGCTGATGGCGACGAGCTTGACCTTACCGTTGCGCACGACGCCAAGCTGGAGCCCCTGGGCGCGGAAGATCATGGCCGGCACGGGAACCACCAGGGTGGGGACGCCGGTATTGAGGTGAAGGAGCACTTCGCCGTAAGCCCCGGGCATCAGCTTGCCGTCGCGGTTATCGACATCGATTTCGACCAGCAGGGTGCGGGTGTTGGGGTCGATGGCGTTGGCCGTGCGGACGATGTGACCGGTAAAGGTCTGCCCGGGATACTCGCCCAGCATGACTTGCGCCGGGGTGCCGCGCCTGGCACCGCGCGAGTCGACCTGCGGGATCGAGACGTAGACGCGCATGGTGGAGACCTGGGCTTCCTCAAAGAGCTGCTGGTTGGTAGCGGCGCCGGCGTTGATGAGCTGGCCGTTGTCGATGTCACGGGCGGTGATGACGCCGTCGAACGGTGCGTAGACGCGCTCGAAGCCGACGAGCTGCTCGAATTGGTGGACCGAGGCCTGCGCGGCCTGGACCTGGGTGTTGCTGGAGAGCTGGCTGGTGGTGAAGTTGTCGGTGTCGAGCTGCGAGACGGCGTTTTGCTGGAGCAGGTTCTGGTAGCGCTTTGCCTGGATGTCGGCATTGCGTGCCGTGGCCTGGGCGGTGGCCAGGTTGGCCCTGGCTTGAGCGAGCTGCTGGTCGACCTCAGGGCTGGAGATGACGGCGAGCAGCTGACCTTTGCGCACGTGCGCGCCGATATCGAAATACCAGTGGGCGAGGTAGCCGGAGGTGCGGGCGTAGATGGGCGAGTCGACGTACGCCTGGAGCGCGCCGGGCAGCAGGAGAGTGTCTTCCGGCTTGCCCTGCACCGGATAGGCAACGGTGACGTCCGGCGCTGCGTTGGCCTGTGTGTTCTGCTGGAGGCGCTTGTCGGCGTGCAGGCGGGGGACGATGCCGAGGACAGCCAGAACCACCGCAAGCACCAGGCCGATGGCGACGATCAGAAGCGCCTTGCGGCCGGAGATGGCCTGGTGTTCCGGCCGCTCACCCTGGCCCGGCGCTTTCCCGTTCTTTGCTGCGCGCTGTGTGTTGTCCTGTTCGTTCTGGTCCTGATGGTTGCTCATGCGGTGGCGTTCTCCGTGCCGTGTGTCCGCTGTGCGCGGGCTTCCTGGTCTCGCTTCTTCTTGTCCCGTTCCTGCCGTTTGGCTTCGAGGTGGGTATGGATGACCGAGAAGAAAGTTGGGATGAAAAACAGGGTAGAGATGGTAGCGAAGAGGAGTCCGCCGATGACGGCGCGACCGAGCGGGGCATTTTCCTCGCCGCCGTCGCCGAGCCCGAGCGCCATGGGAACCATGCCGATGATCATAGCGAGCGCGGTCATGATGACAGGGCGAAAGCGGGTATAGCCGGCGGCGATGGCCGACTCGGTGGCCTCGCCGGGGTTTTGCTCCAGGTGCTCGCGTGCGAAGGAGACAACAAGGATGGAGTTGGACGTAGCGACGCCCATGCACATGATGGCGCCGGTGAGCGCCGGGACGCTGATGTGGGTCCCGGTGAGAAAGAGGAACCAGACAATGCCGGAGATGGCGGCGGGCAGGCCGGAGACGATGATGAACGGGTCAAGCCAGCTCTGGAAATTGACGACAATGAGCAGGTAGACGAGGCAAATGGAAAAGACAAGCCCGAAGTAGAGACCCTGGAAGGAAGTGTGCATGGTCTGCACCTGGCCGCGGACGGTCATAATCGAGCCGCGGGGGAGCTGGTTCTTTAGTTCGGCGAGGACCTTTTCAATCTTGGTGTTGACCGTGGAGAGATCACTGTTGACAACATTGCCGTAGATATCGATGGCGGGAGCAATGTTGTAGTGGGTAACGGTCGCCATCTCCTGCCCCTGGGAGAACGTGGCCACATTGCTGAGGATCTGCGGCGGCCGCGGGCCGGTAACGGAGCTTTGCGGCATGATGGCGGCAAGCGAAGAGGGTGCGGCGCCGCCGATGCCGGGGAATGTTGAGCCGGCGCTGGAACCGGGCGTGCCCTGGGGCCCGAGGGTGGCGGATGGCGCGGTGATGGGAATGTTCGCCAGGTCGTTCAGCGAGTCGAGGTTGTACTGCGGCGACTGCACGGCGATGTTGTAGGAGACGTTGTTGGTGGGATCGAGAAAAAAGGTCGGGGAGGTCTGGAAGGAGCCGCTGGTAGCGGAGAGCAGGCTCGAGGCGACCTGGTCCTGAGTGAGGCCGAGCTGGGCGGTCTTGGTGCGATTGACGTCCACGTAGAGCCGAGGCTCGTTGAAGGGCTGCTGGATGCGGAGGTCGGCGGTACCCGGAACGTACTGCAGACGCTCGAGTACCTTGACGGCGAAGTCCCGGTTGCCGGTCAGGTTGGGGCCGGAGATCTGGATATCGATCGGCGCGGGCAGGCCGAAATTCAGGATCTGGGTAATCATGTCGGCGGGCAGCTGGTAGAAGGTGGTGCCGGGGAAGCGGCGGGCGAGTTCGCTGCGGAGCTTCTGGACGTAGGCATCGGTGGGGTGATGTTTCGGAGCGAGTGAAACCTGGATATCGGCGTCGCCCGGGCCGACCGGAGCAGAGTTGGAGTAGGTGAGGTTGATTCCGGAAAAGGGCAGCCCGATGTTGTCAATGATGGTGACGAGCTCTTTTTTTGGAATGAGCTGACGGATGGTCTGATCGACCTCATCGCAGAGGCGCGCGGTTTCCTCAATGCGGGTGCCGGTGCGGGCGCGGACATGCATGGTGAACTGGCCGGCGTCGACGCTCGGAAAAAAGTCTTGTCCGAGGAACGGGAACAGCAGCGCGGCAGAGCCCAGGGTGAAGCCGAAAAACAGAAGCATGAAGACGAGGGGCCGAGCGATGCAGAGCAGCAGGATGCTCTGATAGCCGTTGCGGATTGCCTCAAAGCCCCGCTCGAAGGCGAGCTGGAAGCGGATAAGGGGATTTCTGCTTTTCCCCCTTGCGTTGACTTCGTCTTCATCGTGCTCTTGCAGCAGGTACATCGCCATGGTCGGCACGATGGTGCGCGAGAGCAGGTAGGAGGCGAGCATGGCAAAAACGACGGCCTCAGCCAGTGGAATGAACAGGTACTTGGCGACGCCCGAGAGAAAGAACATGGGCACGAAGACGATGCAGATGGAGATGGTGGAGACCAGAGCCGGAACAGCAATCTGCGAAGCGCCGTCGAGGATCGCCTGCTCGACGGCTTTGCCCTCCTCGATATTGCGGTTGATGTTCTCGATTTCGACGGTGGCGTCGTCAACGAGGATGCCGACGGCGAGGGCGAGACCGCCGAGCGTCATGATGTTGATGGTTTCGCCGAGAGCGGCGAGGGCGAGCAGGGAGCAGATGATGGACAGCGGGATGGAGACGGCGATGATGAGGGTGGAGCGGAAAGAGCCGAGGAACAGCAGGATCATGACCGCGGTGAGGCAGGCCGCGATGATGGCCTCACGGGCGACGCCGTTAATGGAAGCGCGGACGAAAACGGACTGATCGGCGAGAGGGGTTACGCGCAGCGCGGGCGGCAGCTGGGCAAGGATGCCGGGAAGCTTGGCGCGCACACCCGCGATGATGTCGAGGGTGGAGGATGTGCCGGTCTTGATGACGGAGAGTAGCGATGCTCGCTGGCCGTCGACGCGGACGATGTTGGTCTGCGGGGGGGAGCCGTCCTCGACGTGTGCGACATCGCGAAGGTAGACCATGTTGCCGCCGACGGATTTAATCGGCAGATCGTTCAGGCCCTCAATGGTGGAGGGGGCGGAGTTGGTTTCAACCTGGTACTCGAAATTGCTGATTTTAATGGTGCCGGACGGCAGGATGAGGTTCTGGGTCCCGATGGCGGAGACGACATCGGTCGGGGCGAGGCCTTTGGCCTGGAGAGCCTGTGAATTGAGATCGACCTGAACCTGTCGCTGTTTGCCGCCGTAAGGGTAGGGAATGCCGGCGCCGGGTACGGTGACGAGCTGGGTCCGGATGAAGTTCAGCCCGAAGTCGTTGAGCTGGGACTCGCTGAGGCCCTGGCCGGAAAGGCCGAGCTGGATGATCGGGACGCTCGAGGCGGAGTACTGCAGGATGAGCGGCGGGGTGGTGCCCTGGGGCAGTTGGCGGAGCTGCGTCTGGGCGATGGCGGTGACCTGGGCATTGGCGTCGGCGATGTTGACGTTGGGCTGAAAGAAGATCTTGATGATGCCGATGCCGTTGAGCGACTGCGATTCGATGTAGTCGATATTGTTGACAGTAGTGGTGAGGGAACGCTCGGAGAGCAGAATGATGCGGGAGGCCATCTGCTCCGGGGACAGTCCCTGGTACTGCCAGATCATGGCGACGACGGGGATATTGATGTTGGGAAAAATGTCAGTCGGAGTGGTGATGATAACGATGGGACCGAGGACAAGCAGCAGAATTGCAAGAACAGCGAAGGTATAGGGCCGTCGCAGGGCGAGGCGGACAATCCACATAAACGCTCAGTATCTCCATAGCGAGGGCTGGACGCACTCCGCTGCTTGGGTTGCGGCCCCGTGTCTATCGAGCTTTCGGGACGACACAGACAATTTTCACTAGTAGAGCATGGAACGAACCGGCTGGATCAGCCTTGTCGCGGGCATCAACAAACTGTTGACGGAACAAACGGGCGGTTAGACGCGGGGGGGATGCGCAGCACTCGCCAGGTAGTTTTTCAGCTGCGCACCGCAGGGTGGAGTGCGCTACATATTCAGGTTCTTAAAAATGTGCCCGGGAACAGAGCGGACGACGAACATGATGACACGCCAGAAGCCGGGGAGATACACGGTGTCCTGCCGGGAGGCGATGGCGCGGAGGATTCCCTGGCCGATGGTGCGGGGCTCGGCAAAGAGTGGGCCGCGCGGGATGTGGGCAGTCATCGGGGTGGCGACGAAGCCGGGCTTGATGGTGAGGACATGGACGCCGCAGCGGTCGACGCGGTTGCGGACGCCGTCGAGCAGGATGGTAAGCGCGCCCTTGGAGGCGCCGTAGACGTAGTTGCTCTTGCGGCCGCGATCGCCGGCAACCGAGGAGATAACGGCGAGGCAGCCGGAACCGTGGTGCTCGAAGTAATTAGCCAGGCCGGCGATGAGCGAGGCGGGCGAGAGAAAGTTGGTGCGGTAGACGGACTCGGCGACCTGGGGGTCGAGTTCAGCCATTTTCTGGTCGCCGAGGACGCCATGGGCGAGCAGGGCGAGGTCGATGGAGCCGAGCGTGGCGACCGCGGAGGCGAGCAGGGCGGAGTGGGACGCGAGGTCGTCGAGGTCAAGGGTAACCGCGGTGACATGGCGGGCGCCGCGGGTGCGCAGGTCGCTGGCGACGGCGTCGAGCTTGTAGGGATCGCGGGCTGCGAGAAAGAAGGCTGCGCCGCGCTCGGCAAGTAGGCGGCTGGTGGCCTGGGCGATCGCGGAAGTGGCGCCGAGGATCAGCACGTTCTGCGGGAGCGCGGGCTGGCGGCGGCGTGAGCGCTGCTGCAGGCGCGGCCTCGGCCTTCTGCCGCCATTTAGAGCATCGGCAGCAAAGGGCTGTGCCGTGGATTCGGCACGAAGGGTCTCCGGGTGGGCCGGTGTTCCCTCAGCGCTTTCCTCAGCCCCTCTCCGCGTGAACACCTGCCGGCCGGCTGCTCCCTGCTGTTCGCTGGGCTGTCTAAACACGGCCGGTCACCCGTTGCCAGAAGGCGGAGCTGAAGGCCGGGTCAACATAGGCGGCGAACTGCTGCCACTGGGGATAGAAGGCCTGGTACTGGGCGGAGGTCATGCGCGCGTCCTTGGCGGGGTACATGCGGCCGCCGTGGTCGAGCGTGATGGAGGCCAGGCGCCCGAGCAGGTCGAAGGAAAGCTCGCCGCGGATGGGGAAGTCGAGGGCGAGCGTCAGTCCGGGTCTTGGAAACGACAGCACACCGGGGGAGGAGACATCGCCGAATGCCTTGAGCACGGCGAGAAAAGAGCCCAGGCCGGAGTTGGTGATGGCCTTCATGATCTGGGTGATGCCGTGCTGGTCGGTGTCCCACGGCAGGACGCACTGGAACTGAAGCAGCCCACGTTTCCCATACATGCGGTTCCACTTGAGCACTTTGTCGAGAGGGTAAAAGAAAGGCTCGTAGTCGACCATGGTGCGCACGGTCCTGGCGCGCTGCTTGTTGTAGTAAGCGGTGTTGAAGAGGCTGATGGAGTACTTATTCAGAGCGAATTCGGGGAGCTCGATCGGGAAGACGAGTTTCGGCTCCTTGCTGCGCTTGAGCGGGCCGGGCGTGGAGGCATGGTTGCCGGACATGAAGATGCCCCGGGCGAAGTTGTTGCCGGTCGAGACGCAGTCGATCCACGCGACGGTGTACTCAATGTCCGCGGTGGCGCGGCTGATGTCGAGGAACTCGGAAAAGCCGTTGAACTTGTCGCCGCGGTAGTCGATGGCGCGGGTGACGATGGGGCGAAGGCGGATCTCGGCCCAGGTGATGAGGCCGGTGAGGCCGAGGCCGCCGATGGTCATGGCGAACCAGTCGCGGTTTTCGCGGTTGGAGCAGAGGATACGGGTGCCGTCGGAGCGTACGAGCTCGAACTGGAGAACATGGCAGCCGAAGGTGCCGGCGACGTGGTGATTCTTGCCGTGGATGTCGTTGGCGATGGCACCGCCGACGGTGACGTACTTGGTGCCGGGGGTGACGGGCAGGAAGAAGCCGAGCGGCACGGCGAAGTCGAGGATTTCGGCGAGGGTGACGCCGGCTTCACAGCGCAGCAGGCCGGTCGAGGGGTCGAAGTGCAGCAGGTGGTCCATGCCGCGGGCGGCGATCAGGGTGCCGTCTTCAAGAAGGCAGACGTCGCCGTACGAGCGGCCTGCGCCCACCGGCAGCATGGCGCCGCGATGCGGGGCGCGCGGAGGAAAGTCGGTCGTCCAGGCGAGCGGGCGCAACTCGGCTTCCTTGAGCTTCGGATAGCGGCCCCAGGATTCGAACGCCGGCGCGGTCTTGGCGGGCAGGGTCTCTTGCATGGTGATCCTTCCACCTTATTTGTACTGTATTTAGGAGGGATCGGAGGGTTTTTGCGCGAAGTGGGACCCAGGCCGGGGTGCCGGCGCCGGAGGGAAGAGAGCGGCAGAGGGCCGGAGTGAAACGAAAACAGTTTTCATACATCTATATATGCAGCGGATAGGGGCGGGTTCGGTCGTGTGGTGAGGGAAAGTGCCGTGGTGGATGGATTGCCCCTTGGCATAAGCGGTTTGGCGGCCGAAAACCTGCTATTCTGGACTTCTTTGGCGCGCTGCGACGGCCTGCGTTTCTGCTGGGGGAAACGCCATCCTGGGCCCCTTCCTGTGTGAAGTTGTGACAGTTCTGTGCCGGAAACTCCGGAAACATCCGAAATATACCCGGGAGAGACGACTCGCTTGGCCATGGAAGACAAGTACGAAGACGATATCCAGAATCTGATTGAAGCAGGCAAGGAAAAAGGTTATCTGACCTACAACGAGGTCAATGACCTGATTCCGGGCGACGTGCATTCTCCGGACGATCTTGACGACCTGATGACGACGATCGGGACGCAGGGCATCGATATCCTGGAGGGCGGTCCTAAGTTTGGCGGAGATAAGTTCGAAGAGGGGGAAGAGGGCGAGGATGTCGAGCTTGACCTGACGCCCGGAACCCTTGAAAAGACCAACGACCCGGTCCGCATGTACCTGCGCGAGATGGGGACGGTTCCGCTACTGACCCGCGAAGGCGAGGTCGAAATCGCGAAGCGGATTGAGCGCGGGCAGGTGCGCGTGATGAAGGCGATTGCGCGGTCGCCCATTGTCGTCCGCGAGATTGTTGCGCTGGGTGAGGACCTGAAGCGCGGCGTGCGCAACATCAAGGACGTGGTGATCTTCGATGAGGAAGAGGTCACCGAAGAGGTGGTGATTGCCCGGGTGAAGCAGACCGCGACGAAGGTCGAGTCGATGGTGCGGCACCTGAAGAAGGCGGCGCTGCTTGAAGAAAAGCTTCCGGCGCTGGAGGCCGTCAAGGCGAAGGCAAAGGAGGCGCGCAAGGTCCGCTGGGGCATAGCCCGCGAGCGCGTGTATGTGTCGCGGATTGTGCGCGAGTTGAAGTACACGAACGGCGAACGCAAGCGACTGCTGGACAAACTGAACAAGTCGGTCGACTCGATGCGCACCCTGGAACGGCAGATCCGTTCGCTAGACCTGAAGTTCGAGGCCTCAAAGAGCGAGGAGCTGAAAAAGGAGTATCGCCGTCAGCAGAAGAACTGCCGCGTCGATCTCGAGAAGATGGAAGAGGAGACGGGCGTGCCGCTCGCCGAGATCAAGCGCACCCAGCGCGAGATGATCCAGGGCGACATGGACGCCGAGCAGGCCAAGCGCGAGTTGATCGAAGCAAACCTGCGGCTGGTGGTTTCGATTGCCAAGAAGTACACGAATCGCGGCCTGCAGTTTCTCGACCTGATCCAGGAAGGCAACATCGGCCTGATGAAGGCCGTCGATAAGTTCGAGTACCGCCGCGGTTACAAATTCTCGACTTATGCGACGTGGTGGATCCGGCAGGCGATCACGCGTGCCATCGCCGACCAGGCGCGCACCATCCGCATCCCCGTGCACATGATCGAGACGATCAACAAGTTGATCCGCACGTCGCGGCAGCTGGTGCAGGAGCTGGGGCGCGAGCCGACCTCGGAAGAGATTGCGCGGCGCATGGATATCCCGGTCGCGAAGGTGCGCAAGGTGCTGAAGATCGCGCAGGAGCCGATTTCGCTCGAGACGCCGATCGGTGAAGAGGAGGACTCGCATCTCGGCGACTTTATCGAAGATCGCCAGGCGGTTTCGCCTTCCGACGCGGTGATCAGCGTGAACCTGAAGGAGTACACCTCGCAGGTGCTGCGCACGCTGACGCCGCGGGAAGAGCGGGTGATCAAGATGCGGTTCGGCCTGGAGGACGGCTCGGAGCATACGCTCGAAGAGGTAGGGCAGAGCTTCCAGGTAACACGGGAGCGGATCCGGCAGATCGAAGCGAAGGCGCTGAGGAAGCTGCGGCACCCTTCGCGGTCAAGGAAGCTCAAGGCGTTTGTCGATACGGCGCGAGAGTAGCGGAAGATTCATCGGGAACAGCAGAAAAGGCCACCTTTGCAGGTGGCCTTTTCTGCTGTGGGCTGTCTTTAGGAAACACGGCGCTGCTGGCTGCTGGTGGGGACGAGTGTCAGCTGGGAGCGACGGGCCGGGGGACGGATGGGAGCGCCGCTGAGCAGGGCGGCACCGGAGGCGTGCGCGTGGCCATGCCAGGGCGGGATATTGAAGGCCTCGCCTGGGTGCGCTGTAGGCAGAAGGCTGCGCTGGTGGTGGGCCTCAAGCGCGGCGCGAACTGCCTCGAGCGCCTGCTCGCACTCGGCCTTATCGCGGCGCGAGTAGTAAACGGCATATTTCTGTCTGCAGCAGGGACATTGAACGTCTGCATTGTCATCGGACGTCAGCATGCAAAGAACTTGCATCGGGGAAACTCCTTACCAAGTGGAGGTGGGGATGGACACGATCTTGTTTTGCACAGAGGAGAAGGCGGGCGTGCTCCCGGCACTTCATAAACGGACTATAGTCCTCAGGGTGCAAGGGTTGGCAATGGTTTTTGCCACAGAATCGTCATTTTGAGGCATGTACGGGCGTGTTTTTCGTCACCACTGGTAACCTGCCTCCGCTAAACCGTTGATTTCCTTGCGGCCGCAGCGGAATGGGGAGATGGGAAGAAATTCCGTCGGGGGGAGTTCCCGTTTCGGGAGGTGAAGAAAAGCGGGTTTCGGTCTGGAACCGAGGCGCAGATTGCGTGCGGATTGTGCTCAAGGCCAGCTGCGGGCGGCGACATGATGTCGATGAGGAGCAAACGTCATGGCGCAGAACAAACCTGGAAACAGCTTGAAGGGCTTTACACGATTCGCCCTGGGGGTGCTGGCGGCTACGCTTTCGTACGGTTCGATCGGCTGCGGAGTGGGCGCGAGCGGCGCGCTCTCGTCGGCCGCGCAGCAGTCGCAGAATGAGGACGCGACGGCGACCCTGAGCGCGCCGTTTTTCGGGATGGTGGTCGAGAGTGCCGCGACGGAGCCGGCGGTGGCGATGGGCTCGCGCAGACTGTGGGATTCCGGGGTGACCTGGGCCGCGCTGGAGCCTGCATCCGGAAGCTACGATTGGGCGACGCTGGATGAGGAGGTGGCGACAGCGGAGCAGCAGGGGGCGCAGGTGATGCTGACGCTGGGCATGACGCCGGCATGGGCATCGTCAGAGCCCGCTCTGAGTTCAAGCTATGGCGCGGGCGCCACGGCGATGCCCGAGAACCTGGCGGATTGGGACGCCTATGTAACGGCGGTGGCGACCCGGTACAAGGGGCGGATTGCGGCATACGAAGTGTGGAATGCGCCGGAAAATGCGGCGTACTGGAGCGGGCCTTCGGCACAGATGGGCGCCAATATGGCGACGCTGGCGGTGCATGCGGCTGCGGATGTGCATGCGTCGGATAGCGCGGCACTGGTTGTGTCGCCTGCGCTCTCGGCAGACGGATTGGCGGCATTTGTAGCCGCGGGGGGCGGAACAGCGGTGGACGTGATTGGAAGCTCGCTTGACGGGACGAGCGGAACTGCGGCGCAGGCGCCTGAGACGATGCCGGCGACGCTGGCCGCGCTGCGCGCGGCGATCGCGGGAACCAGCGCGGACGGCAAGCCGGTGTGGAACGAGCAGGCAGCATGGGTGCTGCCGCAGGGCGGCGTGGCCGAGGCCACCCAGGCGGCGTATGTAGCGCGGGCGCTGGTGCTGAACGCCGGCTACGGCGTCGCGCGGATGCACTGGTATGCCTGGGACGATACCTCCGCCGGGGTGCTGGCATTGAGCGCCCAGGGGCAGCCGACCGCGGCCGGCGCCGCCTACAGCACGGTGGAGGGCTGGCTGAACGGAGCGCAGATGAACGGCTGCTCGTCGAGTGCGGCAGGGGTGTGGACGTGCCAGCTGGTGAGCAGCGGGACAACGGAGTGGATTGTGTGGGCGCCGGGCGGCGACACGTCGAGCAGCACCTTCGGTGCTTCAACGATGACGGATCTTTCGGGAGATGTGAGCGCGGTGAGTGGGAACGTGTCGGTGGGCGTGAGTCCGGTGCTGCTGCGGTAGCGCACTTCACCGTGACTGCGGTCGCTCCGACCTGGGTTGCATGCGGCTTTTCCTGACGGAAAAGCCGCACCTAATCCCGCGCATGGGCTCGCACTTACTTCGCAATGCGGTAGCGCGGTTGCCTCATCGGGCGGCAGTAGCTGACCCTGCGCTGTCCTCTACATGCGGCGGGCGAGTGTCCTGCGGGAGGAAGAAAATAAACTGGCACGAGTTGACGACGGGTTGGCAGGAGAGGATACCGCGCCGGATGAGGAGCGCCTCCGAGTTCTTTGGAAACAGAAGGGCCGAGCGGTCCTTCACGAGAGCGGTTCGAATCGCTTCGGCCTGGTTCTTCAGCAGGGGATTGCCTTCGAGAAACTGCACCTTCGTTATCCCGGTCGCGGAGGCTGCGACGATGAAGTCTGCTTCGCTGTACTTCTGCGCGAGCAGCGGAAGGGTGAGCGAGCGCAGGTCGGCGAGGCGGGTGGCAGGTTCCGGCGCAGAGATCGTTTTCAGGCCTTTGGCCAGCAGCACGCCCTGCCGTTTATGGAGATCTTCGATGTAGGCGCTTCCGTTGCCGCTGCTGTCGAGACTGCGTGCAGCATCGGCAAGCGCGTAGGTGTCGAGCGCCTCCTGTGCTTTGCCTTCCTTCTCATAGAGCACGCCGAGGTGATAGCCGACCTCGGGCCGCTCGGAGTTGATCCACGCGGCGTGCAGGTAGTCCTCAGCCCCGGCATCGTTGCCTTGGAGGTATTCGATCCAGCCGAGGGTGTCCCAGGCAGAACCGAGCAGCATCTGCCGGGCGAGGTCCTGGATTGTGAGTGCGGAGAGGGTTGCGGACGCGGTTTGTTTGGCGAGCAGGTCGAGAGCTTTCTGAGAGTCGCTTAGCGCCAAGGGCAAGTCGAGATTGTGATCGGCGAGTGCGTATGCGGCATTATTCAGGATGTTCGGGTCCTGTGCGCCGTCGAGCGCAGCTTCGAGGGTGCTTTGCCCTTCCTGAAGGCGCCCGGCGGCAAACTGCGCATTGCCCAGAGCCAGCAGGGTAACTTTATCGGAGGGGTTGCGAAGGGCTACGCCTTCCAGCAGAGAGATAGCTTCTTCGTAGCGCTTTTCGCCGGAAAGCAGAATGGCTTCCTGGCGCAGGAGTTCCGTCTTTTCCGGATGCAGGGTGCGCATGGTTTCGAGGGTGCTGATTGCGTCTGCATTCTGCTTGAGCCTGAGTTGAAAACCGAGCAGCGTGGCGAGGGTGGCATAGTGGGTTTCCGGCGTGCCGGCAGGCTCTTTAAGAAGGTCTGCTTCAGCATCCTGGTAGCGGCCCTCCCCTGCGTCGACGGCTGCCATTATCGTCGCCAGACCCGGCTGCGTGGGATTAACGGCGCGTGCGGCATTGAGCTTCGACTGCGCTTCGGAGAGATTGCCGGCGCGAAAGGACTCGTACGCATCGGCGAGCAGGGCCTGCGCTTTGGCGTCGCTCACAACAGGCGGCGCGGCGAGGGCAGAGGCTGCGGCCGGAACTGACGACTGCCCCGGCAACTGCGACTGTGGCGCAGATGGAGCGGCCGCGTTTTCTGCCAGCGTGGTGAAGTTGCTGCTGTTCGCTTCAATGTCTTTCGCGAAGCTGGTCAGCTCCTGCCACTGCGCGGCGGGCAGCGTCGAGGCCCGGATCTGCAAACGCGCTTCGGTGACCAGTGTTGAACCGTGAAAAGCATAGGTGATGTCATAAGTGCCGAAGCTGGACCTGGCGTGAAAATCGCTCGGCATCTGCGAGGGGGAAAAGCCGCCTGGAATGACGATGGTGGATTTTGCGGTTTCGATGCGTGGCGCACCGAGGTCGATGGGCTCATCCGGCTGCTTGGTCAGCTGTGTCTGGACGAAAAGCGAACCCGGCAGCAACGACAGGATGCGGTGGTTCGGCCAGTCTCCATACTGGTCCCGTTCGTAGTCATAGGTGACGCTGAGCGGTTTGCCGGGCGTGTCGACACCGGTGGCGTGGAAGGCGCTGACCGTGCCTCCGAACCCCATGAAGCTGGAAAGGTTCTGGCCAACCTGTGTCCACTGCGCGGCGCCGCTTGAGAACAAAGACGAGCGCATGAGCAGTTCGAGGTCGCCGCGCATGGTGACGGTGAAGTGCGCGGTGAGCTTGCCGTCCGGGGTGAGCGTACCGGAGGCTTCATAGTGGTCGAAGGCATCGAACGGCGGGGCAGCCGGTGTTTTGACGAGAACCGGAACGCCGGTAGCCGCGGCTGGAATCAAAAGCGCATCCTCGTTGCGAAGGCTGCCGGCCAGCATGCCCGGCGGCGCGACCTCGGCGGTGGAGTCGAGCCAGAGGCGCTGGTTATTCGGGCGCTCGACGACAGTAATGAGGTGATTGAAGGAGTTAGGAGCGGGAAGGTCCTTGTCGATGTGGATGTTGGCGCCGATGAGCACCGGATCAACATGGAAGCCGGCGGCGGTGAGCAGCGCAGCGAGAAGCGTGTGTTTGTCCTTGCAGTCGCCGTAGCCGTTGTTGAGCACCTCGATCGCGGAGTGAGGCTGGTATCGGCCGACGCCGAAGTTGACGCCGATATAGCGGATCTGCATCGAGACAAAGCTGTAGATGCGATCGATCTTCTCGTCATCAGTCGTGGCGCCGGCCGTAAGCGCAGCGGCTTTCGCCTGCAAAGCGGCATCGGGAACAGCGCGGTCCGCGGCCAGGCCGCGATACCATTCGCCGACCGCTGCCCAGCTCGGGAAGGTCGTCCAGGCGACGTCTGGAGCGAGTTTTGGCGCAGCATCGTCCTCGGTCGGAGCCGTCCCACCCGGAGGCGCAACGGTCGGCCTGGTCTGACTCCGGTGCCAGCGCTCGATCGTGTCGCCCCCTTCGGTGTGCCGGTCAGGCTTGTCGTTCGGGCTGATGACGGTAAGTCTGGTTGCGGAGGGGTATCGCAGCTCGAACTCTTCATCGAGCGTGACGGCTTTGGGCTCGAAGTAAAGCGCGTTCCAGAACTGGCCGGGAGCTTCGGGTTTGCGTACGTGAACGACCGCTTCGTATTCGAGGCGGTCATTTACGGCAAGACCCCGAACGGGTATCTGCAACTGGCGCTGATCGCTATAGAGCGGCGCCTGCTCGGTCACCTCGGCCGGCATGTCGTGCGCTGCCGACGGTTCGGTCGCGATGACAGAGCCGTCGGCCTTGCGGACGCGAACGTAATGGAGTTCCACCGACTCGCTATCAGCCGCGTAGGAAAAGTTGATGATGCCGAACTGCCGGACAGCGGCTTCGGATTGAAGATGAATGACGGCGTGCAGCGTCCGCTCACCGGTGCCGTCGGCGTTGTAGCGGAAGGCGGATAGGCTCTGCTCGATGACCAGCGGCTCGTTGCTGTAGTCGATAGGGCCGGTTTTCTCAGGAGCCTTGGCGGTCTGCGGGGCTGGCTTGACCTTCTCAAGCGTGACAGTGCGCGGCAGGCTGCCCGCAGGCAACTGGGTTGCGGTCTGCGCGCCGGCAATCCGGCACAGCAGCATAGCCAGGGCGACGGCCTGGCAGAGCGAGCGGGACGAAGCTGTTGAATTCACTTCTTTTATGTACCCGAGATACGTCGAGGGAGCGAGTAAATTCAACGCGCAGTGGAGCGTGAGCTGCACTTCAGTAAGTGCCAGGGCGGGAGCGCTGTCTGGCCATGCGCTTAGACTGGGGCCGTGGATGAGGCAGGTACGGCGGTGAAAATTCAGCCGGGTGGGTACTGTGGGCGGCTGGCGCCGTCGCCCACCGGGTTGCTGCACCTGGGGCACGTGCGGACGTTCGGGATCGGGTTCACCCGGGCGCGGCGGCTCCTGCCGGATGGCGCGGCGGCCGGCCGGCTGCTGTTGCGCATCGATGATCTGGACCCGGGGCGGAGCCGGGCGGAGTTCGTGACGGCGGCTTTGGAGGATTTGCGGTGGCTGGGCCTCGCGTGGGACGGGGAGCCGTGGTTCCAGAGTGCGCGCGGGGCGGAGTATCGAGCGGCCTGGGAGCGGCTGGTGGCTCGCGGCTGGGTGTATCCGTGCCGCTGCTCGCGAAGGGAACTGGCCGGGATGGCGCAGGCCCCGCATGAACCAGCGGGCGGAGCACGGGCGGCCGTGGGCGTCCACGGCAGGGCGGGTGCGGAAGCGGAGGAGTCGATCTACCCGGGGACGTGCCGGCCGGTCTGGCTGCCGGGAGAGGGCGCCGGTGCGGCCGAGCGGGAGAGCTGGCTGGCGACTGGTCCGCTGGGGTGGAACTGGCGGTTTCGGGTTCCGGATGGAGAGCGAGTGGAGTTTAAGGATGGAGGGTGCGGGCCGCAGCAGTTTGTTGCCCGGCTGGACTTTGGGGATTTTGCGGTGTGGCGGCGGGATGGCGTCCCGGCGTACCAGCTGGCCACGGTGGTGGACGATGCGGCGATGGGCGTGACGGAGGTGGTGCGCGGGGCGGACCTGCTGCTTTCCGCCGCGCGGCAGATGCTGCTGTTCCGGGCGCTGGGGCTGGAGATGCCGGCCTGGCGGCATTGCGCGCTGGTGGTGGATGCGCGCGGGGAGCGGCTGGCGAAGCGGCACGATGCGCTTTCGGTCAGGGCATTGCGGGAGCGTGGATTGAGCGCGGACGAGGTGCTGGCGATGGCGAAGAAGGCTTCGCTGGGGTGAAGTGGTGGCGTTCTGGATGGCTTACCGTGCTCATGGTCGCGGGAGAGCGCGCCGGTTTCGGGGAGATGCTAGCGGTCTTCGCGGGCGTTCCAGATGTTTAGAATACGGAGAACCTGCCCATCGAACTCATACCGCATTTCATAACCGTTGATGATCAGTCTGCGGACTTCGCGTTTCTTAAATGTCGAGACACGCTCGCCCAATCGAGGATACCGCTCGAGGCGCCTGGGGGCGGATGCAAGTGCCTGCAAGAGGCGATGCGCAGCCGGTTCTGCTACGGCGGCGAGAAAGTCATAAAGGCGTGTGACATCCAGCAGCGCTTCGGGGGACCATTCGGTCGTCATTCCGGCTTACTTTACGCTGCGGCGATTCACTTGAGGTAAAGGGAGCGGGTTGTCACTGCCAAGGCTATTTGCCCATGCCTCGACGTCAGCTTGATCCACAAAAAAACCCGCATCCATGCTGGCCAACGCCTGAGCGGTCAGCCGGTCGCGGTGTTCCTGCAGGGCAACGTAATTATCAATGGCTTCGTTGATAAGGAAGGTTCGGTCGCGCTGTTGGTTTGCGGCGAGCTGGTCGAGAGCGGCTATTTTCTCGGACGGAGCGCGAAAGCTGACAGTTTGCATGCTCATAATACGTCATATTACACGATCACGCCGGCGTGATGAGCAGGCGTATCTTGCTCCTGCCGCGCCCCGATAGACTAAATTAACCGTGGCGGATGACTTTGCCCAACTCGTGAAGGCGCAGGCCGACATTGTGAAGATCGTCGGGGAGCATGTGCGTCTGCGCAAGGCCGGCGCGCAGAACTGGACCGGGCTGTGTCCGTTTCACTCGGAGAAATCGGGGTCGTTTTCGGTCCATGCGGCGCGGCAGTTTTACCACTGCTTCGGTTGCGGGGCTTCCGGCGATGTGTTCACGTTTGTGCAGAAGATCGAGAATGTTTCGTTTCCGGAGTCGGTGAAGATTGTGGCCGTGAAGATGGGGATTCCGCTGCCGAAACGGGATTTCGCCTCGCCGGCCGAGGCAGCGGAACACCGGGAGCGTGCGCGGCTGATCGAGCTGCATGAGCAGGCCAGTGCTTTTTTTGAGCAGCAGTTGAAGACCGCGGAGGGAGCGACCGCGCGGGAGTACCTGGCGGGTCGCGGGCTCTCAGCCGAAGCAATGGCAAAGTTCCGGATCGGGTATGCGCCGGATTCCTCGTCGGCTTTGCGGCTGCACCTGGAGCGTTTCGCGGAGCCTGGACTGGTGCAGAACGGCGAATTTGGCAAGCTGCTGCGGACGGCCGGGCTGTTTACGCAAAAAGAACAGGAGGATGAGGCGAACGGGACCAAACTCGGGCCGCTGTACCCGAGGTTTCGCAAGCGGATCACGTTTCCGATCGCGAACGAGGGCGGTCGCATCATTGCCTTCACGGCGAGAGCGATGGAAAGCGGAGAGAAAGCCGGGCCGAAGTACCTGAACTCGCCGGAAACGCCGCTGTACTCCAAAGGCAATGTGTTGTTCAACCTGGACAAGGCGCGGCAGCCGATCCGGCAGTTGAACTTCGCGCTGCTGGTGGAAGGGCAGATGGACTGCATCTCCGTATCGCTGGCCGGGATTGCGAATGTGCTGGCGACGAGCGGGACCGCGTTCACCGAGGCGCAGGTTCGCCTGCTGGGGCGGTATACGAAGCGGGTGATTGTGAATTTCGACCCGGATACCGCCGGGGCGAACGCGGCGGAAAAGTCGATTGCGCTGCTGACCGAAGAGGGGTTCGAGGTGCGGGTGGTGACGCTGGAGGACGGCCTGGACCCGGACCGGTATGTGCGGGAGAAGGGCCTGGCGGCGTACACGGCCGCGGTACGCGGGGCGCGCCGGCACACGGAGTATCTGCTGGACCGGGCGCGGCAGCAGCATCCGCAGACGGCGGAAGGCAAGATCCAGGCGCTGAATTACCTGCTGCCGCATATCCGCAGGATGCCGAATGCGATTTGGCGGGAGGAGTTCGCGAACGAGGCCGCGCACCGGCTGGGCATCGATTCGGCGCTGGTGCGGGATGAACTGCGGCAGGCGGCTGCCGGGCGGAAGCAGGCGATGCAGGCGGCGGGGCCGAAGCTGAGCGACGCGGAGAAAGAGCTGGTGCGGGGACTGGCAGCGGGTCGCGGCACCCCGGCCTTTGAGGCCATTGCGCGCGCGTTGGACGCGCATCCGGAGTACTTCGCCGGGCTTGCGGCCGAAAAGGCGCTGCGCCTGCTGCGGGAAAGCGGCGCAGGAGCGGATGCGTTCCAGAAGCTGACGGAAGGACCGGAAAAGATGCTGGTGGCCGAGGTGCTGTTCGGGGAGGGCCAGCACTCGGTGGAACTGGAGGGGGCTGAAGCGGCGCTGCGCTCGATCGAGTGCAGCGCGCTCGAACGGGAGCAGCGGGCGGTGCGGGTGGCGCTGGCCGAGGCGGAGCGGAAGAACGATGAGGATGCGATTGTGCGCCTGGTGGGGCGCAAGCAGGCGCTGGAGCGGGCGCTGCGGGCGTTGCAGGGCTGACGCCCTGGTCAGCCGCAAGGGCCGGGGGCGCAGTGCCGTGGGCGCAGTGCCGTGGGCGCAGGCCGTCGCGCCGCGCAGCTTATCCGACCGCTGCGAGCTCAGCGAGCGTCCGCGGCATCGGGTTCCAGCACCGTATCGCAAAGCTCCTCGGCGTAGCTCGAGCGCATCCAGCTGTGGCCGCAGAAAACACGGGTGGGGTGGTAGCCATTAGTCTCGAAGAACTGCGCGACATGGAACTCATCGTTCAGAACAACGCCCGGGGTCGGCTTGTCGTTCGGCTGCCAGTCGCGGGTAACCTCCGCATCGGGTCCGCTCTCGAAACCGCCGATCACGATGAACGACGGGTGCTGGGAAAGCGCCTGCTCGACCGTGCTGTAGGTGCGCATGGCCGTGCTCCAGAACCAGTACCGGTGCGGAGGCTGGTTGAAGTAGAGGTTGCGGTCGAAATAGAGAAGCGGATCGATGCTGAAGTAGTAGAAACCTGCCATTTTGACATTGGAGCCTGGAGTACCGACACCGCGCGACCTGAGATACTCGGCCGTCATCTTGCCCGGCGCATACGGCAGAGTGTGTTCTTTGTAGATGGCATGGAAGCTCCAGGAGATTTGCACCAGGCACACCAGCGCCAGCAGCCCCGCCGTAATGCGCTCCAGCGCGAGGCGGCGCTGCCGCACCTCTGCCCGCAGCGGCCAGGTGAGCCAGGCCGCTATCACAAACGCGGTAAACACCATGCCGGCATGGCGGGGCGCGAGGTAAAGCGAGGTAAACACCAGAACCATTAGCATATAGGGGATCAGTCCGCTCCAGCCCAGCGAACCGGAATCGGCCGCGCCGGTAAAGCGAGTGCGGCCGTTCCGGTTCAGCAGAAACGCCTGCACAGCCGTCAGCAACACGAGTAGCAGCGCCAGCAACCGTGAGATTGAGATCGGGTAGGTGACGATCGACAGGATGCGGGCTGTTTTGCTCCAGGCCTTGCGCAGCCCTCTGAGCTTTTGCCTTGGCACCGATGGGGCCGGCGGCAGGTTTGCCATTGAGTCCCGGGAAAGCAGGGCAGGCATGGACACGTGCGCGCCGAACGCAATCTCGATTTTGGCGATGGAGCGCTCGATATTGTTCCCCGCTGGGTAGTCGATGTCTGGGGCAGGAATCATGGTCGCGATGGCGCCAGCCCACAACAGCAGCAGAACCCCGACCGCGGGGAGGTTTCTGAGCAGCCGCCCGCGCCACACCAGCAGGGCCGCAATGGCCATGCCGCCCGAGGCCAGCGCTGCATGGACGGAGATATTCGCCATCAGGCCCACGAGAACGGCGAACAGAACCGGACGAGGTCTGCCGCTGCGCAGCAGGGCCGCGGCCGGAAACGCGAGGATGGCGAACAGGCAGTACGACCTTGCGATGACCGCGTCCTGATACAGGAGAAAAAAGGTGAAGGGCAACAGCAGCCGCACCATGCGGGGAAAAGGCGCGCGGGCCAGCAGCACGGCCATCGCCGCGCCCTGAATCCCGGCGACAAGCCAGCGCATGCCGGTAAATGAGAAGTGAAGGGCATGCAGCACCTTGAGAAATGCATGCCACAGGCCGCCCGAACCCTCGTAATGCAGGCTGTGCGTGAACAGCGTCTTCCAGCTTACGGCGTTTGCCAGCATCCAGGCCTGCGCCTCATCGGCCCATGGATCGTGCTGGGCCACGGCGAAGCCGGCCAGCATCAGCCACAGCACCAGCGCGATTGTCTCGGCGACGCCCCAGCGCGGCGGCGCGGGCAGGGGATCGAGCCAACCCCGCCACGAGGAGGCGGACGGGCGGGCGATCTGTGCCTGCTCGGCTTCGAGCAGCGGCGAACCGGTTCCAGGGATGATTTTCAGCAGTTCCTCTTTTGGGCACATCCGCGGCTGTTTTCAGCCGTGCGGGATTTCTCTCAAGTGTGCCACGCCGGGGCGAACAGAGGGTGAGCGGCAGCGACGCTCCGGAAGCTTTCCCAGTCGAGTGCTCGCATCAGTCGAGGACCATCATTAGCACCCTGCCGTCGGTCCGGTAGCTTTCTCCTGTCGCCGTGCTCGCATTGCGCACCGGGTCTGCGGGCGTGACGTAGACCGCGCCGCCCAGCACCCCGGCCGCGGCGAAGCTCTGCTCGATAAAGTCCCGCTCGATGTCGATATTCGGGTCGATGCGGTGGGTCCAGCCATTGGTGCGACGGTCGCGCTCCAGGCCGTTGTCATGGGTGGCGGCGCCTACCCAGAGCGGCCTTCCGGCCACGGTGAGCCCGCTGTTCCACAGGCGCAGGTGGTGCCGCACCATCGCCACCATCAGCGGGTCCGCCCGGGCATAGCTCAGGTCCTGGGGACGGCCGTAGAGATACAGCATGCTCATCGGCATGGACAGGTAAGCCTGCTTGGAGAGCGTTGCCAGCAGCCCGTGCACGACTGCGTCGTCGGTCGTGCGGTCAACCTCGACCCACCCGGCGGCGGCGAATGCTTTTTGCACCTGCGCCGCGGTTCCCAGCACGGCAAAGTTGACCACGTCGCCGAGATCGCCCTGCTGATCGGAGACCCGGCGCGGGAGGGCTGCCATGAGCTCCGGCGTAACCGCCTGCTCCAGGTTGATCGGGGAGGCTGTGGTCACCACTGCCGCGGCCCGGCTGAGCCGCAGCGTCACCCGATATTTGCCCGTGCCCGCCAGCTGGCTGCCGGCGTTGACCGCGAAAAACAGCTCGCCCGAGGCCGGGGCATCCCGGCTCACCCTGGCGCCCAGGGGGAACGGAACCGTGGCGGCCGAGCTGCCGATGCGCGCCAGCAGCGCACCCACGTTCGCTCCCTGATCGGGAAAGCCGCGGAGCAGGTCCTTCCAGCCGCGCGCCACGCCGGCCGGCCCGGATGTGCGTCCGTCTTTGAGCGTGACCAGCCCGGTGGCGGTGATGGCGAGATGGTCAGCCGGCGTCACCGAAATGCCGGTGTCGACCCAGTTGCCGGTGGGCTTGACAGAGAACAGGTAAGACGCTTTCCGCGCTGCGAGCACGCTTGGGAGCGGCTTGACGATGGGAATGGGCCGGATGGTAATGGGCCGGGGCGGGATGCCGGTGTTGGTGCCGGTAGACACTGAACTCTGGGCTTGGGCAAAAATGGCTGTTGTCGTAAAAAGCAGCCATGCACCTCGGCGAATAAGCAGAGTCATACGGTTGATCTTAGCGCTCCACCGCAAGCAGCAGAGCCCGGCTGGATGCCGGGCTCTGCTGCTTGCGGTTAAGGAAAGAAAAAGTTTAAGTGCCTTCCGACCATCCCGCCAAGTACGCTTCCTGCTCAGGCGTGAGCACGTCAACGTCCACGCCCATGGATGCGAGCTTGAGTTTCGCGACCCGTTTGTCCAGGTTTTCAGGCACCGGGTAGACCGTTTTCTCCAGCTGCTTGTACGCACCCATCAGGTACTCGGCGGCCAGCGCCTGGTTGGCGAAGCTCATGTCCATCACGCTTGCGGGGTGACCTTCGGCGGCGGTCAGGTTGATGAGGCGGCCCTCGCCCAGGAGGCAGATGGTCCGGCCATCCGCAAGCGTGTACTCCTCGACAAACGGCCGCGCCGTGCGGTGCTTGGTCGAAAGACTTTCAAGCGCCGGGATGTCGATCTCTACGTTGAAGTGGCCGGAGTTCGCGACCAGCGCGCCGGTCTTCATCACCTCAAAGTGCTCCCTGCGCAGCACGCTCTTGTTGCCGGTGAGCGTCACGAAGATGTCGCCGAGCTTCGCGGCTTCTTCCATCGGCATCACGCGGTAGCCGTCCATGACTGCTTCAAGCGCCTTGGTCGGATCGATCTCGGTGACGATGACCTGCGCGCCCATGCCGTGCGCGCGCTGCGCGAGTCCGCGGCCGCACCAGCCGTAGCCGGCCACCACGAAGGTGGAGCCCGCGATGAGCGCGTTGGTGCAGCGGATGACGCCGTCGAGCGTCGACTGGCCGGTGCCGTAGCGGTTGTCGAACATGTGCTTGGTGAGCGCGTCGTTGACCGCAACCACCGGGTAGCGCAGCACGCCATCCTTCGCCATGGCCCGCAGACGGATGACGCCGGTCGTCGTCTCTTCCGTGCCCGCGATGACCTCAGCCAGCGCATCCTGCCGCTTGGTGTGCAGCAGGGTGACGAGGTCGCAGCCGTCGTCCATGGTGAAGTGCGGCTTGTGGTCGATCGCCGACTGCAGGTGCTTGTAATAGCCTTCGCTGTCGACGCCGTTGCGCGCAAACGTCGAGATGCCGTACTCGGCCACCAGCGCGGCCGCGGTTTCGTCCTGCGTGGAGAGCGGGTTGGACGCGCAGAGCGCGATCTCCGCGCCGCCGTCTTTAAGCGTCAGCACCAGGTTCGCGGTTTCAGTGGTGACATGCAGGCAGGCGGCCACGCGCACACCCTTGAGCGGCAGCGTCTTCCTGAACTCTTCGCGGATGAGCGCGAGCACAGGCATGGAAGCGCCGGCCCATTCGATGCGCTTGCGGCCCTCGGCTGCGAGCGAGAGGTCCTTGACGTCGTACTTGAAGTTGATCTTGCTCTCAACAGGCGCGGGCGCCGTAACAGTAGCCATAATGTATGGGGCAAAGCAGGCGGGCAGAAGCGCACGCCCAGCGCAAGCCGGGTATCTCCTCTGCCTCAAAGAATACCATCGGAGCTGTTCGGATTCTGTCGGCGCGGCGTTCTTCCGCGCCTGCGCAGGACATCACATTGGACGGCGTGGGAATCAGAGTTGCGGAAGGGCTGTCGCGATGACCCGGAGCTCGCCCGTCGAGCTGACGGCTTTTGAGCAAGCGGCATCCCGCTGCCGGCAGTGAAACGAAAAGAGGTTGTTCCATGCGCGTTGGCCTGATGACCCGTGAGTACCCACCCAACGTCTACGGCGGCGCCGGCGTCCACGTCGAATACCTCAGCCGCGAGCTCGCCCGCTCCATCGAGGTCGAAGTGCACTGCTGGGGCACGCAGCACCTCGACCAGGGTAACCTGCACGTCCGCGGCGCCGAGCCCTGGGCGGCAATTGGCGAAAATAATACCGAGAAGTCCAGGACCGCGCTCGAAACGCTCAGCCTGAATTTGCTGCAGATGAAGTCGCTCGCCGCGATCGACATCGTGCACACCCATACCTGGTATGTCTCGATGGCGGGCTTCTGGGCGAAAAAACTTTTCAATATCCCGTTTGTGCTCACGACCCACAGTCTCGAACCGCTGCGCGCGTGGAAGGCGGAGCAGCTCGGCAGCGGCTACGCCATGAGCGCCTGGATGGAGCGCACCGCGATCCTCGACGCCGATGCCGTGATCGCGGTTTCCGAGGGGACGCGCCAAGACATTCTCCGCGCCTACCCGGAGATCGATCCGGCGCGCATCCATGTGATTTACAACGGCATCGATCTCGACGAGTACCGGCAGACCGCGGACACCGCGGCGCTGATGAAGTATGGGGTTGACCCCGCGAAGCCGTACGTGTTGTTCGTTGGCCGCATCACCCGGCAAAAGGGCGTAACTCACCTGGTTGAGGCTATACGGTACTTACCGCCGGCGACGCAGGTTGTGCTCTGCGCGGGCGCGCCCGACACGCCGGAGATCGCCGCCGAAATGCGTGAGAAGGTCGAGCAGGCGCAGGCCGTCAACCCGCACGTGGTGTGGATCGAAAAGATGGTCACCAAGCCTGAGGCGATCCAGCTGTACAGCAATGCCGCGGTTTTCTGCTGCCCGTCCATCTACGAGCCGTTCGGCATTATCAACCTTGAGGCGATGGCGTGCCGGGCGCCGGTGGTTGCGAGCGCAACCGGCGGCATCCTTGAGGTGGTCGTGGACAACGAAACCGGATACCTGGTTCCGTTCGACCAGGACCCGGTGACCGCCTTCCCGACCCACCCCGATACGTTTGCCCGCGACTTAGCCGGCAAGATCGCGGACTTATTAGCCGATCCGGCAAAAGCGAAGAGGTTCGGCGAGGCTGGGCGCAGGCGCGTCGAGGAAACCTTCTCCTGGTCCGCGATCGCTGAGCAGACGATTGAGCTTTACCGGAGCCTCACCGGCACTCGCAGCAAGTAGGAGAACCGACCTTGTGCATACCCGGATGACTCCAGGAGGAAACACACATGACCACCGTCGATGACCGCAGCTCTTCCGCACGACTCATCCGCGCGCTCACGCTTGGCCCTGTTGCGTCCGGCGACAGCACCGGCCTCGGGCTGCTGCTGCTCCGCGTCTGGTTCGGCGTCGCGCTGTTTCTTAAGCACGGTCTTGAGAAACCGACGCACTTCGCGCAGATGGCCGCCCACTTCCCTAATCCCGTTCACATCGGTCCGGTCCCCTCGCTCGTCGTCGCGCTCATCTCCGACGCCGTCTGCTCCATTCTCGTCATCCTCGGCCTCGCCACCCGCTGGGCCGCGCTCTTCATCTTCTTTAATGTGCTGGTCGCCTGGGTATTCGTCCACCATCTCCAGTTTTTCGGCCACACCGCCGACCACGGCGAGCTTACGGTTCTCTACATCGGCGCGTTTCTCGCGCTTGCCATCCTCGGCCCCGGCCGCTTCAGCCTCGATGCCGCACTGCTGCGCCGCAGCCAGGTGTGAACTTTCAACAGGTACTGGCACACACCCTCGTCCAAGGAGCTTCCGGCCGAGCGGGTGGTCAGCGGCATCTCGCTGTGCATCCCAGTTGGTAAGCACCCCACCTGGAAAGGACTTTCATCCCCATGAAAGCATTGGTTTACCACGGCCCCAAGAAGGTCTCCGTCGACACTGTCCCCGACGCCAAGATCGAGAAGCTCACCGACGTCGTCATCAAGCTCACCACCACCAATATCTGCGGGTCGGACCTCCATATGTACGAGGGCCGCACCGATGTCGCCAAGGGCAAAATCCTCGGCCATGAGAATCTCGGCGAGGTGGTTGAGGTCGGCGATGCGGTCGATACCGTGAAGAAGGGCGACAAGGTTGTGCTCCCTTTCAACATTGGCTGCGGCTTCTGCGCCAATTGCGAGCGCGGACTCACCGGGTTTTGCCTCACCTGTGCCGACCCTTCGGTGATGCCCGGTATGGCTGGCGCAGCGTACGGCTTCGCCGGAATGGGACCGTACGCCGGAGGGCAGGCCGAGTACCTGCGCGTTCCTTACGCCGACTTCAACTGCCTGCAGCTGCCGGAGGACGCGTCTGAAAAGGAAAAGGACTACGTGATGCTGTCGGACATTTTTCCGACCGGATGGCACTCGACCCGGCTGGCCGGCCTGCAGCCCGGCGAGTCCATCCTGATCTACGGCGCGGGCCCGGTCGGGCTGATGGCAGCGATGTCGGCGCGCATCCAGGGCTCCAGCCAGATCTTTGTCGTGGACGGCCAGCCTGACCGGCTTGCGCTCGCACAAAAGATTGGCGCCACGCCCATCGACACGAAAGACGGCGAGATTGGTGAGCAGATCCGCGAGCTGACCGGCGGCCTCGGCGCCGACTGCGGCTCCGAGTGCATCGGCTACCAGTGCCACAACAATAAGGGCAAGGAAGTCCCCAACCTGGTGATGAACTCGCTTGTGGACGCGGTGAAAGCCACCGGCAGGATCGGCGTCGTCGGTGTCTTCGTGCCGCAGGATCCGAACGCTCAGGATGACCTCGCCAAGAAGGGCGAGATCGCCTTCGACTTCGGCAAGTTCTGGTTCAAGGGCATGAAGATGGGCACCGGCCAGTGCAATGTCAAAGCCTATAACCGCCGGCTGCGCGACCTTATCCATTACGACAAGGCCAACCCGTCGGTGATCGTCTCGCATGAGCTGCCGCTTGCCGATGCGCCCGACGCTTACCAGCATTTCAACGCCCGGGACAAAGGCTGGACCAAGGTCATCCTCCACCCGCACGCCGCCTAGAGCACGTTTACTCCTCCGGTAGAGAGACCGGCAATGTGCGTGGTGGCTTTTCCGTCGGGAAAAGCCACCGGAGCGTGAAGTCGGCGCTCTACGCCAGGAGTGAAACGTCCTAGCAGTCCAGCAGCCGGAGCCCCCACGTTCATCGAAGGCGTGAAGCTTCGGCTGTGACGGGTATGCGAATGGGACGCTGGTTCTTACCCAGGCTCCAGAGTTCCTCGCGTGTGGTTCAGCGTGCCGGCCCTGGCGGACGCGCGGCTGCGCGTTCGCGCTGCAGTTCGCGGTAAGCGTCGCTCTTGCCGATGCCCCGCTCCCGGGCGGCGCGCTTCAGTGCGTCCTTTTCGCTCAGGTCTTCGGTGGCTTGCAGCTCTGCGATGCGGGCGCCGAGGGAAGCAGCGGCATTTTGCGCGGGGGCGGCGGCAGAGAGCTCGAGCAGAAGGACGATCTCGCCGCGGACGCGCTCCCGGGCGGCAAGCGCGGCGCGCACCTCGGCGGCGGTGCCGCGCAGCAACTCCTCATGGAGCTTGGTGAGTTCGCGTGCGAGCACGACCCGCGCGCCGTTATGGAAGACAGCATGAACATCCGCGAGGGTGTCGAGAATGCGGTGCGGCGCTTCGTAGAAGATCTGTGTTGCCGGGCGAGCGGCGTCGCTGGACGCGAGGGTTTCAAGCGCGGTGCGGCGCGCACCGGACTTTTCCGGAAGAAAGCCGTGGAAGGTAAACGATTCGGTGGAGAGACCGGAGGCGATCAGCGCGGAAAGCGCCGCATTGGCGCCCGGTATGGGGAAAACGGCAACGCCGGCAGCAATGGCCGCGCGGACCAGGAGCATGCCGGGGTCGGAGATGCCGGGGGTGCCGGCATCGGAGACCACGGCGAGCCGGCCGCCGGATTGGAGCAGCGGGAGCAGCTCTTCGGCAGAGCGGGCGTGCTCATTGTGAGCATGCAGGCTGACCAGGGGGGTATGGATGGCGAAATGGTTGAGCAGCTTCGCGGTCTGCCGGGTGTCTTCGCAGGCGATGCGGTCAGCGGAGCGAAGCACGCGGAGGGCGCGAAGGGTGATGTCTTCAAGATTGCCGATGGGCGTGGCCACGAGGTAGAGGCCGGGGGCAAGCGGCGGCTCGTGGTCATCGCCGGTGGGTGCGCTCACGGCAGCTAGCGGCCTCTGCCTTCGTCGGCGGCGCGCAGCTTGCGCTGTTCAAGCAGGGGGACCATGCTTTGGCGGAGATTCTGGAGCGTGACCATGCCCAGGACCTTCCCCTGTTCATTGGCGACGGGAATCATGCCGACGCGGCCTTCGCGCATGCGGCGGATGGTGGTGCCGAGGGTGTCATCCGGCGCCGCGACGAGGAAATTGCGGGCCATGACGGATTGCACGTAGCCGTTGCCGTTGGCGCGCAGGGCCATGAGGATGGCGCTGCGGGAGACGACGCCCTGGATCTCATCGTTGCGGACGACGGGAAACTCATCCTGAAGTGAGTGCACGGCGCGTTCGAGCGCGTCCTGCAGGGTGTCAGACGGGGAAACGGTACTGAAGCTGGTGAGCATGACCTCGCGCATGGAGACCACGTCGATAACCGACTGGAAGACAGTGCCCTGGTCATCAAGCTGCGCGCCGACGCCGACAAAAAGGCCGCAGAGCAGGAGCCAGGGGCTGGCCGCGGCGGCCAGCGGTACGTCAGGAAAGAGCAGCAGGCCGATGCCGAGCACCGCGGAAACGGTGCCGAGCGTGCGCCCCAGGCTGAGCGCGGCGCGGCTCGCCTCCTGGGCGCCATGCTTGCGGACGGAAAGGGCGCGCAGAAGGCGGCCGGCGTCGAGCGGGAAGGCCGGGATGAACTGGAGCCCGGCGAGCGCAAGGTTGAGCCAGACGGCGGAACGCAGCAGCCGCGCGGGACTGACCCAGGGGTGCGCCAGCAGGTGGATGCCCGGGCTGCCGCCGGCGAGCAGTGCGGCGAGCAGCAGCGCGACGAAGAGATTAGCTGCCGGGCCGATCAGCGCGAGAGTCAAGCGGACGCGCGGCTTCTGGGGTTCCGCCTCGGTCTCAGGCTCGGTGAGCGCCTGCAGTCCGCCGATGGGCAGCAGCAGGATGGTGCGGATATCGATGCCGAAAGCGGAGGAAGCGAGCGTGCGCGCGGTCTCCCGGACGCAGACGGCGAACAGGACGAGCAGCCATAGACCGGCGCCGCGCCAACCGCCGGGACCGGTAGCGCCGGCAAAAACGGCGGCGAGAAAGAGCAGCACCACGAACAGGCCGTGAATGCGGAGCTCGACGCCGAACGGTCTACCGAGAGGGAAGCTCCAGGCGCGCATTGAGGTGGTGACTCCTTCTGGAAGCTTGTTCCGCGGGCAGGCGGATGGGTAAATGCCGCGTGGCCCCTGCCTGATTGTAGAGGGTGACGGTTCTAGCATGGGTAAATGCGGATTGTAGCGGGGGAGTTCCGGTCGCGGCTGCTGGCGGCGCCGCGCGGGCTGGCGACGCGGCCGACCACGGATCGTCTGCGGGAAACGCTGTTTAACGTGCTGCAGCCGAGACTGCACGGGACACGATTTCTGGACCTGTACGCGGGTTCAGGCGCGAACGGGCTGGAGGCGCTGAGCCGGGGCGCGGCGGAGGCCGTGTTTGTGGAGCAGGCCGCACCGGCGCTCGAAGCGCTGCGGAAGAATGTGGCTGTGCTTGGAGTAGGGTCGAGGGCGCGGGTTGAGGGGCTGGCGGTCTCGCGCTGGCTGGGTACCGCGCTGCGTGCGGCCGAGGTGCGGGGGTTCGGGGTCATCTTTCTCGATCCGCCGTATGAAGCAGCCAGGGAGTATGAAGGAACGCTCGGGTTGCTGGGCGGCGCGGGCGCGGCGTTGCTTGCAGAGGGTGGAGTGGTCGTCGCGGAGCACCGGCGGGTGCGTGCAGTCAGAGGCCCGCAGCGGCCCGGTGCTGTTGCCGCGCATGCTCCAGCCGGGCAGTATGGGCGGCTGCGCAGGGTGCGTGTGCTGGAGCAGGGGGATGCGGCACTTGGTTTTTATGCGCTGAGCGCCCCGGAACCCGGATGAATGCCATTTCGCCGGGAAGCTGGTGCGACCGGACGAACGCATCCGGCATGGCTGGAGCTCCGCCGGCCTAAACCGTACCTAGAAACCGCCGCAGGCGTTCGCGGACGCTGGGGACCGGCTTCGGCAGGGAGAGCTCCGCGCCGAACTCGATGACGGGCAGCAGCTTGTCGAACTCGGGGCCGGAGTGGGCGCCGGTGAGTGCGATGCGGATGGGGTGGAAGAGCTCTTTGCCTTTGACGCCGGTTTCGGTTTTGACCTCGTTCATCCACTGCTTGAAGAGCTCCGGGGTGACGTTGCCGGTGTGCGTTTCGACCCGGGAGACAAAGGCGGTAAGCACGCTGCGCGCGCCCTCGGTGGCGAGAACGGCGGCGTTTTCCGGCTCGGCTGCGGCTCCCGCGGGATTGAAGTTAAAGAGGAACGCGGCCTTGTGCGGCAGCTCGTCAAGCTGGTCGATGGAGTGCAGAAACAGGGCGAGCATGGAAGCGGCCCAGCCGGCGACCTCAGGCTGTGCGGCGCCGCGCGGTGGAAGCAGGCCGGCAGCGTTGAAAAAAGGCCACGCGAGATTGAGGATGCGCGCAGGGTCGTTGGTCTTGATGTAGTGGCGGTTGAGGTAGCGCAGCTTGTCCCAGTCAAAAACAGCAGGCGAAGCGGTGACGCGGTCGAGCTGAAACTCGCGGACAAGCTCCTCGGCGGAGAAGACCTCGCGGTCGCCGCCTGCGGGACCCCAGCCGAGCAGGGCAAGGTAGTTCACGAGCGCCTCCGGAAGGATACCCATCTCGCGGAAGCTGGCGATCGAGGTCGCGCCATGGCGTTTCGACAGGCGCTCGCGGTCAGGGCCGAGGATGGTGGACAGGTGCGCGAACTCGGGGACCGGCCAGCCGAAGGCTTCGTAGATGGCGACCTGACGGGGGGTGTTCGAGATGTGGTCATCGCCGCGGATGACGTGGGTGATGCCCATCAGCGCGTCGTCGATGGTGACGACGTAGTTGTAGACGGGCATGCCGCCGACGGCGCCGGTGCCGGTGCGCACGAGGACCGGATCGGAGACGGTTTCGCTGGGGAACTCGACCGGGCCGCGCACGAGATCGTGGAAGCGGAGCGGGTGGTCAGGGATACGGAGGCGGACGGCAAAGGATTCCCCGGCCGCGGCGCGCGCCGCGGAGTCCTGCGGGGCAATGGCGCGGCAGCGGCCGGTGTAGTTCTGCGGCTGGTGCGTGGCCAGGGCGAGCGCGCGGTCCTGTTCAAGCTGCTCGACCGAGCAGAAGCAGCGATAGGCGTTCCCGGCGGCAAGCAACTGCTCGGTATGGCGCGCGTAGATGGCGAGGCGTTCGCTCTGGCGGTAGGGCGCATAGGGGCCGCCGGTGACCGGACCCTCGTCCCAGCGAAGGCCGAGCCAGAGCAGGTCTTCCATCAGCTGCAGCTCGTGCTTTTCCTCGCTGCGTTCGACGTCCGTGTCTTCCACGCGGAGCACAAAGGCGCTGCCGGGCCCCTGGCCGCGTGCATAGAGCCAGTTGAACAACGCGGTGCGGGCATTGCCGACGTGCAGCATGCCGGTGGGCGACGGTGCAAAGCGAACACGAACGGGAGCCATGCTGCTGATGCTATCAACTGCCGGCCGCCGGCCGGGCGCTTACGGAGCGGCGCGGAAGTGTTCCCAGCCCTCGTTGGCCAGAGCGCTGCGATCGCCGTTCGCGGCGACGAGTGTAATGGCGGGCTGCCCTTTGCCGGGACGGAGCATGCGGCCGATGGGGTGAATGGGAACGCCGGCAATGCTGCGGGGGACGCGGGTGGAAGCGGCCGCGGTAAAGAGAAGTTCGTAGTCCTCGCCGCCGTGGAGCGCGAGTGCGAGCGCGTTCGGCCGGCGCAGCGCGAGGCGGTGCAGGGGAATGGCGGCGGCATCGATCCGTGCGCTGAGGCGGGAGCTTGCGCAGAGGTGCGCGAGATCGGTCGAGAGGCCGTCGCTGAGGTCAATGCATGCGGTGGCGAGCGGGCGCAGGCGCAGGCCCTGGGTGATGCGAGGCTGGGGGAAAAGCTGCGGCTGGCCGGGAACGGCCTTGCGCGGCTGCCGCTTTCCCGCAGGTTGGGCTTTGAGTGAGGCGAGTTGGGCGGCCGCGCCCCCCAGCGCGCCGGTGACGTAGATCCGGTCGCCCGCGCGGGCGCCGGAGCGTAGCAGCGCGGTGCCGAACGGGAGGCTGCCGAGCATCAGGATATCGGCCGAGACCAACCCCTCCGCAGCGCCGGTGCGGGGCGCCTGGGCAGTATCGCCGCCGGCGAGCGGGATGCGTGCTTCGCGTGCGAGCGCGAGCAGTCCGTCGAGAAAGCGCGTGCTCCACGTGCCCGCGAGGCTGGATGGCAGGGCGATGGAGAGGAACGCGGCGAGGGGCTGCGCGCCCATGGCGGCGAGGTCGCTGAGCCCGCGCGCCAGGCAGCGATGGCCGGCGGATTCCGGCGAGTGCCAGTCGCGACGGAAGTGAACAGTCTCCAGCGACAGGTCGGTGGTGACGGCGAGCTCGTGGCCCGGGGGTAAACGCAGGATGGCGCAGTCATCGCCGATGCCGACGCGCAGCCTCTGACGGCGGGCCGGTGCTGCAAGGGCCGCCTGCATGCGCAGCGCCTCGATGAGACTGCGTTCGTGCAGGCGAGAGGACGTGTGCGGGGGACGGGACATGACTACTTCTACGCTGTCAGGAGCAGTGGCGGAGCAGGGATCAGGAGGTCGATGTCCGGGCCGCCCAGCGGCGTTTCTGGGCATCGACGATACGCTGGCGGGATTCCTGGCTGAGGACGCGCTTCTTGGCCTGGGCGCCGCGGGCCGACGCATTCCAGCGCCCATCTGCCGGTGCGCCGCAGAGCAGGTTGCGGATCTTGCGGAGGCGGTCCAGCTCCTCATCGATGGCGTAGAGGATCTCTTTGCTCTTCACGACGTTGATAGTAAGGGGAAAGTTGCGTTCGTGAGAAGGGAGCACGGACGTTACTTTGGACAAGTTGATTGAGTCGACAGGGGTGCAGGAAATGGTGCGGGAGCGTTGACCGGCGGGACGACGGCTGTTACCGTCGGGGGTGGAAGCGATTTGCCCCATCCGGTTCTCGGAACCCTTTTGTGGGATGGACGGCAATGGACGAGGGCGGCGCGAGCCGCACCGGGCACATGGGGCAGGTGTTGTTTGCAGAAGCGCTTTTACATCATTTTCGTAGCACGGGAAGCGGACGGACGCCTGCGCAAGGTGCCGGTTCCGCTTAGCTACGCGTATATCTTTGTCGCCGCTGCGCTGGTCGGCGCCTTCACGATCGCCGGGATGGCGGGTTCGTACAGCCGGATGCTTTTGAAGACGGCGAGCTACAACCAGGTGCGCTCGCAGAGCGAGGCGCTGCGCAAGGATTACGCGAAGCTGCAGGTGCAGGTGCACCAGAAGGATGTCCAGGCTGCTTCCCTCGGAGCGCTGGCGAGCCAGGTCTCAGCGCTTTACGGTTTCCACGCGCGGAGCACCAGGGCGATTGCGACGGCTGCTGTGCCGGCGCTCGCGGACAGCTCCCCGGACAGCACCGATGGTTTCAGCCAGCAGGCGTATGCCAAAAGCGTCGACGAGTTTGCCGAACTGCGCAACACGGCGATGATGCCGCACCTCGAGGCGCACTTCACGTACACGCCTCACCCGTTTGCGACGAACGCGGATGCTGTCTTGTCCGGTCCGCAGACGCCGAGCCTCTGGCCCGTACTCGGCCGGGTGACGAGTTCGTTCGGTGAGCGGCTGGACCCCTTTAACGGGGAGGGTGCGTTCCATGCCGGACTGGATATCGCGGCCACCTACGGTACGCCGATCCATGCTCCGGCCGACGGCGTCGTCGCCAAGGCCGGCCCGGCGACCGGCTATGGGCGGGAGATGATTGTGGATCATGGCGGTGGGATCACCACGATATACGGGCACCTCTCGGCATTTGCAGTGGTAGCGGGGCAGATCGTGAAGCAGGGTCAGGTGATCGGGTATGTCGGCTCAGCCGGACGCAGCACCGGGCCGCACCTCCACTACGAGGTCCTGGTCGACAACACGCCGGTCAACCCGCACAAGTATCTGAAGGAGACGATGGAGCAGCAGGAAGCGCAGCTCTCGTCGGCAGGTGGCGGAGGGCAGTAGAGGCTTTTCACGGCGAAGAAGAGATCGTATCGTTCTCTGGACGGGCTAGCCTCAACTTCCCCGTGTGACGGCCCGCTCAGTTTGCGGTGAAAGCATGCATGCCAGCATAGGTTTCATCGGGTCACCGATCCTGAGAACGATTCGCCGTCATCGCTCCATGGGCCGCCATCACCAAGCGACAGCCTTTTGTGTTTTAGCTTTGCTTGTTCTCATCCTCTGGCTTGGAGTGCAGAGCGGCAGAGCCTGGCAGGCCATCGGGTATGTGGCTGTCGTGTGGATCTCTGCGTTTTTTATCGATCTGGTCGTTTTGATGAGACCAGAGCCTGCTATCGGCTTTCCCCTCAAGGGGTCTGTCGCATGGGAGTCGTTCCTTTGCGTTGGATTGACGCTTGCCGGTATCGCGCCGCTTGCTGTTCGATTCAGCAAAGAATGGCCGGTTCACAGTGGGCTGGAGAAGGTCGCGTTCCTTACTGCGCTGAGCTTGTTTACGTTTCCAGTTGCGCTGGCGCTGATCTTTTTTGCTGTTTATCGCTACAGGCCCAAAGATCTGGGAGTAAATGCGCACTTCTGGTATCTGCCCTTCTTACTCCAGATAGTAGTCGGCGGCATCACGCTTGCGGCTGCGCCTGAAACGTCGCACTGGCGAAGCTCAATCCACGCTTATGGCGTTTGGCGTTTTCTCCTTGTCGGTTTCGGTGCTGCGGTTCCGGAAGAATTCACGAGAATGCTGCTCCAGACACGTCTGGGAGCATCGCTTCACAGCAAGGGGCTTGGACTCTTGGCGGCGACATTTCTATGGGCCTGCACGCACGTTCCACAGTTCCGGTCGCAGAATCCTGAGGCTTCATTCTGGAGCGCGGTGCTGGCTGCGCTGACAATCCTCCCGATCGGATTGCTCTGGGGGTATGCCACTTATCGCACGAAGAGCCTGTGGCCGGCGGTGGTTAGCCATGGCTTGAATCTTTGGGGGATTCAGAACTTCTGAGCTGCTCACTTCGAAACTGCTGCAACTTCGCGTGGTGCGGTGCGCGAAGCCGGGCAGGAGCAAACAAGCGCCGATGCGAGCAGGATCAGGGACGGCTGTTATTCGGCGCGAGCTGGTCGGGCCTGGTCACGAGCGAGTGCAGCAGGTTCTCGGGCAGGGTCGCGTTCAGCACGGCGCGGTCGTTGTACTGCACCACCGATGCGCTGTTGAGCAGGGCCCGGGTGTCGGCATTTGCCATGCGGCCGGGCAGGTTGTTCTCAGCAAAGCGGCCGAGCTGCAGCAAACCCCTCAGCGCGCCGGCCGAGGCGCGGGCCGAGGCCTCGTTCGGCGCAATCTCTTCAATCCGCAGGCGAAGACTGCCGGTCCAGCGCAGCGAGGCCACAAACGTCGCGTCGAGGCGGAACGGGAGCGTGAGGCCGAGAACTCGGAACTCGCCGTGGTCGCCGAACGGCAGGCCGATCTGCCCGATGCCCCAGGCGAGCGAGAGCGCAGGCAGATCGCCGTAATGCCGGGTGAGCAGGGCAGGCTCGGGCGCGCCGAAGGGCAGCCACGCGGTGCGGGCGCGGTCGAGCATGGAGTGGATCTGCTCGGCCGTTGGCGTGTTGCTGATGGCGACCATGCCGTGGGGCAGGATGGCGACGCGGACGGTGCGGCCATCGTTCGCGATGTTGTAGATGGTGCGGCCGTCGTAGCTCTCGGTGGTGCCGGCGATACCGCTGAGGTAGTTTGCCAGGCGGGCCGCGTCGAAGCGGCCGGCGAAGACCTCGGAGAACGCGAGGCCGCCGTTGGGGCCGGTCGCGTCCGGCAGGCGGTCAAGCGCGAAAGCGGCCTGGTTGAGGTCGCGCTCGAAGTTGATGCCGGTGGCGTCGATGAAGTGCTGGTAGTCGGGCGCGTGCTGCACGGGCTTGCGATCGAAGTGGGTCGCGGCGCGCAGGGGGCTCAGGTTGAAGTAGAGAATGCCCTGCGATTCAGGCAGGATGCTCGCGACTTCAGGCGGGGTATTGCTGCGCCAGAAGAACAGCGCTGTGCCGAGCGCGAACACGGCGACAAGGATAAGCAGAATAAGGCGTCCACGGGTCCAGCGCACCAGAGAAGCTCCAGGGAACAAGGCTAAAAATCCAGAGTACGCTACGGGAAAAGCAAATACCGCCTACGCGGCAGGCGGCCACATAGTGGCGGGGTAGCGTGGTGTGGGGCGGGCGACGAATTTGGGGCAAGGCCGGGGGCGGGTGGCG
>CAXTMY010000011.1:0-2738 GCA_964245565.1 uncultured Acidobacteriaceae bacterium | reverse complement strand
ATGCCGAGCATCGCGAGGCCCACATACACAAGCCGGCAGCCTCACCGAAACGCCACCCGCCACGAAGTGGCCGCAAGCCGCGTAGGCGGTCTTACGAGGTTTCAGTCCCGGGTGCGACGCCCGGCTCGGGGATCGAGACCTTTTGCGGGTCGCCTTTGTAGGGCGCGAGGCGATTTTTCTGGGCCAGGAAGCGGTCCTCGAAGTAGCGGCGCGAGAGCCAGGCGATGGCGGTCGCGACCAGGCCGGTGAGCAGGAAGCGCAGCAGCAGCAGGCCGAAGTTCTGGTTGAAGCCGCCGAGCGCGGTGTGGGCCGTGTACTTGTCATACAGGCGGAAAACCAGCTGGTGTACGAGGTAGAGCCCGTAGCTGATGTCGCCGAAGAAGACGAAGAAGCGGAGTGCGGGGCTGGGCGGCGGCCCGTGTTTGCGGTGTTTCGCAACCGCGAACAGCGCGTAGGCGGCGAAGAGCGCAAGGATCGGGGGCTGACGGAAGCTGTTCATCAGCAGCGTTGCCGCCTTGTTGCCGGCGTAACCGTGGAGCGCGGTGATGAGCACCGGGACCAGCGCGACGGAGCCGAGAATGGTGAGCAGGCGGGCGATTCTGCGGATGTTGCCGCGGTGGATAGTGCCGTTGCGCAGCAGCAAGGCGAGCAGGGCGCCGGAGACGATGGAGTCGACGTTGGAGGGCGTGTTGAGGAAGGTCTCGATGCCCACCCATCCGAGCGCAAGGCGGAAAAACGGCGTGATCACGACCCCGGCGATGGTGAGCAGGATGAGAGTCCGCCGGCTCAGGAACCGAACGAATACGGGCCAGATGAGATAGAACTGTTCCTCGACGGCGAGGGTCCACATGACGCCGTACTCCTGCGAGCGCGCGCCCACCAGCCGGGCCATGTTGCCGATGTAGAGCACGCAGGCCAGCACGAAACGCCAGGAGACGAAATGGCCCAGCTTGAGCACGGCGAGCATGAGCAGGTAGGCGGGCAGGATGCGCAGGGCGCGCCGGACGTAGAAGTTTTTCCAGTAGTGCGGGCGGTCGACCGAATCGAGCAGGATGCCGGTGATGAGGAAGCCCGAGAGCGAGAAGAACATGGTCATGCCGGCGGCGCCGAGCGAGGTGGCATGGATGAAGTAGGCCTGCCAGGAACCGGGGGCCGCGGGGTAGTTCGAGTCGTAGAAAGCGTGGAAGAGCAGCACGGTGAGCATCCCGGCACCGCGGATGCCGTCGAGCGGCAGGATGTGGCCGCGATAATGGAGCGGCTCATCTGCGGCAATGCCGGTCGCGCTTTCCATGGTCCCCTGTGCCAAAACAATCTTCTCCCGTCGCAACACGGTAGCATGCGGCAGCGCTGCTGCCTGCGGGTCGCCAGCCACGGAGGGTTACAAAGGATCAGAGGGAGTGAGCGCCTCGCCAGCCGTTGCAGCACGCCGCCTGCTGTGCTAGCCTCAGACTTCGTGCGCTGCTATTTTTTGCTCAAAGGGGCGCCGCGCCCGGAAGGGCTGGCGTAGCTCAGTTGGTAGAGCATCTGATTTGTAATCAGACGGTCGGGGGTTCAAGTCCCTTCGCCAGCTCCACAAACCAAAGCTCAACAGCAGGGGTGTTCCGCTGCAGGCGTGTAGGCGCCTGCCGGGAGTACGCCATGCCCGGGCGAAAAGAAGCAGCGGTACAAATGGGCACAGGTGGCCGAGTGGTTAATGGCAGCAGACTGTAAATCTGCCGCTCCTAGGAGCTACGAAGGTTCAAATCCTTCCCTGTGCACCACAATTTTTCCCTGCCGCCCCGGCGCATTCGGCCGGGGCGCGCAGTGGGCGCAAAGTGTTGGGTAAGGCCGATGCGTCTTGAAGGTGCGCAGCGGCTGGGGGTAGCGTTGGGAGTGCTGGGATGTACGGCACTGCTGGCGTGGGCTACCATGGATGCGGGCAAGGTGCGCGACGTGGTGCTGGTTTTGCTCGCCGGTTTCGGGCTGCGGATGGTGTTGACCGGGCGCCGGAGCGGATGAGCCGCGGAGTTGGGTTTGGGCGGGCTTGCCCGTTCAAAGAAGGGCTGATGTAGCTCAGTCGGTAGAGCACTCCCTTGGTAAGGGAGAGGTCGTGGGTCCGAGTCCCATCATCAGCTCCAGAATTTTCAAGGATGCGGGAAGAGTTTGGCAGGGTCAGGATGCGGGCGCGGTCGGGCCCACAGGAGCGCGGGAGTAACTCAGTGGTAGAGTCACAGCCTTCCAAGCTGTTGGTCGCGGGTCCGATTCCCGTCTCCCGCTCCATCATCCGGACCACTCCGGTAGCAGATAGTCTGGGGCGAGAGACAGCAACGCATGTTTGAGCAAGCGGTACTTCCCATTCAGGACGAGGCGACCTACAGCAGGGTGCATGCCTCGCTCGATACGACGTTCGCCTCGGCGCATATTGACGGGTTCCTCAAGGCTCTGCAGCGGAACCGGCTGCGCGCCCGGCAGTTTGAGGCGATCCTGGCGAGCGGGCTGTTTGGCGCAGAAGCGTCGGCGAGCTACGCAGCCCTCGGCGATTCGGACCGCGGGCATGTCCGCGAGGAGTATTTGAGCTTGGTGGAGCAGGTGGCGCCGGAGCTGAGGGCGAAGTATTTGAAGGTGTACGCGTACTACTGAAGATACGCAGTCAGTCCGGTTTCAGCAGGACATTTCGCACGGCAATTCAGGAGAAGAAGCAGCGATGGGCAAGGAAAAGTTTGACCGCAGCAAGCCGCATGTGAACGTGGGAACGATCG
>CAXTMY010000010.1:0-67849 GCA_964245565.1 uncultured Acidobacteriaceae bacterium | reverse complement strand
ACTCCTCAGTAGCTCAATGGCAGAGCATTCGGCTGTTAACCGAAGGGTTGTAGGTTCGAGTCCTACCTGAGGAGCCAGATTCCTGAGCACTTATGCAAATCCTTCAGAGCAGATGCCGGTTTAGGGTGGCACGGCTTCGGGCTTTCTGTTAGAAGCGGCGAAGAAGACAAAGCCTGCATGAGCGTGCTCCCGATGAAGATGGATGCGTTCGAGCCCGCGATCCGCTATGTTCGCGAGTTCCTGGACGACCTGTGGTTCGATCGCACCCGGAACGTACGCACCTCCGGCAACGTCACCTTGCAGGCCGCCGGGCTGCGCACGGATCAACATCCGGACAGTGAACTGTACCAGCCGGCGCGGCCGGGGCATATCCGGCAGGCGCTGCGGGACGTTCCTGCCGATGACTTGTGCGAGTTCACCTTTGTCGACCTTGGCTCCGGCAAAGGCCGCACCTTGTTTGTCGCCGCGGAGTTCCCGTTCAAGCAAATCGTCGGGGTGGAGTTCTCGTCGCTTCTGCATGAGCAGGCTCTCCGGAATCTGCGCAACTTCCGATCCGGGCGCGCGGCATGCAGGAACATTCTCGCGCTCCATGGCAATGCAAAGGACTTCGTTTTCCCCCAGGGCAAGCTGGTCCTGTACCTGTTCAACCCGTTTGGACGGGAGACGATGCAGCATGTTCTGGATCACCTGGCCGCTTCCCTGAGACAGGACCCGCGTGAGGTCGTCATTGTGCTGCTTTGGCCGCGGTGCGAGGACCAGGTGGCCGCCATCCACGGCATGCGGCTGACGCGCAGGACGCGGGAGTACCAGATCTTCCACATGCAGGAAGGGGACGCGCGCGGGCTCCGGAATATCTGAACTCGCGTGCTATGAGCAGGGAAGACCGGCTTTGCGATAGAGCGCGGGCCGATGACGCAGCCAGTGTTCTTCAAGCCACACATCTGCGGGGCGATCGTAGTAATTCCAGGGGGTATGGTGCGCATTCATGCCGACGAAGTGGGCTCCGCAGGTGCCGAGCTCCGGCGAGCGCGGCCAGAAGGGTGAGCAGATACTTACCTCGCCGGTCCGCACCAAGAGCACCGGCCGGCTGCGGAAGATGGCCGCGGCCTGCAGGCCCTGCTCCTCAATCTCCGCGAGGAGTTGAACTTTGCCAGATGCGTTCGCGACACGCTCCAGGACGTCTCTCAACGCCTGCTCCAAGTCCTGGCCCGGGGGAAGTCCGCGGATGCCCGCATTGAAAGCACCCGGCGGGCAGAACGCATCGAAGCTGCCCAGGCAGCGGTCAACATCTTGCGCG
Source organism: uncultured Acidobacteriaceae bacterium (assembly GCA_964245565.1). GTDB lineage: Bacteria > Acidobacteriota > Terriglobia > Terriglobales > Acidobacteriaceae > EB88. The sequence continues at coordinate 66,552 of CAXTMY010000010.1, read as the reverse complement.
AAGACGCATCCATCAGACGATTGAAGCCAGCGGCCGATGGCCTGCGGCAAGCTCCAGAGGATGCAGTCGTTGTCGAGCGCAAGCTCATAGCGATCTGGAAACGTGCGCAGCGGCACCAGCTTCCATCCCATGCCTTCCATCAGGGTTTGATCGAAGTAAGAATGGAACACTGGCGGCACGTCAGCACGCGTTACTTCGCGCCACTCCGGCTCAAACGGCAAAGAGCCGGTGCGTGCGCGAGCCTCGGCCACCGAAAGCGAGTTGACACAGACCAGGTACTTCGCGAGCGGGCCGAAGAGCCGGTAGGCGCATGCCAGCGAAAGCCGCAGCATCTCGAAGCCGCGCTCGCGCACATCGCCGATCGTCCATCGCACCGCGAGCCGGCCGGCGTTCGCTGAAAGCTGCGTGCTCATACCGACGCCTGCGCGAAGCGAGCGCCAGGCGCGCGGGAGGTCTCCGCGCGGAGAGCGAAGCCGCTGGTAGGAAAGCGCTGCAGGTGCCAGATCTGCTTATAGGCCTCGTCTCCGCGCAGCATGTCGATGGTCTGCACGCCTTCGCGCGCCGCGGCTTCGATCGCGAGAGCCAGCAGCAGCGTGCCGGGCCGGAGATCCGCGTGCTCCTTCGCATAGGCCGTGAGGTAGAAGTATTGCGTTCGCACGGCCCGCGCGGGCGGATCGATGAGCGAGTAAAGCACGCCGAGGACCTGGCCGTCGAGACGAAACGAGCAGAGCCGCAGGCACCCGCAGCGCTCGAGCAGAGGCAGCGCTTCGCGATGCCACGCGAGCACGCGCGGGTCGGCCAGCACGCCAGGTTCTCCTCGCGCCTGCCATCGAGACGAGTGCAAACGCTCAAGAGCCGCAAACGAGTCGGCCCAGTCTGAGGCATTTGCGACGGTAAGCTCGAGCGAGCCGAGCCGCAGCGCGCGATTGCGATAGTACATCGCGTTCCTGCGAATTTTCGGCGGCAGCTCCGCCATCGCGACGGCCGGCATCCGCGAGCAGCTTTCTCCTGCGAATGCGTTTTCAGTCTGCCCTGCGCATGCATGCAGCGCGCGCGCCAGTTTCGACTGCGGCAGCAGCTGCGACGCGTACAACACATCCCACCCCTCATCTGCGCGCAGCAGGTCGAGCGCACCCCGGATATCTTCCACGCTGCACTCCGGCGCAAAGACACCGTTCAGATAGTCCGTGGTGCCGACACCCAGCAGCAGGAGTTGCCGCTCCTGCGAGCCGGGCTCCCGGTAGAGATACAGCGGGATGAATCCGACCACGGAATCCGCGTACCTGATTGCGACGGCGCGCAGGTCGGACGAGCCGAACTGCCGCCACCAGGGCAGCAGCCACTCCGGTCGCTGAAACGGTGTCGCCTCTGCATCCTTCTGCCACAGCTCTGTCCAGGCAGGCAGGAAGGTTTCAAGCTCTTCTGTCGATCGAAGGACGGCATAGTGGACGTTACGCATAGCATCGCCTGTCCGGATGCTGCATGGCTTCGTATAACTCGAAGTAGCGTGCGACCATACGCTCTCTGCTGAAGCGCCGCTCGGCCGCGAGCCGGCACGCGGCGGGAGAGAGTGTGTGCATTTGCGCAATGGCCGCTGCCATCTCTTCCACGGTGTCGACCAGGAAGCCGGTCACGCCGTCTTCCACGATTTCCGGCAGGGCTCCGGAGCGATAGGCGATCACGGGCGTTCCCGCGGCCATGGCCTCCATCGCGACCAGCGAACTGGTTTCCGGCGCCAGCGTGGGGTGCAGCAGGCACTTCGCCTGTGCGAGCAGTTCCTGGCGTTGAGCGCACGCAAGCGGGCCGAGAAATGCGTGGTTCAGATCCCCGCGAGCGCTGTGCAGCAAGGGCTCAATGTTGTTGCGTAGATACTGCAGGTGCTCGCTGTACGCAAAGGCTTGCCCGGCTATCAGCACGCGTGTACGCGCGAGCGTACCTGCCTCGAGCGCCGCGGCTGCGTTCTTCTCAGGACAGATGCGGCCCATTACCAATGCAAAATCACCCTTCGGTATTTGCGCCGGCAAGGGCGGAAGCGCGACGCCGTTCTCGATGACACACACCCTGCGCATGCCGGGCCCGCAGGAGCGCCGCTGTGTCTGCGAGACGCAACAGAACTGCGCGTGTGCGCCGAATCTGCTCCAGCACTCGGGCTGGTACCAGTCGGTCGGCATATGCAGTGTGACCAGCACCGGGATTGCGGCGGGAATCGCGTAGCTGCCGAAGTCGAGGCCGTGCATGTGGATGAGGTCGACCTGACGCGACAGCAAGACGCGGTCGATCATGGCCTGGACGCGACGCCTGCACGAGGCCTTCGCAGGCTCATCGAACACCTCACCCTCAGGCAGCGGGAATGAGAAGAGTTCGCCCGCCACACGCGAGCCTTCGCAGGCCACCACAAGCGAGGTGTGCCCGGCGGCGCAGAGTGCCTCATCGAGCGCGCTCAGGATCTGCTCCGCCCCGCCGACAGCCTCGGGTGACACGGGCGAGAAGGGAAACGCGATGCTGAGGACGGTCATCGGCATGGCATCGATCTGGCCGGCTCGCAGAAGCGTACAAGGGTCATGCCGCACGCATGCCGCTCAGTGGAAACCGGCGCGGCATGCGCCAGGCCTGGTGTTCCTTGAGGTTCTGCCGCAAGCAAACGGTGCTGGTCATTCAATCGATCATTCCCCTGCAAGCTTAAGGAAGTCCTCTTTGAAATCGACGAGTCGGGGCAGGCCGAGATCCTGCAGGCGGGCGTTGACGGGTTTCGCTTTTTCCGATGAGAGATCATCCTTGTACATCGCGACAATCCGCTCGGCGGAGTCGTAGCCATGGAAGCGTGCCTGCTCCGCCGCGGTGCGCTTCTTTACGTCCTCGAGCTCTTCGCGTTGCTTTTTGCCGAGATTGTCATCCTTGGCGTTCAGGATTGGGTGGAATATGTGCTTGTCGAGAAAGCTTAGCAATTCCGCTTTACCGGCCATGGTTTTCTCCTGCCTGCCTGCTTGTGGTTTGTGAACCTGCCCGCGAGCCCTTCTGCTGCGAGAGCAGGTAGAACAGGCCTGTGCCGCCGGCGACAGCCGCCATCGCGGCAAGCCAGGGAAACGCGGGCTCCGGCTGCGTGTGTCCGCTCTCGACCGCGCGCCCGTTGCGCGGCAGCGGCTGCTGCCGCGACTGCAAGGCCATCTGCAGGACTTCCGCGGTATGCAGCGCCCGGCGTGCCGTACCGTGCGCGATCTGCTGACGGCAACTGAAGCCGTCCGCGACGATGAACGTATCGAGCGGGGCAGAGCGCACCCTGGGCAGAAGCACCTGCTCGCCGATCTGCATGGAAACGTCGTAATGTTCGGCCTGGTAGCCGAAGGATCCGGCGAGCCCGCAGCAGCCGCTGTCCATCACCTGGGCGTCAAGTCCCGTGTGCTGCAGCAAAGCTTCTTCCGGCGACAGGCTCCACAATGCTTTGTGATGGCAGTGGCCATGCACCAGGGCTTTGGGCGCAGGAGGCTGGTCGGATTTCGATTTCTTTTGCCGTCTGCTTCCATCCTCCAGCGCGATCGCTGCCGGCTTGTAGCCAACCCGATCGAGGAACTCCGCAAAGAGCACGACCTGCCTGCCGAGCCTGAGCGCTTCCTCATCTGCGGGAAACAGGTTGCGCAACTCATCGCGGAAAACCGAGGCGCAGCTCGGTTCCAGGCACACGATCGGCGTGCCTGCCGCAATATCTTGCTTGAGGGCAGCCATGACCTTGCGCAGGTAGAGCTTGGCCTCGTCGAGCATGCCGAAGTCATAGAGCGGGCGGCCGCAACAGAGCTGCTCGCGCGGCACACGCACCCGGAAGCCGGCATCTTCCAGCACCGCGAGCGCCGCCTGGGCGGTGTGGGGCATAAAGTAGTTGTTGAACGTGTCGGCCCACAGGATGACCTCGCCGCGTACGCTCCGTTCGCTTGGCGTGGGGCGGCCGTTCAGCCATTGCTTGAAGCTTTGCGGAGGAAAGGCGGGCATCGTGCGATGTTCCGTCACACCGGCGAGTTTTTTGGCGATCGCGCTCAGCCCAGGCGTTTGCGTTGCAAGGTTCGCCAGGCCCGGGAAGCGGGAACCCAGCGCTGCCCACCTGTCGATCAAGCCCATGCTGTAAGCGGCTGCGGGGCGCACCCGGCCTTCGTAGTAATGAGCCAGGAACTCGGCCTTGTAGGTTGCGACGTCGACCGACACCGGGCAGTCGCCCTTGCAGCCCTTGCAGGCTAGGCACAGGTCGAGTGCTTCCTTGATGCCCTCGTCCCGCCAGCCGTCGGGAATCGTTTCGCCACGCAGCATCTCGAACAGCAAACGCGCTCTGCCGCGAGTGGAGTGTTTCTCTTCACGCGTCACGTGGAAGCTGGGGCACATCGTGGCGCCTTCCAGCTTGCGACACTTGCCCACTCCGAAGCAGCGCTCCGTCGCGCTCGCCATGCTGCCGCCGTCATCGGGGAACTGGAAGATCGTGGGCAGCGCTTTCGGCTTGTAGTCCGGTCCGGTGCGCAGGTTTGTGTCCAGGGGATAAGGATCGACGATCTTGCCGGGATTCATCTTGCCGGCAGGATCCCAGATGCGCTTAAACCTGGCGAACGCTTCCACCAGGCGTGGGCCGAACATGATGGGCAGCAGCTCCGCGCGGGATTGTCCGTCGCCGTGCTCGCCCGACAGCGAGCCGCCGTAGCGCACCACCAGTTCGGCGGCTTCGGTGACGAAGCGTCGGTACTTGGCCACTCCTTCGCTCTTTTTCAGGTCGAAGTCCATCCGGCAATGCATGCAGCCCTGACCGAAGTGGCCGTAAAGCACAACGAGGTAGTCGTACCTTTCGCAGAGCGCGTAGAAGTCGCGCAGGTAGGCACCGAGTCTGGCGGGCGGAACGGCTGCGTCCTCCCATCCGGTGTAGGTGTCGGGCGTGATGCCAGGCACCCGCGTAGCGCCGAGGCCCAGCTCACGGACTTCAATCACATGCTTCTGGTCGGTGGGGTCTTCAAGGAGGCGCAGGCCCACTTGCTTTTTGTCATGGCGCTCGGCCCAGCGTCTGGCTTTGCGGCCCAGCGCCAGCGCTTTTTCGCGGGTGTCGGCGCCGAACTCCACGAGCAGCCAGGCATCGCCGTCGGGGTACAAGCTTAGTCCGGGCAGCTGCTTGCCTTTCAGGCGCTCGTTGTCGATAACCCGGCGCTGGAAGCCTTCAATCGCAATTGGGCCGAGCTGGTTGATTCGCGGCGACTGGTCGCCTGCATCGAAGACGCTCCCGTAGGCCAGCAACAACAGAACCCGGTGTGGCGGACTGTGAATGAGCCTGGTCTTCGCGCGGAGCGTGATGGCGCACGTGCTTTCTGTTCCAACCAGCGCGCGGGCTACGTGGAAGCCGTTTTCGGGAAGCAGGTAGTCGAGGTTGTAACCGGAGACGCGGCGAGGGATACTTGGGTAGCGGGCGCGTACCTCGTCGGCATACGCATCGCGCAGGTTGCGCAGAGCCTCGTAGATTTCCGCGCGCCGGCCGCCCGCAGCGATGATGTCCTTGAGCTGCTTCTCGCTTGTCGCGCCGACGGTCATGCGCGTGCCGTCGTAGAGCAGAATGTCGAGCTCTTCGATGTTCTCGCTGGTCTTACCGCCGAGCACGGAGTGGGCACCGCACGAGTTATTGCCGATCATCCCACCGAGCGTGCAGTATTCGTGCGTGGCGGGATCCGGCGCGAAGGTAAGCCCGTGCTTTTCGGCCGCGCCGCGGAGTTGGTCGTTAATGAGTCCGGGTTCGACCCACGCCCAGCGCTGCTTCGGGTTCAACTCCAGCAGCTTGTTCAGGTACTTCGAAAAGTCGATGACGACGGCGACGTTGCAGGTTTGTCCCGCGAGGCTGGTGCCCGCGCCTCTGCCGAAGATGGGCACACCGTACTCGCGGCAGATGGCGACCGTGGCGACCACGTCGTCGATGGACCTGGGAATGACCACGCCGATCGGCACCTGGCGGTAGTGGCTCAGGTCGGATGCGTAGAGGGCACGCGATGCATTGTCGAAGCGGACCTCTGCGTCCGTGCCTTCCTGCAAACGCTGCGTCAGTTCTTCGGCGAGAGACGAGGACAAGGTGGGAGCGACCGGCGGCATGCAAACTCCTGAGCGGGTAGGATCGTGCGAGGTTGAGAAACATGCGCCCGGCCGGTGAATGCGCGCTGACCTGGCTGCGCGGACGCTGCATAACCAGGCAGAAGCCCGCCTGCATGATTGTTTTAGGATGGTTTCCCCGAGGGTGCTGTTGCCGCGGCTGCACAGAAGTGGCGAATACTCCGGCCGAGAGAAAAATCCCATTTAAATGCGGGTTGCGGTGGTGCGACGAGCATGCGGCGGAGGGCCAGGCCCGGGGCCGCATGTGCTGACCAACAATGGGGATCACCTGCCGCTCCTGCGCCCTCGCGAGGGTGCATATAACTCGGGCTCAGGCCCGCCGTACGTGCCAGCATGCTCAGCAACGCGCCCTGCCTGTCGCCGGCCGCAGCGTAGTCTCGGCCTGCCGCCGCCCATCCGCCGTTCAGGCATCGATATCAGTAACCTGTTGAGACTCCACAACTGGATGACAATCGTGATTCTGGTTGCATAGATTCGATCCATCATGAGCAATGGAGTTAGATTTCTTTTGATCCTGAGCGTCTTGTTGCTGACGAGTTCGGGTATGTCGTACGCGCTTGATATTCCACCGGCTCTGTCTTCCTCCGCCACGCACAGGATATGGCGCGTGCAGGATGGTCTGCCGGACCAGACGATACAAGCGTTGGCCCAGACCCCGGACGGCTACTTATGGATCGGCACCAAAGGCGGCTTACTCCGCTTCAATGGATCGCAGTTTGTGATCTTCGACCACGCGAACACGCCAGGGCTCGGGGAGAGCAGCGTCAATTGCCTGCTGGCTGACGACGATGGCAGCGTCTGGATCGGCACAGAGGGCGGGGGATTGTATCGGTACAAGGCAGGGGTGTTCCGTGCCGTTCCCATGCCGGACGGTCGAAGTGATAGCTTTGTCCGCGTTCTCTTTAAAGACAGTCGCGGGTTGGTCTGGGTGGGGGGCGACCAAGGCCTGTTCCAGGTGGCCGGGCACCACCTGGAGCGGGTCGATGGCGTGCGCGGAATACCGGCGACTTTCGTGCGCGCGATTGCGGAGGACCCCCGGGGCAACCTGTGGGTCGGCGGGACACTGCTGCTGCGGCTGAGTCCTTCGGGCGCGGTGCGGCAGATTCCGTTCCCCGGCGGACCCAATCATAACCTGGTCACGGCAATTGTAAGTCGCGGCACCAAGCTTTGGTTCGGCACTCTTTCCGGCATACGGGTGCTCGACACTCTCGGCCCGATGAGCCGTCTCAAAATTGTCGGCAATCCGGACTGGACGATCCAGACACTGCGTTCAAGCTCGGACGGTGCGGTGTGGATCGGGACCCTGGGGGACGGCGTGGCGCGCTATGCGCATGGCCGGCTTGAACGCGCCGTAGCCCCTGCTGCGCTGCCCAGCAACTCTGTGCTGGCCATCTTCGAGGATCGCGAGCGTGACATGTGGCTCGGCATGCAGGGCGGCCTGGAACGGCTGGCTGCTTCGCCCGTGACCATCCTGCCATTTCCGGGCGCGGAAGACGCGCAGTTTGAGACGATTTCCGGCGACAGCGACGGCAGCGTGTGGTGCGCGGCGACGCACTTATTCCATATCCACGGCGACCGGGTGGAACGAGCGAGTATTCCGGGTCTGCCGCGGGGAGCGCGTGTGCGTACACTGTTGCGCGATCGAGCCGGGGCGCTCTGGGCCGGAACAAACGGGGAGGGGTTGTTCCGGATTGCAAGGGGCCAGGTAAAGCAGTATGCGGTGCGAAACGGCATGTCGAACAACTTCCCGCGCGTGCTGCTGCAGGCGCGGGACGGGAGCATGTGGGTGGGCACGGACGGGGGAGTGGACCACATCATGGCAACCGGCATCCGGGGATACAACACGCCGCAAGGGCTGGCGTACTTCAGCGTGACGGCGCTGCTCGAGGATAGAGGGGGTGAGGTGTGGATCGGCACCAGCCGGGGACTCAGCATTTTGCGCAGTGATCATTTTCTCAGCAATCCTGCGACGGAGGCGCTGAGCCGCGAGAAGATCTGGAGTCTTTACCAGGACGAACAGGGTGCGATCTGGATTAGTACCAGCGATGGACTGTACCGGTTTGCGCACCGTGGGTTGACGCACTACTCCACGGCGGAGGGCCTGCCTGAGAATGTGATTTACCAGGTGATCGGCGACGCTTCAAATTACTTATGGCTCAGCAGCCCGGATGGCGTGGCCAGGGTAAGCGGGCGCGCGCTGGTGGACGAGCAGGGCGGAGATCAGCATGCGCCGCTCAGCGTGACCTTTTACGCGACCGCGCAGGATTTCGGCTCGGCAATTCTGTACGGAGGCATGCAGCCTGCGGGCTTCCTGGATGCGCATGGAGATGCGTGGTTCCCGAGCAACAAGGGCGCGGTGCGGATTCATGCTCCGCGCACCGCTCACGATGATGCGCCTCCCTTTCCTGTAGTGATCGATTCCATCCTTGTGGATGGGCAGCCGCGGCCGCTCAGTGGATCACTGAAACTTGCGGCGGGAACGGCGCGGCTTGAAGTAGGATTTGCGGCCATCCTGCTCCGCTCGCAGCAGGGACTGCGTTATCGCTATCGCTTGCAGGGTTTCGACCACGGCTGGAATGACGCCTCGGCCAGTCGAACAGCGTCCTACACGAATCTTCATCCCGGCAGGTATCGGCTTGAGGTGCAGGCATACGAGGCAGGCAACCCATCCGTCTTCTCGGCGGCCGCTCTGACGCTCGTGCAGCAGCCTCATTTCTACAAGACAGAGTGGTTCGCGCTGATCTGTATTTCATCGCTGCTGCTGGCCTTTGCCGCGGCCCACCGCGTCCGCGTGCGGCAGGTCGGCATCCGGTTCCATGCCGTGCTCCAGGAGCGCAACCGGCTCGCGCGCGAGATGCACGACACGCTGATCCAGGATTGTGTCGGCGTCTCGACGCTACTCGAAGCGATCTCAAAGCTGGACTTTGAGGACAAGGCCCTCTGCCACGAGTTGATTGACCATGCACGGCAACAGGTCTGTATGACGATCGACGAAACGCGCAGCGCAGTGTGGGATTTGCGGCACAGCTCGCTGCGCGGCGAATCAGGCTCGATACAAGGCGCTGTGGAAGAGCTGGCCCGGCAGCAAGGGAACCACTCTGGCGTGCCGGTGCACTGCACGGTGAGCGGGCACGCGTATGCGCTGCCGGGGCACGCCGCGCATGCAGTGGTCATGATTGTGAAGGAAGCGCTGGCCAATGCCGCGCGGCACGCCTACGCCGCGCGGGTCGATGTGCGTCTGCAATTTGCAGAGGACGGCATGAGTGTGCGCATTGAGGATGACGGCATCGGGTTTGACGGCTCGCAGTACGCGATGGAACTGGACCCGATCCATTATGGCGTACGCGGTATGCAGGAGCGGGCAGAGCGTATCGGGGGTAAGTTCTCGCTCGAAAGCAGGCCCGGCGCAGGGACAGTCATATGTGTCCGGTTGCCGCGCCGCATGCGGAGCGAAGCGGCCGCAGCCTCATGGAGAGCATCATGACCAGGAACTCAGGAGAGAAGCACCCTATTCGCGTGCTGATCGTCGACGATCATCCCTTGGTGCGTATCGGCATCGCTGCGATCGTGAAGGCAAGCGCGGGCATGGTGGTCACCGGGCAGGCCCGCACAGGTGAGGAGGCGGTCACCTTGCATGCGACGCAGAAGCCGGACGTCACGCTGATGGACCTTCGGCTACCCGGCATGGGCGGCGCAAAGGCGATCCGCGCCATTCGCCTGAGCTCGCCGGAGGCGCGTGTGATCGCGCTGACGACGTATGAAGGCGACGAAGATATACACCAGGCGCTCCAGGCCGGGGCGCGCGGGTACATCATCAAGGGCATGTCCCATACAGTCCTCCTGAATGCCATCCATCGCGTGCATGCCGGCGAGCTGTACCTGCCGCGCGCGGTGAGCGAGGCACTGGCGCGGAGGACGCCCAGCTCAGAGTTGAGCGCGCGCGAGAGCGAGGTGCTCTCGCTGCTGGTGGCCGGACGCTCAAACCGGGAGATTGCCAGCGCTCTCGGGATAAAGGAGGCGACGGTGAAATGCCACGTGGGCGTGATCCTGACGCGGCTGAACGTGCAGGATCGAACGCAGGCAGTCATCGCCGCGCTCCAGCGCGGTCTCGCGCACCTGTGACCGACGTGCGCCGAGCCTAAGATCGTCCGACTTTGGTCGGATGACTGCGCTGTTCCTCCGCCGCTATCTTTCCTGCTGTCTTGGTGCGGAAGAAGATCGTTCCGACCGGGGCCGCACGAGGGATACCTATGAATTCCAGAGTTCGATTTGAGCAAAGCGGCATGAAGGCGCCTGTGCGCCGCACGTCAGCACTCTTCTTTTTGCTCTGCGCAGGGTTGTTCGCGCTGCTCGCGGCGGCCGTACCTGCGTGGTCCCAGGCTGACCATGGTTCCGTAACCGGGACGATTACCGACAGCAGCGGCGCCGTGATTCCCGGGGTGCAGATTACCGCGACCAACCCGGCGACAGGCGCCCGGTTCGAGAGCACATCGAACGGGTCCGGGAGCTACACCATACCGAACCTGCCGATCGCGACCTACACGATCCATTACGTCAAGCCGGGCTATACCACGTTCGATCGCAGCGGCGTGGCCATCGAGGTGCAGCAGCGGGCGCAGATCGACGTGCGGATGGAGGTAGGGTCCGACACGCAGACAGTGACGGTAAATGCGACGCCGGTTCTCGAGACGCAGACCGAGCTCGGCACCAACATGACGAGCCAGGTGGTGACCGACCTACCGCTCACCGCAAACGGCGGCCGGGATATTACGGCTTTCGCTTTCTCGATCACGCCGACGGTGGAGGGCAGCGAGTATACGGGGTCGGTCGGCGGCTCGCAGGCATTTACGAAGGAAGTATTAATCGACGGCACGTCGAGCGATTCCGGCCAGGTTGGTCATATCGGCGAATCGGAGCCGAGCATGGATGCGGTGGCGCAATTCCAGGTAGATACAACCGGGATCAGCGCGGAGGCGGGCCGGACCGGCGGCGGAGCCTTCCTCTTCAGCCTGAAGTCCGGCACGAACAGCGTGCATGGCAGCGCCTTCGGATTTCTTGCCAACGAGTTCCTGAACGCCAACACCTGGGACAACGACTACTTCCGCTCCTACTACGACAGCACCGATCCGGCGAACAGCGCTACGTACAACCAGGAATATCGCACCCCGACGAGCCGCTACTTCGACTACGGAGGCAGTGCTGGCGGTCCCATCTGGCGCAATCACATGTTTATCTTCGGCGCGATCGAGCGCTATACACAGTCCGACTTCGCGACGGCAAACGGCGCGCAGACGGTGCCGACGACCGCCTTCCTCAGTGGAGACTTCAGCGCTCTTCTGCAAACCAGCCAGGCGCCGCTGGGCACCGACCCGGCTGGTCACCCCATTTATCCGGGAGCGATCTTCGATCCGACCACCGGCGACGTATTTCCGAATAACGTCATTCCTTCCGGTCGCATCAGCCCGATTTCGCAGCAGATCGCCTCGATCTATGCGCAGGACTACAAGCCTACCTTCAGTGACAGGACCATCGATAACTACCCGGCGCTGCGTAACGGCGATCCGAAGTTCACGCAGACGCAGCTCAGTTTCAAATACGACTGGGACGTTACCACTAAGAACAGGGTGACCTCCTCTTACATCTACACGCTCAGGCCTCGCTACAATGCAGACCTGGTGACAAGCAACGGGCTGTTCGAAGCGGGGTCCACCAATGGCGGTCCACTGGCTTCAGGCGCGGTGCAAACCACGGTTGCAAACGCCTACCGGCTGAGCGATGCGTACACCGTTTCGCCCAGCCTGCTGAATGTGCTTTCGCTCACGTTCAACAGTTTCCAAAACAAGTCCGTTCCTTTTACATCGATCGCAGGGAACACCAACTGGCCGCAACAGATCGGCCTGGGCGCGGACCAGTCGATCCCTAATTTTCCACTGATCACGTTCGGCAGCACCGTCAACGGCGTCGGGGAGGGCCAGATCGGCAGCTCCTACACGCCCAAGAGCGGCTATGTTGCCTACAACGAGATACTGAACGACACGGTGACCTGGACCCACGGCCGCCACGAGGTAAACCTTGGTCTGGAGCTACGCGGGATAGGTCTGAACGATGACACGCAAGGCGGAGAGCTCACCTTCAATTTCAGCAACTTGAGCGGGACTCCCGCGACGCCTGCGATCCAGTCCGTGACCGGGTTCGGTTTCGCCAATTTTCTTCTCGGCGACGTGTACAGCGCCAGCCTCGCTACTCCCTTTAACCAGTACGGCCGGCGCAAAGAATACGGGTTTTTCGGGGAGGATGCGATCAAGCTGACACCGAAGCTCACGCTCGATGTTGCACTGCGGTGGGACATCCCGATGCCGGAGCACGAGACGCAAGGCTACTGGTCGAACTTCACGACGTCGGCGAAAAACACGAACTTTGGCCCCTATCTCGGGTCGATGCAGTACCTGACGAGTCCGAGCCAGACGTTTGAGATCAATAAGAACTTCTGGCAATTCGGTCCCCACATCGGAGCCAGCTACGCGCTGACCGATAAGATCGTGCTGCGCAGCTCCTATGGCCTCTATTATGTGCCGCTTGGCAACAACACCTACGGGGCGGTTCCGTACTCAGCCTCGACCGGCTACCAGGCGATCAACCAGGTGCTCCCCCCGGCCATGACGAACAGTTACCAGTTCAACTGGGACAACGGGTACCCGGGCGTAAGTACATTCACGTCCCGCAACGATAACTCTCCCTATGTGCCGTACGGGCCGGCCTCGATCGATCCGGACTCGTTAACGATGGGATACACCCAGAACTGGAACGTCAACGCGCAATACCAGCTGGGCCACACCATGGTGCTGCAGGTCAGCTACATCGGCAACATCGGGCGCAAGCTGCATGACGGAGCGCTGGATCCTTACAACTACCCGACCTGGCAACGGTATTCCTCGCTGTACAACTCCGGCCAGGTGGAGGACTATGTCTCGGACGCAGGCAGCGCAGCGACGGCAGGCGTGCCTTTTCCTTACGCGGGGTGGGCAGGCGAGGCCTACCAGGCCATCAACCCTTACCCCCAGGTCGCAAATACATATGGACCGATCTACTTCGTCAATTCTCCGCTGGGCTCCACGGCATTCCAGTCGTTTGTATTCGAAGTGACCAAGCGCCAGGCGAACGGGCTCAGCATGGATATGAGCTACACCGGGTCGCGCACGACCGGCAATACGACCACGGCGTTTATCGACACCTACAGTGCGAGCAACGGCTACCAGGACCCGTACCAGTACAAGCACTACGCATCCTATCCTGACACCTCGGTGCCGACGCAGCAGGTAAAGGGCTACGTTAATTACGAACTCCCGTTCGGGCACGGGCAACGCTTCCTGTCCGGCAACCACGTGGAAGATCTCCTGGCCGGCGGGTGGCTGGTGGGAGCGATTCTTACCTACCAGTCCGGCGATCCTATCGGCGCGGTCGGCGCGCAAAATTACTACCCCGGCTGGAGCGGCGTGTGGACCAATGTGGCTCCGAATGCCAGCTTCAAGAACACGTTCAAGAAAATCGACCTGATCAACCCTGCCGATCCGTCCAGTCTGTTTGTGAATCCGGCGATTTTCAGCAATCCGGCCAACGGCGAGTTGGGCAACAGCCCGGTCGCCTATAACAACTGGCACTCCTGGGGATATAACGACGAGGATGCGAGCCTGCTGAAGCGATTCGGCTTCGGCGCGCAGGAACGCTTTGGCCTGACGCTGCGGGCAGAGTTTTTCAACGTGCTGAACCGGCATTACTGGGCCAGTCCTAACCTGACGTTCGGCAGCGCGTACTTCGGCCACGTGACCGACACGACGGGGAACCCGCGCCAGGGGCAACTCGGAGCTCGTTTCGAATGGTAAATCTTCGGCGACTTATCGTTGCTGCGGTGTTTGCCGCGGTCCCGTTCACCGCCGGTGCGGCGACCTACTATGTCGATGCAAGCCAGGGCGCGGATGCGAACAACGGCACCACGACCACGACGCCCTGGCAGTCGCTGGACCGGGTCAACCATGCTCACCTGCTGCCGGGCGACCAGATCCTGTTCCGTGCCGGCGGGGTGTGGCACGGCCAGCTTGCGCCGGGCGCTTCCGGCAAGGCAGGGCAGCCGATCGTCTTTGACCGTTACGGCGAGGGAGCGCTGCCCGTGATTTCGGGCGATGGGGCGGTGGACGATGCCGTGCTGCTGCGAAACGTGCAGCAGATCGAGCTGCACCACCTTGCGGTGACCAACCTCGGACCGGAGACCGCCATCCGCCGCGGCGTCGACGTGCTGCTGGAAGACTTCGGGACGGCGCACCACATTGTGCTCGCTGACCTGTACGTTCACGATGTAAACGGCGCAGACGCCCGCAAGGACAACGGCGGGATTCTCTTTCGCATTCATGGAACGAAGGTGCCGAGCCGTTTCGATGACCTTGTGATCGAGCGCAATATCGTGTGGAAGGTCGACCGGTCCGGTATCGTGGGGGAAAGCTCGAACATTGCGCGGACGCACTGGTTCCCCAGCCTGCACGTGGTTGTGAGAGATAACTACGTGGACGACATAGGCGGTGACGGAATTGTGCCCTGGGCTACCGACGGCGCCATGGTCGAAGGCAACGTTGCGGAGCGCTGCAACCAGCGCTCGGCACAGTACAACGCCGGGATATGGCAGTGGAGCACGGACAATACTACGCTCACGATGAACGAGGCATTCGAGACGAAGGGAACACGCGACGGCGAAGGCTTCGACTCTGACTATAACTCGCGCAATACGCGCTTTGTCCATAACTACAGCCATGACAATGACGGCGGATTCATGCTGATCTGCACGCCGGTGAAGCGTAACGAGGCAGTGAATTTCGGCAACACCGGCACGGTTGTGCAGGAGAACATAAGCCGCGATGACAAAGGATTGCTGGTCAACCTGAGCGGAGCCGACGACGTGCTGGTTGAGGGCAACCTCTTCTACGTGGGCCGTGACCGGCAGGTGCAGCTGCTGGTGAGCGCCTGGGACGGCTGGTCGAAGAACGCCCGCTTTGTTGATAACTCTTTCTATGTCGACGGCGCGCTCACTTTCGGGCATAGCGTCACACGGAAGGACGACGGCAGTTACGCGATCGCACCCGGCTGGGGTCCGGCGCAAGGGATCGTCTTCACGGGAAACCACTATTTCGGCAACATCACTGATCCGCCATCGGACGATACGGCAGGGACGAACCCACTGCAGCCCTCCGACGTGGACTGGTCCTCCGAGCCTCGCTTCGATCCTGCACATCCGGAAAGCTTCGCCGGTTATATCGCAGCCCATCGCGCATGGATGCAGCGGCTCTTTCAGCAGGAGTTTCCAGCGAAGGCGCCATCAGACAAGGAAGACTCGCCGCACGGACGATGAACTGGAAGAGACGGGATGGGGGCATGCGCAAGGTTTTTGCCGCGCTGCTGGTGCTGCCCGCGGGAGCTATCGCCCAGGCCGAGGTGAAGATGCCGGCCGCTGCACCTCCGGGGCATGGCGGCACCGGACAAGAGCGTTGCTGTAAGCTGGGCCGCTGGAGCATCTATCTGCCGGCGGCCCGTTTACGCTGATGAGGGGCTGGACTGCCGGCACGCCATTCACCCTTGTTACCCGGTACACACTCACTCTGGAAGGGATATCTGCCATGGGCCGCTGTCGTCGTGCTACTCGTCCGGTTCTTCTCGTGATCTTCTTTCTTACCTGGATGCATGGACTTACCCAGGCAGCCGTTGATGCGGTGCGCCCCGGAGAGGTGTGGAAGGATACGCAGGGCGCTGAGATCGAAGCCCATGGCGGAGGCGTGATTCGCAATGGCGGGCACTTCTACTGGTTTGGAGAAGACCGCTCGCAGGGTGAGGATCCGGCAAAGCGCTCCGTCTCCTGCTACGTGTCGCATGACCTGATGCGCTGGACGAGTCACGGAGACGCGCTGGTACTGGCCGACCCCGAGCACCTGGGGCCGGGCTGGGTACTGGAGCGGCCCAAGGTGTATTACGCAGCGCATACCGGGAAGTTTGTGATGTATTTTCACCTGGATGACAGGGCCTACAAGTTCGCGCGTGTGGGGATAGCAACCAGCCGCTCGGCTTGCGGACCTTATACGTTTGTACGCAGTTTTCGTCCGCTCAACCAGGAGAGTCGAGACATCGGCCAGTTCGTCGACGATGATGGCGCGGCCTATCTTATTTTCGAGTCGCGGCCGACCAAGGGCTTCTTCATCGCAAAACTTACCCCGGACGACCTCGGTGTCGCGGAAGAGACAAGCTTTGTGAAGGCACCACTGGAAGGAGGAGCACTGGTACATCTCGGCGACTGGTACTACGTCATCGGCTCGCATATGACCGGCTGGCGACCGAACCCGGATGTATATGCCGTGGCGCATCGCCTGCAAGGGCCATGGTCCAGCTTTCAGGACATCGCCCCGCCTCAGACCAACACCTACGGATCGCAGCCGACCATGCTGTTTAAACTGAAGGGCACCAAAAAAACATCGGTGATCTACATGGGTGATATCTGGAAGCCGCAGGCGCTGTGGGACTCGCGCTACCTATGGATGCCGCTGGACATCGGGGATGGAAGATTACTTCTTCCACCTCCGGCACCGTGGAAGGTCGCGGTTAAGACCGGGGTGACGAGCATGCGGTAGTGCTCAGCACCGTCGCTGCAGGCTGATAGTCACCGGCGTTGAGTTAGCCTGCCGTTGGGAGTTCGGGGCGGGGCGATGGATTCCTGTTCAGGCGTCGTCGTGTCACCGTTGAGATAGCCTGTTTGTGCTTCGCGGTACTCGAAGGATGGAATCTCGTCCCGGGACTTGGCGGAGATGATACAGCGCGGCGTGGAGTAGACTCGTCCAGGATCATGCGCTGAAGCCATCGTGATGCGCCGGAGCTTAAGAAACGAGTACGGGCACCAGGGCTAACCTGCCCCCCGGTCTGCGAATGTCTTGTTGCCGGATGTCACGGTAAAGCGTACCGGCGCTGTGCCAGAATAGTCGTCGTTGAAAGAAAGCGGTATCGGGGAGAACACGATGGCGGTCTATATTGCGCTGCTGCGCGGTATCAATGTGGGCGGGACAGGTGTTCTGGCGATGAAAGACCTGGCCGCCCTGTGTGAGGAGCTTGGGTTCGCGAAGGTGCGGACGTATATCCAGAGCGGCAATGTTATCTTCGAGTGCGGATGGACGGAAGATGCCGTACAGCACGGGTTAGAAAGGGCGCTGCTCGCGAAGATGGGTAAGAAGATCGATGTGATGGTGCGGACCCCGGCGGAGATGCGGGCAACGCTTGAGGCGAATCCCTTTCGGGGCAAGGAACCTGAGAAGACTCAGGTTGCTTTCCTGACGGGCGAGCCGCCGGTCGAGCAGCTGCGCGGAGCGGCCGGTCCGGCGGGCGAGCAAGTGCGTGCGGGAAGCCGCGAAATTTATGTCTACTACCCGGAAGGAATGGGGCGGTCGAAGCTGAAGCTGCCGCTGGGCGGAGCAGCGGCTACGGTGCGCAACATCAACACCGTGGCGAAGCTGATGCAACTAGCCGAGGGCTGAATCTGCAGCAAGCCTTTCTTCGCGCTGTGCTAACTCCAAGCATGAGCGGCGTTTTACCGGCGGCCGCAATGTAGAATGACCGCGTGAAGACCCGCTATGCCTCTCTCCTCGCTGCCGCTGCGCTCTCCACCTGCGCGCTCGCCCAGACCGC
Source organism: uncultured Acidobacteriaceae bacterium (assembly GCA_964245565.1). Classification (GTDB taxonomy): domain Bacteria; phylum Acidobacteriota; class Terriglobia; order Terriglobales; family Acidobacteriaceae; genus EB88. The sequence continues at coordinate 48,732 of CAXTMY010000010.1, read as the reverse complement.
ATCGCCCGCTCTGCCGCCCTACAGTCCGCTTGAAACGTTTGCCCCGCTTACGCTGCCCGATCCGGTGAACGCCTATCGCTCGCCTGACGGCGCACCCGGCCCGAGCTACTGGCAGAACCGCGCCGACTACAAGATTCATGCCGCGATCAACACCGGCAGCAAGACTCTCACGGCCAGCGAAGTCATCACTTACACCAATAACTCACCCGACACGCTCTCCTCGCTCTGGATCCACCTGGAGCAGAACCTATACCGCAAGGACTCGCGCGGAAAGGCCTTTTTCCCGGAGGCCTATGGGCGCCACTCCGGCGGCGGCTCTACCGACGGCTACATTCTCGATTCCGTCGAGGTCCAGCCGCTCACCGCACCCAGGCCCGTGAAGGCCGTCACCGTGGTTTCCGACACGCGCCTGCAGATCCAGCTGCCGGAAGCTCTGGCGCTCCGGCACGGGGCCAGGCTCCGCATTCTCATCCACTATCACTACACCATCCCCGGGCGCTTCGGCGGGCGTACCTCCTGGGGCGCAGCCAAGCAGGGAGACATTTACGACATCGCGCAGTGGTACCCGCGCATGTGCGTGTATGACAATCTCCGCGGCTGGGACACGCTGCCCTATCTGGCCAACGAGTTCTATCTCGAATATGGCCACTTCGACTACTACGTCACGGTTCCCTCGAACATGATCGTCGCCGGCTCCGGCGAGCTGGTAAACCCGGCGGAGGTACTCACCAAATCCGAGTTAGCCCACCTTGCGCAGGCGCGCGCCAGCGACAAGACGGTCATGATCCGTACTGCCGAAGAGGCTGCTGCCGCGTCCTCCGAACACCCGACGACCACCAAGACCTGGCACTTCGCGATGGACAGCACCCGCGACGTCAGCTTCTCCGCTTCCAGCGCCTTTTTCTGGGACGCCGCGCGCATGAACATACCCGCCGGCGCCGATCATCCTGCCCACGCCGCGCTCGCCCAGTCTGTGTATCCGGTTGAGTCCGCGGGCGACGCCGCCTGGGGCCGCTCCACCGAGTACCTGAAGGATGCCGTCGAGCACTTCTCCGCGCGCTGGTACCCGTATCCCTGGCCCGTCGCCACCAACGTCGCCGGTTTCTCCTCCGGCATGGAGTATCCCGGCGTCCTGTTCGACGGCATAACCGATAAGGGATCGGAGCTGTTCTGGATCACGGCCCACGAGATCGGCCACACCTGGTTTCCCATGATCGTCGGCTCCAATGAGCGCCGCAATGCCTGGATCGATGAAGGCTTCAACACCTTCATCGACACCTTTGAGTCCGACGAGTTCGAGCACGGCGTCTACGGTCCCAAGCGCGACTCTGAGTACGCTCCGATCATCGCGCCCGGGGGCACCTCGCTCGCCGCCGAGGTCGCGGCCAGCACCACCCCCGCCGACCAGATCGCCAGGGTTATCGCTGACGACGTGGCGAACCACGGCCCCGTCATCCTGACCCCCGCTGACGCGATCAAGGAGCAGTATCGCCACCCGATCACTTACTTCAAGTCCGCGTTCGGGCTGACGCTGCTCCGCGACGACATCCTCGGCCCCGAGCGCTTTGACTTCGCCTTCCGCAAGTTCATCCGCGACTGGGCCTACAAACACCCCTCACCGTCTGACTTTTTCCGCGAGATGGAGTCCTCCGGCGGCGAAGACCTCAGTTACTTCTGGCGCGGCTGGTATTTCAACAACTGGCAGCTCGCGATGGCTGTTACCGCAGCGGCCCCGGTGGATAAGGGAGATCCCGGCAAGGGCGTGAAGGTCACGGTCGCCAATCTCGGACAGCTTGTGCTGCCCGCGACCTTGCGCGTGAACCTGGCGAACGGCGCCCATGTCGATACCGCCATCCCGGTGGAAACCTGGATGCTGAACGCGAGCCACACCTTTACCATTGACACGCCGAGCGCGGCAACGTCGGTCGTTCTCGACCCTGACCATGCGATTCCCATGCTCGACCGCAGCAGGACAACGCTCCCGCTGGGCGCAGCCGAGTAGCTGCGCGCCGGCAGGTGCGCGGACGTTCAGCCATTGGCCTGGGGACGCAGCAGCGGGAACAGGATGACGTCGCGAATGGAGCGCGCGCCGGTGAGGATCATGGTAAGCCGGTCGATGCCGATGCCTTCGCCGGCGGTTGGCGGAAGGCCGTAGGAGAGAGCGCGGATGTAATCCTCGTCCATGGCGTGGGCTTCTTCGTCGCCGCGCGCGCGCTCGCCGAGCTGCTGCTCGAAGCGGCGGCGCTGTTCGCCGGCGTCGTTGAGCTCGGAGAAGGCATTGCCGAGCTCGAAGCCGCCGATGTAGAACTCGAAGCGCTCGACCCACTCGGGGTCGTCGAGCTTGTTCTTTGAGAGCGGGGAAACGGCGACAGGGAAGTCGTAGATGATGGTGGGCTGGATGAGGTGAGGTTCGGCGACTGTCTCGAATATTGTCGCGATGAGTTTCCCCGACGAAGTGTCACCGGGATCAGCCTTGATGTAGTCAGGGTGAGGCATGTCAAGGTCTGCAGCTATGAGACGAAATGCCATTTCACGAACGTCCGAGGCTGACTGAAATGACTCCGGCGTCGGTACGGCGCCGACATCTTTCGGCCAGAACTGAATAATCGCCTCACGCATTGTGTAGCGCTGCCAGTTCCCGAGATCGATTTCATGTCCGTTGAAGCGGGTCACGGTGGTGCCGTTCACCTCCTGCGCGACGAACTTAATCAGCTCCTCCGTCAGGTCCATCAGGTCGTGATAGTTTGCATAGGCCTGGTAGAACTCGAGCATGGTGAACTCGGGGTTGTGCTGGGTTGAGATGCCCTCGTTGCGGAAGTTGCGGTTGATCTCGTAGACGCGGTCCAGGCCGCCGACGACAAGGCGCTTCAAATAAAGCTCCGGCGCGATGCGCAGGTAGAGGTCGAGGTCGAGCGCATTGTGGTGGGTGGTAAACGGCCTGGCGGCGGCGCCGCCGGCGACCGGCTGCATCATGGGCGTTTCCACTTCGAGATACCCGCGCTCATCGAAGAACCGGCGCAGCGCCCGCAACACCTGCGCGCGTTTCACAAAGATGTCCCGCACGTGGACTGCATCTTCGGCTCGCTTTTCGGCTGCCGCCGCTTGGAGCGCGCCCTCAAGCTCGCCGGCCGCGGCGTGCTTATCCTGCTCGGCATGCCCTGCGTCCTGCGGAGCGCCTTCGAGCTCCAGCTCCGTATTCATCAACAGGTCGACATAGCGCTGGCGATAGCGCAGCTCAACATCGGCGAGGCCGTGATATTTTTCCGGCAGCGCCAGCATCGCCTTGGTCAGGAAGGTGATGGTTTCCACATGGACGCTCAGCTCGCCGGTGCGGGTGCGGAACAGGTAGCCCGACACCCCGATGTGGTCGCCCGCGTCGAGCAGCTTGTAGAGCTGGAACGCCTCCGGGCCGACCGCATCCTGGCGCACGTAAATCTGCAGCCGCTGCCCGCCCTGCTGCAGGTGCGCAAAGCCGGCCTTACCCTGGGCGCGAATGGTCATCAGGCGCCCGGCGACTGCAACCTGGGTGCGCGCCGCTTCGAGCTGCTCGCCTGTCGCCTGCTCAAACTCGGCGCGAATGGCCGGGACAGTATGCGTGAAGCGATAGCTGTTGGGATAGGCCTGCTGGCCGAGCGCGACGATCTGCGCGAGCTTGTCCTGCCGGAGCGCGTGGAGATTGCGCTCGAATTCCGATTCAAACACTTGGGCGTCCTTATCCGTACCGGGTCTCCGAGTAAGTATAGAGCGCGCAGCTACGTGAACTTGGTAGAGTAAGGCTGATGAGCGCCTACTCCCCACAACCGCCGCGCAAGCCGGCAAGCGGCAGCACCCAGGCTTTGCTGAAGGTGGAAAAGCTGACGCAGATCGCCTTTGCGCTGCCCGTCGCAGTCTTCGTGGGCTGGCTGATCGGCGCGGGGCTCGACAAGCTGCTGCACCGGCACTGGATCTATATCGCCGGGCTGGTGCTGGGCGTGGTCGCGGGCTTCGTGCAAATTTTCCGCATGATCGGCGACACGGGCCTGCTGGCGGCTTCCGCGCCCGATCCGTCCGCGCCGAAGGGGCCGGGGTTCGACGATCGCGAGAGTCAAGACCGGTGAGCGGGGAAGCGCCGGTTCCGGCCGAGCTGACCGATGCGCTGCTGAAAGCCTCGATGCGCCGAGCGATGTGGGTGGTTGTCGCGCTGGCGCTGGCCTCGGCCGTCGTGTTGTTGTTCACGATGGGCTGGCAGACGGCATTGCTGCTGCTGATCGGCGCGGGCATCGCGTTGAGCGGCCTTTGGGAGTGGCAGAAGCTGATCGCGCTGATCATGGCGCGGCTCGATGTGCAGGCCGGCATGACACAAGACGGAACGGCGCGGCCGTCGGCCAGCGGCGCGCGTGTCATCCTCGGCTTCCTGCTGCGCCTGGTTGTCGCCGGGGCCGTGCTGTATGTTAGCCTGAAGAGTCTCCACGGCTCTGTCTATGCGTTACTCGGCGGCCTTGCGCTTGCAATGCTGGCCCTGGCGATCGAGGCCACGCGGCTGATCCGGTCGTAATCTGCGCAGCAGCACCTGGCGGCAAAATCCCGGCGGTAATGAAGGAACAATGCTTTTTCTACTCGACGCGCTGACCCGCTTGCTGAACAGGTGGTTTGCCGGCCCGGTTGATACGGTGATGCTGCACCTCGGCATCCACCCGGCGCAGCCCCGTGCGCCGATCCCGAACACCATCACGCTTGAAATCGTCTCGTTTTTCCTGCTGGTGCTGTTTTTCCTGGCCGTGCGGCTGACGCTCTCGATTGAGAAGCCGGGCACGATCCAGCTGATCGGCGAGAGCGTGTACAACTTTGTCGACGGCCAGGGCGAGTCGATCTTCGGGCACGGTCATGAAAAGTTCATGCCGTTCGCTGCCGTGATCCTGATGTTCGTTCTGGTCAACAACCTGTTCGGCATCCTGCCCGGCATTGTGACGCCGACCTCCAGCCCCGAGGTTCCGCTGGCGCTGGCGCTGATCACCTTTGTGTACTACAACGTCAGCGGGCTGTTTGCGAACGGGCCGGTCAGCTATATCAAGCACTTCATGGGACCGGTGTGGTGGATGGCGCCGTTCATGTTTCCCCTGGAGATCATCTCGCACATCGCGCGTATTCTTTCGCTCACGGTGCGTCTGTACGCGAATATGTTCGCGAGCGATCTGCTGACATTCGTGTTTTTCTCGCTCATTCCGATCGGAATTCCGATCGTATTTCTCGCGCTCCACTTCGGGGTCGCGCTGATCCAGTCGTACGTCTTCATGCTGCTGGCCATGATCTATCTGTCGCAGGCCGTGTCGCATGAAGAGGATGCCATCTAGCTTCGCTCTTGAGGATTCCTGCCGGGGAGCAGCGCTTCCGCCCCGGCGCACGGGGAAGGCCGGCAGCGTGAGGGCCTGCGCTTCGATCACAGGTCAACCACCCACTGCGGGCTTGAAAATACGGGAAGCGTAGGAGAACGACCGATATGAAGCAACTTCAATACATCTTTATGACACTTTCGGTGCTGTTGCTGGCCTCGCCGGCCTGGGCGCAGACCGGCAACGGTAATGGTGGCGCGATGAGCCTGGTTCCGCTTGGCGCGGGCATCGGCATGGGGCTGGCCTCGGCAGGCTGCGGCATCGGCCAGGGCCTGGCGGCGGCGAAGGCTGCCGAAGGGTTTGCCAGGAACCCCGGCGCGCGTGCCGGCATCCTCTTCTTCTACGTGCTGGGGCTCGCGTTCATCGAGTCGCTGGCGCTGTTTACGCTCGTGATCGTGTTCGCGGTCGTCAATAAGTAAACCGCCACCCCAGTACTACGGAAAAGGTCCTCACATGTTGAGGGCCTTTTGCTGCTTTGCGCCATCCTAGACACCCATGGCAGCTCGGCTCGTGTATGACGGTATAGGCAAGCGCTACGGGAAATCGGTCGCGCTCGACTCGCTCTCGCTGGCGATCGAAGCGGGGGAAATCTTCGGGTTTCTCGGCCCGAACGGCGCGGGCAAGACAACCGCGATCCACCTCGCGATGGGGCTGCTGCGCCCAACCAGCGGCCGCGGCGAGTTGCTGGGCCAGCCGTTTGAGCGTGCCCGGGCGGCGCGGGCACGGGTCGGCTACGTGCCGGATGCGCCTGTATTCTTTGGCGGCACAGCGCTTGACAACGTACTGTTCGCCGGGCGGCTGAGCGGCTCCGCGCGGGGTGAGTCAGGCCTCAGGACCCGGGCCGCCGAGCTTCTGCGCTGGATGGACCTGCCGCTGGAGGGCAAGGATGCGCGTCGCTTTTCCCGGGGCATGCAGCAGCGGCTGGCGCTGGTGCAGGCGCTGGTCAATCGCCCGGAGCTGCTGATCCTGGACGAACCGGCCTCGGCGCTGGACCCGCCCGCGGTAGCGCAGGTGCGGGCGGCGCTGGTGCGCGCTCGCGACGAGGGCGCGGCGGTCTTTTTCTCTTCGCATCAACTCAACGAAGTCGAGCAGATCTGCGACCGCGCGGCATTTCTGAACGCCGGCAAGCTGGTGCAAACGGGATCGATGGCTGCGCTGCTGAGCGAAGGCGCAGACGCGTGCGTAGTGCTGCGCGGCCTCTCCCGCGAAAACGCGTTTGTGCGGCACTGGCAGGCAGCGCTCGCCCGCACACCCGCCGATGTTCAGCGCGGCGACCTGGTGTTTCGCGTGCCTGTGGCACAGCAGCGGGCGCTGCTTGAACAGGGCTGGATGGCGGGTGCGGAGCTGGTCGCGGTGAACCGGGAACACCGGTCGCTTGCCGATCTGTTTGCGGCGCGCGCGGCGGGTGCGAGTTTTGTTGAGGCGAAGGAACAGTAGAAGGGAGAAGCCATGATGACCGCCAGCCTGCTCCGGATCGCCCTGGTAGCCCGCAAGCTGATGCGGCAGAACCGGGTGGTGCTGTTGCTCATGCTGCTATGGCCCTGCGTACTGTCCGCGATCGTGCTGGGGGCGTTCCACGGCGCGCCGGCGAAAGAGGACGTGGTTGCCATCCTTGAGCAGGAGCTCTTCTACGGCATGGTGCTGGTGGCGCTGGGCGCAAGCGTCGCGCTGGGCACCGAGCGCAAGGCGCACCGGACGCAGCAGGTGCTGGGCCGCGCGGTCAGCCGTACGGAGTTCCTGCTGGCGCTCGGACTCAGCGCCTATCTGCCGCTTGCGGCGTACCTGCTCGTCTGGGTAGGCAATGCCGAAGCATTCGCCTTTCTGCTCCATGCCGGGCTGCCGCGGTTGTTCGCGACGCTGGTCGCCGGGTTCTCGGCCGGCCTGCTGCTGTGCGCGGCCGGGCTGCTGTTCAGCGTGGTCCTGCCGCAGCTGGGGGCGGCTGCGTGTACCGGCGTGGTGCTGGCCGGGCTTGTCGGTGCCGGGCGTGCCGGCTGGGGCGGCGTGGCCGGCCTTCTCGGAGTGGTCACCGGCTTTGTGCTGCCGACGGCGGTTCCATGGATCGCCGTCGGCGAGAGCACCGGCGCATCGCTGCTGGTTGTGCTGGTTGCGGCTTTGTTGTTCTCGCGAAAAGATATGGCTTAAGTCAGTGCCCCGCACGAGCCGCCGCGAGCAGGCTGGCCCGCGAAGCCGCGGTGGATGGCCCGGTGGACTTCCACACGATCCGCCCCGAGCGCTCGACCAGCAGCGCGACCACACTCCTCTGGCCCGCGTTCAAACCGATGGCCTGGCGCAGCCGCGGCTCGTCGGTATAGAGCGGCACGTCGTGGTGGAGCAGGTCGGGGTCTGTCTCAGCCGCGCGCAGGGATGCATTGTCCCACCAGCGGAACACGAAGTTTTCAGGCGCGTTCACCAGCATCCGGTAGACCGCGAAGCCTGGCTGCGTATGTTCGAGAGCCTGCGCTACCGCAGTCCAGGTCTCTACCTGGGCGGACTGATCCCTGTCCCAGGAAAGCAGCAGCAGGTTCTTACGGCCTTCGAGCTGGCCGGGAAGGCTGAGGGTGGTCTTGTCGAGCGCTTCGGCGGAAATCTCCGGCAGTACCCCGGGTTGCACCGGCGCCTGGGGCGCTGCCTGCCCGTGGGCGGTCCACGGCCAGATGGCGGAAGACGCGCGCGCGTCCGCCGTCATCGCCGGAGTTGCGGCGACCGCGACCGGAAGAAAAAAGCTCAGCAGAACACGGGAGTTGCGGCTCAGCATCTGTCGGCATAGTAACAGTGACCGTCAGGGGAGAGAGCCAGACTTTGATGAGGCTCGCATGCGCTGCGGCCGCACCGGTCGCTTAGATAGAATAAAAGGGAAGGGTGGTCATAGATGGCGGCGATAGCGACGGCAACAGCAAACCAGGCGCGCGCGCAGCACGGGTTTGTCACCGACGATCCGGCGCTCGAACCGATCGCTGCAAAGGTGACGTCCGGCGAGCGGCTGAGCTTCGAGGATGGCGTAACACTTTACCGTTCCGGCGACATCCTGGCCATCGGCTGGATGGCCAACTTCGTGCGCGAGCGGCTGCACGGGAATCTCGCCTTTTTCAATGTGAACCGGCATATCAACCCGACCAACGTTTGCGTCGCCTCCTGCCGGCTCTGCGCTTTCGGTCGCAAGAAGGGCGCTGAGGGCACCTACACCATGGCGCTTGAAGAAGCGTGGTCGACCGCGGCTGAGGGCTACACCGACGCAGTCACCGAGTTTCATATCGTCGGCGGCCTGCATCCCGACCTGCCGCTCGAGTATTTTCTTGATCTCGTCGCCGGCCTCAAGGAGCGGTTTCCCAAGGTTCACATCAAGGCCTTCACCATGGTCGAGATCGCCTTCCTCGCAAAACGGGCAAAGCTCACGATTCGCCAGTCGCTGGAGCGGGTGCGCTCGGCCGGGGTCGACTCCCTACCGGGCGGCGGCGCGGAGATCTTTGCCGACCGCGTCCGCTCCATCATCTGCGACCACAAGATCGACGGCAATGAATGGCTGGAGACCGCCGAGATCGCCCACGAGCTCGGGCTGCGCTCGAACGCCACGATGCTGTACGGCCATGTCGAGAACGACGAGGACCGGGTCGATCATCTATGCCGCCTGCGCGCCGTGCAGGACCGCACGGGCGGCTTCCAGACCTTTATCCCGCTTGCGTTTCATCCGGACAACACGGCGCTGCACCACCTGCCGCGTACCACCGGCCTGTCGGACATCAAGCAGATCGCGGTCGGGCGCCTGATGCTCGACAACTTTCCGCACATCAAGAGCTACTGGCAAATGGTTTCGCCCAAGATCGCGCAGATCTCGCTGCGCTTCGGGGCGGACGATATCGACGGCACGGTGATCGAGGAAAAGATTTATCACGATGCCGGGGCGACAACGCCGCAAGGGATGCGCCGCGAAGAACTTGTGCGCCTGATCACCGCTGCCGGCCGGGTTCCGTTCGAGCGCGACACGCTGTACCGCGCGGTGACGCGCACGGAAGACAGCTTTACGGTCGCTGTTTGACACGACAGAGATGGAAAAAGCCGCAGCACTGTCGCTGTGCCCGGCTCCTGTTTTGGCGTAGACGCTACGGCCCGGTTCTGATCTGCACGGTACGCAGGAAGTCGAAATTTCCGGACGGTTCGAGTGCGAGCGGCGTAAGCCGCCTGTTCACCACGGCCACCGTATCCATGTACCAGAGGTTCAGCACGGGCAGGTCATGCGCGAGCTGAGCCTGAATCGCGTGGTAATCGCTCACTTGCGCGGCGCGGTCCGGGTTAGCGGCAGCATCGGCGACGAGCCGGTCGACGAGCGGGTTCGCGTAGAAGCCCCGGTTGGCTCCGTGCGGCGGGATGCGGGCAGAGCTGTAAGCGTAGCCGAAGATGTCGGGCGCCTCGTTGCCGCCGATCCAGTTGGACAGCGCCATGGCAAACGCGCCCTTGGTCATGTCCGCGTAGAAGGTCGCAAATTCATAGGAGCGGATGTCGAGCGCGATGCCGATCTGTGCCAGCTGCGATTGCAGAATCGCACAGATCAGCCGGCGAGTTTCATCCGTGGAGCTCTTGAGCATGAGATGAAAACGGATGCCGTCGGAACCGCGCTTGTAGCCGGCTGCATCCAACTGCCGGTTCGCCAGGGCCGGGTCAAACGGATGCTGCTCAACCTGGCCGGTGTAGGCCCAGTGCTGCGGCGGCAGAATGCTGCCGGCCTCGCGCGCACGGCCGTCGAGCAGGGTGCGGATAATGAGCCTGCGATCAATCGCTTCAGCAATCGCGTCGCGAACGCGGAGGTCGCGAAGGTAACGGTCGCGCAGGTTGAAGACGACGTAGACCAGGCTGGTGCCGGGCGCACTTTCGACGCGCAGGTGTGGGTTGCGGGCGAGCGTCGCAAGCGCGTCATTCGGCAGCGCATTCACCTCGAGGTCCGCTGAGCCTTTCTGGAGTTCGAGCGCGCGGGTAATCGCGTCGGGCACTACGTTGAAGCGAACATTCTGAATAAACGGCGGAGCGCCCCAGTAGAGGGGGTTGCGGCGCACCAGCACGTTCTTATCCTGCTCCTGGCTCACAAAGATGAAGGGACCGCTGCCGACAGGGTGCCGCCAGAAGTCGCGTCCGCTGCCGTAAGGAATGACGCCGAAGGCGGCGTCGCAGACGTTGAGCAGCAAGCCTGTATCCGGCTTCTTCAGGTGCACCACGACGGTCGCGGGATCGGGTGCGTCGACGGACTTCCAGCTCCGGAAGGCGGCAGCCTTTACCGTCGTGACGGTTCCGTTAAAGGTCGTGTCGAGCGACCACTTGACGTCGCGCGATGTGAGCGCTCGGCCATCGGCGAAGCGAACACCCGAACGCAGGTGGAAGATATAGGTCAGCGGGTCGGGGTTCTCCCAACTCGTGGCAAGCTCGGGAGCGATTTCAAACGCGGCATTGCGGCGAACGAGCGAGTCGAAGAGCAGCCCGTCAATGCGCTCGGAAAACGCATCCGTGCCGATGCGCGGATCGAGATTGGCCGGGCTATTCTCAATGAGAACGGTGACGGTGCCGGGCGCAGGTTTGTGCCTGCCGCAGGCCTGCAACAGCGCCAGCAGCAGAAGCGCAAATATCTGGAGCGCCTTAACCACAGGTGACCTGCCCGAGGACAACCGCGTACGAAGCCCCGGTCGCTGAAGGAACGTTCGCGGGTCGTTGAAAGTGGCTCATATACGCGAGCAGCGCAAATGCCGCAGCTTCTTTTGCCTCGACGGGCAGGGGCGAGCCGAGTGAAGGGTCCGATGTGTCGAGGACACGCGCGGCTGTGCGGGAACGGATGAACGAAACGAGGGTGCTGTTGCGAGCGCCGCCGCCGGAGAGGATCAGGTCGACGTTTCTTTCTGTGCCTGCAACTGTTGCGAACCGGGTGACGGACTGAGCGATGGTTTGCGCCGTCAGGGCAGTCGCCGTAGCGATCGCGTCTTCCGGCGACGGGCTGAGCCTGCGGCAGGCCCGAAGCAGTGCCGCGGTAAACTTCTCCCCGAACTGCTCGCGCCCGGCAGAGCGCGGCGGGGCCTTGGCGAAGAATGGTTCCCGCAGAATGGCGTCGATCACAGGCTGGAGGATCTTTCCCCGTGCGGCCGTGCGCCCATCGCGATCGTACGGCTTATTAAAAAGCTGCCGCATCAGTGCATCGATCACCATGTTGCCGGGGCCCGTGTCGAACGCGATCACCGGGGCATCACTGCGCACCGGCGGCACGACCGTGAGATTGCCGATGCCGCCGATGTTCTGCAACACACGGGTACGCCGTGTATCGCGGTAAAGCGCCACATCGAGCAAAGGCACCAGCGGCGCGCCTTGTCCGCCGACCACCATGTCGGCCGGCCGGAAGTTGGAGTAGACAGGCACACCCGCGAGCGCGGCGAGTGGACCCATTTCGCCGATCTGCCAGGTGCAGGCAAAGCGACGCCCGGCAAACGGCAGCGCGGAGGACTGGTGATAGACGGTCTGGCCGTGGCAGCCGACCAGGTCGACCGGTTCGGTAAACGTGCGGCGGATACCTGCAAAGGCGTCGGCATACGCGATGCCGAGTCGCCAGTTGAGCTGCGCGAGCGCTTGGGTAGAAATCCGCTGCGCATCCTGCGCGGTAAGCACGGCGTTGCGCAGCGCCGGGGTAAACGGAAAGCCCTGATGGGCAAGCAGCGCAAGGTGTGGCGTATGCGCGCCGCGGGATGGGGTGAGGCGCACCACGGCGATATCAATCCCGTCGGCTGAAGTTCCGCTCATGATGCCAGCCGCGGTGAGGGGACGCAATGGCGATAGCTTGGCCGGGCGTCTCGTCATCGCGCTGCGACTCCCGATTGCGCCGGAGAACGGGACTGCGTGCGCGCGCGTTCTGAGGCTTCAAGCTCGGCCGTGAACAGCAGGATGTCCCGGCGAAGCCGTGCGATCTGCTCAGCCGTGGCGGCGCGCGGCAGTTGAGCGTCGAGCAGGCGCTGTTTGTGCTCAATGACGCGGGAGCAGGCGCGCCGAACCCTCGCGCGAAAGACGGGTGAGCCCTCCGCTTCAGACAAGATCGCCTCGTAGGCGCGGAACACCAGCGCAGGATCCTTGCAGACCTCGAGCAGATCCGTGCCCGCAACGATGGCGGCTACGGAGGCGTCTTCAATGCTCATCTGCGTGAGCAGGCCCCCCATCTCCATGTCATCGCTCAGCACGAGGCCATCGTAACCCATGCGTCGGCGAAGCGTTTCGGTAATCCAGAAGCGGGAGACCGACGCCGGTACGTCCTCAATCCGGCGAAGCCGCGGGTAGGTTGCGTGCGAGACCATGATGATGGGCAGACGCGCGAGCAGGGCGCGATACGGCGCGATGTCTTCCGCCCAGAGCTCGTCCCACGAACGGAGAATCTGCGGGGTCGCGTGATGGGAGTCGAGCGTTCCGCCGCCGAGGCCGGGAAAGTGTTTACCGCAGCCCAGCACCCGTTCCGTCCTCAGCCCTTCCAGGAAAGAACGCGCGTAGACAATCACATCGTCTGCCGTTGGGCCGTACACGCGCGTACGCATCACCGGCGCTGATTCCGGCAGGGCAAGGTCAAGCACCGGAGCGAATGTGGTGTTGAAGCCGTGCAGCCGCGCCGCGCGGCCGATCATCGCGCCGTGCCGCTTCGCATCGCGCTTGGAGCCAAATGTAGCAACCATTGCGGCAGAAGGCGTGGGGCACAGAGCATCGCGCAGACGGTCGACGAGACCGCCCTCAAGGTCGAGCGCGCGGATGGCCGGGAGGTGCTCGCCTGCGCCCGCTGCTGCCTCGGTCGCCTCATGCAGCAGCTGCGTTGCCTGCGCGGCCTCCTCAATGTTGCGGCGGAAGAGGACAAAGCCGCCCGGCCGCAGAAGCTTGAGCCATGCGCGCTCGGAAGCATCCAGTGTGGCTGCGCCGAGCCCGACCAGGAAAAGCTGGCCCACCTGCCGGCGCAGCGACAGCGTGCCGCTCATGCGGAGGCCCTGGCTGCGCGGAGCTCGTCCTTGAGCTCCTGCAGCAGGTTGAGCGCCTGCAGCGGCGTGAGCGCATCGATATCCATAGCTTCCACGCGATCGACGATGCGCTGCGACAGGGGGGTGAACATGGTGAGCTGCAGCGCTTCGGTCGCGGGCGCCAGCTCCGCGGCCAGTTCGTGGCGCTCGGCACGCTCGTGCGCGCGCAGAACCTCCTTCGCCCGGCGCAGAACCCGCTGCGGGACACCGGCGAGGCGAGCGACATCGATGCCGTAGCTCTTGTTCGCAGCGCCCGGCTCAATGTTGTGGAGAAAGACAATGCCGGCCGGAGTTTCTCTGACCGCAACGCGCACATTGCGCAGCTTCGGCAGCTGGCCGGCGAGCAGCGTGAGCTCGTGGTAGTGAGTGGCAAACAGCGTGCGCGCGCCGAGCGTGTTATGGATGTGTTCGAGCGCGGCCCAGGCAAGCGCCAGGCCGTCAAAGGTTGCGGTGCCGCGGCCCATCTCATCGAGCAGCACAAGCGAGCGGGACGTCGCGGTATTCAAAATCGTCGCGGTCTCCGTCATCTCGACCATAAAGGTCGAGCGGCCGTGCGCAACATTGTCGCTGGCGCCGATGCGGGTGTAGATGCGGTCCACAAGCGTGTAGCGCATGCTTGCCGCGGGCACGAACGAGCCCATCTGCGCGAGGATGATGAGCAGCGCGGCCTGGCGCAGATACGTGCTCTTGCCGCCCATGTTCGGACCGGTGATCAGCAGGATCGAGCTCGATTCACTGTCGAGATAAAGGTCGTTGGGCGTAAATCGTTCGACACCCGCACGCTCCATCATGGCCTCAATGACGGGATGGCGGGACGCAACGGCTTCGAGAATGCACCATTGGCTCTCAAGCAGCACGGGCTCGGTGTAGTTGCGCTCGGCGGCGAGGTGGGCGAAGTTGGCGAGCAGGTCGATCTCAGCAAGGACCGCGCTGGTGGCGCGAATGCGCCCGGCATGTGCGAGCACCTCGGCGCGGAGCGCAGTGAAGAGCTGCTTCTCGATCTCAATCGACCGCTCGTGCGCGGTGACGATGCGGTGTTCGAGCTCCTTCAGCTCCGGCGTGGTGAATCGCTCGGCATTCACGAGCGTCTGCTTGCGCTCGTAGTCCGCAGGCACATGCTTCAGGTTGGCGCGGGTTATTTCAAGGTAATAGCCGAAGACCGAGGTGAAGCGAACCTTGAGCGAGCCGATGCCTGTGCGAGCGCGCTCGCGTTCCTCAATGGCCGCGACCAGCGAGCGGCCGTTGCTGCTGGTTGCGCGCAGTTCGTCAAGCTGCGCATCGATGCCGGCGGCGATAAAGCCGCCCTCCGCGACCGTAGCTGCGGGCTCATGCAGCAGCGTCGTGTGGATACGTGCGGCGAGCTCCGGGAGCGTGTCCATCCGCGCGCGCAGCTGCGTCCAGGAGCCGGACTGAAGCGTGTCGAGCGTGGTGCAGATCGCCGGCAGCGCTTTCAGCGAAGATGCGAGCGCGAGCAGGTCGCGTGGGCCGGCGCTTTCAAGCGCGACGCGGGAGAGCAGCCGCTCAAGGTCCAGCACGCTCGCGAGAGCGCGACGCAGCTCCGCACGCTGGATCAGTGAACGCTTGAGCTCGGCGACTGCGGCGTAGCGCTCGCGAATGGCCACGGCGTCGGCGAGTGGCCGCACGATGCCGGCGCGCAGCAGGCGCTTGCCCATCGGGGTCTGGCAGCAGTCGAGCGTGCTGGCGAGCGTGGCCTCGACGTTCGATTGGCGAAAAAGCGGCTCCAGCAGCTCGAGGTTGCGGACCGAAACCGCATCGAGCTGGAGGTTTTCACCGCGCTCGAAGAAGCGCAGCGTATCGAGATGCTGGAGGGCGCTCCGCTGGGTGGTCTGCGCGTAGTGGAGCACTGCGCCCGCGGCGATGGCGGCCGGCGCGTGGCCAGCGAGGCCGAACCCGTCGAGCGAGCGTGCGCCGAGCTGGCGCTCAAGCAAGGGCAACGCGTAATCCGCCGTAAACACCCAGTCTTCAAGCGTCGTCCTGGTCCTGATCCGGTCGAGCGCGGCAAGCGCGTTTTTTTCGCGGCTCAGGCCCGCGTTGAGCAGAGGATTCCCCGCGGGCAACAGGACCTCGCTTGCATCCGAGCGCGCCAGCTCGTCCGCGGCCAAGGCGAGCGCACCGGGGCCGGACCATTCCGTCGCACGAAACTCTCCGGTCGATAGGTCGAGAAGCGCCAGGGCCGCGAGGCTGACCGCGCCTTTTGCCGTGTCGCGCTCGGTAAAGTGCAGGGCCGCGAGGTAATTGTTTTCGCCCGCGCCGAGTGCGCTGTCGGCGACGGTGCCGGGGCTGAGGACTCGCGTGACCTCGCGGCGCACAATCTTCTTTGCCTGCTTCGGATCCTCCATCTGCTCGCAGATGGCGATACGGAAGCCGGCGCGGAGCAGGCGGGCGATATGGCCTTCCGCGGCGTGGTGCGGGACTCCGCACATCGGTACGGCGCGTTCACGGTCGCGCGAAGTGAGCGTGATGCCGAGCTCCCGTGCGGCGGTCTTCGCGTCGTCGAAAAAGAGCTCGTAGAAGTCGCCGAGCCGGAAAAACAGCAGTGCGTCGGGGTTCTGCTGCTTGGCCGCGGCATACTGCCGCATCAGCGGGGTTTGCGCTTCGGCTGGCGCAGCGGCAGGCTGGATGGTGGTCTCAATCACTGGCTCGTACAGGATAGCGCAGGATTATCGCAAGGCCGGCCGCTCCGCCGCCATCGTTGCTCAGCGGCCGCAGTCTCCCGGATCCTTGCTCGCCGGGACGCAAAAAGCGAAGGCCGCACCGGGCGGCCTTCGCTTTCGCTCTGGGAGAGGGGCCTTACTCGTCGTCCTTCGAGTCAGAGCCGTGCTGCTTCACCATCTTGTTGTAAATGCCGAGCAGCAGAAACGGTGCGGCCCACTGGCCGACGAACAATGCATTCTCGTCCTTGCCCTGTGTTTTCAAAATGAGAGAGCCGATGATGGATGCGAACGCGGCGCCCAGAAAGAACGAGCTGGGCAGCTTGGCGCTATAGCTTTCCATGAGCGACGTCACCTGGTCCTCGTGAAGATCTCCTGCTTGTACGCGGTAATCCGACATGGTGCCTCCGTGGCGTGTGATGGGTAGGTTGGTCGAGCGCGCCGCCGACATCCCGCTCGGCACACCGCACATTGCTGACAGTGGGAGAGATGAAGGGCTGAGCGCTTTTCGTTGCCGCAGCGCCGGGTTATTTCTTTTCCGTTATGAACATGGAGCGCAATCCTCATTTCCGGTGCGCTGCTGGAGCGCTCCGAAGGCAACCGTATACTGGAGAACTGGGAACGAGCCGATTGACTGCAATGGAACTGCTCTGGATACGCGGCGCGACAGTACTGTACGGGGTGGCGAGCATTTGTGCGCTGCCTGCGGTGCTGTGGGCGCGTACGCGTTTTCGCACCGCTTGCGTCGGGCTGGCGTTCGCCGCGGCCCTGCTGCAGTGCGCGGCATTTGCCCAGGAGTTTGCCGCCACCCGGCGATTTGCGCCGACGGACCTGCACGAGGTGCAGGCTGCGCTGGGTCTGCTGATCGCGCTCGCCTTCCTGATGATCGCCCTCCAGTACCGCACCGTGCTTTTCGGCTTGTTCGCGATGCCGATGGCGTTTCTGCTGGCGCTGCCTTCGGCGCTGGGGGCGGACCTGTACGCGTTTTCGTCGCCGCTGATTCGCGGCGGATGGATCGCGGTGCATGTGGCGGCGCTGCTGGCGGCCGATACGGCGCTGGTGTTCTCGCTGCTGGCGAGCTCTTTGTACCTGATGCAGGAGCGCCGATTGAAACGGAAAGCCGCGCCGGGGTTCTTCGCCTGGCTGCCGCCGCTGGAAACGATGGACCGGATCGCCCAATCCACGCTGGTCCTTGGCTTCCTGTGCATGACGCTGGGGCTGTTTGCAGGCTCCCTGATTGCGCAGGAGCGTGTGGGCGCGACCTATTTTGAAGACCCGAAGGTGTTGCTCTCGTTCGCGATGTGGCTGGTGTATGTGCTGATCCTGGCAGTGCGGCAGTCAAAGGGGCTGCGCGGCCGGCAGGCGGTGTACGTGTCGTCGGTCGCATTTCTGCTGGTGCTGAGCGTGTGGGCGGCGAACCTGCTGAGCTCGGTGCACAGGTTCTCTGCCCCATGAAGTTTCTGCTCACAGGGCTGAACCACCGCAACGCACCGGTCGAGCTGCGGGAGCAGGTGGCCATCTCCGCAGACGAGCTGCCCGCGGCATTGCAGGCGCTGCGGGCCTGGCCGCACGTGCAGGAGGCGATGATCCTCTCCACCTGCAACCGCGTAGAACTGCTGGTGGCGTACGCGGGCGAGGTGCCCGACCTTGCAGGTTTTCTGATGGGGCGCTTCCCGGTGCCGGCAGCGGAGCTGCGCGCGCACCTGTACCAGCACCGCGATGCGGAGGCGGTGCGGCACCTGTTCCGGGTCGCGGCTAGCCTCGACTCGATGGTGGTGGGCGAACCGCAGATCCTGGGACAGGTCAAGGAAGCATTCGCGGCAGCCCGCACCGCGGGTGTCGTGGGCCGGGAGCTGGGGCGGCTGCTACAGAGTGCGTTCTCAGTCGCCAAGCATGTGCGCACGGAAACGGCGATCGGTTCAAGCTCGGTATCGATCGCGAGCGTTGCGGTCGACCTCGCGCTCAAGATCTTCGGTTCGCTCGCGGGGAAAAAGGTGTTGCTGGTGGGCGCGGGCAAAATGGGCGAGCTTGCCGTGCGGCACCTCCTGCGGCAGGGCGCCAGCGCCATCACGGTGTGCAACCGTACCGAGGCGCGGGCTGAAAAGCTGGCGCAAAGCTTTGGCGGCAGCGTGATGCCGTATGCCGAGTTGCTGGCGCGCGCAGGAGATTCAGACATCGTGATTACCTCGACCGGCGCGCACGAATTCGTGTTTCACCGGGAAGACGGCCACCGGTATGTGCAGAAGCGGCGCTGGCGGCCGATGTTCTTTATTGATATCGCGGTGCCTCGGGATGTCGACCCTGAGATGAACCGGGTAGACGGCGTGTTTTTGTATGACATCGACGATTTACAGGGTGTTGCGGCGACCAACCTCGCGGACCGTTCGCGCGAGGCGATGCGTGCTGAGCAGCTGGTGCAGGAGCAGGTGAGCGAGTTCTCACGGACAACGCAGATGCTTGATGCCGTTCCGGCGCTGGTAGCCCTGCAGGGCAGCATAGAGTCGATGCGGCAGGCCGAGTTGAAGCGCGCCGCCCCACGGCTCGACTCGCTGACGCCCGCGCAGCGGGCAGCCGTGGAGGCGCTGACCAGGGGCCTGGCGAACAAGTTTCTGCATGGCCCGCTCCAGGCACTGCGGGCTGCCGCGCGGGACGGAGACGGAGAACGCCTGAACCTGTTGCGTGAGACATTCCAACTGCCGGATGGGTCGCCTGCGCCCGATGGTGGGGAAGATCCGGCAGTTGCCGTTCCGCAGGAACATGCGGAAGATGACCAGGCCCAGGCAGAGGCGGATGCGATTGCCGGAGAGCGGCGATGATGCCGGTCCGGATCGGTTCGCGCGGCTCGGCCCTGGCGCTGTGGCAGTCGGAACATATCGCGCAGCAGCTGCGCGGCGCCGGGCACCTGGTCGAGATCGAGGTGATCCGCACGACCGGCGACAAGCTCCAGGGCGTGGCGTTCAATAAGGTTGGCACCAAGGGGATGTTTACCAAGGAGATCGAGGATGCGCTGCGGGACGGATCAATCGACCTGGCCGTGCACAGCTTGAAAGATCTGCCGACAGAGCTCGCGGAAGAGTTTACGCTGGCTGCGATTCCGCCGCGGGCTGACCCGAGAGATGCGTTTGTGTCGGACAAGTACGCAACCTTTGCCTCGCTGCCGCAGGGCGCGCGCGTGGGGACGAGCAGCCTGCGGCGCCAGTCGCAGCTGCGGGCCCACCGCAGCGATCTTGAGTACATCGAATTCCGCGGCAATGTCGACACACGGCTGCGGAAGCTGGCCGAAGGACAGGCCGAAGCCTGCGTGCTGGCCTGTGCCGGTCTTGATCGGCTGGGGCGCACGGCGATGCTGCGCGAACGGCTGTCGGCAGAGATTGTGTGTCCCGCGGCAGGGCAGGGCGCCCTGGCGGTTGAAGTGAGCGCAGGCAATGCCCGGATGCTGGAAGCGCTCAGTTTTCTGGACGACCGGGAGACGCGATTCGCGGTAACGGCCGAGCGGGCGGCGCTGGGCGCGCTCGGCGGCGGATGCCAGGTGCCGATCGGTATCTTCTGCGAGCGGCATCGCGGTCACTGGGTCATCACCGGGTCTGTTTCCCTGCCGGGGAGTAGTGCCTCGGTCCGGGTCGGGCTGGAGCACAGGACCGAGGACGAGCCCGACACGCTGGGCCTGCGGCTAGCCGAAGAGCTGCTGCGGCAGGGCGCCGGCGTTCTGCTGGCGAGGTAGCAGCGAGCGATGGGCGATTTAAGCGGACGGCGCATCGTGGTGACGCGGACACGCGAGCAGGGCAGCGTCCTCGTTTCTGCATTGCGGGAGTTGGGCGCTCAGGTGATCGAGGTGCCGACCATCCGGATTGAGCCGCCCGCCTCCTACGCAGCACTGGATGCAGCGCTTACGCGTCTTGCCGCGTTCGATGTCCTGCTGGTGACGAGCGCAAACACCGCGCGGGTGCTGAGGGAGCGACAACCGCTCCCGTTGGAAGCGCAGCCGTACACGGTTGCCGTGGGGCCGGCGACGGCGGACGCGCTGCGAGCGGCGGGCTGGCGGGTGGACCTGCAGCCGGAGCCCGCGATTGCGGAGGCTGTGCTGCGGGAGCTTGCGCCGGAGGCACGGGGCAAGCGAATGCTGCTGATGCGGGCAGAGCAGGCGCGGGATGTGCTGCCGGATGGCCTGCGCGCCGCCGGTGCCGCCGTGGAAGTAGTCGACGCCTACCGGACAGTGGTGGATGAGGCAGCAGGGCCGGTGCTGCGGAATCTGTTTGCGCCGGGAACTCCGGCTGTCGACGCGGTGACATTTACGAGCTCATCGACGGTCAGGAACTTTTTTTTGCTGCTGGGGGAGGAAGAAGCGCGCCGGGTGATGGGACGGAGCGCTGCATGTTCGATTGGGCCGGTGACGAGCGCGACGCTGCGGGAGATGGGCGTGGAGCCGGCAGCGGAGGCCCTGCGACACGATGTGCAGGGCCTTACGGCCTCGATATGCCGGCTTCTCCAGGCATTCAGGCGATTGTGAGCACGATTTTGCCGCCGGCGCCGCCGTTCTCAGCCAGCTTCGTTGCTTCCTGAATCTGAGCGAGCGGGAAGGTCCTGGCGATTGGAATGACCAGGCTGCCGCGGGCGACCTCATCGGCCAGCTCGTAAAGGCGTGAGGCGTCCGATAGGGCCATCATTGCTTCTACGCGAATACCGCGGCCGGGATCCTGTTTTGGAGGCCCGACAACGGAGGCGTAAACACCGCCGTCTTTGAGCATCTTGAGCGTGTGTTCCTGCACGAGCCCACCGACTGTGTCAGCAACGACGTCCAGTTCGTGCAGGTGAATGGTCTCCTTCGGGTTGTCGAGTGCGACGACCTGTGCGGCGCCCAGGGTTGCCGCTTTTTCTTTTTGCGCGGCGCGGACGCCTGCGATGACCTTGGCGCCGTGCGCCCGTGCGACGTGCACCGCTACGCGGCCCACGCTGCCGAGAGCGCCAGTGACCAGGACAGTCTGGCCGGGCTGGACTTTTGCCGCGCGCTCAATCAGCTGGGTGCCGGTCAGCAGCACGAGCGGGAGTGCGGCGGCCTGCTCGAAGCTAAGGGCATCGGGGATGGGCGCGAGCGTGTCGGCTTTGGCAACGGTGTACTCGGCATAGGTGCCGTTGGCCTTGGCCATGACGCGCATGCCTTTTTCAAAGCCGGCGGTACCTTCACCGAGTGCGTCCACTTCGCCGGCCAGGTCTACGCCGAGGATTTCGGGAAGGTCGAGCGGAAAGCGCTCTTTGGCCGCGCCGGAGCGAATCTTCCAGTCGACGGGGTTGATGCTGGTGGCGCGCATGCGGACGCGGATTTCGCCTACGCCAGGCTCGGGAATGTCGTCGTCCTCATAGCTGAGCTCACTTGTATCGCCGTAGGCATGCAGGATGACTGCTTTCATCAGGGGAATGCTCCTTTCTTCGCTTGGATGCGCAGGCGCACGTGGCCGGGCCATACCTGCTAACATCGATTGAATCCACGCGTTGGAGTTGCGATGCAGGCGATACTTGCGCTCGAAGACGGGCGCATCTTCCGCGGTGACGGCTACGGAGCCAGGGGCGAGTGCTCCGGCGAGGTTGTTTTTAACACTTCGCTCACCGGGTACCAGGAGATTTTTACCGATCCGTCCTATGCGGGCCAGATCGTCGTCCTTACCAATCCCCAGATCGGCAATTACGGGACGAACCAGGCAGACGCCGAGGCGAGCCGCCCGTACATTGAAGGGCTGATTGTGCGGGAGTTTTCTTCCGTGAGCTCAAACTGGCGTTCGGAGCAGGTCGCCGATGAATACCTGGAGCGGTACGGCGTGCCGGTGCTTGCCGAGGTAGACACGCGGGCGCTGGTGCGGCATTTGCGCAGCAACGGCGTCATGCGCGGCGTCATCTCGACGGTTGAGACAGACACGGATGTGCTGGTGGCGAAAGCGCGGGCGCTGCGCAAGATGGACGGCACCGACCTGGCAAGCGTGGTCAGCACGAAGCAGCCGTACGAGTGGAAGCAGCGCGCGGAAGACCCTTTGAACCCGGGCGAGGCCGAGACGCAGCGCGACTGCAACCTGCATGTGGTGGCCTATGACTACGGCATCAAGCAGAACATCCTGCACATGCTGGGCGCGCAGGGTTGCCGGGTGACGGTGGTGCCGGCGCGCACGACGGCTGAGGATGTGCTGGCGATGGCCCCCGATGGAGTGTTCCTATCGAATGGCCCGGGCGACCCGGAGCCGCTGACCTACGCGACGGAGGCGATCCGCAAGCTGGCCGGCAAGACACCTGTGTTCGGGATCTGCCTGGGGCATCAGCTTGTCGGCGCGGCGCTGGGCGGCAGGACCTTCAAGCTCAAGTTCGGGCACCACGGCGGGAATCATCCTGTCAAGCAGCTTTCGACCGGGCGCGTGGAGATCACGAGCCAGAACCACAACTATGCGGTCGATCCTGATTCGTTGAATGCGAACGAAGTGGACTTGACGCATATCAATTTAAATGATCAGACGCTCGAGGGACTGCGGCACCGGACGATGCCGTTGTTGAGCGTGCAATACCACCCGGAGGCGAGCCCAGGACCGCACGACTCGCATTATCTGTTCGGAGAGTTCCGGAAGATGATGGATGAGTGGAAGGGTAAGTAATCTAGCCATGCAAAGGAGAAACTCATGATCGTGCTGCATATTAACGAGGATTTGAGCAGCAGGCTGGAACAGAAAGCAGCGTCGGCCGGGATGAGCGCGGAAGCATACGCTCATGAGCTGATGCAGCAAGCGGTTGAAGAAGCGGATGATCTGGATATCGCGTTCGAAGAATATCAGCAAGGTGGGAAAACTTACTCCCAAGAAGAAGTAAAGCGCGAGCTAGGTCTTGGCAGTTGAAATGGAGAATTCAGTTTGAACCGCGAGCACTACGGCAGCTAAAGAAACTCGATGAACGCGCTGCCAGGCAGATCATAAGAGTTTTGGAAGAGCGGATTGCCTTGCATGACAATCCAAGGTCTCTTGGCCGAGCGATGGAAGGCAAGTGGAAGGGTCTCTGGCGATTTCGCGTCGGCGACTACCGCGTGATCTGCGATATCCGGGATGCAGAATTGATTATTGTTGCTGTCTCGGTTGGCCACCGCAAAGAAGTGTACGAATAAGGAAAAGATGCCACGCAGGAAAGACATCGCCAAGATACTCGTGATCGGCTCCGGGCCGATTGTCATCGGGCAGTCCGCCGAGTTTGACTACTCCGGTACGCAGGCATGCAAGGCGCTGCGCGCGGAGGGCTACGAAGTGGTGCTGGTGAACTCAAACCCGGCGACCATCATGACCGACCCTGAGCTTGCCGACCGCACCTACATCGAGCCGCTGACCCTTCCGTATGTCGAAGAGATCCTACGGATTGAGAGCGAGATGCTGACGACGGAAGGCCGCGCGGGTAAGTTCGCGGTGCTGCCAACCGTAGGCGGACAGACGGCGCTGAACTTAGCGGTTGACTTAGCGGATGCCGGCATTCTGGATAAGTACGGCATCGAGCTGATTGGCGCAAAGCTGGGGGCGATCAAGAAGGCGGAAGACCGTCTGTTGTTCAAGGACGCAATGGCGCGTATCGGGCTCGATGTGCCGAAGTCGGCGCTGGTCGATAACCTGAGGGACGGGCTTGAGTTCGCGACGAAGCTGGGGTTCCCGGTAATTATCCGGCCGTCGTTTACGCTGGGCGGCTCGGGCGGCGGCATTGCGTATAACCGCGAAGAGCTGATGGAGATCCTGGCGCGCGGGCTCGATCTTTCCCCCGTGCATGAATGTCTTCTCGAAGAATCTGTGCTGGGTTGGAAAGAGTATGAGCTTGAGGTGGTGCGCGACCTTGCGGACAATGTAATCATCATCTGCTCCATAGAGAACTTTGACCCGATGGGTGTGCACACGGGCGACTCCATTACGGTGGCGCCAGCGCAGACGCTCACCGATCGCGAGTACCAGGCGATGCGCTCGGCGGCGATCGCGGTGATTCGTGAGATCGGTGTGGAGACGGGCGGCTCGAACGTGCAGTTTGCGGTGAACCCGGCGAACGGCCGGATGACGGTTATCGAGATGAACCCGCGCGTTTCGCGATCTTCGGCGCTGGCGTCCAAGGCAACCGGCTTCCCGATCGCGAAGATTGCGGCGAAGCTCGCCGTCGGATACACGCTTGACGAAATTCCGAACGACATTACCCGGATGACGCCGGCTTGCTTCGAGCCTTCCATTGACTATGTCGTGGTCAAGATTCCAAAGTGGCAGTTCGAGAAGTTTCCGGAAGCGGATATCACGCTGAGCCCGCAGATGAAGTCCGTGGGTGAAGTGATGACGATGGGCCGCACCTTCAAGGAAGCGCTGATGAAGGCAGTGCGGGCGCTTGAGACCGGCAGGCGCGTGGGCGCCGAAACGCTCGATCCGAAGCAGTTGACGTATCGGCTGGTTACGCCGCAGCCCGAGCGTTTGAGCTATATCCGGTTCGCGTTCAGCCGTGGAATGAGTGTGCGCGAAGTGGCGCGGCTTACTTCGATGGATCCTTGGTTTCTACAGCAGATCAAGGAGATTACCGACGCGCTCAGGGCGCTCACAACAACGACGGTGCAAGATGTGCAACCGGAGCAGTTACGAAAAGTCAAGCGCATGGGTGTCTCCGACGAGCGGCTGGCCGAGGCGTGGGGGCTGCCAGGGCCGGCCGGCGTGGAGCGGGTGCGGCAGGTGCGTATCGCGCAGGGCGTGAAGCCGGTGTTCAAGCTGGTGGACACGTGCGCGGCGGAGTTCGAGTCGAGCACGCCCTACCTGTACTCGACTTACGATGAAGAAGACGAGTCGCCCGCGACGAGCAGGAAGAAAGTGATCATCCTCGGCTCTGGGCCGAACCGCATCGGGCAGGGAATCGAGTTCGATTACTGCTGCTGCCATGCGGCGTTTGCGTTGCGTGAGGACGGCTTTGAGACCGTCATGGTGAACTGTAACCCTGAGACGGTTTCGACTGATTACGATACGAGCGACCGGCTGTATTTTGAGCCGCTGACGCTTGAAGACGTGCTCGCGGTATATGAGCATGAGGCCTCGGCGGGAGCGGAGATCGGCATGATCGTGCAGTTCGGCGGCCAGACGCCGCTGAACCTGGCCCTGCGTTTGAAGGCAGCCGGGGTGCCGATTATCGGGACCAGTCCTGAGTCAATCGACTTGGCGGAAGATCGCAAGCGGTTCGGCAAACTGCTCAACGACCTCAGAATTCCGCAGCCCGCCGCGGCGATTGCGACCACGGTCGAGGAGGCGCTTGAAGGCGCGGATCGCATCGGCTACCCGGTGCTGGTGCGGCCTTCCTATGTGCTGGGCGGTCGCGCCATGGTGATTGCATATGACCGCGCAGGGGTCTCGCGCTACATGGCCGAGGCGGTTGAGTACTCGCAGGAGCGGCCGATCCTGATCGACCGCTTTCTTGAAGATGCGATCGAGGTCGACGTGGACGCGCTGTGCGACGGCAAGGATGTCGTGATCGCCGGCATCATGCAGCATATCGAGGAAGCCGGAATTCACTCGGGCGATTCCTCGTGCGTGCTGCCTTCGGTCGACATCAGCGCGGCTGCGTTGCAGACCATTCGCGAGTACACGCGCAAGCTGGCCAGGGCGCTCAATGTCATCGGCCTCGTGAATCTGCAGTTCGCCATTCAACGCGAGAAGGTCTTTGTCATCGAGGTAAATCCGCGGGCTTCGCGCACGGTGCCGTACGTGTCGAAAGCAACCGGGGTGCCGCTGGCGAAGATCGCCTCGCGGCTGATGACAGGCCGCACTCTGCGCGAACTGCTGCCGGGCACGGTTGAGAGCGGCGAAGACCTGGGCACGGGCTCGCACTTCTTCGTGAAGTCGCCTGTGTTCCCGTGGAACAAATTTCCCGGGGTTGACGCAGTGCTGGGCCCGGAGATGCGCTCGACCGGCGAGGTAATGGGCGTGGCCGATAACTTCGGCGAGGCGTTCGCGAAAGCGCAGCTGGCCGCGGGATTGAAGCTGCCGGTGCGCGGCACCGTGTTCTTCAGCGTGACGGACCGTGACAAAGCGCAACTGATTGCGGTGGTTCGGCAATATGTGGAGCTGGGCTTCGCAATCGTCGCGACGGAAGGCACGGCAAACGTGCTGGAAGAAGCAGGCATGGTCGTGGAGCGGGTCTTCAAGGTAAAGGAAGGCCGGCCGAACGTCGTCGATTACATCAAGGGCGAGCGCATCCAACTGATCGTGAACACACCGCGGGGCGCGGATACGTTCTTCGACGAAAAGGCGATTCGGCGATCGGCTGTGCTGCAGCGCATCCCGATGATTACGACGATGGCCGCGGCGCGCGCCGCTGCCGGCGGTATCGCCGCCATGCAGCGGCAGACTGCGCACGTATTTGCCATGCAGCAACTGCACGAGGAACTTTTACGTGCGTAGAACAGTTACAAATACCGCGCTTGCTCTGGCGCTCGGCTGCGCGGTATGTGCGCTCGGGCAGGGAGCTGCAACGCTGAGCAGCGGGGATAGTCCGCTGGAGCAGGGGATGGCCGCGCTGCATGCAGGCCAGCCGCAGCAGGCGCTCGCGCTGTTCAAGCAGGCCATTACTGAAGACCCGCAGAGTGCCCCGGCAAACCTGCTGGCCGCTTCAGCTGAGATTGCGTTGTACGACGGCGCCGACGCAGTACGGTACGCGGAACGTGCGGAAGCGCTGGAGCCGGACAACTGGAAGGTGCACACGACGCTGGTGACAGCCTACGCCATGGCCGGGGACGCGGCGCACCGCGACGCGGAGCGCGCGATTCTGCGCAAGGACCATGATGACCCCGCGCTGCCGGACGCACGCGGGACAAACGGTTTTCTGCTGGACCTGTTTCGTGTGCGGGATTATCGCGTGGAGGCGATTGAGTATTTCAAGCCGCTGGGGAAGTACAACACGTATTTCCGGTTCATCGTTCGCAATGCTGCTGGAGCGCGCGTGTGGACCATTGAGGTGAACAGCGACTCGCTCAACCAGGCATCATGGTCGCAGGCGCATCCCCAGCAGGCCGCGCAAGGGCAGCGGCAGTATCAGATCGAAAGCGCGCCAGGCGAGGCGCATGTGGATTACAGCACCTTTTCAGGCATGGCGAGCTACGACTCTATAAAAGCCCAGATCGTACAGATCGTGAATGCCCAGGCCGGACCGTTCCCAGGCGAAGCCGCCGCGGCGCAGTAATACTGCTGCGCGCTGACGGTTTCGACATTTACGCGAAAGACGCCTGCACAGGCGTCGTGGTTACAGCTCAGGCGGCATCGGTGCTTACAGCGAGTGCGACCTGTGAGACTGAAGCTCTCTTCATCGAACTTTACATGCGGCTCCAGAGCCGACGGAGGTAAGAATGGCGAACGTCGAGAAACTTGGGGGCACCTTTACGCTACCCGGTACAAAGCTAAACCTGCGCCGCATAGGATACGGCGCAATGCAGCTTGCAGGCCCTCACGTGTGGGGTCCGCCCAGGGATCGCGCGGCGGCCATCGCAGTGTTGCGGGAGGCGATTGCCTCCGGCGTTAACCACATTGACACCAGCGATTTTTACGGTCCGCATGTCACGAACCAGATCATTCGTGAAGCGCTGCATCCCTACCCGGAAGATCTCACGATCGTCACGAAGGTAGGCGCGGTGCGCGGCGCTGATGCCTCTTGGAACCCGGCACAAAGCCCGGCCGAGCTCACCCAGGCGGTCCACGATAACCTGCGCAACCTGGGCGTCGACGTGCTCGATGTCGTAAATCTGCGTGCATGGGGCCGCACCGGACCCATCGAAGGACCGATCGCGGAGCAGTACGAAACGCTTGCCGAGTTGCAGAGACAGGGGCTGATCCGGCACCTGGGAGTCAGCAACGCGACCGCGGCCCAGGTCGAGGAAGCGCTCGCGATCGCGCCGGTGGTCTGTGTGCAGAACCATTACAACCTCGCGCAACGCAGCGACGGCGCCTTTGTCGACGACCTTGCGAGCAAGGGCATCGCTTATGTGCCGTTCTTCCCGCTTGGCGGCTTCAACCCGCTTCAAAGCTCAGCGCTGTCTGAGGTAGCCGCGGAACTGGATGCTACGCCGATGCAGGTCGCGCTCGCCTGGCTGCTGCACAGGGCGGCTAACATTCTGCTCATCCCGGGTACTTCGTCATTGGGCCACCTGCGCGAGAACCTGGCCGCGGCGGAGCTGGTGCTCTCACCGGAGACGATGCATACGCTGAACTCAATCGGTGCCGTTGCAGCGTAGAACAGCCCGGAGCGCTCCTGGCTGTTCTACCGTTCTTCATCACTTTACGGGCATTACTGAACGTAAGCTCCGGAACAGGACGATGAAGCCCGGCTTACAAGCAGCGCTAATGAATCGCCACGTTCCCTTCGATCGACAGGTGCAGCGCGTTATCCTGCACGGCCAAAGCCGGGATGACGAGGTGATCGAGGGTGATGTTCTCGCCGGAACGGGTGCTGGCCGAGCGCAGCATTTTGTCGATGAGCGATGCGGCATTGACCTTGAGGTTGGCCGGTACACGCGCGGAGAGGAGCGGACCGAGGAGCTGGTCGAGGCCGTTGTCTCCAGTCAGGTGCTCAACGCGCACATCGGTGAAGCCGATCTGCTGGTCCTGCGCCTGGGGCAGCATGGAGAGTTCACCGTCGCCCGCCCATTTGAAACCGATGCACTGGCCGCCGAAGCTGCTGCCGATCTTGCCTTCCAGATGGAGGTCTAGCACGATCCGATTGCCGGCGAAGTGCAGCTGCGGATTCTGCGCGAAGAGAAAGCAGCTGCTGGTGCGATTCCCGTGCAGGTAGTAGCGGCCATCCGGGGCGGCGAAAAGCTGCCGTAGGAGCGCGTGCTGCAATGGTTGCGGCCCGACGGTAAGGTCGAGCGCGCCGGCGGGCAGCGGCAGAAGCAGGGCGAGGCATAGAAGAATGCGCATCAGCTTCCTATTCTACGGGCGCCTGGTTTCTTCCGAGCCCTACACAGCCTGCCTACCACTATGCTTCACTTCGGCTACGACAACCGCGCAGCCCGGCGGCTTACAATGAGTCATCATGCTGCTAGAAGGCATTTTTCCCGCCGCGACCACTCCGTTCTACCCGGACGGCAGTCTCTATCTTCGCAAGCTGGAACACAACGTAGAGCGCTACTCGCTCACGCCGGTATCCGGCATCGTCGTGCTCGGCTCGACCGGCGAAGCGGTCATGCTGGACGATGCGGAGGCGCGCGAAGTTCTCAGGACGGCTGCGTTGGCGGCGGCGCCTGAAAAGGTTCTTCTGGCCGGGGTGGGCCACGGCAGCGCGATTGCGACCATCCGCATGGCGGAGTTTGCCGCTGCAGCCGGCTACGATGCCGCGCTGGTTCGTAGCCCGCATTACTATGCGCCGCAGATGACTGCGCTCGCCATGCTGACGTACTACCGCACCGTGGCGGACCACTCGCCCGTCCCGGTGGTGCTCTACAGCATTCCTAAGTTCACGCATTACGACCTGCCGATGGAGATCATCGCAGAGCTCGCGCAGCACCCGAACATCATCGGATTGAAGGACTCGAGCGGCAGTGTCGAGCGCCTCGCAGCCGTATCGGCAGCAACGCGCCAGGTGCCTCGGCGCACCGTAACGGTTACGCCGATCTTCGCTGCTGTAACAGGGCGCATGCAGGTAGCGGCGAAGCGTTCGAGTGAAAGTAGCGGCGGGCTGGTTACAATCGCGGGGCAAACGGCTTTGGAAGCAGCGCCCGCGAGCACGCTGCGCACGCGCACACGCGAGGTCGGCTTTCAAATCCTGAGCGGCGCAGCGGACAAGCTGCTGCCTTCGCTTGAAGCAGGCGCTACGGGCGCGGTGCTGGCGCTGGCTGCATGCGCTCCGCAGGCATGCCACGAGGTGTACATCGCCTGGAAGGAAGGCGATGCGCAGCTTGCCGCTGAAAAGCAGGCGCGGATCGTCGCTGCTTCCACAACCGTTGCGGGCAAGCTCGGTATCTCGGGAATCAAGCATGCCTGCGATCTCAACGGCTATTACGGCGGAACAGCGCGACTGCCGCTGCTCCCGTTGACAGCCGAGGAAAAGTCGGAAGCGGCAGCTACCATGCGCGACCTCCGCAACTGATCCGCCGGGCCGCGGCGGCCTTCGCGCAAGAATGTGCCGCTGCCCCGCAGCAACTCTCGGCCCGTGCAAAGCGTCTTCTTTCCTATCGGTCAAGCTGTGCCGGTGTTGATGAGGAATGGTATGCAGCGTCTGTTGTGCCTGGTTCTTTTTGGATTCGCGCTCCCGGCAAGCGCGCAGGTCGGCCTTTACGGTATGTTTTCCGCCTCGAATTTTAAAGTGCCGAACACAGGCTGGGAGTATGGTTCCACCTTCGGCATTTACGACAATCGCTGGTCCATCCCGTTCTTCTCGCTCGGTGTCGACGGCCGCGGAGCGGTGGTGGGTTCGGGCTCCACAAGCATCGACAGCGGTCTGGTGGGTCCGCGGCTGGTGTTCAAACCGCACGTTGTGCCGTTGATGCCCTATGTTGAAGCGCTCGCGGGCGCGGGGCATTTCCAGGCCGGCACGGGTGCGGCGCAAACCAGTGCGACGAAGTTTGAGTACAGTTTCGTCGGCGGCCTCGACTACACGTTTTTCCCCCGCCTTGACTGGCGTGTCGTCGATTTCTCCTACGGCGGTCTTTCGAGCTTCGCAACCAGCTTCAACCCGCGAACCATCAGCACCGGCATTGTTTTTCGTCTCCCCTGATCTCGCTGCCTGCTGCTGCATCGGTTCGCTGTAAAATCGGCCTCGATGCTCCGGCGCGCGTTCTCGAGTCCTCTCCCCCTGCTGCTTCTGCTGACTGCGCTGTTCACCTTGCTCATTCAGTCCGGTGAGCTCGGCACCTCCGACACCACGCACCGCCTGCAGGTGACGCATTCCCTTTGGACCGGGCAGCCGCAGGTTTTTCCTGCCGAGTACCCGGAGTTCGGCATTCACGGCCGCGGCGGCAGGCTGTATGCGTCGTATGGCATCGGGCAGTCGTTGCTGATGCTGCCGGCTGATATCGCCGGAACTGGCGCGAGCAAACTGCCGCTGTGGCGCGCCTATGTGCAGAGCCAGGCCGACCCGGCCGTGCGCAGCATCGTGGTGAGCTGCAGCACGAACGTCCTGCTCAACGTGCTCACAGCGCTTGCAGCATTCCGGCTCCTGGCAGCGTTCGGCTTCACGGTGCGCGAGTCCGTCGTCGGTGTGCTTGCGCTGCTGTGCGCCACCACGCACCTGCATTACGCGCAGAACATGACGGAGAACAACTTCATCTTCCTGCTCACGCTGACCGGCTTCCTGCTGCAGTATCGCTGGCTGCTCACGGGCGAGCGTCGCTGGCTGCTGTGGGGTTCCGCCGCGCTGGGGTTCAACCTGCTTACAAGGATCACGACTGCACTGGACATCCTGGCCGTAGGGATGTTCCTGCTGCTGGCTGTTCTGTTCTCAGGCGCATGTCGATCGCGTCTGCGAGCGCTTGCCGCCGATTACCTAAAGACGGCGCTCCCTGTCTACGCGGTGTTCGTGCTGCTAGACCGGATCTACCAGTTTGCCCGGTTCGGCTCCTGGACGAACACATATGTCGGTGTGCTGGCGAAAGAGCAGCGAAGCATGGACCCGTCGCTGCCGGCGAGTTTTCCCTTCAACGGACACGCATTTGCGGGGGGGATCCACTCGGGGGTGCTGGGGCCGTTGTTTGCACCGCAGAAGAGTATTTTTGTTTTCGATCCGCTGTTTGCCCTGATGGTGTTGCTTGCCGTGCTGTTATGGCGGCGGCTCGCCGGGGTTCACCGCGCTTTTCTGCTCGCAAGCGGCGCGCTGGTAGCGGCATATATCGGTTTCTATGCGCGCTACCTCTGGTGGGCCGGGGATTTCGCCTGGGGCGACCGCTACATTTCAAGTGCCGTGGAGATGGCGGCGCTCCTGGCTGTTCCGCTGCTCCTGCGCTACCGCTCGGCACTCGGCACCCCGGTCCGCAGATGCGCAACCGTCATTGTTGCAGTAAGTGTCACCGTTCAGTGTGCTTCCCTGGCATTCTGGCTGCCGCTCGAAATTTACCAAATGCAGGATTGGCAACACCCGGTTTTTATCGTGTTGCTTCGCTTCAAGAACATCGCGGCATTCGCTCTGCACAAACGCTCCGCCTGGGGACTCAACACACCCGCAATGTTCCAGGACCCGTGGGACGCCGCACACATCACGGCGTGGAACTTTCTGCCATCGCTGCTGCGGCATATCGGCGCGGCACCCATGTGGGCCGTGGACATAGTTGACGCAGTCTGGATTATCGTCGGAATCGCGCTGCTTGCAACGGCATTGCGCCTGCTGCTCGTCCTGCGCACCGCGGCGCGCGCCACGTAAACCGCTTTGTCGCCCTGTCGAGCAGTTTAGCGCAGCAACTGCTCCACGCCCGGCAATACATTTTCCGCGACCTTTTCGTACCCGGCCGCGTCCGGATGCAAATAGTCGGGGCTCATCATGCCCGGCACGCCGTAAGCACCTTCCAGCAGGAAAGGAATATAGGGAACGTTGTACTGTTTCGCAAGTTCCGGGTAGATCGCATAAAACTGATGAAGATAGCTGGGCTGGAGACGCTCTTTCATGTAGATAGGCTCTTCGCCCGGCGGAAGGTCGATTCCGGCAAGCAGCACGCGAATGTGGGCATGCTGCAATGCCTCGATCATGACGCCGAGATTGTGCTCAATGGTCGAGACCGGCACCGCGGCGATCGCATCGTTCGCTCCCAACGCCAGAACCACCACCGCGGGATGGAGGGCGAGCACGGCAGGGAGTCGCGCCAGTCCATCGGCTGTCGTGTTGCCGCCGACCCCCTCGTTCACGACCGTGGCATGATAGCCGGCAGCAGCGAGATCTTTCCGCAGGAAATCCGGATAAGCGCTGCCCGGCGTCGACCCGGTGCCGAACGTCAGGCTGTCTCCAAAACAAATGACGGTTTGCGCATGCGCGGAAGCGCAGCACCAGAAGAGCAAAAATCCGGCCAGTATGCGAAACATGCTAGGACCAGTGTAGCGGGCGGCCGGCGATGCAAGTGTGCAATCAGCTTCGAGGTGCTCGAAAGACCTGCGCGGCGTAACGACGCAGGAGCGGCATTTTCTCGGTGTTTCCCCCCGAGGTGCTGGTATACATGTTTGCATGCGGAACCCGACACCCCTCGCAACCGTTTGTCTCCTGTCGCTGCTCCCATTCGCCGCGCTTCCGGTCACCGCACAGCAAACCCTCGATGCGATGCCGGCAACAGTCGCTTGGGGTTACTACTGGGCGCATGCCAAACCGGTCCTTAGCGTGAAGAGCGGCGACACTGTGACGGTACACACACTTTCCACCTGCGGCGACCCTGCACGGCTCGAGAAGATGGGTATTCCCGCGTCTGAAATTCCGGCGGACGTTACGGCCATTTACGCAGCGAAAGACATCGATAAAGGTCCGGGCGGTCACATCCTCACAGGGCCTATCGCCATCGATGGCGCGCAGGAGGGGGATGTGCTCGAAGTGGACATCCAGAAGATCGCCATCGACGTACCCTGGGCCTGCAACGGATTTGGCGCCGGCCGAGGCTATCTGCCGGATGATTACCCATACGGCAGGATGACCAGGATTCCGCTGGACCGCGCCCGCATGGTGGCCGATTTCGCGCCCGGCATTCAGATCCCTCTGCGCCCGTTCTTCGGCTCGATGGGCGATGCGCCGCCTGAGTATGCCGGGCGCTACAACAGCGCGCCGCCGTGGATGCACGGCGGCAACATGGACAATAAGGAACTGGTGGCCGGCACAACCCTCTATCTTCCGGTGCATGCGACCGGCGCCCTGTTTGAAGTAGGCGATGGTCACGCCGGTCAGGGCAACGGCGAGGTCGACATTACCGCGATGGAAACGATGCTTACCGGCACCTTTCGCTTTGTTCTCCACAAGAACCGGCAGCTCCTGTGGCCGATGGCGGAGACGCCGACGGCATACATCACCATGGGGTTCAGCCCTGACCTCAACAAGGCCACGGAGATGGCGCTGCACAACATGCTGGATTTTCTTGAGAACGAAAAGCATCTGACGCGCGACCAGGCATACCAGCTGTCGAGTGTCGCGGTCGATCTCGACATCACGCAGCTGGTCGATGGCAATGTCGGGGTGCACGCCATGCTGCCAAAGGCGATCTTCACCGGCGCATCAGCACAACAGGCAACAGCGGGAGGCATACATTGAGAGGCAGATCTGGAGCAGCACTGGCACTTTCTCTGTGCGCCTGCGCGGTTGCGATTGGGCAGGAACAAACGGCTCCTGTTGCGCAAGATCCGACGGTTCGCCTGTTGCAGCAGCTTTCAGAAGCCCCCGGTCCGCCTGGCGCCGAAGGCGCTGTCCGCGCCGTCATGGTGCCTGTCATGCAGCCGCTCGCCACCAGGCTGAGCTACGACGGTATGGGCTCAGTCATTGCGCAGGTCGGTACAGCAGGACCGCGCATCATGGTCGATGCGCACATGGACGAACTCGGTGGGATGGTTCGCCGCATCGCCCCGAACGGAACATTGACCATGCAGATGCTGGGCGGCTGGCTGGATCAGGCGCTTGTCGATCAGCGCTGGATCATTCTTGGCGCAAAAGGGCCGGTCCACGCCGCGACCGGAATTCGCGACATCCATGTCCTGCCGGCGGAGGATCGGTCGAAGGTGTTTCCGCGAGACAGCTTGTATCTCGATATCGGCGCAAAGGATGCGGCTGAGGCCGCTGCGATGGGCATCGAGCCCGGCGATCCAGTCGTGCCCGATTCACCCTTTCTTGTGCTGAACGGCACGGAGAATTATTTGGGAAAGGCCTGGGATGACCGGATCGGTTGCGCCGTGCTGCTCGAAGCGATGAAGCGGCTTGCGAAGCTGCCTCATGCAAACCAGATCTTTTTTGTTGCAACCACGCAGGAGGAAATCGGGCTGCGCGGTGCGAAAACGGCAGCTGACGTCGTAAGGCCCGATATCGGCCTGGCGATCGAAGGCGGTATTACGGGCGATGTCTACCTCGGCCATCCTGAGGAGACGCAGGTGAAGCTCGGCGCGGGACCAGGTATTTTTCTCTACGATACGAGCGCCCTGCCGAACCGTAAGCTGGTCGAGTTGGTCAAAAGAACAGCTGAAGAGAAAGGAATCCCCTTGCAGCTGGATCTGGTGCAAGGTTACGGTGATGACTCATCCGCGATCCAGGAAAGCAACGGTGGAGTACCGACGCTGAACTTCGTCGTGCCCGTTCGCTATACCCATTCCCACAACGGCATCGTAAACCGCGCTGACTTTGACCGCATGGTAGAGCTGATGGTCGCTGTGCTGCAGCAACTGAATGCGAAAACAGTGGCAGACCTGCGCAACTTCGCTCCTCCTGCGATGTAGACGCCTGGGTCGGGCTTAACCCGCGGCTACTGCTGCTGGTACGGGCTGGGCTTGTTGGCGGAGAGTCTTACGCCCATGCCGTTCAGCAGGCTGCGACCCTGCGCGCCCTCCGGCGAGGTCGGGTAGCGCTGCACTAGCGCGCGCAGATCCTGGATGCCGGCTTCCCGCTGCGAGCTTGCCAGCTCCGCTTCGCCCTTGCGAAGCTGGGCAGCCGGTGCTTTTGCGCTGCCGGCAAACTGCTCCAGCACGATGTTGTAATTGCGGATCGCTGCCGGATAGAGACCCTGCCGGTATGCCACTTCGCCGAGGTAGAACGACGCATTGCCGGCCTGGCTGGTCTGCGGGTAGTACTTCACGACATCGGCAAACTCGCTGGTAGCGAGATCGTATTTAGCACTGTCATAGTCACGGACCGCGCTCTGGTACAGCTCGTCGACCGGAGGAGCCTGCGCCGCACCGGCCGTGGCACCCTGCGCCGCGGCCTGCGGCCCGGGCGCGCCTGCGCCGCCATTCGGAGCACCGTTCAGCGGCACGTTGGTTCCCGGTGCCGCCTGCGGCGAGCCGCCGTTATTCGTGTCCGGCTGTTGTTGCGGCATGGAGGGCGGCGGCGGCTGCGCAGCTCCCGCGGGCCCTGCACTCACGTTCTGCATCTGGCTCTGCATGCCGCTCAGCGCGGTGTCAATCTTTGCCAGCCGTGTCTTCAGTTCGTCGACTGAGTCATTCAGGCTCTGGATCTGGCCGGAGAGCTGGGTGTTCTGGCTCTCGGCATCCACCTTGGCCCCGAGCGCGGTCATCTGCTGCGTCATTTTGTTGACGTTATCGCTCGACTGCTCAATCAGGTGCTGCAGCACTCCCAGTTGCTCAGAGTTCGAACGCTGCATCTGGTTCAGCATGTCCTGCAATGACTGTACCTGGGTCTGCAGCTGGATAATCTCCTTCGATACTGCGCGGGCCGGTTGTGCGGGTACCAGGAGGGCCAGACCGAATAGAATCGGGGCTGAAACCAGAGACTTTCGCTTCAGTGTTGTCGTGAACATGCGGAGCGATCTCCTTCGGAGCTTCCGAGACGAGCCCGGTCGCCATTTCGGCAGCCGGGCTCGTGCGGGTGCTACGTTTAGTTTACCGTTCCCGTTGCGGCCGGGCACGGCATTCTGCAAGAGCATTTCCACCCTCGGGGTAGACGCCCGGCCTCACGCTCAGTGGCTTTTCCCGACGGAAAACCACGCGCATCTTGCCGGTTCCTCCATGTGTCGGGGAAAGTGCTCTACCGGTCGATTGTGAACTGGGCGCGGCGGTTCTGCTGGTAGCAGCTTTCATTTTGCTCCGTGCAGAACTGCTTCTCCTTGCCGTAGCTCACCGTGCGGATGCGGTCGGCGCTGATACCGGCCGCAACCAGCGCCTGCTTGGTTGCGTTGGCGCGGTTTTCGCCGAGCGCCAGGTTGTACTCGGTGGAACCCCGGTCGTCGCAATAGCCGCCCAGCACGATCTTGAGGCTGGGGTGCTGGGCCAGATAGGCCGCATCCTGCGTGATGACCGCCTGCGAGGGCTGGTTCACGTCATAGCTGTCGTAATCGAAGAACACGTCCTTGACGTTCTGGTGGAATGCTTCGTCGCTGACGTCGCCTTCGTTCATGTTGTTGTTATTCGCCCCGGTGTTCGCAGAGCCGACCGTCACCCGCGCCGTCGCGTCGGCTGTGCCGCCGTCCCCGCGCGCGATCAGGTGGTAGTTCATCGACTCGGTCGGCTTCACGGTCTGTGTGCCTGCGGTGGCAACCGCGCCCATGCCTTCAATCGATACGTCTGTCGCTCCGGTCGTGTGCCAGGTCAGGACGGTGCTGTCGCCCGGGTTGATCGCCGAAGGTGTCGCGGTGATGTCGGCGGTCGGCGCAGGCGCGCTCATCGCGGGCGGTGGCGGAGGCGGCGGCGCTGCCTTCTTATGGCAGCCTGCCATTGTCAGTAGCGCGGCGACTCCAAGTGTTGAAACGGAAAGCCTCATGGTGCGGCGAGCGATCGTATGCACAGCGTTCTCCTTGGCAGTGGCAGTAATAGGTGCAGTTCACGGCGGGTTATCTTCCCGTCTCTATTTCCAACTCCAGTTCGGTTCCGAGTAGCTGCCGCCATGCGTCAGCGGCTGCTGTTCTGTTCCGTCGGCAAGCATCGTCCAGATTTGTGAGCCGCCCGCGCCTTCTCGCTGGAAGGCGATGTGGCGGCCGTCGGGCGACCAGGTGGGGAAGTCATTGCGGCCGGCGTCGTGCGTCAGCTGGATCCAGCGGTGACTAGCGACGTCCATAATGTAGATATCCTGACCGCCGGGCGCGCCGGGCCCGTACTTGCGGTTCCACGCGAAGGCCAGGAACTGGCCGTTCGGCGACCAGGAGGGCGAGGTGGCGTAACCGCCGTCGGTCATGCGCTGTACGTTCGCGCCGTCTGAGTCCATGATGTAGATCTGCGGCAGCCCGGAGCGCCCGCTCGTCCAGGCGATCTGGGCATTCGTCTTAGGGTTCCAGCACGGCGACACATCGGGGCCGCGAAAGTTCGTCACCCGGCGCACATCGCCGCCGCTCGGGTCGGAGGTGTAGATTTCGGAGTCACCGGCCGGGCGGTCGGACGAAAAGGCCAGCCGCGAGCCGTTGCTCGACCACGCCGGGGAAAGCGTAGTTCCCGCGGGAGAGTTGAACGCAACCGGGCGGTTCAGGTCGAGCGAGTACATCCGGATCGACCAGCCCGTCCTGCCCAGCGATGAAAAGGCGATCCGCGAGTTATCCGGAGAGATGTGCGGTGAGAGAGAGATGGTGCCGAGATGGGTGATCTGACGGCTGTCCTGCCCGTCGTAGTCCATCTCCATGATCTCCTTATTGCCGCCGTGGGCCGAGACATAGACGATCGAGGTTTCGGCGATCCCGGGCAGGCCGCCCAGACGCTCGATGATCTCATCGGCGAAACGGTGGGCAATGTGGCGCGCGCTGATCTCCGAGGCTACGTCGGAATACTGCTTGCCCAGCACCTGCGGGCTCTGCGGGTTTTTCGTATCGTCCAGAAAACCGGTGACGGCGATCTGGCCGCCATTGACGGAGAACGTGCCGAATGCGAGCATTTCCGCGTTCGAGGGCGCGGCAGCCCAGGTGGCAAGCTGCACATCTGCCTGCGAACCCGGCATCAGCGGGGGCGCCATGCTCTTTGAAACCATGTCGAAGATGCCGGCGTTCTGCAGATCGTTGAACAGGGTCTGATCGAACACCTGCTTGAGCGTGCTCTCCTGCGGGCTTACCGTGCCGGCTTTAAAGCTGGCGGCGGCGAGGCGGATTCTCTGCGCGCCGAGATTGGTCCCGGTGCGCACCCAGTCCTGCGCGTGCGCAGCAGCCGGAACAGCAAAGGAAAGCAGCATGACGCAGCGAGCGCCCAGCGAAAACCTACACATCTTCTTCATTCTTTTGACCTGTGTCGAAGTCTCGTTCGTCATCGCCCCGACTGCTCACAATAGTACTGCACCAAAAGCGTTGATCCGGTGTAGGCGCTGGGCAGGGGACCATACGTGTCAACTCGCTGCACGGCCCGCACGCAGGAACTATCCAGCGTGGGCGAGTTGCTGGACTGCTGCACCCGCACCTCGCTCGGCGAACCATCGCGATGTACGACAAACGTCAGGTAAACACGCGCGCCGTTCGGTGTGCTCGGATCGACCTCCTGCTTGTACCAGTTCTGCGCTGTGCGCCGCTTGATCAGGTCGACATACCACGGGAACATCGCGCCGAAGTTGCCGCCCTGCACGTTGACCTGCGCGGCCGGCGTCGCCTGCGCCATGGAGCGGGGTATGGCAGCGGGAGCGGCCTCGCCGTAGTTGGCCCGGTTAGTCGGATGCACCTGCTCCGGGTGGAGGGGCGCGGGCACCAGCGGTACATGCTGGATCGGCACCTTGACCGGCTTCTGCTGCTCGACCTGCTTCTTCGGCTCCAGCTTCACCACCTGCTTTGCCGCGATCGCAATCGAGTCCTGCGGCTGGGCGGCTTCGGTTTTGGGCGCCGGCGGCGCGGGCGCGGGACTCGGCGTCTGCGTCGCCAGCACCTGGTCGGTCGGTTTCTGGTCCTGCGGCAGCGGAATGGCCGGCGCGGACGCAACCATTGTCGCCTGGATCGCGCCCTCCGTATCGCTCCGGTCGCCCCAGGAATTGCCGTGGATATGCGCTTGAATGACCGCGTACAGCAGCAGGGAGCCGACGACGGCCGCATGCAGGGCCAGGGAGCCGAGAGCCTGCTTCCTGAACGGATCCTGGTCGAACGAAGGTTCGCCGCCGTTCCCGGGTTGGAGTGCGCGCAGGGCCATTTACTTCTGCTCGATCGGCTGGGTCACGATGCTGATGTTCGTGATGCCTGCCTGTTTGACCGCGTCCATCACGGAAGCGAAAGCGCCGAAGGGAACCTTCTGATCGGCGCGCAGATAAATGACTTGGTGGGCGGGGTCGGTGTTGGGGTTGCGCAGTTTCGCCGGCAGTTCGGCCAGGTTCACCGGCACATCCCCCAGAAACACACGTTGCTGACTGTCGATCGTCACCACGGCCCGCTGCTCCGTGACCTCTTTGACCGTGTGCGTCTTCGGGACATTCACCTCAATTCCCGACTGCAGCACCGGCGCCGTCAGCATAAAGATCACGAGCAGAACGAGCACGACATCGACCAGCGGAACCACGTTGATCTCCGCCAGCGAGGTGCTGGTATGGCCTTCTCTAGTTGTGAATGCCACGTGCCCGCTCCCGTTCCGTCACCTCGAGGCGCGGATCCGCCTCGGTCTGGCGGGGATCCTGGTTCGGCCGCAGCTGGACCTCTTCGAGCGAGTTCAGCAGCTCGCGCGCAAAGTCGTCGTTCCGGGCGCCGAACTCCCGGACCCGCGCGGTGAACTGGTTGTAGGCCACGACCGCGGGCACGGCGACAAGGAGGCCGGCCGCCGTCGTGATCAAGGCTTCCGAAACGCCGGGCGCCACCGCCCGCAGCGTCGCTGCTCCCGCGGTGCCCAGGCCATGGAAGGCATCGACGATGCCCATCACTGTGCCGAACAGGCCGATGTAGGTGGAAATCGAGCCGATCGTCGCTAGCCAGGTGAGCCGGTGCTCGAGGATGGTGAGCGACTCGCTTGAGGCGGTCTGCGCCGAACGCTCCAGCGCAGTGATGTTGCGCGGCGGCCCGCCGCCCCCGGTCTGCCGGCGATAGGTTTCATACACCTCGTCGAAGACTGAAACCAGGGGCGACGGCTTGAACTGTTCGCTTACGGTGGCGATCTCCTGCAGGCGCTGCGCTTTACGGAAGGCGCGGAGGAAGCGTAGGCCCTGGGCACGCGCTTTGCGGAAGGTGCTGAGCTTGCCCAGGATGATCGCCCAGGAGTAGAGACTGAAAAGCAGCAGGAGGCCGAGCACCGCCAGCGCGACGGGGCCCGAGTTGGTGAGCATTTCCGTGATCGCTGATCCCTGCGGAGCAAGGGGCGGCGGCGCAGCGGAGCCGGCGTCCGGGTCAGTCTGCAGCAAGAGCATGGCTAGGGTCAGGAAATGTGTCATTCGTGTAATGTTCGCCCGCGTCCACGTTAAAGCATTTCTCGTATTCCTGAAAGTCGCGGAGCGCTTCCCGGCGTGGCTTTTCCTGAGGAGAAGCCACACGAAGCTGCCGGTCCGTACACACCCATGCGGGAAATGCTCTGAGCAGGCGCCGCGCCTCGACTCCAGGTTGCCATGCCCGCGTGCAGTTAGACGGTTTGCTGATTACGGAAGGTAGCAGGATCGCCAGCGGTGTGCTGCTATGCTCCCGTACAGGGATTCCATGCTGCTCGAGCTGCGCGCTGAAAATTACGCCGTTATCGACCACGCGATTGCTGCCTTCGGCCCCGGGCTGAACCTGCTGACGGGCGAAACCGGCGCGGGCAAGTCCATCTTGGTCGACGCGCTGGCGCTGCTGATGGGCGACAAAGCCTCCAGCGACATCGTGCGCCATGGGGCCGAGCGCGCTGTCGTCGCCTGTGTTTTTGAGAGCACCCCGGGCGCCGAGCAGGTGCTCGAACACAACGGTCTCGACCCCCAGGGCAGCGAAATCATTCTGCGGCGCGAGGTGCTGGCGAGCGGCAAGGGCCGGGTGTTCATCAATAACCAGCCCGCCACCGTCAGCGTCCTGCGCCAGCTTGCCCCGGAGCTGGCGCTGGTGCACGCGCAGAGCGAAACCGGGGGCGACTTTGACGAGGCGCAGCAGCGCGGACTGCTCGACCGCTACGCCGGGCTCTCAGTGGAAGCCGTAGCGGCCGCGTACCGGCGCTGGCGCAGCGTGCAGGCGCGTTTGCGCGAGCTGGAGCAGGAGGAGCAGGACCGCCTCCGCGCGCTCGACCTGTGGAGCTTCCAGCATAAGGAAATAACGACTGTCTCGCCGATGGACGAAGAAGATGCGAGGCTGGAGACGGAGCGGCGTATGCTCGCCAACTCCGAAAAGCTGCTGGCCGCCTCGATGAGCGCCCATGATCTGCTCTATGAGGGCTCCGCCTCGGCGGAAGCGGCGCTGGCCGCCGCGCTCAAGCAGGTCGAAGAGCTGGCCCGCTACGACGAGCGCTTCCACGAGCAGGTGTCGCAGCTTGTCGAAGCACGGGCGGCGGTGGGCGACGTCTCTGCCACAGTGCGCGACTACGCGGAAACCATCCAGAGCTCACCGGACCGCCTGGAGGAGATTGAGGACCGGCTCGCGGCGCTCGACCGATTGAAGCGTAAGTATGGCGCGACGCTTGCCGAGGTAATCGCCTATGGGGAACAGGTCGCAGGCAAGATCGCCGAGATCGAGAATCGGGATGAGATTGTAAAGCAGCTGAGGGCAGAGCTGGCGGCGGCCGAGAAGGACTATGCGGCCGGCGCCGCGGCATTGTCCCTGGATCGCACCGGCGCCGCCGCGAAGCTGGGCAAACTGGCCGAGGCGCAGATCAATGATCTTGCGATGCGCGTGCGGTTTGAGGTGACCGTCACGCCCCGGCAGGAACAGTCGGCTTGGCAGGCGCATGGCTGGGATTCGGTGCTGTGCCGGATCGCGACCAACACCGGCGAGCCGATCAAGCCGCTGGACGAGGTCGCCTCGGGCGGCGAGATGTCCCGCGTCCTGCTCGCGCTC
This sequence comes from uncultured Acidobacteriaceae bacterium, assembly GCA_964245565.1. Taxonomy (GTDB): domain Bacteria; phylum Acidobacteriota; class Terriglobia; order Terriglobales; family Acidobacteriaceae; genus EB88. The sequence goes on along the minus strand of CAXTMY010000010.1, from coordinate 6,173 downwards.
AAAGTCAGCGTGGAGGAAGGTGCGGGCGCGAAAGGCCGGAGAAAACTGCCCATGCCGCGAACCCTGGTGTTCGACGAGATCGACATCGGCATCGGCGGCCGCGCAGCCGAGGCTGTCGGACAGAAACTGAAGGCGCTTTCCCGGACGCAGCAGGTGCTCTGCGTCACCCACCTGCCGCAGATCGCGGCCTTCGCCGACCAGCATTTCTCAATTGAAAAGCGCGACAGGCAGGGCCGGACCGCGACAAACGTGCGGCTGTTGACGCTGAGCGAGCGAGCCGAAGAGCTGGCCCGGATGATCTCAGGCGCAACCGTGACAGAGACAAGCCGGAAACATGCGGAGCAGATGCTGGCGTCAAGCCGGTGACCAGAGGACTCTGCAGGATCGTCCAATCAAGTTACCTGCACGATGACCTAGTGACCGGGTTCAGTGATCGAGTTTCACAAACAGTGCATTCACATCCAGATAGATCGGGCTGTCCGGAACTGTGAGAGTCAGGACCTCGACCCATGCTCCTTCCCAATACTCCCGGTCGACCCGCTGCTGCGGATCGATAATCCAGAGATTTTTGACACCCATCGCGGCCAGGTCGCGCATGCGTCCGTTGAGCTGGCTGTAGGTATCGCTCGGCGAGACGATCTCGATGGCGATCAGCGGCGGCTCGCTCAAGATCTGCGTCTGCGGTACGTCGTTGACGATCACGACGTCCGACAGGCGCACACGATCCTGCGTCACCCTTGTGCGTGCTTCACTCCTGTCCGAATTTCCCACTCCTCGGCGTGATTCTCGAACCATGCACTGATGATTACCTGGAGCCTGGAATGCATCCATCGAACCACCGGTTCCTCCGTCAGTTTGCCTTCTTTCGGGCGCAATTCTCCGTCAATGTACTCCATATCGGGACGGTAGTCGGTCCGGAGGTACTCTTCTAAGCTGACGATTGTCGATGTAGCCATTGCGAGCTCCATGATGGAGATGATTGCAGTCTAGCGGCAAACGCTGCATCTCCATACCGCTGAATATCTCGGCATCGAGCTATGCACTCAGTCCGGTGCAATCCGCTGACGCCCAGACACGTTGCGCGATATACTAACCGGGTGACCGCCACCGTTCAGATCAGCGTCAACCCTCCCCGCACGCCGGGTGCCAAGCAGATTTTGCTGCTCAAGCCGCGTGGCTTCTGCGCCGGCGTGGTGCGTGCCATTGATATCGTCAATATTGCGCTCGAAACCTTCGGCGCGCCGATTTATGTGCGCAAGGAAATTGTGCATAACAGTTTTGTTGTGAATGAGTTAGCTGCAAAAGGCGCGATTTTCGTTGAAGATATTGCCGAAGTGCCGGAAGGCGCGCGCGTCATCTATTCCGCTCACGGCGTTTCGCCCGCGGTCCGGGAAGACTCGAAGCAGCGCAGGCTGAAGGTGATCGATGCCACCTGCCCGCTGGTCACAAAGGTGCATGTCGAGGCGATCAAGTTCGCCAAGCAGGGTTACTCTCTCGTGCTGATCGGCCATCGCGATCACGACGAGATTGAAGGCACGCTCGGCGAGGCGCCGGATGTGACCCAGGTGGTTTCGACGGTCGAAGAGGTGCAGGCGCTTGAGGTTCCCGACGCGGAGCGGGTCGCCTACCTCACGCAGACCACGCTCTCGCTCGACGAGGCGCGTGACATCATCCATGCGCTCAAGGAAAAGTACCCCAGGATCGCCGGGCCGCATTCGCAGGACATCTGCTACGCAACGGAAAACCGCCAGGTTGCGGTCAAGAACGTCGCGCACGAAGCGGATCTCGTCCTGGTCGTCGGTTCCACGAACTCGTCCAACTCGAACCGCCTGGTCGAAGTTTCACAGAACCTGAGCACCAGCAGCTATCTGATTGATAAGGCAGAGGATATTCGCCCGGAGTGGCTGGAAGGCATACAGACGGTCGCCGTAACGGCCGGAGCCTCGGCGCCGGAAGTCCTGGTGCAGGGTGTTGTCGAGTTTCTCACAAGCCGCGGTTACGGCGATATGCAGGAGGTTGAAGTCATGCCGGAGAATGTGCGGTTCGGCTTGCCTCCGGAGATCGCGCAGGCTGCCGCCGCGCAGCCATCGGCAGGGGTAACGGCGTAGTTGCGTCGCAGGCGGGTAGGCGAATCCAGGCGCCCTCACGCGCCATCATATAAGGGCGCATGACCACAATATCGCAGCGGGAACAACACGGCGAACCGGGCACAAAGCTTAAGTTCGGCAGGCTTGACGTTGCGCTCGACCGGGTGCAGGGTGCGATTGCACGTGTACGCGACCATATCTTCCAGAACCAGCATCCGGAGGGATACTGGTGCGGTGAGCTTGAAGCCGACTCCATGCTGGAGGCGGATTATATCTTCGGGCACCTGCTGCTCGGCACTGGCGATCCGGCCCGCCTGGAGCGTGCGCTTGCCGAGCTGCTGCGTTACCAGAATGAAGACGGCGGATGGTCCATTTACCCCGGCGGCCCTTCGAATATTTCACTCTCGGTTAAATGCTACTTCGCCTGCAAGCTGATGGGATGGAGCCAGGAGGAGCCGCGCCTGGTGAAAGCCCGCACGTGGATCCTGGCCAACGGCGGCGTCGTCGAGTGCAATACATTCACCAAGATCTATCTCTGCTTCATGGGCCAGTACGAGTATGACGCCGTGCCGGCCGTGCCGCCTGAGATCGTTCTGTTTCCGAACTGGTGCTACTTCAATATCTACGAGATCAGTTCCTGGTCGCGCGCGATCCTGGTGCCGCTGTCGATCGCGTACGCGAAAAAGCCGTTCCGCAAGATCGCACCCGAGCAGGGAATCGACGAGTTGTTCGTCGGCGGCCGTGAGAACGCCAACCTGCACCTGCGCTGGGACCGGGAAAAGCTTATCTCCTGGCGAAATATCTTCCTCGCCTGGGACCGGATGTTTCACTGGGCCGAGCGGGTGCACATTCGCCCGCTGCGCCGGGTTGCGCTCAGGAAAGCTGAGAAGTGGATGCTGGCGCGGCTGGAGATGTCGGACGGGCTGGGCGCGATCTACCCCGCCATGCTGAACGCCATCATCGCGCTGCGCTGGCTCGGCTACTCGATGGATGACCCGCAGATGATCCGCGCGCTCGATGAATTTGAAAAGCTGGGCATCGACGAGCCGAACGGGACGAAGGATTACGCGCAGCCGACCTTCCGGATGCAGCCCTGCATGTCGCCCGTTTGGGATACGGCGCAGGCCGTCTTCGCGCTGGGCGAAGCCGGGGTCGACCGCAGCGATCCGCGCATGCTCAAGGCAGCCGACTGGCTGCTCTCAAAAGAAGTGCGGCACAAGGGCGACTGGGCTGAAAAGGTGCGCAATACCGAGCCGGGCGGCTGGTATTTCGAGTTCAACAACGAGTGGTACCCCGACGTTGATGACACCGCGCAGGTGCTGCTCGCGCTCAACAAGGTGGATAACCCGCGCGAGCGCTACCAGTACGACGTAAGCCGGAGGGCGCTGGACTGGATGTTTGCGATGCAGTGCCGCAACGGCGGCTGGGCATCGTTCGACAAAGACAATACGAAGATGATTTTCCAGTACATTCCGTTTGCCGATCATAACGCGATGCTGGACCCGCCGACCGTCGACATTACGGGACGCATTCTTGAGACGCTGTCCACCTACGGCTACACGCGGGCGGATAAGCGGGTCGAAAAGGCGATCAAGTTCATTTTCTCGGAGCAGGAGTCGGATGGCTCGTGGTTCGGCCGCTGGGGTGTCAACTATCTCTATGGCACGTTCCTGGTGCTGCGCGGGCTTGAGGCGATCGGTGTCTGGAATCATGAGCCGGAAATTCAACAGGCCGCCGAGTGGATTCGCATGGTCCAGAACGGAGACGGCGGCTGGGGCGAAAGCTGCCTGAGCTATGACGAGCCCGACACGCGCGGCACAGGCCCGAGTACGCCGTCGCAGACGGCCTGGGCTGTGCTCGGGCTGCTGGCGGCGGGCGACAAACGGTCGGATTCTGTCGCGAAGGGGATCCGCTGGCTGCTCGACCGGCAGACCGAGGCAGGCAGATGGGACGAGTCGACCGGCAGCGGGCGCGAGCGGCAGGCCATCTACACCGGTACTGGTTTCCCGCGTGTCTTCTATCTCGCGTATCACCAGTACCGCGACTACTTTCCGCTGCTCGCCTTAACAACGTACAAGCGTGCGATTGAGCACGGGGACGAGTAGACTCTGAGGGAGGGTGGCGCGCGTGTCGAACCTTGAAATTGAGAGACAGCTGCGCAGCGCGCAGCAACCGCAGCAACACTAAGCGAGGACGCTCCTTATGGCAGTACCCGTATCGCAGGCCTGGACCGTGGCCACCTACATCCTGAAGCAGCGCTGGAGCGGCCGTAAGCGCTTCCCGCTGGTCACCATGCTGGAGCCGCTGTTCCGCTGCAACCTGGCATGCGCCGGCTGCGGCAAAATCCAGTATCCCGCGCACATCCTCAAGCAGGAGCTCACGCCCGAGGAGTGCTTCCGCGCCGTCGAGGAAGCGGGAACGCCGATGGTCTCGATCCCCGGCGGCGAGCCGCTGCTGCACCCGCAGATCGATCAGATCGTCGCAGGGCTGGTCGCTCGCAAGAAGTATGTGTATATGTGCACCAACGCGCTGCTGCTCAAGGAAAAGCTGCACCTGTTCAAGCCGAGCAAGTATCTCTCTTTCTCAGTCCACCTGGACGGCCAGCGTGAGCACCACGATTTTTCCGTATGCCGCGAAGGCGGCTACGATATCGCCCTCGACGGCATCAAGGCGGCGGTCGCGGCAGGGTTCCGGGTCACTACGAACACCACGCTCTTTGACGGGGCCGATCCAAACTCGGTTCGGGCATTCTTCGATGAGCTGATGGAAGTTGGCGTGGAAGGCATGATGGTCGCTCCCGGCTACACCTACGAGAAAGCGCCGGACCAGAAGCATTTTCTCGGCCGCGCCCGCTCGCGCCGGCTGTTCCGGGCTATCCTGTCCAATCGCAAAAAGACCTGGAAGTTCAATGCCTCGCCCATGTATATGGAGTTCCTGATGGGCAAGCGCGAGTTCACCTGTACGCCCTGGGGCATGCCGGCGTACTCGGTCTTCGGCTGGCAAAAGCCCTGCTACCTTTTGCAGGACGGCTATGCCGATACGTTCCAGGAGTTGATCGATACAACCGACTGGGCCAGCTACGGCACCGAAAGCGGCAACCCGAAGTGCGCCAACTGCATGGTGCACTCCGGCTACGAGGCCTCGGGCGCGTATTACACGTTTGCTTCCTGGAAGGGTTTTGCCGAGACAGCGATGGCCACGCTGTTCAGCAAGTATGAAGACCGCGGCGCGCTCGACCTGTTGAACGAGCCGGCAAAGCCCGCGCTTGGGACTCTGGTCCAGATCGCCCCGGGCCGCAGCAGCAAGCACGCGGAGATCGAACAGGAGACAGCAGTTTAGAGCCATTCTCCTGTTAGCGTACAGGCTCGAATTAACGCTCATATGACTTTTCCGGCGGAAAAGTCGCGCTTAAAGTGGTTGGTCCATTTCGACCTACAGGAGAATCGCTCGCATGGAAACGACCCAAACCTCAAGCGCAGAAGCGATTACGGGCAAGCACATGGACGAGCACGTCGATCCGGATCAACTGGAGATCGCAGCCGGCCGAGAGCGGGAACAGCTAGAAGGATGGGTGCCCGCGCTTGCTTCCGACGAAGAAAAGCGCCTTGCCTTGGAGAAGGCTTTCGATTATCGCGGCGATGTGACCTTAACGCTGCAGGACGGTCGCGTGCTTACCGGCTATGTCTTCGACCGGCGCGCAGGCTCCACCCTGGACGACTCCGCCGTGCGGCTGATTCCCTCGACCGAGCGCACCAAGCTTACGGTGCCTTACCGTGAGATCAGCACCCTGACGTTCAGCGGGCGCGACACGGCGGCCGGCAAGAGCTTCGACGCGTGGGTGAAGAAGTATCACGAGAAAAAAGCCGCGGGAGAAAAGAACATCGCGATTCAGCCGGAGACGCTGGACTAGGGCCTGTTCACACTACCCAGACGCCAGCGACGAGAGCCGGTTTTTTCGAGTTCGCGGAGCGAGGAGCGCGCTGTAGGGGCCTACTGGAGTGACGAGTGACAAAGAAATCGGGAAAACCGGTCACGTCCCTCCGGGTTGCGGGTGAGAATCCGGCCATACTTCGTTGTCGCGCTTGA
>CAXTMY010000009.1:0-70217 GCA_964245565.1 uncultured Acidobacteriaceae bacterium | reverse complement strand
TGTCGCTTCGGTTTATTTGAAAGAGCAGGTGGCCTATGTTTCCGGGCCTCCTGCTCTTGCACCACGCCGAAGGCGTAATCACACCCCACGAAGTGGGCGCCTCCCGCGCAGGGGGTCTTGCTTTTACTCAATCCCCAGCTTGCCCCAGATGGCATCGACCCGCGCTCTCGTCGCGGCGTCCATCTCGATCATCGGCGGCCACACGCGGTTGAACCCCTCGGCCGGCCACTTCTGCGTGGCGTCGATGCCCATCTTGGAGCCGAAGTTCGGCAGGCGCGAGGCGTGGTCGAGCGAGTCGACGGGACCGAGGGTGAACTGGATATCGCGCTCGGGGTCGATGTTGTTGGCGGCGCGGAGCACGACCTCGCCCAGGTCCTGTACGTCGCAGTCCTCATCGACCACCACGATGCACTTGGTGAACATGGCCTGGCCGAGCGCCCAGATGCCGTTCATCACCTTGCGCGCGTGCCCGGCGTAGCTCTTGCGGATGGAGACGACCAGGATGTTGTGGAACACGCCCTCAACCGGCAGGTTGATGTCCACGATTTCGGGCAGCGTGAGCTTCATGAGCGGCAGGAAGATGCGCTCGACGGCTTTCCCCATCCAGGCGTCTTCCATCGGCGGCTTGCCCACGATGGTCGCCGCGTAAATGGGGTTTTTGCGGTGCGTGATCGCGGTGATGTGGAAGACCGGGTACTCGTCCTCCATGGTGTAGAAGCCAGTGTGGTCGCCGAACGGGCCCTCGGTGCGGAGCTCGTCGAGCTTGACGAAGCCTTCCAGGATGATTTCGGCATGCGCTGGGACTTCGAGGTCGACGGTCTCGCAGCGCACCAGCTCGACCGGCTTCTGGCGAAGAAAACCGGCGACGATGTACTCCTCGACTTCAGGCGGCGCGGGGACGATCGCGGCGAAGGTCGTAGCCGGGTCGGTGCCGATCGCGACCGCGACTTCGAGGCGATCGGCTGTCTGCTTCGAATAGGTGACCGACGGTGTGGCAGATGCAGCGCTGCTGCTCTTGAAAATTGTGCCTCCGGCGGTCTGAATCGTGCCTCCGGCGGTTTCGGCCATCTGCGCGACCCGCTCCGCGGCGCTGCCGGCCTGCGCGCGCATCCGATCGCGCAGCTGCTCGGCGGCGTTCTTCTGGCGCTGCCAGTGCATGCCGGTCGTCTGCCCGTCGTAGACCTGGATGCGGTACATGCCGACGTTGCGCTTGCCGGTCCTGGGGTCGCGCGTAACCACGCAGGGCAGCGTGATGTACCGGCCGCCGTCCATGGGCCAGCATTGCAGCACCGGAAACTCCAGCACGTCGATCCGGTCGCCGCGCCTGCCGATCTTCACCACTTCCTTGCACGGCGCGTCTTTCGCGCTGATCGTTTTCGGGAAGAATTTGCCGATGCCGGCGAGCATCGGCAGCAGCTTGAGCTTCTCCATCACGCCTTCGGGCGACTTCATCTCGAGCAGCGCGCGAATGCGCCCGGCGACCTCGTCGAGCGAATTGACATTGAGCGCAAGCTGCATGCGCCGCTCCGACCCGAACTGGTTCATGAGCACACGCGCGCCGGGGTAGCCTTTGACTTTCTCGAAGAGCAAAGCCGGGCCGCCGGGCACACTGCCCCGCTTGCCTGCTTTGGAAGCACGGTCGGTGATCTCGGCGATCTCGAGAATGGGATCGACCTGCTCCCGCACCCGCACCAGCTCCCCGGCACGGTCCAGCGCTTTGATCCACTCGCGAAGGTCGGTATACGGCACAGTGTCTTCTCCAGACGAGCGCGTGTTGCGCCTGTTCGATTCTAAGCCGCGGCCCACCCGGTACCTCCGGCAGAGCCAGCGATTGCTTTTGCTCGTGCAGCGAGAACATTTCACTTCACATGCAGATGGACCAGCACATCTGCGCACGGCTTTCCGCCGGGGAAAGACACTGGAACGAGAAGCCGGGCCGCTATATCAAGAGGGGAAATGCTTTCACTCATGCAAGAATCGTCTATGTCGCGTCTTGCGCTTATCACCCTTCTGGCCTGCGGGGCCACTGTCTGCAAGGCACAGGTAACCGTAGACTCAGCGTCCGCACGAGCAGTCTTGAGGTCTGTACAGGATGCAGCATTAACATCGGAACAGGCGCAGCAAGTCTGCAGCCTGCCCGGGAACCAGGGCCTGATACGCAAGGAAAACAGTTACGGCAGAAGCGCTACCACCCGGAACTGTGCCGATGCACTTCTGGCGGCAGCGCAAGGCAAAGCTCCAGACCAGGCGTTCCGTTTTAACTTTCAAGCTATCAAGCCTCGTGCTGTTGAACTAACGGCTCTTCTGGATAAGATCGATGCCAACCCCGTTGCTTTTCAGCAGTGGGTCACGACGAGGGTCAATCAGTTCTCACCGCCGAACGCAAAGGTCGCGATCTCCGGGTATCTTGTCGTCGGCGGCGTGTCTGGAGGCTTCGCATTCGGCAAGCCCGAGTTCTATTTAAACCTCGCTTACTTCAGTGACTTCGACGTAGCACGGGTCGTCATGGCGCATGAGCTGTACCACGCTGTACAGGGTGCCTACGCGCCGCACCAGGAGGCCTGGTGGAGTAAGCAGGACGCGCAAAATGGCCGGGATCAGGCGCTCGCTCAGCAATGCTCAACGACTTATGATTACTTCGACGCGCTCTATCAGGAAGGCACCGCAAGCTATGTAGGTGACCCGTTTCTTCTCCGTAATGCAAATGGTGCGGAAGCCAGGAAGATGGTGAGCGAGATGGATGAGGGACTCGCCCGTCTCGGTGACAGCGTGACGCTCCTCGAGCTCTCGATTACCGGCCTCGATGCGCCGAAGCCGGTACCCTTTGATAGTGTCTACGCGCTCGGCTTTTATGTTCCGGAGATCGAGTATAAGTTAGGCTATGTGATGGCCAAGGCTATCGCGTCCGATCATGGCGAGGCGGCGATAACAGCGTTGCTCCAGCAACCCTCCTACGCGTTCACCGATGCTTACATAAGTCTGCCGAAGTACGGCAAGGACAGCGACCACCCTAAGCTGGGGCCGAATACGATTGCTGCCGTCAGGCGATTACAGGCGGGGTGCCCACGCCCTGTTCCAAGGCCATAGCTCGCAACTGCGCGGTGCGGTTACCGCCCGGCAGCCGAAGTTAGAAAAGCTTCAGCCTTTCGCCAGCTCCCGCGCGCGCTCGGTGGCCCGCATCACGGCCTTGATTAGCGTCACGCGCAGGCCGCCTTCTTCAAGCTCCAGAATGCCGTCAACGGTGCAGCCGGCCGGCGTGGTCACCGCGTCCTTCAGCAGCGCAGGGTGGTAGCCGGTGTCGAGCACCATCTTGGCGGCGCCGAAGGTGGTTTGCGCGGCGAGCAGGGTGGCCACATCGCGCGGCAGCCCGACTTTCACGCCGGCCTCAGCAAGCGACTCGAGAATGATGTAGATAAACGCAGGGCCGCTGGCCGAGAGCCCGGTGACGGCGTCCATGTGCTTCTCGTCGACAATGACGGTGCGGCCGACAGTGGCAAAGATGCGCGAGGCCAGATCCATCTGCGCATCGGTGACAAAGCGTCCGCGGCAAAGCCCGGCGACGCCCGCGCCGAGAGCGGAGGGGGTGTTCGGCATGGCGCGCACCACCGCGACTTCGGCGCCGGCTGCTTCCTCAATCGCCTGCGTCCTGACCGAGGCCGCGACCGAGATGACGAGCTTGCCCGGGGTGAGTGCGGGACGAATTTTCTGGAGCAGGTCGGCGATCTGGAAGGGTTTGACCCCGAGCAGGAGAATGTCGGCGCCCTGGGCCGCGCGGAGATTGTCGGTCGTGACCTCGACGCCCCACTGCGCGCCGAGAGCCGTTGCCCGCTCCTCGTGCGCCACAGTCGCGGTGATCTCGCCGGGCGCGAACAGTCCATGCTTGAGGAAGGCCTGCAGCAGGATGCCGCCCATTTTGCCTGCGCCCAGTACGGCAATTGCCGGTTTCTTTTCCTGCTCGCTCACTTTGCCGCTCCTGTCTGCTGCTGTGCGATCCATGCGGTCACCCTGGTTTCGAGCACATCCATCGGTAAAGGCCCGGCGTTCAGGATCTCATCGTGGAAGCTGCGGTAGTCGAACCGGCTGCCCAGCGCTGCTTGCGCCTTCGCGCGCAGCTTGAGGATTTCAAGCTGGCCGATCTTATAGCCGAGCGCCTGGCCCGGCCACGCGATGTAGCGGTCGGTCTCGGCCTGGACAGTCGCCTCGTCGAGCCCGGTGTGCTGGTGAAAGTAGTCGATCATCTGCTGGCGGGTCCAGTGCTGGGAGTGGACGCCGGTGTCGACGACCAGCCGCACGGCGCGGAAAATGTCGGTTTCGAGCCGCCCATAGTCCGAGTAGGGGTCCTGGTAGAAGCCCATGTCTTTGCCGAGGCGCTCAGAGTAGAGCCCCCAGCCTTCGACGTAAGCGGTGTATCCCGCGTATTTGCGGAACTGGGGAAGGCCGGTCAGCTCCTGGGCGATGGAAATCTGGAGATGGTGGCCGGGGATGCCTTCGTGGTAGGCGATCGACTCCACGTTCGCGAGCGAGCGGTGGGCGAAGTCGTACGTATTGATGTAGATGGTGCCGGGGCGCGAGCCGTCGGCCGTTCCCTGCTGGTAATACGCAGGCGCCTGCTCCTTCTCAGAGTAAGCGGGCACCGGCTCGACCTCGAGCTGCGCCTTCGGCAGGATGCCGAAATACTGCGGCAGCTTCGGCTTCATCGCGTCGAGGTCCTTGCGGTACACGGCGAGCAGCGCTTCACGGCTCGCGGGGTGCTGCTTCGGGTCGGCGGCGACAGCGGCGCGGAGCGAGGCGATGTCCTTGTAGCCGAGCTTCCGGGCGATGGCGAGGATCGCCGCCTCGTCGCGCGCGACCTCATCGAGGCCGATCTGGTGGATCTGCGCGGGCGTGAGGTCGGTCGTAGTGCTTTGCTTCACGCGAAAGGCATAGTAGGCATCGCCGTCCGGCAGCGACCAGGCGCCGGGGTCGGCGCGTCCCGCGGGAATGTAGGTGCTCTGAACGAAGCGGGCGAAACGCGCGTAGGCTGGCAGCACATCGGTCTGGATCGCAGCGAGCAGGTCTTTGCGAATGCGCGCCTGGTCGGCAGCCGGGATGTTCGCGGGAAATTTAGTCAGCGGCCGCGCGAACGGGCTGTCCTCGGGCTTTTGCGCAGCAAGGGTCTGCGTCTGCTGCAGCACTTTTTCGAGGAGGATCCTGGGCGGTACGCGGCCGTCGGCGATGCCCGACTCAATGGAGTCCGTGACCTGCTGGAAGGCGACGGGCACGGCATGCATGCGCGCGATGTAGTCGTCGTAATCGTGGATGGTCCTGAAGGGCGCGATGGACTGCAGCTGGGGCAGGTCGACCTGGATGCCGCTGAACTGGTTGACCGGCATCTCCCACGGCTTGAACAATGCTTCCTGCTGCTGCTCGATGAGGGTGCGCTCCATCAGCTGCTCGGAGAGCTGATCCTGCTCGGAAAGGCCGTCGGTATTGATGGCGGCGAGGCGGACCAGGTACGCGGCTCCGCGGGCGAGCGCGTCGTTGTTGGCCGAGGCGGACTGGTCATCGAGGCGGTCGTTGTAGCGATCGTCACCGACCTCGGTCGCAAATTCCGGCTCGTGCTGGAGCCGGTCCTGCCACATCTCGGCCAGCAGCGCGGCGAGCGCAGCCGAGCGCTCGGGAGCGGGCGCGTCGGATGCGACTGCCGGCGCATTGGCAGGTGCCGCCGGCGCCAGCGCCGACTTGGGAAACGTGCCGGGATGCTGCGCCAGCAGCGGAGAGGCGATGAGCAGAGCGGAAGCAAAAACGAGGACAGAAGCTTTCGGCATGGGGAGTGGAGGGTCCATTCGCGTCCCGGTTCACGGTCGCCGGGTTTTTGCCGAGTGTACCCTACGTGGCGCGTTCCAGGTGCCCGGCCTGCCGGCGGACGAGGCTCGATGCGGCGGCGGCGGGACCGCTTCCGGCAGCTCCGCCCGGATCGCCGGTCGCGGCGTGCACAGCCTCGGCCTCATCAAGGTGACGGTAGAGCGTGGAGCGGCTGATGCCCAGCAGCCGGGCAGCGCGCAGCTTGTTGCCCTTCACACTGGTTAGCACCCGCTGGATATGACGGTGGATGACCCGCTCCAGATTGGGGTCGCTGTCGACAGGGTCGTAATTCACGGCAGCCACGCCGTTCCCCGGCAGGCTTGTCGGCGTCTTCAGCGGCTGATGAGGCAAGGTGCGGCCGCAATCAGCTTCGCGGCGCTGGTGCCGCATGCCCGACGGCGCTAGGCCCCGCAGCGGCAGCATGGACGCGGCAGGCGGCGCAGCGGCAACGGCCGGCACACGGTCGCCCACCAGATCAAGGCGCCGCAGCCATTCGCTGCCCGCTGCCGCCGCGCGCGATGCTGCCTGCGCGAGCACCTCGGCAAGCTCGGCTACGTTGCCCGGCCATTTAAGGCCGAGAAGATAGGGCATGGCATCGGGCGCGAGTCCGCGCAGGCGGCGCACGCCTTCGTGCAGTCGCGCGGTGCGCGCGAGGAACAGCTCGGCCAGCAGGGCCACATCGTCTCGACGTTCCCGCAGCGGCGGCAACAGCAGGTGTACCCCGGCAAGCTGGTGCTGGAGGTCGCTGCGGAACTTGCCGTACAGCATGAGCGGCCGCAGCGCGGCCGTGGAGGAGACGAGCAGAACGCGTGGCCCGGAAGCGATCTCCCGGCCCGGCGCCTCGGCCGGAGCACCGGCGCGATGCGGCTTGAGATGGCGGGCAGAAGCCTCACCCTGCGCCCGGACCCAGGCGGCGAGGTGCAGCAGCTGGCCCTGCTGTTCATGCTCGAGCTGATCGATGCCGCTGAGGTAGAGCGTGCCGCCGCGAACCGCCTCCAGCCGGGCAGCCGAGCCGCCCGTGAAGAACTCGCGCGCGGTGCAGTCGAGAAACGGCGCGTTGCGGTGCGGGCTCAGGTCGTGCAGGGTGCGCGCGGCGAGCCGTTTGCCTGTGCCGCGCTCACCTTCAATGAGCGCCAGCCTGAGGTGACCCGCAAGGTAGCGCATCTGGAGAAAGAGCCGCTCCATCGGCGCGCTGCGGCCGGTCATTTCCCCCAGCGTCCAGCGGCTGCGCTGGTACGCGTGTTCCACCGGCTGCCGTACCGCCGCAGCCATCCCCGGCACCACCATGTTCAACGCCATTTCGCCTCCACGTTTCTTCGTCAGGAGAGTTATCGGCGGTTGATGAGGAAACGTGAGCGGGAATCCGCTGTGCAGCGGTTCGATGGTGCGATCAGGAGGCGGGCAGAACGGAACGCATGCGGGGCGAGGGCTGGTCGGAGGCGATCACGCCGTCGCGGATGGTGACCACGCGGTGCGCATATTCGGCGATATGCGGCTCGTGGGTGACCAGAACGATGGTGTTGCCGGGGCTGTGCAGCTCGTCGAATAGGGCCATGATCTCGTCGCCGGTCTTCGAGTCGAGGTTGCCGGTGGGTTCATCGGCAAGGATGATAGAGGGCCGGTTGATGAGAGCGCGCGCGATGGCAACCCTCTGCCGCTGGCCGCCGGACAGCTCGTTGGGGCGATGGTCCATTCGCTCGGCGAGGTTGACCGCTGCCAGCGCGGCTTTCGCTCGCTCCAGCCGCTCGGCTGCGCCGGTGCCGTTATAGATCAGCGGCAGCTCGACGTTATGGAGCGCGGTCGCGCGCGCCAGCAGGTTGAACGTCTGGAAGACGAAGCCGATTTCCTTGTTGCGGATGCGGGCTAACTGGTCGTCATCGAGCTCGGAAACGAGATGCCCGTTCAGCCAGTACTGACCCTTGGTCGGCGAGTCAAGGCAGCCGATCAGGTTCATCAGCGTGGACTTACCGGAGCCGGAGGGGCCCATGATCGCGACGTACTCATTGTGACGGATGGCGAGGTTGACGCCTTGCAGGGCATGGACCGCCTGCTCGCCCATCTGATACGTTTTCCACAGATTGTCCACAACTATGACGTTGTTCGCAGCGGCCTGTGCCGTCTGCTCGGATACCGCCATCAGAACCCTCATCGCCGCAGCCGGTGCGGCAGCTTCTGTCACTTCTAGTTTACGAGCCGTCGTCTGTCTTCGGCGCCAGCTCGGCCTCGGTCGCCGCCTTGACCGGAGCGTCATTTTTGAGCGCGCGCAGCACTTTATAGGTTCCGGTAACGATTTGCTCTCCGGCGCGGACCTGGCCGGTGACTTCAATATTGGAAGTGCCGCTGACGCCGGTGGTGAGCGGCACGTAATGCGCGCGGAGTTTCCCGGCCTCCTGGCGCACGACGAAGACGCCCTGCGTCGACGGGTCGGCGGCAGGCGAAGGCGGTGCATTTTTAAGAGCGCTGGCGGCAGGCGGCGTGGTCAGCGACTGGATCGGGACAGAGAGCACGTTCTGCTTGTCGGCGGTCGTGATCTTCGCGGTGGCGGAAAGGCCCGGTCGCAGCGCCTCGACCTGCTGCCCGGGGTCGAGCGTGACGATCACCTTGAAGTCTTTGGCCTCTTCTGTGCCGCTGGTGGATTGGCTGGTGGCAAGGCCGGTCGAGCGCAGCAGCGCCTGGTCGCCGACCTCGGTGACGTGGCCTTTGAACACTTTATCCGGCAGCGCATCGACCGTGATATCGGCCGGCTGGCCGAGCTTGACGTTCACGATATCGGTTTCGTCGATCTTGACCTCGGCCGTGATCACAGACATATCGGCGATGGTCATCAGGGTGGAGCCTTCGGCGTTCTGGATGCCGACGACGACGGTCTCGCCTTCCCGCACCGGCAGGTTGGTGACGATACCGTCATAGGGCGCGACGCTGACGGTCTTGTTGAGCGAGTCGACATCAGACCGCAGCGTAGCGACGGCGGTGCCGAGGTGCCCGCGGGCTGAGTCGGTATTCGCCCGGGCCTGCACTAGGGCGGCCTGCGATTGCGCGAGCGTGGCGACATCGAGGTCATAGGCCGCTTTGCGCGAATCATAGTCCTGCTTTGAGACCAGCTTCTCGTCATAGAGCTGCTGGTAGCGCTTGAAGTCGAGCTGCTTCTGCTCGAGATCCGCTTTTGCGTGGTCGATATTGGCCTGGGCGGTCTGCTCGGCCGCGAGATAAGAGTTGATATCGGTTTTGGCGGCCGAGATGGCGTCGCGCTGCGCGGAGACGCTTGCCTCGGGCTGTACGCTCTCGACCGTGGCCAGGACCTGGCCGCGGCGGACGTGTTCGCCTTCCTTCACGTAGAGGTGCGTGATGCGGCCGAAAGCCGTGGCCCCGATGTTGACATACGTCTTCGGCTTGATCTGCCCGGTGCCGCTCACCACGGAGACGACGGTGCCGCGCTGAACTTTGCCGAGGAGCACCTTCGTGTAACTGGCCTGTGCACGCTTCACCGTAAAAAGAACAATGGCGGCAAGAACGAGAACGATTGCAGTGACTGCCGCTATGCGTTTCCACTTCATGGGTTGCTCCGCGCCTGCTCCCACGCAACCTGCCGCGCTTTCAGGCGTCGGCTCAGGAATTCACGCCATCATATCCTGTCGATCTCGAAATCGAATGCGGAGAAGTTTGGAAAAAAGAAGAGTGGCCCGGTTTGGAACGGATGCAACCATCCGCCGATGGCCGGGTTCGCAAAGGCAAGGGAGAATCGAGGCCGGTCAAGACGCGCGATCGATGGCGCGCCGTCGGCCGGCCCGGAGATACTGCCTGCTGGAAGGAGAATGGTATGGGCTACAAGGGCCTGGCACGAATGGCCTGCCTGCTGCTTGTGGGCACGGTGCTGCCGCTGAGCGCGGTACTGCCGTATGGACGGGCACAGTATGTGCATGTGGGGCCGCCGCCGCCGGTGATCGAGCATCCGGATCGCGCGCCGGGTCCGGGTTACCGCTGGATCCCGGGGTATCAACGGTGGGACGGACACCGCTACATCTGGACGAGGGGACGATGGGTGCTGCCGCCGCGCCCGGGAGCGTTCTGGGTCGGCGGCCACTGGGACCGGACGCGGGACGGCTGGCGATGGGTGCCCGGGTACTGGCGCTAGTCGTGTGAGGAGCAAGGGTCGGACCGCGCGCAGGGTCAGTAACACGGCCGGTATCGGGGTGGTCCTGATGCCGCTGCCCGATTGGGGGCTGCTGTGCCGGATGGGCCGTCAGCGGCAAGCGCGGACGGGATCAACTCAAGCAGCCGGCGACTTTCTTGCGGACAGCGCTCTTGAATGCCAGGAATGCCAGAGCGAAGTCGAGCGGTATGCCGGGCACTTCCTGGGCCTGGCCCATCTTCTGAGCGGAACCGGAGAGTGCTGAGCGCTGGCGCAGCATATAGATCCTGCGGCAAAGACCGCATTCCCAGGGAAACAGGCCCAGCCGGGCGAGCACTTCGCGCTGCCAGAAGCCGAAGCGGCCTTGCCTGCGCAACTCGATCGCCTCGCACTGCGAGCAGAATGGCCGTGCTCCGATTCCCATTTCGCCGTCCGTATCGTATGGCCTGGTTTCGATCCTCATTGCTCCTCCGTCTCTTCGTCTGCTTCCCTATCGGCCATATCGGAGCTCAACTTGAGGCGCTCCACTGTGTGAATGCGGAAACCCGCCGCAAGTTTCGCTGTTGCGCGAAATATCGTCGTGACTCTCGCCGGATGAACTGCGGACCCGGGGAGCGGTAAGAGAGCCCAAGGGCTGTCGCTGCCCCTTTTTACTGGAATGACCTGGATTACTTAGGAGGAGTATATGCACCAAAAGTGGTATTCGGCTAGAAGCTCCGGCGGGCTGGTTCTGTTTTTAATGCAGGCGGGCGAGGCCGGGCAGCTCAGGCTGAAAGGCGTCCGCGCGCTCCGATCAGGTGCTTCACCAGACGGATCAGCTCGGCAGGAGGAAATGGCTTGAGGCGAAAAACCACCTGACCAGCCGGGTACTCGTCTTCGGCGTCGGGCAGACCGCTGAGGACGAGGATCGGCAGCTCGGGTAGGATCTGCCGGATACGGTCTACCAACTCAGGACCGTTCATGGCGGGCATCAGGTGATCGGTGACCATAATACCGAGTGCATCGCGCAGCAGCGGGTCTTCAAGCATGGCGAGCGCGGCAACCGCACTTGGGGCTACGATGACTTCCCCGCCGACCTTGGAGAGGATGGCGCGGCGTGCCTCGGCCTGGACCTTGTTGTCATCAACGAGCAAAATTCGGGGTTCCAACATATCCAAGAGTCGCAGCCACCTTCAGTTTCAGTTTCTGAGAAGAAGATGTCCCTGGAGCGCCGGGGGGTTGCATGGGCCGGCTTGCCGCCCCGGAGGGTGCCGAGTCAGTTACGGAGGAGTCGCGGCGGCCCTTGCGCGATGGCTCGGACCGATTGCCGTTCGCCGCCCCTCAGAACTCTGCGACAATCGGAAGGACAGCCTGTTCCTTGCCGCTGTGCCGTCGGCCGGCGTTCGGGAGAGCTGATCGACAGGAGTTCAGGATGCCGGCATTCGGCAGTTTCGCGCTGTTGCTCGCGCTCGCCCTAAGCGGCTATACGCTGCTGGCCGGCGGTATCGCCCTGCGCCAGCTGGCGACAGGCCGCAGCGGGCCGGTCGCGCCCGAGCGGCTGGCGGAAACCGCACGGCGCGCCGGGATTGCGAGCTTCGTCGCCGTGACCGGGGCCGCGTTCGCGCTGGTTTGGGCGGCATTCACCAACGACTTTTCCGTTTCCTACGTGCTGCACCACTCGAACCGCGACCTGCCCGGCCCGTATAAATTCGCCGCCTTGTGGAGCGGGCAGGAAGGCTCGCTGCTGCTGTGGGCGTGGCTGCTCGCGGCCTACGGCTTTGTGCTGCGCCTGCGGCATAAGACCGATGTCACGCTGTTCGCCTATGCCTCGACGATCCTGGCCGCGATTCAGCTGTTCTTCCTGGTCCTGCTGAATTTCGTGGCCATGCCGTTTTCGCTGGTGGGCGGCACAATTCCGGCGGACGGCTTCGGGTTGAACCCGCTGCTGCAGTACCCGGAGATGGTGATCCATCCGCCGATGCTCTATCTGGGCTATGTCGGGTTTTCAGTCCCGTTCGCCTTCGCGCTGGGCGCGCTGATGATGCGCTACCCGGGGGAGAAGTGGATCCGCATCACGCGCCGCTGGACGATGGTGACCTGGCTGTTCCTCACCTTCGGCATTTTTCTGGGTGCCCACTGGGCCTACTCGGTGCTGGGCTGGGGCGGCTACTGGGGCTGGGACCCCGTGGAGAATGCCTCGCTGATGCCGTGGCTGACCGGGACGGCGTTTCTGCACTCGGTGATGATGCAGGAAAAACGCGGCATGATGAAGAAGTGGAACGTCTGGCTGATCTTCGCGACGTTTCTGCTGACGCTGCTGGGCACGGATCTCACCCGCTCGGGGCTGGTTTCCTCCGTGCATGCGTTCGCGCAGAGCTCGATCGGCGGGTGGTTCCACGGCTTCATGCTCTTCACATTCGCGGTGTGCGCCGTTACATTCTGGCGGCAGCGCGGGCACCTTGCGGCCGAGCACCGGATCGAGTCGCTTGCCTCGCGCGAGTCGAGCTTCCTGTTCAACAATATTGTCCTGCTGGCGGCGTGCTTCACGGTGCTGTGGGGTACGCTGTTCCCGATCATCTCCGAGTACGTACAGGGCAACAAGGTCACGGTGGGTGCCCCGTTTTATAATCGGGTTGCCGTGCCGATCGGCATTTTCCTGCTGCTGCTGACCGGGATCGGCCCGCTGCTGGCGTGGCGCACCGGGTCGCTGCGGTCGCTGGGGCGCAACCTGGTGCGGCCGGTGATTGCCGCGGTGCTGGTAGCCGTGGTACTGGTGGCCACGGGCGAGCGGCCGTGGGCCGATACGGGCTCGTTCTACGCGTTTTCGGTCTGGGTGATGTCGACGTTTGTCATGACGGCAGTGCTGGCGGAGTTTCTGCGCGGGGCGCAGGTGATCCACCGCCAAACCGGCCGCGGGCTGCTCGGCTCGGTGCTGCTGCTGACCCGGCGCAATACCCGCCGCTACGGCGGTTACCTGATCCATTTCGGCGTGGCGATTATCTTCATCGGCTTCGCTGGCTCGGCGTTCAACCAGAGCCAGGAGCGGGAGATGCGTCTGCACGACAGGATGCAGGTGGGGCCGTACACGCTGGTCTCTGAAAGCTTTACCGAGGACACGAACCCGAACTACGACTCGGAGTACGCGCTGCTCGATGTGTATGCGCATGGAAAGCTGGTGACGACGCTGATGCCGTCGAAACGCTTCTACCAGGCGAGCCAGCAGACGGAGACGATCGTGGCGAACCATTCGACACTGGCGTGGGACCTGTACACGGTGTACGCCGGAAAGAATCCGGACACCGGCCAGCCGATCATCAAGGTGTTTCTCAATCCCCTGGTGGCCTGGATCTGGATCGGCGTGCTGCTGGTGGTTGCGGGGACGGGCGTCGCGCTGGCGCCGAACCGGACCGGCGCACTGGCGGCCGAACCGAAACGGCTGGCCCCGGACCGGGATCTGGTCGCAGCCGGGAGCGGCGACTGATGCGGGCGCTGCCGAAGTTTTTGAGTTTTGTACTGGCCGGCGGGATTGGGCTGTCGTGCATTGGCGCGAGCGGCATCGCTGGCCGCTACGAGGCGCTAAGCCACCAGCTGATGTGCAGCTGCGGCTGCGCGCAACTGCTGGGCGAGTGCAACCATGTAGGCTGCCCGAACTCGCCCGGCATGCTGGCCAGCCTGCACCAGGACCTCGCGGACGGGATGAGCGACCATGCGGTGATGGTGGCGTTCGAGCAGACGTACGGGCCGGAGTCGCTGGCCTCACCGCTGCTGACGCGCTTTAACGAGACCGCATGGGTGGTGCCGCCGGCGGTGCTGCTGCTGGGTCTGCTAGGCGCGCTGCTGTACCTGCGGCGCTGGAAGGAAGCGCATCGGCCGGCCGAGGCGCGCAAGCCGCTCGACGCGCGGGAAACCGAGACCCTGGCGCGCATTCGCCGCGAAACGGGTGGGCTGTGACGGTGCTGCTGGCCTGCGCTGCCCTGACGCTGGCGCTTGCCGGCTATATTTTCTACCCGGAAAAGAAGGTGACGGCGCAACGGGGCAAGAGCCGGATCGAGTACCTGGAGGAGCGCAAGGCGGTGCTCTATGACAACCTGCGCGATCTGAACTTCGAGCGGGCAGCGGGTAAGTACACAGATGAGGAGTTTCGCTCGGAGCAGGCGGTGCTGGAGGGTGAGGCTGCCGAGGTGGTGACGGAGATGGACAGGCTGGGGCACTAAGTCAAGCTTCCGCGAGCATTCGCTACTGCTTGAGCATGACGGCCATTCCCTGCAGGCTGTCCAGGTTGAGATGGGTCATGAGTTCTGTCATCGAGGTAAGCACATAGGGATTGTGCTCGACTTCCCGGCAAAACGACTGGACAACGTGGATAACATGCTCTTCGGCAAAGCCCTGCTTGTAATAGCCAGCGGCGCCGATCAGTAATGTGTTCATCCAGGCAAACTGGGTCGCCATCAGGATGTACTCGTCGAGGATGCGCCGGGGCGTGGAGCGTATGGTGTTGTCGCGCCCGAAGGGAAAAAGATTTTGAAAGATATAGTTCAGCAGATAGTTTTCGAGAAGAAAGGGACGGGCGGCAAAGAACGGTCGATGATATCGCTCTTCCGCTTCGAGGTAGCGCTCGATATCTTCTCCGCTGCCTGAAGGCGACTGGGAGCCGATCCCTTCGACGAAGGTCCAGAAGGTATCGAGGAAGCGTTTTCCCGTTGTCTTGTCGCGCGCGCGTTCATCGGTAAGCCTGAGGATAATATTCAGCTGCAGCGCGGGCTGCGCCGGAATACTCTCGAGCTCAGCCCGCAACAGGTTATGCTCGAGCGCGTACCGATGGTCCTCAAGGATAGCCGGAACAGTTGCATCTGCTTCGTCCGTAGTTACCGCATCGAGACTCTTCGAGAGAGATCCTATCAATAACAGCCGCTGCCAGAGCGGGCGCGAGCGATCCCGGACGGTGTCGATCAATAACTTCTGCACCGCGTGGAAAGAGCCGTACGGCTTGCGGATCGAACTGGTGCGGTTGCCTGCCAGGCGAACGACATAGTCGGTGCGGAACTCACCCGAGTCGAGATTGCCGGCGATCTGCATAACATCGGGATTGAGCAGGACATTTCTTGCCGCCTCGGGGCAGGACAGAAGCAGCGACCCCTCCAGCGCGCCATCGACACGGTTCAGCGCGCGCGGGTAAGTGGAGCAGGTGGTGGAGAGCAGCTGCGGGCCATGTTCCTTGTGAATGTCGCACATACGTTCGGAATTGAAGAAAGGGCATACGCCCGATGCCGTTGGAACGATCCGGGCAAAATGGCTGTCGGGAGGATTGGGTTTCGCGCTGATCGTGACGTACTGCGAGACCCGCGAGGCCAGGCTTTCCGATGGAAAGTCCCGGTATTGCTGGTAGGTTTTCTTGTCGAGAGGGATAGGCCAGCCGCGGCAGCAGGTATCTTCACAGCTCGCTCCGATGCAGCGAAACCCGGCAGCGTAGGTCGGCCGCGCCGTTGCGTTCGCGATGGGTGCCGGCGACGGGCTGCCATGCAGCGGCGAAGATAGAGCATCGGCGGGGCTGCCATCCGCGTCTGCGTCAGTTTTTAGGTTGCTCATCGCCTGCCTGACTTATCTATTCAAGATAGCAGGCCGGTGTGCGCCGGGTATGCGCCGACGGCTTGCGGGAGCAGAGACGCGGCAGGAGCGGCTGCCGAACGGAGGGCGGTGTCAACCGGGCGTTTCGCCCCGGCACCTGGATTTCGCCCGGCAGTAGAGCAGTAGACTTGAAGCGTGAGAATGATCGTCCGATTCGCCGCTGCCATTCCGTTCTGTTGCGCGCTCGCGAGCGCCTCCGCCCTGTCGATCACCGGCACCGTGACCGATCGCACCACCGGTAAGCCGGCGCCGGGCGACCCGGTTGCGCTGATCGCGTTCGACAAGGGCATGCAGGTGGCGACGGAGACGAAGACGGATGCGCAGGGGCGCTATACCGTGACGGTTCCCGACAGCGATGCTGCCGCGAACGGCGGCATGCACCTGATCCGCGTGAGCCACCAGAAGGCGGCGTACTTTCAACCGGCGCCGCCGGGCGCGCACACGGTCGACGTGGATGTGTATGACGTGGCGCCGGCGGTCGAGGGCGTGGGCACGGAGGCGGATGTGCTGAGCATGCAGACCGCGCCGGGCGGTGAACTGCAGGTGACTGAGGACTTTTTCGTGAGCAACAACTCGAAGCCGGCGCGTACGCAGCTGAGCGACCATGCGTACGAGTTCTTCCTGCCGGAGGGCGCGCGGGTGCAGGGAACGGCGGCGATGGGGCCGGGCGGCATGCCGGTAGAGTCCTCGCCGGTGCCGCTGCCGGGCAAAGGCCACTTTGCGTTCGTATTTCCGGTGCGGCCTGGGGAGACGCGTTTCCAGGTGAGCTACACGCTGCCGTACGACGGCAAGACCCTGGGGTGGACGCAGCGCGAGGCGCTCCCGACCGAGAACCTGGTGGTGCTGCTGCCGAAGAGCATGCGGTTTACGCCGCAAGGCACCGAGTGGCAGCCGGTTCCGGCGAACCCCGATGCGCAGACGTATGTGCGCAAGGGCGTGGCGCCGGGAACACCGGTCGCCTTCGGAATTGCAGGCGAGGGGCAGCTGCCCCGGGAAGCGCAGGCCGCAGGCGGCAATAACCCGGGTGTGGCGACGAGCGGCAGCATGGCCGCCGATACGCGGCCAGGCGGCGGCCTGGGGCCGCCGGTCGATACCCCTGACCCGCTGAACCGATACAAGCCGTGGCTGCTGGGCGGCCTGGGCGTGCTGCTGCTGGCCGGGGCGCTCTGGCTGCTGCGGGGCAGCCCGGCGCCAGCCGCGGCGGCCGCCGCACCTGCCGCCCCGCCTCTCGAAGACAAGCCGCAGGGCGACCGCAGGCTGCAACCTGCACTGGAGAAGGCGCTGCTGGCACTGGAGCGCGAGCACGCGCTGGGCTTTGTGCCTGCCCCGGAGTATGAGGAAAGCCGCCGGGCGCTGCAGGGAGCGCTGCATCGGGCCCTGGCGCGGGAAGCGGCTTTGCCGGCCAGGGAAGGAACGGAAATCGGCGGCCGGGGCTAAGGTCCGCTCTCGTCTAACAGTGCTGGGATGGATGCGGGTGCGGAAAAGGTTGGATGACGGCTTGCCCATCGCAGCACCGGCACTTAAAATGGTGATGCTTGCAGGAGCACCCAGTGATGGCACAATTCCCTCTTTCCTTGAAGTCTTCCCGTATTTTCTTCACACCGTTCCGGATTGCCGCTTCAGCGGCATTGACGGTAGCGCTCGCGGGCGGCGTTGCGCTCGCGCAGCAGGCGCCCGATCCCGCCGGAACGACAAACGCGCCGGCCGGAACAGCCGCCGCGCAGGCGATTCCCGTCAAGGACGACGGGAGCATGGCCGCAGCGCAGGCAAATGCCGCAGCGGCGCAGGCCCTGCTGAACGCGGAAAACGCGGATGCCGACCCGGGCGGGAAGAATGACCCGAACAGCCCGCTGAACCGCAAGCTCTCAGACAAGGAGCGCCGCAACCAGCAGAAGGAGCTGGGCCAGGAGCTGAAGGGGCCGTATAAGAAGTGGGCCAATGAGGATGTGCGGTGGATCATCACCGACCCGGAGATGAAGGCGTTCAAGTCGCTGTCAAATGACGAAGAGCGCGACGCGTTTATCGAGCAGTTCTGGCAGCGCCGCAATCCCGATCCCGAATCGCCCGAGAACACGTACCGCGATGAGAACTACCGCCGGATCGCCTATTCGAACGAGCACTTCGCCGCCGGCAAGCCTGGCTGGATGACCGACCGCGGCATGATTTACATCAAGTACGGCAAGCCGGATTCGATTGATTCGCACCCTTCCGGCGGAACCTATGACCGCCCGATGGAAGAAGGCGGCGGCACGACCTCGACATTCCCGTTCGAGATCTGGCATTACCGGTACCTTGAAGGCATCGGCGACAACGTGGATATCGAGTTTGTCGACACCTGCATGTGCGGCGATTACCACATGACGATCGACCGCTCAGAGAAGGACGCGCTGCTGCACGTGCCGGGCGCGGGCGCGACCATGTACGAGCAGATGGGCATGGCCAAGCAGGCGGACCGGTTCAAGGGCGGTCTTGAGAACCTGGGCACCGGACCGATGAGCGGCATGCAGCAATCGAAGGAGTTCGACCGGCTGGAGCGCTATGCCAAGCTGGAGGCGCCGCCGGTCATCAAGTTCCAGGACCTGAAGTTGGAGGAGTTTTTATCAACGCACAAGGTGCTGAACGGACCGTTTTTCCCGTTCGATGTGCGTACCGACTACGTGAAGGTGACGGACGACACCGTACTGATGCCGATCACGCTCCAGATCAAGAACCGCGATATCACCTTCACCACCAAGGACGGCGTGTCGAAGGGTGAGGTCCACATCATCGGACGGGTCTCGACCATCACGGACAAAGTGGTGCAGAGCTTCGAAGACACGGTTGAGGTGGAAGAGCCCGCGGAGCTGCTGCCGAAGCAGCTGAACAATTCGCAGCTGTACTGGAAGGCGCTGCCGCTGCGCCCGGGCCGGTACCGGGTGGATATCGCGATCAAGGACGTGAACAACCCGGACCACATCGGGACGTGGGCGCAGGGCGTGCTGGTTCCCCGGTACGACGATGATCGCCTGAGCTCGTCTTCGCTGATTCTCGCCTCCAGCATGTGGAAGGTGCCATCGAAGGAGATTGGCGCCGGGAGCTTCATCATCGGCAACACGAAGCTGCTGCCGACGGTGACGGCGAACCAGACACAACCGGCGGTGTTCCACACGAACCAGAACCTGAATTTCTGGATGCAGGTGTACAACCTGGGCATCAACCAGGACAGCAAGAAAAACGGGGCCACGATCAACTACGAAATCGTCAACCTGGCTGACGGCAAGACGATTCTGAATACGAACGAGAGCTCGACAGCGCTGGGCGCGAGCTCGGACCAGATCACCTTGTCGAAAGCTGTGCCGCTGGCCTCGGTGCCGCCGGGCAAGTACAGCGTAAAAGTAAGCGTGAACGACGGAATCTCGAAGCAGGAGATTGACCAGACTGCACCTTTCACGGTGGAATAGTTCAAAATCGGGCGAGCACGTGGCACACCAACGCGTCGTGCTCGCCGATTTTGCGCTACACTTCGGTCACGTCCTCAGGCAAGTCCGTGACGCCAGATCTCGCGGAGCAGGAAAAGCGGCCAGCAGCCACCAGAGCTGAGGCCGGGCAGTTCGTTCAGGGAGCAGAACGCAGAGAAACGGGTTCCAAATACCTCGAGTGACTCACAGAACCTCCAGATTCGCCGGCTTTGCCGCCGCGTTCGTTGCCGGCACACTCGCCTCCTCGCCCACGGGGTTCGCACAGGGAGCGTCGGGGCATGTCTCGGCTGCAGACGGCGCGGGACTTTTTAATGCGGCGCTGCGTTCGGGGGTATCGGGGGTCGTTCGCGACCGCACCGGCCGTCCGCAGGTCGGCGCGCTGGTTGAGTTGCTGAACGCGAACTACGGCGTCGTCGCGCGCACATTTACCGATGACCACGGCCGCTATGCGCTGCCCCGCCTGAGCGCGGGTGTCTACCAGGTCAAGGCGAGCGACTCATATTTTCTGCCGACGGTGCGGCCCAATCTGCGCCTGCTGACGAATACGCGGGCTGTCGTGAACCTGACGCTCAGCACGCTCTACCAGGTGCTGCAGTGGCTCCCGGCCGAGCCGCGCAACGCCGGCAGCGGTCCCGATGACTGGGACTGGACCCTGCGGCTTTCGACCAACCGGCCGTTACTGCGCCTGCTTGAGACTGCTTCCGCGCCGGGCACCGGCGGGGATACCGTCAGCGAGGGCGACGGGGCGGATAGCCCAGCCGGGGACGATGGCCCGGTGGTGATTGAAACCGGCGATTCGGAGCAGGGCGGTGCGCACCATCTGCAACTGGCGATCCACAGTGGCTTTGCGAGCTTCGGCGAGGGTGGCCTGACGCAGCAGATGGCCTGGAGCGGCGACGAGGGTGAGGCCGGCGCCGTGCTGCTGGCGGCGCAGTCCGCGCTCAATTCCGACGGCTCTCTCGGGCGGCTCTCGACGTCCGCGGCGTGGCGGGAGAAGCTCTCGCCGGACCGCAGCATGACGACTATCGCCACACTGTCGGACCGGCCGGAGATTGCATCGGCTGGGCAGGATGGCCTGGTGACGGTGCGCGTCCGCTCTGTCAGCACAATGGAGTTCGGCGACCTGGGCGAGATAAGCGCCGGGACCGAGCTGGCCGGGGCGCGGCTGGGCGATGGAGCGATGGCTACCGGCGCGCATCCGTTCGCAACGGTGCTGGTGCATGCCGGGCAGACCACTGTTGCCTACCGGGCAGCGACCGCGCCCACGGCGGCCGGGGCAGACCGGATCGAGGCCGAGTCCCAGGAAGATGCGCCGGCGCTCACCGAGGTGAACGGCGAGTTGCGCATGGAAGAGGGATTGCACCAGGAACTGGCGATCAGCCGTTCGCTGGGCGGCCGCCCGGGCAGCCCATTCGGCAGTTGGACCGGCGAGCTGAGCGTCTTCCATGACACGATGGCCAATCCGGTGGTGCAGGGAGTTCTCCCGGGCGATGAGGCCGCGATTGATACCAGCAATGTGCTGTATGATCCCGGCACCGGGACGATCGCTGTTTCCGGGCAGGGCTACAGCGGCGGCGGCGTGCTGGCGATGCTGCGCGACCAGCTCAGCCCGAGCACCTGGCTGTCCTTCCGTTATGCGATGGGCGAAGCCGAAGCGATGCAATCGATTGGAACCGTCGAGCAGGCTCTGCCTTCCTTCGAGACGGAGCGGGCTCCGATGATTGCGGCGGCAGCGGAGACACGCCTGCCGGTGACCGGCACCGTGGTGCGGGGCAGCTACCGGTGGCAGCCGGTCAGCACACTGACGGAGGTCGCGCCGTTCGAAGGCGGGCTACCGGATGCGTTCCTAAGCCTGTACCTGCGGCAGCCGCTCCACCTGGAGCGAGTGGGCGCGGGCAAGGTCGAGGCGATTCTCGACGTGCGCAACCTGCTCGAACAGGGCTACCGGCCGTTCCTGTCGCAGGACGGAACGACCGTGTACTTTGCCCAGGAGCAGCGATGCATCGCCGCGGGCGTGAGCTTTTCCTTTTAGCGATTCGCCGCTTTTCGCCCGCTTGTCCTTGCGCGGTCAACGGCAGCAAAGCTGCCGGCTACCACTCGCTGTAGGGACGGCCGTCGCTGCCGGTGTCGCCCGACCCGCTGTGTACGTTGGTGATGCCGCCTGCGGTCTGGTCTACGCTTTCGACCGAGTCGTCGCTATCGGTAACCCAGGTGTCGCTGCTCTCGGTGGTCGGGTCCTTCGGAATTTCATGCAGGTAGCCGGACTGCACCAGGTCTTCGAGGGACTGCGGCGCTTTTTCCTTGTCCATGGTGAACGAATCGATAGCCGCGCGCATGACATGGAGGTCTTCGCGCAGCACGGCCTCGTGCGCGTTCCGGATCGAGGTCACGTAGCTGGGGATTGCGATGGCTGCGAGGACGCCGATGATCAGCATCACGATCATCAGCTCGACGAGCGTGAAGCCGCTGTCCTGCCGGTCCCGGTGCGGCTTTAGCGTCGGTCTCCCAGCAGAATCAGGGGGAACGGAACGCTCCAGGGTTGGCGTCACGCGACTTTTATAAGAGGGAAAGCCACGCTCACAGCCGTTGGCCATAGAACACCTACTGTGATTCTGCTTTACCATGTCGAGTACTTGGTCCCGTCGAGTGCGGTGCCGTCCGATTTCGAGTAGACATCGAACAGGTTCTGACCGCCGAAGGAGGTGCTGTCGGCATCGTCCTGCATGGAGCGCTCACCCCAATCGGTATTGCCGGTCATGGGATCGACCGGGATGCTGCGCAGGAACTTGACCTTTTTGCCCTGGACATCCACACCTTCCACCAGCGTGTTGAGATCGGGCGGGTAGTTGAAGCTGTCGACCTTGGTCTGAAAAGCCTGGCGGTCGGCGGCGTCCTTGTAACGGTCGATGGCTGCGCGCATGGTCCAGAGATCATAGCGGAGCTCCCGCTCCTTTTCACGCTTGCGCTCGAAGCTGGTGATGGGGATGGCGGCCGAAGCCAGGATGGAGAGAATGGCGACGGTCACGATGAGCTCGACCAGCGTGACACCTGACTCTCGGTCTGTGCGCCGGGAGCGCATGCGCGGCAGGACAAGACGAGTTGGGCGGAAGCAGATCACTGGATATGTACGACTCCCTGCGAGCCGATCGCGGGTAAGGGCTGCTGCCTGCTGTCACGGATCACGGGCCGCTCGATCGAGATGGAAGCGTCGCCCTTAGCCGTGGCTTTGAAGGTCAGGGTGCAAAGTGTGCCGGAGCCGGAAATGCCCGCCACGCCCGGCGGACGCGAGGTGGAAATCGTCGCAATGCCGGTCTCGGCATCATCGCGGTGTACCAGCGCGACGGTCTGCCCGTCCCGTCCCAGCAGATCCCCTGTGTCCACGTTGATGAGCTGCAGCTTCGCCGGGTCGTAATGCACCTGCAGCGGAGACGAGTACACGTCCCGCCCGCCGGTGAGCATCACCTGCTCCTGGAAAGTGTTCCCGATGGATTGCGTGGGGTTTGACGGAATCAGCTGCAGCGAGATGGGCGCTCCGCCGGCGGCGTTTACCTCGGCCTGCATGTTGCTCAACGCGGCTGTGACCGCGCCTGCTGCGCTGATGGGGGCGCCGGCTTGTCTTCCCGTCTCGGCGGCTTGCAGAGCGCTGGCCGAAACGGTCTGTCCTGGAATCGAGCCCGACATCTCCGCCGGATTGGAGGAGCCAGCCCGCATCGGCAGAGATGCGCCGATATCCGGGATATTGGTTGGTCTGCCGTCGGCGCCCTCGGACTGCTCAGAAGCAGCCGTGTCTTCATCGATGCCGTCCAGGCCTATGTGCCGGAGCTGGATGTCATTGGTCGTACCGGTATCGACCTGCCGCAGGTTCAAGGGTGAGATCTCAGAAGCGCGCACGACGTGTGGGATCAGCAGGAACACGATCTCGTCATCGGTCGTGGTCTTGTCGCGGGAGCCGAACACATATTTAAGGAGAGGCAGCTCGCTGAGCCCCGGAGTACCGCTGACATTGCTGGCTACCTGGTGCTGCAGGAAACCGCCCAGGATGGTGGCTTCCCCTTCCCGCAGACGGACGGTTTCCTCGGCGACGCGCTGGGTGAGGATCGGCTCGTCGATGCCGCCGAGATCTTCTGTCCCGTCCGTCGAGGAAACATCGATTTTGAGCTTCATCGAGACATCGCGGTCATAGTGGACGGTCGGTTTCATGTCGACATTGACGCCGATGTCGAGGTACTGGAACTGCGTATTGACGAGCGAGGAGGTAACCGCGGTCGCGACGCCAGCCTGGTAGGAGCCGGTGGCGACCGGGAGCTTCTCACCGATTTTGACCGAAGCTTCCTGCCCGTCGGTTGCGCGCAGACGGGGATTCTGCAGGATGTGGGTGGCGGTGTCGCTCAGCAACAGATTGACCGCGGCAGGCCCAAGGGTAACGGCGAAGTCATTTGAGTTGAGGTGAGCGAGGTTGTTCAACGTCAGCCCGCTGGTCGTAGTGGTGGTATCGGTTGTCGTCGAGGTTGCAGCCGTCGAGGCGGTGGTAGCCGCGGTCGAGGACTGGAAGTTGAGGCTGGCAGTCTGCGGCAGCTGGATGCCGATCGTCCGCTCGAGCGTACGGCTGACTTCGAGGATAGCGACGTCGACCACGACTTCCGGGCGCGCTTTGTCGAGGTCGTTGATGAGCTTGCCGGCCAGCATCAGCTCGTCCGGGGTGCCGCGCATGATGATCGCGTTCTGGCTGGGTACCGCGTAGAGCTTGGCGCCGCTGCTGAAGACGTTGCGCAGCGCGGTCTGAATATCGTTGAGGTCGTTCTGCTGGGAGATATTGGTCAGGTAAAAGGTCTGGACGGCCTGCTCGTCGAGCTCGGTGCGCTTGCCGCGGGTGTTTTGCGCGACGAAGATGGTATTTGCGGTGACGGGCTTCCAGAACGTGCCGGATACGGTGCCGAGGATGCGCAGCGCATCGTAGACGCTGACGTTGGCCAGGTCGAGCTGCAGACGGGTGGAGTGGTAGTCCGGGTCGAACAGAACATTGATGCCGGCGAGCTTGCCAATGGTTTGGTAGAGCACCTTCACGTCATCGGTCGCGTGGATCGTGATCGGCTCGTTCGAGGTCGGCATGAGCTGGGGTGTTGCGCCGAGGCCGAGCAGAGCTTTGCGCTCGCCCGGGGACATGGCGGTCTCGGGCACAGGCGCTTTGGCTTCGCCGTCCACCTTCAGGCGCGTAACCCGGATCTCCTGGCTGGCCAGCTCGTTGCTGGGGTCGATCTCAAGGGCGCGCAGGAACTCAGTCTCGGCCCCGGTGAAGTCACCCTGGTCGCGCAGCCGCTCGCCTGTTTTGACATGGGCGGCCGAGGCATCGAGCTTCAGACGGTCGTAGGAGATCTTGAACCGCTCGTCCGAGGGCTTTTTCTGGAAAGCCTTGGCGTAATCCTCGTACGCGGTTTCTACGTCGTCGCGCTGTTCGGCGTCGCGACCCTGGTTGAACAGCTTGTTCGCCGACTGCGCGGAGAGCCGGGGCGTGGAAGCGACGAGGCTAAAGGCTGCGATGCTGAGTGGGAGACCCCAGTAGGTCAGGCGGTTCATGAAACTCCAGAATGAATGATCGGGTGCGTTCTGCTCGATGACATGGCAGCAAGCCCCGGGAACACACGCACGTAGGGATAGACGATTGCTGGCAAAGTATAGCACCGTAACTTTGGTGAAAAAGAGGTCCGAACGAGCCCGAAACCGACATCATTTATTCTTTAGTCATGGCGCGGCAATCGACATACCAGACCCAGGCGGGGCAAAAGGCTGCTCCGGCGGTGAAAGCAGTTCCGCGGGACCCGGTCGCGGCGGGCGAGCGCGATGCGGCGCAGAACCGCGCGGCCAGCCACCACTACTTCCTGCTGGATCGTTTTGAGGCCGGGGTAGCGCTGCGCGGCTCAGAGGTGAAAAGCATCCGCGAAGGCAAGGCCAACCTGAAGGACAGCTACGGACTGGTCAAGGACGGCGAGGCGTGGCTGCTGAACGCGCACATCGGCGCCTACTCCCACACGGGCTTTGACTCGCACGATGCCGTGCGCACGCGCAAGCTGCTGCTGCACAGCGGAGAAATTCGCAAGCTGATCGACCAGACCCAGGCCAAGGGCTTCACGTTGATCCCGACGCGACTTTACTTCCGGCGGGGCCGCGTAAAGTGCGAGCTGGCCGTGGCCAAAGGCAAGCAGGAGTGGGACAAGCGCGCGACGGAGAAGAAGCGGGAAGCCGATAAGGAAGCCCGCGCGGCGGTCGCGGCCGGCAAAGGCCGGTAAGACCGCCTACGCTGGGGCGTGTGCGGTTTATCGCTCTCTGGCCGTATCCTTATTGAGTGAAGACTGACATCAGCTTTGCCCTTGCCGCCCGAACCGCGACAGAACTCCTCGTCCTGTTCACCGTAGACCAGAGCAGTGCCGCTCCCGGTGCGCCGCCAGCGGTATTTCCGCTCACAGAATCGCAGACCGTGCATGAGTCCATTGGCGAGCTGCTGGTGAGCGGCGAGTTCAAGTCGGCCGCGAATGAGACCCTCCTGGTGCACGACCCGAAGAATTTCGCGGCAAAGCGGCTGCTGCTGGTGGGCCTCGGCAAGGCGTCGTCGGAGCGCTCGGCGAAAGGCCCGAAGCTGACGGTGCTGCGCCAGGCGGCGGGTACAGCCGCGCGCTATGCCCGGCAGCGCGGACTGCGCGCCATCGCCATCGCGCTGCCGCAGACGCTGGTCGAGTCGACGGACGCCGAGGCAGCCCGGGCGATCGCCGAAGGCGTGCTCCTCGCCGACTTCGACCCGGACACGTACCGTTCGGACCGGAAAGACCAGAGCCTGGCCTCACTGAGCTTGATCGCGTCGGAGCGGGTGGACCAGGCGGCAGTGACGGCGGCCTTTGAGCAGGGCGTGATCGCGGGCGAGGCGCAGAACTTCGCGCGCGCGCTGATCAACGAGCCCGGCAACGTGCTGACGCCGACGGTGCTGGCCGAGCGGGCGGCGGCGATGGCCGCTGCGCAGGAGCTGACGTGCGAGGTGTATTCGACCGAGAAGCTGAAGGAACTGAAGATGGGCGCATTTTTAGGCGTGGCCCAGGGATCGGAGCAGCCACCGGCGCTGATTGTCCTTCGCTATGAGCCGGAAGGCGCGCCGGAGGACGTTTGCCTGGGACTGGTGGGCAAGGCGATCACGTTCGACACGGGCGGGATCTCCATCAAGCCGGCGGACGGTATGGAAAAGATGAAGTACGACATGGCAGGCGGCGCGGCGATGCTGGGCGCGATGCAGGCCATTGCGCGGCTCAGGCCGAAGGTGCGCGTGGTGAGCGTGATCTGCTCGGCAGAGAATATGCCGTCAGGCCGCGCGTATCGGCCGGGAGACGTGCTGACCGCGATGAGCGGCAAGACGATCGAGGTGATCAACACCGATGCGGAAGGACGCCTGGTGCTGGCCGATGGGCTGCACTATGCGAAGCAGCTTGGGGCGACGCACCTGATCGATGCGGCGACGCTGACCGGAGCGGTTTCGGTCGCGCTCGGGCTGCACAATGCGGGCGTGTTTACCAACGACGAGGCGACGCTTGCGAAGTTTATGGAAGGGCTGAAGACCAGCGGTGAGCCGTTCTGGCAGCTACCCGTGACGGATGAGTATCGGGAACAGATCCGTTCGCACATTGCCGACCTGATGAACACGGGCGGGCGCTACGGCGGGGCCAGCACGGCGGCGGCGTTTTTGCGCGAGTTCGCCGGGGAAACGCCGTGGCTTCACTTGGATATCGCGGGACTCGCGTGGCTGGATGATGCAAAGCCATGGACGGCGAAGGGGCCAAGCGGGATCGGGGTGCGCAGTATCGTCGCGTGGGTAAACCAGTTCGCCTAACGGCTTGAGCACAGGAAGGCGCCCGTTTGCGGGGCGCTTCCTGTGCTGTTGCCGACTGGTTTGGCAGTTAATGCGCCATCGCCAACTGGCCGGCAAGCGCTTCGACCAGTTTTTGATTGAATGCCGGCAGGTCGTCGGGCTTGCGGCTGGTGGTCAGGTTGCCGTCGACGACGACTTCCTTATCGACCCACTCGGCTCCGGCATTCTTGAGGTCGGTTTTGAGGGAGGGCCAGGAGGTCATGGTCTTCCCTTTGACTACGCCTGCCTCGATGAGGGTCCAGGAGGCATGGCAAATGGCGCCGACCGGTTTGCCGCTCTCAAAGAAATCCTTTGCGAATTTGACGGCGGTCGCGTCAAGGCGAAGTTTGTCGGGGTTCTGGACGCCGCCTGGAAGCACGAGCAGGTCGTAGTCGCTGACCTTCGCGTCGCTCACGACCTTGTCGACGGGAACCGTGTCGCCCCACTCGGTAAACTTCCAACCCTTGATCTGGCCCGGTTTAAGCGAGAGGATGTGGGTGACGGCTCCGGCTGCTTCCAATGCCTTCTTCGGCTCGGTGAGCTCAACCTGCTCGAAGCCTTCCGTCGCGAGGATCGCGACCTTCTTTCCTTGCAGTTCCTGTGCCATGGGTAATTACGCTCCTGCCTGATAAGAGCGCATGGAGCTCCAGGGTGTTGCCACCGGCGGGAGCATGCGCTGGGATGGCATCAAGCCCCGCGATGGGAGCAAGATAGCTGCATGGTGATTGCGGGAGAAGCCTCGGGGCAGGGCTGGCTGCAGCTGGGTGAGCTCGGGAGCGCTTTCTTTCTCTCGGCGCTGATCGGGCTGGAGCGGGAGTGGCGGCAGAAGAGCGCGGGACTACGCACGTATACGCTGGTCGGGCTGGCGTCAGCGCTGTTTCTGCTGGTCTCAAAGTACGGGTTTACGGATGTGCTGCATCCGGGGACGGTGGTGCTCGATCCCTCGCGTGTCGCGGCACAGATCGTCTCAGGGATCGGCTTTATCGGCGCGGGCATTATTTTTGTGCGGGGCGACAATGTGCGCGGGCTGACGACCGCGGCGACGGTGTGGCTGACCGCGGCGGTCGGGATGGCATGCGGCGCCGGACTGCCGCTGCTGGCGCTGGCTGCTACGGCAGCGCACTTCATCGTGATCTTTCTCTTTCCCCACCTGCTGCGGCGTTTACCGAAACGCCCGATGCACACGGAACAAAGGGAGACCCTGCCTGAGGGGGAGTGAGCGTTCCGCTTACATCACCTCGGGAGCTTCAATACCCAGCACCGCGAGCGAGCGCACCAGCGCCTGCTCTGTGACCGCGGCAGTGGCAAGCAGCAGGGCGCGGCGCGCGGGGTCCTGCTCGGTAAGGATGTGGTGCCTGCGGTAAAAGGCTGAGAACTCCTGCGCGAGCTGGAAGCAGTGGCGGGCGAGGTGCGCGGGTTCGGCTGTTTCGCGGCACTGCTCGAGCACGAGGCCGGTCTTGGCTGCGCGCAGCCATACCTGCCAGATGCTCTCGCCGGCTTCGCCCTCAAGATACGGCCGCAGGTCTAGCGCGGCGGCCTCGCGCAGTGCCGCTTCCGGCGCGGTGCCGGCCTTGCGGAAGATGGAGCGGGTGCGCACGACGGCGTATTGCAGGTAAGGTCCGGTTTCGCCTTCAAATGAGAGCGCGTCGTTGAAGTCGAAGGCGAGGACGGTGTTGCGGGTGAACTTGAGCATGAAGTAGCGCAGCGCGCCCACGGCGATCTGCTGCGCGGTCTGCTCGCTCTGCTCGGCGCCGAGCTCCGGGTTGCGCTCGGCCACTTCCCTGCGCGTGGCCTCAAGCAGCCGGTCGATGAGGTCGTCGGCTTTGACGCCGAAGCCCTTGCGGCCGGAGACCTCGATATACGCGCGCCCGCGGTCCTCTTCTGAAACTTCATAGCCGAGCTCGAGCGCGCAGCGCGGGGTGAGCGCGACCATCTCATAGGAAAAGTGAGTGTAGCGCGCGGCCTGCCCGGTGTAGCCCATGCCGCGCAGGGCCTCGATGACGTTGGCCTGCGGGTCGGACTGGCGCGAGTCGATGACGTTGTAAATGGCATCGGCGCCGCCGAAGTGAGGGTGCTCGGCGTCGCCGTGCATGGCGGTGATCCAGCAGGTGTGGTCCGGGTAGCGGAAGAAAGGCAGGTAGCCGAAGTCGCGGCCCAGCAGGCCGAACTTCCACAGGTGATAGGCGATGTCCTTGCCGACGTAAGTCACGGTGCCGTTGGAGCGCACAATAACCTTCGCGTCCTCGTCCGGTTCATTCGTATCTGCCGGCAACGACGCTGCTGCTACGCCACTCCCACCGAAGGTGGCGCGGCGCATGATCCAGCAGCCGCTGTTCTTGCCTTCGGTTTCAAGCCGCAGCACACCTTTCTCCTTCAGCTGGGCGAAGGCTGCGTCCCAGAAGTGGAGATGGAGGATTTCGCTTTCGCGCGGCAGCAGATCATACTCGATCCCAAGCCGCTGCATGGTTTCAAGGTGCCGGCGCACGATTGCGGTCGCCACCCGCTCGGCGATGGCGGCGGTCTCGTTGCCGCCGGCCTCGAGCCGGTGCAGGGTGTCGAGCCGCAGCTGCTTGCGCGCGGCGTTTTCCTCGGCGCTGCCGGCCGAATACCACTGCGAGGTGCGGGCGTAGAGGTCCCAGCAGGCATAATCGATGCGCTCCGTCAGGTTTTCGATCCAGGTATCGACCTGCGCAAGCGACAGGCCGAGCAGGTGCTCGAGACCGACGACGATGTCGGCGACCTGGACGCCGGTATTGTCGATGTAGTTCTGCACGGAGACGCGGTCGCCGGTCGCCCGCAGCAGGCGGACGAACGTATCGCCGAGGATGGCGTTGCGCAGGTGACCGACGTGCGCGGCCTTGTTGGGGTTGATGCTGGTGTGCTCGACGAGCGCGTGCTGCGGGGTGCGGGCTGTCTCGTCCTGCGCGCCGGAGGCCAGCAGCCGCATGGCGGCCGCGCGGTCCAGCCGGGCGTTGATGTAGCCGGCGCCGGCGACATCAAACGAGGCGAAGCCCTCGACTGTGCCGAGCGCTGCGACAATTTCTTCCGCGATCTTGCGTGGGGCCTTGCGCAGTGTGCGCGCCAGCTGCAGGGCGACCGGCAGCGCATACTCGCCGAAGCGGAGCTCAGGCGGCTGCTCGACCGCGATGTTCAGGGCGGCAGGTTCGATTTGATAGAGCGCTTGCAGCGTCGCGCGCAGGTGCGCGGCGAGCCGTTTCTGGCCGGTTAAATACACTGTGCGATCCTGATTGGCGAAGAGCCGGTTCAAGGCGAGTTTAGCAGCCTGGTAAATCGCCTACGCGGCTTGCGGCCACTTCTGGCGCATAGCGCTATTCGTGCGGGTTCTCGTTTATGCGCAACTGCGAGCCTGCGTAGGCCTTGCGATGCTCGGCATCGGCGGTGGTGGATCAGTTTGAAATCAGTCTTGGTCCGGAAGGTAATGAAGTCGCCGTAACAGGGCCGCTCCGATGAGCATCAGTACGGGTCCAGCGATGACCCCAGCTGGCCCGTCCCCGTATGGGGGTAGAACATGAACAAGGATCAGGCAATCGTGCACAAAGAGATATAAGCCAAGGCAGATCGGCGTAAGACCTGACACCCATGCCCGTACTCGTACGCGCTGCGCTCTTCCCATGCCCGCCATGCTCTCAGGTTCTAAAAGGAGGCGCAATCAAATGGGCGGCTCGTAAACCATTCCTTAAATCTCAGCACTCGTAGTCGTTTTCTTGTGTATTCGACCTGACCCACTTGCATGCGGCGGCTGGTTTGACGCTCCCGAAACCTCAACCTAAGATGAGGGTTGGCGCGTTTGCCCTCAGACCGCCAGCCTGCACGCCACACACCATGCCCGAACCGAACCCTCCCTTTTACATCACGACGCCGATTTACTACGTCAATGCGCGGCCGCACATCGGGCACACCTACACGACGGTAGTGACGGATGCGATTGCGCGGCGGCGGCGCGCGCTCGGCCAGGACGTGTGGTTCCTGACGGGAACCGACGAGCATGGACAAAAGATTGAGCGCTCCGCCGAGAAGGCCAATACCGAGCCGCAGGCGTTTACCGACCGGGTGTCGGCTGAGTTTCGAGGCCTGTGGGACCGGATGGGTTTGTCGTACGACGACTACATCCGTACCACGGAGGAGCGGCACAAGCGCGGCGTACACAAGCTGTGGAACGTGCTGAGGGAGCGCGGGTTCCTGTACAAGGGCACCTACACGGGCCAGTACTGCGTGTGGGACGAACTGTATGTGGAGGCCGGACCGGGCGCGGCCTGCCCGGACTGCGGGCGCACGACCGAGACGGTGAGCGAGGAGAACTATTTCTTCAAGCTCTCAGCGTTTGAGAACAAGCTGATGGAGCTGTATGCGGAGCAGCCGGAATTTATCCAGCCGGAGACGCGGCGCAACGAGGTGCTGGCATTTGTGCGCGGCGGCCTGCGGGATCTGTCGGTTTCGCGCACCAGCTTCAAGTGGGGCATCCCGGTGCCGGGTGACCCGTCGCACGTCATTTATGTATGGCTGGACGCGCTGGCGAACTACATCACGGCGCTCGGGTACGGGTCGGATGACGAGTCAGACGAGTCGCTGTTTCGAAAGTACTGGCCGGCGCAGCTGCATGTGATCGGCAAGGAGATCTCGCGGTTCCACTGCGTGTACTGGCCGGCGTTCCTGCTGGCCGCGGGGCTGCCGCTGCCGAAGGCGGTAGTCGCGCACGGCTGGCTCCTGTTCGAGCAGTCGAAGATGTCGAAGTCGCGCGGGAACATTGTGCGCGCGGAGACGATTCTGGAGGTTCTGGGCGCCGATGCCCTGCGGTATTTTCTGCTGCGCGAGATCGTGTTCGGACAGGACGGGAGCTTCTCATTCGACGCGCTGGTGCAGCGCTACAACGCCGATCTGGCGAACGGGTATGGAAACCTGGTGAGCCGGACGCTGGCGATGATCGGGAAGTACTTTGATGGCGTGGTGCCGGAAGGTGCGCTCGATGCAGGGGTGGAGGCAGCTGGCGAAGTGGCGATCGCCGCATTCGCGAAGCGCTTTGACGCGCTCGATTTTTCCCGCGCGCTTGAGAGCGCCTGGGCCCTGGTGGCGCAGATCGACGGATACATTTCAGAACGAGCGCCGTGGAAGCTCGCGAAAACCGAGGAGACGCGGGAGGCGCTTGCCGGCGTACTGCGTACCGCGGCCGAGGCGATTCGCGTGATCACGGCGCTGGTCTACCCGGTATTGCCGGAGTCTGCCGCGAAGGTCTGGGCGCAGCTCGGCCTGGGCGACATCCACACCGCCGACCTGAGACACATCCCATGGGGAGGGCTGCAGCCGGGTACGCGCCTCGGGCCGCTGGATCCCGTTTTTCCACGCGCGGAGAAAGACGCCGCCGAAAGGATGCAGCAGATGGAGATAGAGAATGCAGCCGCCGCCCAGCGCGCCGCTGCCGAGACGATAGAACCCAGCCCGACGACGCCCCGGGAAGTTCCCAGACCGGCTGACCCGGCGATCGAACGAAAGCCGGAAGCGGTACCGGGTGTTCCGGTGCCAGCCGCAGTTCCGGCCGCGGCGCCCAGCCGGGATGAGCTGCCGCCGGCTGCATTTGAGCCGGGTCTGGGCGCGTTGGAAGATGCGGCGCTGGTGGGTTTGGTGGGAACGCCCGCGCCGATCGAGGTGCAGACCCTGCCCGCGCCCCCCGGCTTGTTGGCTCCGGACAGCCTGCCGCAGATTACGATCGACGATTTTCTGAAGGTCGAGCTCCGGGTGGCGCAGATTGTGGTAGCGGAGCGGGTGCCGAAGGCGGACAAACTGCTGCGCCTGGAAGTTGACCTCGGCTATGAGCGGCGGCAGATCCTAGCCGGCATCGCCGAGACCTATGCGCCGGAAGCGCTGCTGGGGCGCAAGGTAGTGATTGTTGCAAATCTCGCTCCGCGCAAGCTGCGCGGCTTTGAGTCGAACGGGATGATCGTGGCTGCGTCGCTGGGCGAGCATGGAAAGCCGTCGCTGGCGGGCTTCGCGGATGATGTCGCGCTGGGCGCGCGGCTGAAGTAGACGCCTGGAGCAGGCAGTACAGGCAGGAAAGGGACGAATGCTGGTTGACTCGCACGCGCACCTGGACCACGAACGGTTTGCGGAAGACCGCGAGCAGGTGCTGGCGCGGGCCTGGGAAGCCGGGGTGCGGACGATTCTCTCGATCGGGATCGGCGAGGGGCCGTCGACGATGGACCGCGCGCTGATGCTGGCGCGGGCGTACCGGGGCAAGCCCCTGACGCCGCGCATTTATGCGAGCGCGGGGATTCACCCGCAGGAAGCGGCGCAGTGCGATACGCTGGCGCTGGCGAACCTGGACGCGCTGCTGAGTGAGCCCGAGGTGCTGGCCTGCGGCGAGATCGGGCTGGATTTCTACCACGACGAGAACCCGCCGGTTGCGGTGCAGCGCGAGGCTTTTGCCGCGCAGATGGGCCTGGCGCGTACGCATCGCAAACCGATCATCATCCACTGCCGGCCGGGAGAAGCCTTTGGACCGGAAAACGACGCGTGGGAGCAGACGCTGGCGATGCTGGAAGAGCACTGGGGCGCGGACGGCTTCGGCGGGATTCTGCACTGCTTTTCCGGGAACCGGGAGCAGGCGGAGCGTGCGCTGGCGCTGGGGTTCCTGATCTCGTTCGCGGGCAATTGCACATATCCGGGAACGCGAGCGGGCGTCGTGGCGTTGCGGGAGCTTGCCGCGGGTCTGCCGGCCGAGCGCATATTAGTGGAGACGGATTGCCCGTTTCTGGCGCCCGCGCCGGAGCGTGGAAAACGTAATGAGCCGGCGTGGGTGGCGCGGACGGCTGCGGTCCTGGCGGAGGCGCGCGGCATCTCACCCGAGGAGCTTGGGAAGTTGACCAGCGCGAATTTCCACCGGCTCTTCCATCTCACCGATGCGGTTGCGCCCGCCTGAGAGCTCGGCGCCGCCTGTCTGCAACATAATAGAAGCTGATACCAGCACGAGGAACCATGGCCGCCGATAACTCGTTCGACATCGTCTCGAAAGTGGAAATACAGGAAGTGAAGAACGCCATCGACCAGGCGACGAAGGAAGTCAATGCCCGGTTCGACCTGAAGGATTCAAAGTCAACGATCAAGCTCGATGGCGACGAGAAGGGACTGGAGCTTGCTTCTGCCGACAATTACAAGCTGGAGGCGGTGACGCAGATCCTGGAGCAGAAGCTGATCAAGCGCGGGATCTCGGTCAAGTCGATGGACTACGGGAAGGTCGAGCCGGCCGCAGGCTCGAGCGTTCGGCAGAAGGTAACGCTGAAGCAGGGGATCGCGATCGAGAAGGCGAAGGAGATCGTGAAGATCATCAAAGATTCAAAGAACAAGGTGCAGGCGACGATCCAGGGCGATACGGTCCGCATTACCGGCAAGGACCGCGATACTCTACAGGAGACGATCGCTCTACTGAAGAAGCAGGATCTGGGCATCGATATGCAGTTTACGAATTTCCGCTCGAACTAAAGGCTTCGGCGCTGCACAAGCCGATTTGCACCTGTGGAACCGGTCGTGTGCATCTGCTACTTGCAGGAGAAAACGTGGGTACAGCAGCGATAGCGACGGCAAAGGAGGTCTTCGACCTCCTGCACGACGATCTCCTGGCCATCGAGCGGGAGTTCGGGCGAAACGCCGTTTCGCCGGTCGCCGCGATTACGGAGATCACCGAGTATCTGCGGGAGAGCGGCGGCAAACGCATCCGGCCCTCGCTGCTGCTGCTGGCCTGCCGGGCGCTTGGATATACCGACGCGGCGATGCACCGGCTGGGCGCCGTGGTGGAGATGGTGCATACCGCGACGCTGGTCCACGACGATATTATCGACGGCGCGGAACTGCGACGCGGGC
Source organism: uncultured Acidobacteriaceae bacterium (assembly GCA_964245565.1). Taxonomy (GTDB): domain Bacteria; phylum Acidobacteriota; class Terriglobia; order Terriglobales; family Acidobacteriaceae; genus EB88. Next base: position 35,428 of record CAXTMY010000009.1, on the reverse strand, counting down.
GGCCGTCCCCGAATACGACCTGGGGCAACTCACGCTGCGTGCTGGCGGGCGACTGGCTGTACATGCAGGCGTTCCGGATCGCGCTCGAAGAGCGGAACTTCCGGGTGCTGGAGCTGCTGATCTCCCTGACCCAGGTGATGGTTGAGGGTGAGCTGCTGCAGACAGAGAAGCTGGGCCGGGCAGTGACGGAAGCCGAGTATAACGAGCTGATCTATCGCAAGACTGCGTGTTTATTTGAAGTCTCCATGCGGCTGGGCGCCGTGCTGTCCGACGCGGATGGGAAGACCGAGGAATGCCTTGCGGAGTATGGCCATGCGCTTGGGCTGGCATTCCAGGTAGTGGACGATGTGCTGGACCTGACGGCAGCTGAGGAGGTGCTCGGCAAGCCGGTGGCGAGCGATCTGCGCGAAGGCAAGGCGACGCTGGCGGTGGTGCATGCGCTCGACCACGCGAGTCTGCTGGAGCAGGAGGCGATCCTGCAGGTGCTGGCGGATGGAGCCTTTACGCAGGTTGGATACGGCGAGGTGCTGGCGATTCTTGAGCGGCACGGGTCGATCGATTTTGCCATGGGTGTTGCGCAGGAGTACGCGGAACGGGCCCGGCGAGCGCTCGACGGGCTACCAGAATCCGAGTACAAACGCGCCCTGTTGTGGGTTCCCGATTTTGTGGTGAACCGGGAAAAATAAGGCACACTGCCCCGGCGTATCGAGCCGGCAGCGACCGCTCTCGCGAGCGGGATCATTCAGAGGGAAAGCCGGGTCAGGCCGGGTTCTCGCGCACGAACGAGTCAATTCTTGCAAACTCCTCTTCGGTTAACCGGAAGGTTACCGCGGGAAGGATGCCATCGACCTGGTCGGGACGGCGGGCGCCGACGATGGCCGCGGTGACGGCCGGGTTGTGAAGGGTCCAGGCGATGGCAACGACGCCGGCCTGTACATCATGCTGTTTACCGATCTCGCCGAGCAGTTCGGCCAGTTTCAGGTTGCGCGTCAGCTTCGGCTCGTTGAAGTTGGGGCTCTTTTTGCGCCAGTCGTTACTCGGCATCTCGGCGATCCGTCCGGCGGTCATCTTACCGGTCAGCAGGCCCGAGGCCATCGGCGAATAGTTGACGACGCCGATGTTGTTCTCGCGGCAGAACGGCAGGATCTCGGTCTCGACCTTGGGGTTGACCAGCGAGTACGGCGGTTGCAGGGACGTGATGGGAGCGATTGTCTGCACGCGCTTCATCTGCTCGACCGAGAAGTTGGACACGCCGATGTAGCGCACCTTTCCTTCTTCCTTAAGCTTTGCCATAGCCTCCCAGCCCTCTTCCACCTGGTTCTCCGGGTTGGGCCAGTGGATCTGGTAAAGGTCGATCGTGTCGATCCCGAGGCGGCGCAGCGAATCTTCGCACTCCTGCCGCACCGATTGCGCGTCGAGCGCGCGGAATATCTTGCGGTCCCCGGTATTCCAGCGCATGGAGCACTTGGTGAAGATGAGGGGCTTGTGGGAGCTACCCCTGAGCGCCTTCGCAACCACTTCTTCCGAGTGGCCCAGCCCGTAGATTGCGGCGGTGTCGATCCAGTTGATGCCGAGCTCGAGCGCGCGCTCGATGGCCTCGACCGAATCTTTATCTTCCTGGGAGCCCCAGGCAAACTCCCAGTCGCCGCCGCCGATAGCCCAGGCGCCGAAGCCGATGGGAGTGATGTGCAGGTCGGAGTCGCCGAGCTGCTTCAGCTCAGGATTCTGCTGTGTTGTCGTTGCCCCGCTGTTTGTCGCCATAGTGTTTTCTGATGCGGGTCCGCTGGTGAGGTTGCGAAGGCAGATCGACGGACGTCGTCGCCAGGTCATGCGAGCGCCCCGTCAAATGGAAACTCGCCCGCGGGCGCCCAGGGACCGCCTTCGTAGCGCCACAGCAGGAGGCTTACGGCCTGCGCCCGGAACGGCTGGAAGCCGGCGGAGAGCCTGGTGTAGAGCGCCTGCGCTTCTGCGGGAGAGACCTTGTTCTGCACCACGACGTGCGGACGGAACGGCTGACGATCCTGCGGGGTGAGCCATTCGAGCCAGTGCCGGCGAAGTGCGGCATGCAGGCGGTCGAGCGGCCCGGCGCGAAGCGCGTACGCAACGCCGCGGCCCAGGGGCATGAGGGCATGCACCTCGGCGAAGAAGGTTCCGGTTGAGCAAGTGAGCCGGGCCAGATGTGCGGCGATGGACGGGTACTGGGCGCCGGGCAGGGCGTGAAAGAGTGAGAGGTGCGCGGGAATGCGATTGAGGCGACCCGGAAAGTATTGCTGCCGCTGCGCCTCAAACCATGCCAATGCCTGCGGATCGAGCCCGAGCGTAACTACCAGCGGCCGGGCCGCGGCGGGAATCGCAAGCGCCGGGTCGAGGGACTGAGAGGCGGACATAGCGGATGGGATGCGGCGGCGCGGCGCGGCGCAAGCGGACGAGGCCCGAGTTTGTTATAGTTACTGACTGGGACTCTTCGCGGTTCGCGTATCCGGATGGCACTGGCCGGAAGCGCTGTCGCCCTGTACCGCCGCCCAACCCACACTTTATGGTTTTGCCATAAGTTCCAGTTGTTGATGAAAGGATTTCGCCTGTGTTGATGATACGTCTGGCCCGTTTCGGAGCCCGCAAGAAGCCTTTTTACCGTGTTGTTGTCATTGAGAAGGACCGCGCCCGCAACGGCCGGTCGATCGAGCTGGTCGGCACCTATAACCCGCGCACGTCCCCCGCGACTGTTGAACTGAAGCGGGACCGGATTGACTACTGGACGGGCAATGGCGCGCAGCTCTCGGAGCGCGTGAGCCGGCTGCTGAAGAACGCGCCTGCGCAGACCGCGGAGCCGGTCGAAGCTACGGCTTAACAGGTGCGCGGCTGCTTGCCGCGCGCGCGGGTTTGCGTCTCAGCAGGGGCATATTTTCGCCCTGTTGCGCTCTCCTGACAAGCTGATAGTATGAGCGCCATTCATGCCATCCCTGTTGGGCAACGAACAGGAATGTGAGGCTGGAGCGGCACTTTATGAACGATGACGCGCACAACCAGAATCTGATCGCAACCCCATCCCCAGACCCGACGCAGATCCTCGTGACGGAGATCGCCCGCGCACTGGTAGACCACCCGGAGTCTGTGGCGGTGGAGGCGCTGGCTCGTGAGGAGAGCACGATCCTGCGGCTGCATGTTTCGAACTCGGATATCGGCAAAGTGATCGGCAAGCAGGGCCGCACGGCCCATTCGCTTCGTACGATCCTGAGCGCGGTGAGCATGAAATATCACCATCGCTACACGCTCGACATAGTCGAGACAGAAGGCGAGCGCGACGCGGCCAGCGTGATTTTACCGGCCGTGGCGCCGACGCCCGAGTAGCGCGGCTTTGCCGGAACCATTCGCAACAACGGAACAATGGCTGCGCGTGGCCCGCATTGTGCGGCCGCAGGGGCATCGCGGCGAGGTACTGGCCGAGTTGCTCACAGACTTTCCGGAGCGTTTCAGCACGCATCCGGCGGTGATGCTGCGCGCGCCCGAAGCAGCGGGGGCAGCGCCGGCGCGCCCGGATCGCGTGGATCGCGTGGAGCGGTTCCGCCTGCACGGCGAGCGGATTGTGCTGCAGCTGGCGAGCTGCGCCAGCATGAACGAGGCCGAAAGCCTGCGTGGCTACGATGTGGTGGTTCCCTGGGAACAGAGAATGCCCCTGGCTGAAGATGAGGTCTACATCGCCGAACTGGAAGGCTGCGCGCTGATCGACGACCGCACCGGCACGACCGCCGGAGTGATTACCGACGTTGATCGCGAGTCGAGCAATACTGCCCTGCTGGTGGTGGAAACCGCCGCAGGGGCTGAGCTGCTGGTGCCTTTTGTCAAAGCGTATGGGCCCCGGCTCGACCTGGCAGCGCGTACGCTCCGGATGACGCTACCCGAAGGGCTCACTGACTTGGAGCAAACAGACAGCGCCGCGCGGAAGGCTGCGGAGTAGCGGGTGCGCTTCGACATTTTCACGATATTCCCGAGCTTTTTCGGAACGCCTGCGGCCAAGAGCGTGGACGGCGCCGGCATCTTCGGCTCAGGCATGCTGCGGCGCGCGCTGGTGAGCGGCCATGTGACGGCGGCGGTGCACAACCTGCGCGAGTACGCGACGGACCGGCATCGCACGGTCGATGACCGGCCGTTCGGCGGCGGCGAGGGCATGGTGCTGAAGCCGGAGCCGTTTGCCGCCGGGCTTGCCGCGATCGGCGTCGCGCCCCGGCCTGAGCGCGACGGCAGCCGGGAGACGGTGCTGCTGCTCTCAGCGCAGGGCCGGCCGTTAACGCAGGCCACGGCGCAGCGGCTGGCCGGCCTGGAGCGGGTGGTGCTGCTGTGCGGGCGCTACGAGGGCGTGGACGAGCGCGTGGCTGAGTTGCTGGCCGATGGAGAGGTTTCAATCGGCGACTACGTGCTGACTGGCGGTGAGCTGGGGGCAGCGGTGATTGTGGACGCGGTCACGCGGCTGGTTCCCGGGGTGCTCGGCAATGCGGCGTCGAGCGCATTTGAGAGCTTCGGCGCCGCGGATGCGCTGTTGCGACCTGCTGAACCGGACGCGGCGAGGCCGCCGAGCGCGACGCATGGCGCGGGCGGCCTGCTCGATTATCCGCAGTACACGCGGCCCGCGGAGTTCGCAGGTGCGGCGGTGCCGCCGGTGTTGCTGGAGGGCAACCATGAGCAGGTGCGTCGCTGGCGGCGGCAGCGGGCGCTCGAGAAGACCTGGCGCAACCGGCCGGAGCTGCTGGCGCAGGCGAAGCTGAGTGAGCAGGACCAAGAGTTTCTGGCATCGCTCGAGCACGAGACTTAGGAAATCTCTGAACAAGGGTCATTCTGAACGAAGTGAAGAATCTGCGGTTCCTCGAAGTTGCAGCAACCGCAGATCCTTCGTCGCTCCGCTTCTCAGGATGACCCCGGCGGAGAAACTTAATAAGAGTGTCCTTAGTTTTTCGTTTCAGGAACAGCCTGGGGCGCGGATTCGCCCGCCATCTTCTTCATTTCGTCCTGCATCATGCCTTGTAGCTGCGGCATGACCGTCTCCATGCGTTGTGTCGACAGCGCTGAGCCGGCGTGCAGCAGCTGCGGTTGTTTTGAAATGAAAGACTGGCCGGCCGGCGAGCGATAAAACGAAATGACTCCGTCGAGATCAGTCTCCGTCAGATTCTCGGCGTAAATACGCTCGAACTCCGGCTCAAGCACCTGCCAGGAAATCGTGTCTGCCACGAGAGCCTCGATACGAGCCATGAATGAGGCATACTCCTGCTTTTGAGAATCGCTCCATGCGTTCTGCGGAAAGAGCTGCCGGGCCTGCTGCTCGCTCTGTTGCATGACCTGCTGAGTCAATTGGGTGTAGGTGGCTTCCATGTGCATCAGCGTGAACAGTTCGCGAGCTTTCGCCTCGCGCGCCTGCATGCTTGCGTCCGCGCTTTGCGCCTGCGCAGAATGAATGCCGAAACCCAGCAAAGGTGCTAGAAAGACAACCAGATACAAAGCACGCCGCAAAGCCATGGAAGATTGTCCTCCGGGACAGGTTGAAGTCCGTCCTCTACGGTAGCGTGGCCATCCACATCCTGTATACTGAGGATTCGGTTCGCGCCCGGCGTCCACGCCTGTTGTGCTGCAGCTGAAAATCAAGTTCAAGATCAGGAACAGATCATGTCCATTCATCCCGTGATGCAGCGCCTTGCCGAAAAGCTCCAGCGCACCGACCTTCCCGCTTTTGCCACCGGCGACACGGTCCGCGTGCAGGTCAAGATTAAGGAAGGCGACAAAGAGCGTCTGCAGGCGTTTGAAGGTCTGGTGATCGCGTACAAGCGCGGACCGCAGGGTTCCTTCACTGTCCGCAAAATGAGCTTCGGGCAGGGTGTCGAACGCATTTTCCCGTTCAACTCCAAGGTCATCGACCGGATCGAAAAGGTTCGCTCGTCGAAGATCCGCCGCTCGCGTCTGTTCTACCTGCGCGCCCTGCGCGGCAAGGCTGCCCGGCTCAAGGAAGTGGACTCTCGCACCAAGGCTTAGACGGTTCCGCATACGGCAGGAAACAGGGCGTTCCCTCTTGGGGACGCCCTGTTTCTGTGTGGTGCAACGGCTCACCGCTTCCGGCTACACTAGGGCGATGGCTGCTTCCTTCCCTGCCACGGCGCCGCGTCCGCTCCGGCCCGACGCTGAGGTCTCCAAAGCGACCCGCAAGCTGCGTATGCTGCGCGCCCTTTGCTGCGATGACAGCTACGAGCGGGCCGCGCGGAATGCCGGCGCCGAGAGCATCGCCGGGGTGGACGAGGTAGGGCGCGGAGCGCTGTTCGGTCCGGTCGTCGCGGCGGCTGTGATTCTGCCGGTGGACAGCAGAGCCGAGGAGCTGCAAACGGCAGGGCTGCGCGACTCAAAGCAGCTGGAGGCCGAGGACCGGGAGCGGCTTGCAGGGATGGTGCGGGCCTGCGCCGTCGCCATCGCGATTGCCGAGGTCGATGCCGCAACTATCGACCGGATCAACATCTACCAGGCCACCAAGCAGGCGATGCTTAAGGCGGTGCATGGTCTGGAGCGCGCGCCCGACCACCTGCTGATCGATGCGCTGCGGCTGAACCATCCCTGCCGACAGACCAGTATTGTCTACGGCGATTCGCGCTCGCTTTCGATTGCCGCAGCGTCGGTCGTCGCGAAGGTGTATCGCGACGCGCGGATGTGCGCGCTGCACCAGGAATTCCCGCTGTACGGCCTGGCCGACCACAAAGGCTATGCCACGCCGGAGCACCAGCGGGCGCTGCTGCGCCACGGACCCTCGCGTCTGCACCGCAGGAGCTTTCGCCCGGTATGGGAAGCGGTGCTGCCCTGGGATGCTGTTAGCGTAGAGACGGACCTGACCTGAGCCTCCCGCAGATTCCTCACCGACACGCAAAGGAGCCTATTTGCCGCTGCGCCTGATGTGCATTACCGCTCACCCTGACGATGAAGCCGGAGCGTTCGGGGGTGCCCTGCTGCAGGCTGCGGCAACCGGCGCGCGCGCGGCAGTGGTCTGCCTAACGGAAGGAGACGCGGGTTCGTACCGGGCGCCGGGGCAGAGCGACGCGGAACTGGCAAAGACACGACGGGCGGAGTTCGACGCGGCCTGCGACGAGCTCGAGGTGAGCGAGAGGCAGCTGCTCAACTTTCCGGATGGGGGGCTTTGGCAGCTGCCGTTTCCGGATCTTGTCGCGGTGTTTACCGGGGCATTGCGGCGCTTCCGGCCGCATGTGGTGCTCACGTTCGGCGGCGAGGGCGGGGTAAACCTGCACCGCGACCACACGGTTGTCTCGCTTGCCGCCACGGCGGCGTTCCATTGGGCGGGGCGGTCCGGTTTTTTGCCGGAGCAGCTTACGCACAACGGCGGCAACCTGGCGGTCTGGGCGCCGCAAAAGCTGTACTACGCGGCCACGCCGTTCCTGTCCTCAGCTGATGCGGAAGCACTGCGAAGCGGCACCAGGGGGCCGGCGTCGCTATCCCTGGTGCTCGGGCCTCTGAAGGAGCGGAAGCTGGCAGCGTTTGCGCGACACACCTCACAGCGCGGCGTGCTGGAGCGGGTACAGGCGCAGTTCGGGGACGTCTTCGACCGGGAGCAGTACCTGCTGGTTGCCGCGCGCGCGCCGTTCGAGGGCGAGACGAGCCTGTGGGATGGAGTGCTGGAGGAGTAACCGCGCGTCCATGTGCCGGTGACGCAGCCTCTCCGCCCGGAGCCGAGACAGGCTAACGCGGGACGAGCAAGCCGCCGGCGGTCACAGCGCCAGGGTCATGCGTGGGCTCGCTGAGGCCCCCGAAGCGGCGATTGCGGGCGCCGTAGGCTTCAATGGCTTCGAGCAGGTGCGTGCCGCGGAAGTCGGGCCAGAGGCGCTCCGTGACGAAAATTTCGGTGTAGGCGATCTGCCACAGCAGAAAATTGGAGATCCGCATTTCTCCCGAGGTACGGATGAGCAGATCAGGATCGGGCATATCGCGGGTGTAAAGGTGCCTCTGGATGTCCTGCTCGGTGAGGTGCTCAGGACGCAGAAGGCCTAGCTCGATTTCCTTTGCGAGACCCCGTACGGCATCGACCAGCTCGGTGCGTGCGCCGTAGTTGAGCGCGAGGGTGAGAGTTGTGCCGGTATTGCAGCAGGTCTCTTCCGCGGCCCACTCCATGCGCTCGCGAACCTCAGCCGGCAGTTCATGAATGCGGCCGATGTACTGGATGCGCACGTTATTGTCATTCATGCGCTGCACATTGCTGCTGAGATAACTGGCCAGCAGGCGCATGAGGAAAGAGACCTCAAGCCGGGGGCGGCGCAGGTTGTTTTCAAGCGAAAAGGCGTAAAGGGTGAGCCAGGGGAGGTTGATACGGGAGGCGGTTTCGACAACGTACTGGACAGACTCGGCTCCCTGCTTATGGCCGACGAAGCGCTTCATGGAGCGTTTGCCGGCCCAGCGGCCATTGCCGTCCATGATGATGGCGACGTGTTCGGGCAGGCGCGCAGGGTCCAGCCGGCGGTAAATTGCCGACTCCTCCGCGGAGAGTTCATGGACGCGGTTAGGCTGCTCGAGTGGCAACTTTCGACCTCAGTTCAGACCGTAGCATAGCGCGCGACGCGGGGCAAAGGGCAGACCGTGGGATTCGCACGCAGGCAGTTACGCGCGTGCGAGTTGCGGCCGCCCGGAGGCGGCATCGCGCGCCATATCCCGGGCGTGGCTGAGCAGCACCTGCTGTTGAAAGGCGTTCATGCGGCCGGCGAGCGGCAACACCTCACAGAGGAAGCTGTCGGCGAGGATGGCGGCGAGAGCGTTCGCGCGGCGGGAACGGGCATCGTGCAGCAGGTCGCCTACCCGAGCTTCGAGCGCGGTTGCGAGCCGATCGAGCGAAGAGAGCGTGGGCATGGCCTTGCCGTTCTCGATTTTCGAGATGTAGGTGCGCGGAACCGACATGCGGGCGGCGAGCTGGCGCTGGCTGAGACCGCGGGCATTGCGCAGGGAGCGCACGGCGCGGGCCACGTCGAGCTCCTGCGCGGCAGCGTTGGCCGGGGTTGTGAGGTGGATCGCGGGGAGAGGCAGCTCTTCCGGCTCAAGTGCCTTGTGGCAGCGGCGGCAGTTGCCGGTGTGAGATCGGAACTGTACCAGCTGGCAGCGTTCGCAACGCAAAACCTCGCGCGACTCCGAATGACCCTGTGGGGTGACCGGGATGGTTGCCATAATTGTCTACGGGGCGCCAGAGCGGGCGTACCGTACGACGAGAAGCACAAGTGCCGCCGCCGTCTACGTGAACTTCTCAACTCTGCGCCCGGGTATCCTGATTGTCAAGGGAAGTCAGGGAACATGCCGGTTACTTTGGGGATGAAACCGGAATAACGAGGAGAAAAGCAGGGCGGTCGGGTGGCGGGAATCGGATCACCCAGCCAGGCTGCCGGGAGAAAAAGAAAGGTCGCCCGCGTGCAGCAGTAGATCGCCGAAAGGAAGGTCCAGCTCCCGGTGGAGTCCGTGAGTGTCACTGATCATGACGATTCGCATCTACCCTCCCCGCACAGTACTCCACCGCATCTGCACGGCGTGAATAAGTACCGATGGTGGCGCTGAAACCTAGAAAGCAGCTTCAAGGTCATACTCGTCGACCGCGTGCTCTATCGCCTCATACCACAAACGAACGTTTTTGCGAACGCATCGGCAACTGTGTCATGAATTCACTGCTTCTCATAAAGCAGCTCGGAGGCAAGGTCTTGGCGATCAGTCGGCCAAGTCAGGTCCACCCAAGCTCTTCCGTTGTCTACCAGCATCATCCTACCGCCTCCGATCAGGTCTGCGTTTCGGTACACTGAGTAGAGCAGCGTGGCGGGCCCGTCCTTGCGTACGGCTAAACGAAGCCCAGGCGACGGTTTTTTGCGCAATATAGCCATAGGTTGACCATCCGTGGCGCCTGAAACTACCTCGCCGATCTCCGGTATCTCCCACCGAATCGGAACCTGCGCCGCTCCGCCTGGCCCGAGAGTCAACCGGTAAACCTGAGGCACACCTGCTTCAGCTGCCGCTGCACTGCTTCGTCCGAGATTGAGCTTCCACGAGCCATTCCAAGGGCTTGGATCGAGAGGCTTAGGAGCGGGCAGTTGAGCTTTGACGAGCGGTGCCAGCGCGAAGAGCGTTAGTAGAACCAAGAAGTTCACGCGTTTCCTCCTTTATGCTGCGGCCGATGGCCACAGGAGCTATATGAGGCCATAGCGGCCTTTCACGGCGGCGAGCAGTTTGACGGAATCGTAACCACGACCGTTTTGGAACACCAGCTCGACATTCTCGATGTCTGCGATATGGGCAGCCGGATCTCCCTTCACGAGAATAAGGTCTGCATCTTTGTTGGGCTCGATGCTGCCGATGTGCTCTGCCCTTTGAAGATATTGTGCCCCGTTTAATGTGCCAATGCGAATGGCTTCCAAGGGTGTAAAGCCCGCCTCGACTAACAATTCGATCTCCCGCTCGGCGAAGGACCCTGCTCCAGTGCGAGAAGCAGACCCTGAAACTCTGCCATTGTGCGTGCCGGGTGCGCTTTGGCAAACTCCAGTGCATACGTTTCAGGTTGGCCAGGAAAGAACCTTTGGTGCAGCTCTACCTTTTGTGACAACGTCGCCTCGCCAAGGAAGAGTATGTCACTGAATCCAGAAGGGCAGTGGTCGCGTGCCCGTGCTTTCACACTGCTCGAGCAGTACACCGAGTCCGCCAGTCTGCGGAAGCACGCGCTAGCTGTAGAGACCTGCACCCGCGCGTATGGTGAGCAGGAGGCGTTGCATCTCGGTCTTGCACCGGCCGAAGCCGAAGCACTGGCGGAGCGCTACGCCGTTACAGCCCTGCTGCACGACTTCGATTATGAGCGGTACCCGTCGCCGGAAGAGCACCCGTTCGTGGGGGTGAAGATTCTCGAAGAGCAGGGCTGGCCGGAGGAGGTTCGGACGGCCATCCTGGGCCACGCGGGGTACTCCGGCGTACCGCGAACCACGCACCTGGCCAGGGCGCTGTTCGCGTGCGACGAGCTGAGCGGCCTGCTGACGGCGTGCGCGCTGGTGAAGCCGTCGAAGCGGATCGCCGAGGTCGATGTGGCCGGAGTGCGGCGGAAGATGAAAGACAAGGCGTTTGCGCGCGGGGTGAGCCGCGAAGACGTGGTGCAGGGCGCGGCAGAGCTCGGGGTGGCGCTCGATGCGCACATCGCGTTTTGCCTGGCGGCGATGCAGGCCAATGCAGAGGCACTGGGTTTGTAGCGGCGTCGCCTTGCACAGGACGCATCGCACAGGAACCAGCCCGGTATGCTGGCAGCATGCCTGCTGCCACGACCACGCGCCGACGCACCACCCGCAAGCGAAAACGCAAGGCCCGCAGCTGGCTGCACTGGTGGCCGTTTGCGCTGGCACTGGCGGCCACGCCGTTCGCCGTACGGGCAGCGAGCGTTCTGGCGCTCTCAGGCCCGGGCGCGCTGCGGCTGCTCTATCCGTTCGTCGTGCTGGTGCAGGCACATGCGCCGGCAACGCTGGCGCCGGAGCAGCGCGATGCGCTGGCGGAGTGGACGATGTGGGCGCAGTTCCCTGCTTACGGCCTGCTGGCGGTGCTGGTGGGGCGCTGGCGCGGCATCGCGGCCGGGCTGCTGACGGTGGTGCTGCTCCATGCTGTGGCCATCGGCGCGGCGCTGGTGTTCAGCCGTTGACTTCGCTCAACAATGCGGGTCGGCGGCGCGCAGTTCTTCGACGATGACGGCGGCCACCTGCCTGGCTTCTTCGTATCGGTTCGGCGGAAACGAGATGGCGCCCACGCGCGCGTGGCCGCCGCCGCCGTAGCGCTCGCAAATCGCGGCCAGGTTGACGAGCTGCTCCGGCGCGGCGGTCGTCCAGGGGCTGGTGCCGACCGAGACTTTCGTCCGAAAGCTGGATTTTGATAACCCGACGGAGTAGGTTGCGGTGGGCTGCAGGTAGTACGGGATGAACTTGTTATAGCCTTCAAGATCGCGGTCGGCCACGTCAAAGTAAATGGTTCCGCGCTCCTCCTGGATACGCTCGCCGATGAGCGTAATAGCAGCCTGGTGGCGCTCGAGCAGCGGCGGCAGCAGCTCCGCCACGAATGGCTGCTCGAGGATTGCTTCGAGCGGCATCTCCGTGAGCAGCGGGATCAGCCGCGGCACAAAACCGGGGTCGGCCGCTGACTCGATCACGAGCGTAAGGCGCATGGCAGGCTCGCGCACCTCCACTGCCGCCTGCGCGCTCTCGTACAGCGCTCCGTCGACGATATCGGCCCAGTGCACCAGGTTCGCGACACTGGCGCGGTCGAAGCCGAAGCGCTCGGTGACCGTGTCGGCGATGAACGAGGTGCAGGAGGTGTAGTCGGGGTTGTAGAAGCGCCGGTTGCGGAAGTTACTGGCCGGGTCGGCGAGGCCGCGCTCGTAGGCTGCATGGTCTTCCGGCGAAAGGAACGCGCTGAGGTGGTGATCGAACCACCAGGTAACGCGCGGCGAGGGAGAGTACTTGAAGTCGACGATGGCGTTCTCGTCGCCGGTGAAGGCGGAGTCGTCAAAGAGCGAGCCAGCGCGATGCACCAGGCCGTGGTACTCATAGGTGGCGCGCGGGTCGATGCAGGAGCGGTGGAAGCGCGTGAACAGCGAAGCGGAGCAGGCCCCGTCGAAGCAGTGATTGTGGTAGAAAACGCGGACTGTCAACGGGATTGGCTCCTTTCTGCAATGCTTTTTGCCGCGGGCACCGAATCTACTAGAATGGCGACGCTGCGGGAGGATGTCAAGCCTGCAGATGAGACGCACTTGGACGATACCCAGCAAACAAAGCAGGACGGGCAACACGCAACGACGATTACGGCCTCGCCCGAGCAGCCGCTGCATGCCGTCTTTATGGGCCGGCAGGGCTTGCGCGCAGGCTGGGGCGTGCTGCTCTTCCTCGCGCAGCTTCTGCTGCTTATCTTTCTGATCAACGTAGCGGCGAAGCATTTCTTTCGCGGCAGGCACATGCCCCCCACGACAGATATGCCGGCTGCCTTCATGTTCTTCAGTGAGCTGATTTCCGCCGCGGCAGTGCTGCTGGTGACATTTCTCATGGCGCGCATCGAGCAGCGCCGCTTCGGCAGCTTCGGGCTGGGGGACCCGGCGTTTCTGCCTCGTTTCGCGGGTGGGCTGGTCTCCGGCTTTGCCGCGATCAGCGCCCTGGTGGGCCTGCTCTGGTTCCGGCACCTGCTTACGCTGCACAGCGCCGGGCTCTCCGCCAGCGGCATCGTGAGCTACGGGCTGATCTGGGCGGCGGTTTTTCTGCTGGTCGGCCTGTTCGAGGAAATGTTCCTGCGCGGGTACCTGCTGTTCACGCTGGCGCGCGGCATCGGGTTCTTCTGGGCTGCGCTGCTGCTCTCGATCGCGTTCGGGGCGATCCACGGCCACAATGCAGGGGAAACCCCGGTGGGCCTGTTCTCTGCCGGGGCCATCGGCCTGGTTTTCTGCCTCAGCATCTGGTACACCCGCTCGCTGGCCTGGGCCATCGGCGCGCATGCCGCGTGGGACTGGGGCGAGAGCTTCTTCTGGGGAACCTCGGACAGCGGGTTGGTCGTCCATGGTCACTTTCTGAATGAGCAGGCGGTCGGGCCGAAGCTGCTGAGCGGCGGCGCCACCGGGCCGGAAGGCAGCCTATACGTCTTCCCGGTCATCCTGCTGCTGGCGCTGTGCATTTTCCTGTGGTGGCGCCGCCGGAAGCCGCGGCCGCTCGCCGGCGCACTGCGGCCTGAGTAAACACATGGCGAGAGGCTGACGACGGGGGAATGAGAGAATCGCCACGTGAGCCGCCCACTCTCTGACTCTGACGTTCCGCGCCGTTCCCTTGCTGTGCGCTTCGGCATCTACGCTGTCTCTACCCTGCTGGTGCTTGCGCTGCTGCTGGCGCTGGCGCTGCTGATGCTGCGGCAGCGCATGACGGCCTCGCTGGCGCCGATGGACGGCACACTGCAGCTGCCCGGCCTGAGCGCGCCGGTGACGGTTCGCCGCGACCGCTACGGGGTGCCGCACATTGAGGCAGCGAACCTCAATGACCTGCTGATGGCGCAGGGCTGGGTCACGGCCAGCGACCGCCTGTGGCAGATGGACATGGCGCGCAGGCTACCCGCGGGGGAAGGCGCGGAAGTGCTTGGGTCCTCGCTGCTGGCACACGACCGGCTGGAGCGGACGCTCGGCATGCGGGACGTGGCGGAGCGCATGGTGCGCGCGCTGCCGCCGGACCAGCTGGCGCAGCTGAATGCCTATGCGCGCGGTGTGAATGCCTATATCGCGCACGGTACTCTGCCGGCTGAGTTCTCCCTGCTGCTGTACCGGCCCAGGCCGTGGGAGGCAAAAGACTCGATCCTGGTCGCGTTGTCAATGGCGGAGATGCTCGATACCCGGTGGGAGTCAAAGCTGAAGCGCGAGCAGCTGACGGCAAGGCTGAACGCGCATGGAATGGGCGCTCTGGCCGCCGACCTGTACCCGGTCGGCTCCTGGAGGGACCGTCCGCCGGTGCCGAGCAGGCCGGGCATCAGCGATCCGCAGGATGTTCCGCAGATTCCGCTGGACCCCTCCCAAGTGCGGCTGGAGGATGTACCCCTGCTGCCTGCGCGGGACCTGACGGCCCTGGCCGCGCTCGACGGCGCGTCGGCCTGCGCGAGCTGCGTGCCGGGCTCGAACGAGTGGGCCGTGAGCGGTGCGCGCACCGCGAGCGGCAAGCCGCTGCTGGCGAACGATATGCACATCGAGCACCAGATCCCTGACATCTGGTACGAGTCGGACCTGCACGCCGGGAGCTTCCACGTAGCGGGCGTGACGGTGCCGGGACTGCCGTTCATCTCTGCCGGGCACAACGATCACATCGCCTGGGGGTTTACCGCGCTCGGCGGCGACACGCAGGACATTTACATTGAGCAGGTGAACGCGCAGGGTGAGGTGCGGACCGTGAGCGCCGATGGCCAGGTGAGCTGGCAGCGGCCGACGCACGAGAAGGAACGGATTCGCGTCCGCTTCGGCAGGGACGTTGATATCGACGTGGAGCGTACGGCGCACGGGCCCGTGATCACGTCACTGATTCAGGGCGAGCAGCGGATGCTGGCGCTGCACTGGACAATTTACGACCCGGAAGCGCGCGGGCTGCCGCTGTATGCGCTCGACAGCGCTCCCGACTGGACGAGCTTTCGCGCCGCGATGAAGGACTGGTGGGCGCCGACACTGAACGTTGCGTATGCGGACGATGCCGGGCACATCGGGTACCAGGCGGTCGGGCTGATCCCGATCCGGTCGGGAGGCTTGCAGTTTCGGCCGATTCCCGCCGGGCAGCCTGCGCCGGCCGTGTCTGCGCCAACTGTGCCGGCGGGACCAGGCATGACCGCTCCAGCGCCGGCGCCTGCTGCTGCCGCGCGCCCTTCCCCACCGCTGGGAGAGTGGACAGGGTTCATCCCGTTCGAAGGGCTGCCTTCGGTGCTCGACCCGGAGAGCGGAATAGTTGCGACGGCGAATGCGCGCGTAACGCCCGACGGCTACCCCTACCAGCTGACGCTGGACTGGGCTTCGCCGTACCGCAATGAGCGCATCTGGAAGTGGCTGGGCTCGCACACGAAACTGACGCCCGCGGACATGCTGACGCTGCAGACCGATGTGTTCTCAGAGAGCGACCAGGAGATTGCCGAGCGGCTTGCCTATGCGATCGACCACGCGGCGAAGCCTTCAAAGCGCGCGCGGGCTGCCTCTGACCTGCTGCGCTCGTGGAACGGGGTACTTGCGGTCGACTCGCCGGGCGCCTCGATCGTAACGGCAGCGGAGCGTGCCTTCTGGCCGGCGATGCTGGGCGCGAAGGTGGGCGACGGATGGCGCCTGTATGACTGGAACGAGAGCGACTATGCGCGGGAGCAGCTGATTGCGACCGAGCCCCCGGCATGGCTGCCGCCGAGCTACCGGAGCTGGAACGACTTTCTGGCGGCGCTTGTCGACGGCGTGCTGAAGGGTGCGCCGGACAACCTGCGGAACTGGCGCTACGGCGACGCGCACACCATCACCGTGCGGCACCCGCTGTGGAAGATGGTGCCGGGTGTGCCGAGCGGGGTGGGGCCGCTGCCGCAGTCCGGGGATCCCTCGACGGTCAAACAGGTTTCAGGCGACGTGGGGCCGTCGCAGCGGTTTACCGCCGATCTCTCCGCGCCGGGCGCTTCGACGGAAAATATCCTGGCCGGCCAGTCGGGCGACCCGCTGAGCCCGCATTTCCTTGACCAGTGGCCGTTCTGGTACGGCGGGGCCACGTTTCCCCTGCCGTATGCGGCGGCTGCGGTGCAGGCAGCGGCGCAGCACACGCTCAGGCTGGTGCCGTAACGATGAGCGCGGCGGAACGAAGGTGGAGCGCGCTGCTGCCCGTTTTGCTCGGGCTGGCGGCAACTTTACCGCTGCTCATGTATGGGCCTTCATGCGGGCATGACTTCGACTTCCACCTGCAGAGCTGGCTGGCGGTGCGCGGTGCCTGGCATGCTGGTTTACTGGTGCCGCACTGGGTGCCGGGGGCAAACTACGGGGCGGGTGAGCCGCGGTTTATTTTCTATCCGCCGCTTACCTGGCTGCTCGGCGCCGCGCTCAATTTCGTCCTGCCTTGGGCGTGGGTGCCGGCGGCGTTTACATTTATGTGTTTTGCCGGGGCAGCGGCCTCGATGCAGCAGCTCGCGAACCGGTTTTGCGCGCCGGTGCCGGCCGCAGCGGCGGCCACGCTCTATACGCTGAGCCCGTACCTGTTGTTTACCGGCTACGAGCGCAGCGCGTATGGTGAGCTGCTGGCCGCGGCGTGGATGCCGCTGCTGCTCGGGGCTCTCCTCGAGCAGCGGCTGCACGTGGTGCGAATCGCGTTGCTACTGGCGGCGCTCTGGTACACGAACGCCCCTGCGGCTGTGATGGGATGCTATCTGGTGGCGGCGGCAGTTCTGTGGCGGGTTTGTTCCAGTGCTTCGGACAGGCAGCGCAACAGTGTGCAAGGGACGGCTGCCCTCGCGCTCGGCTGCTGCCTCTCCGCCGATTACCTGCTGCCCGCCTGGTACGAGCAGCGCTTCGTCGCCATCCAGCGCGCTATCGGCCCCGGCATGCGCGTCGACGACAGTTTCTTATTCGAGCATACCGGCGAGATCTTTCACGACCAGGTGCTGCGCACGGCATCGTGGATCGGCGTCGCCACGTTTGCTGCCGCGGCCGTGGCATATGCCGCGTTGCTGCTTCGGCGCCGCAGACGAGCAAGGGAGTATGGCCTCCTCGGCTTCCCTACCGCGCTGCTGGGCGTTTGTTTCGTTTTGCAATTCCCGGCCAGCGCATGGCTCTGGCACCATCTGCCGGAGCTCGCCTTTCTGCAGTTTCCCTGGCGCCTGCTGCTGCCGGCCAGCGCCGCAGCGGCGCTTGTGTGCGGTCTGGCGCTGCCGCAGAGCGGCAGGCATGCGAGGGCCGTGCTATCGATCGCGGTAATCGTGTATGCGGCAGGCATGGTTGCCTGGACGGCGCAGACCCGCTACCAGCCATGCGACGACGAAGACAATGTGCGGGCGCAGCTTGCGCTGCTGCCTCCCGCTCCTGCTTCCGCAGCCGGCGGATTTGAGGGGACAGACGAGTACGCGGCCGCGGGCACCGACAACGGCGAGATCCAGCAGGAGCTTCCGGCGATTCGGCTGCTCGGGAGCTCGCAGGCCGATGAAGGCGACGACTCCGGCCCGGGCGATGATGCGGCGAACCCGCCCTGGAAACGGTACGCGCAGGTGCCCGGCTCCATCCGGATTCTGCACTGGGCGCCGGAGGAGCTGGCGGCGCGAGTGACGCCTGAGCGGCCTGCGTTTGCTGTCCTGCGCCTCGAGCGCTACCCCGGATGGCAGGTGCTGCTGAACGGGCACGCATGCGGCGCAGCCTGCGTGCCGCGCGACGATGGGCTGCTCACCATTGCCGTCGCCGCTCACCGGCCGAGCATGATCACGGCACACTATCGCACCACGCGGGACGTTGTGGCTGGCCGCATACTGAGCTGTGTTGCGGCACTCTTGCTGCTTGTGTGGCGGCGAATCGGCGGGTACGCGCGCCTCCGGCGGCCAGCGGCGGCTCAGCTATGATGACGAAAATGAACGACGACGTACAAAGCCTTTTACGGGACGGCGCCGCGGCGACGGATGCGGCGCTCGAACGGCTGCTGCCCGCGGCCGGCGCTGTTCCCGCATCGATCCATGCGGCGGTTCGCCACAGCACGTTTGCCGGGGGCAAGCGCCTGCGGCCGGTGCTGGCCATGGAGGCAGCCCGGGCCGTTGCCGGGACTGTTCCGGAGGGGGCGGACGAGCTGGGCGCGGCGCTCGAAATGCTGCACACCTACTCGCTCGTGCACGATGACCTGCCGGCGCTCGACAACGATGCGCTGCGCCGGGGCAAACCGACCTGCCACGTGGTGTTCGGCGAAGCGATTGCCATTCTGGCCGGGGATGCACTGCAGACCCATGCGTACCGGGTGCTGGCGGGACTGAAATGCCCGGCGGAGGCGCGGGTTGCGATCATTCGGCTGATCGCGGAAGCGACCGGGACGGAAGACGGCATGATCGGCGGGCAGGTGCTCGATCTTGAGGGCGAAAGCACGGCGCCGACCGCCGCCTCGGTGGAGGCGATCCATCGCGCCAAGACCGGCGCGCTGATCCGCGTGAGCGTGGTGGCGGGCGGGCTGTTTGCCGGAGCCGATGCCGCGCAGACCGCACAGCTGACAGAGTTCGGCCGCAAAGCCGGGCTTGCGTTCCAGATCGTCGACGATGTGCTGGACATGACGCAAAGCTCGGAGCAACTGGGAAAGACGGCAGGCAAGGATCTGGCGACCGAAAAAGCGACATGGCCGGCGGTCCATGGGGTCGAGCAGTCGCGGCGCGATGCGGCGCGGCTGATCGACGAGGCGTTTGCCGCGATCGAAGGATTCGGGGCGCAGGCCGACGGGCTGAAGGCGGTTGCGAGCTACCTGGTCGAGCGCACACATTAAAATACTTGTATGGCCTTAACTGAAGACGACGTGCTGACGGCACTGCGCGACATCATGGATCCGGAGCTACCGATCAACATCGTCGACCTCGGCCTGATCTACAAGGTCGATGTCGCTCCCGACCCGGACGCCCCCGGCATGCTCCCGCGCCAGAAAGTGGCGATTGACATCACGATGACAACGCAGGGCTGCCCGGCGCATGCCATGATCCTTGAGCAGGTCAGGAACCGGCTCGCCGGAGTGCGGGAGATCAGCGAGTGCAACGTCGAGCTGGTATGGGAACCGGCCTGGACCCCCGACCGCATCAGCCCCGCCGCCCAGAAAAAACTGGGCATCGCGCCGTTCGAGACGGTGTGACGGGTCAACTGCAGACGCAAAAAAGAGGCCGAAACCTGGCCTCTTTTTTACGTTCCGTGTAAACCGCCTGCGCGGCTGGCGGCCACTTCGTGGCGGGTTCTCGTTTGTTCGTAGCCGCGAGCATCTGTGGCCCTCGCGATGCTCGGGATTTCACTCCGAGCCGAAAAAGGCTCCGCCAGCCGCGTAGGCGGTTTGCTTTTACGCCTGCCGGGAAAGCGTCTCGCGCAGGCGGGCGGCCTGTTCGCTGATCTTTTCGAGGAAAGTTTCGGCGCGCACGAGGAAGTCCTGACCGGTGCGGATGTGGCCCGGAAGCCTGTTCCAGAACTCCTGGGCTGCTTCCGGGCGTTCTAGCAGAGTGGTGGCCGAGCCCGCGGCGGCAACGACCAGCGCTTCGCGTTTACGGCCGGTGATGAGCAGGATCGCGCCGGCGACCAGGGAGGCCGCGGCGACCTGGTGCGACCAGTGAGTGCTTTTTACGCCGGGCAGCACACTGCCGCTCTCGCGGGAAGTCAGATTCGTCAAATCCATGGTGAAAGCTCCTTGGGCGCTCAAGCGGCGCTGTCTGTTCACGCATTTCACCCCCGGTGGAGAGGGCTCGACTTTTCCCGGGGGAAAAGCCCTGCGCACACTGCGGGTTCTTCTACGTGTGGAGTGAAAATGCTCTAAACACGGGTTTGGATGCGCGAATCGCCATCAGGCAGTCTTCCGATCTAATCGAGGTCGAAATCGCGCAGAGGGCGCTCGGTCGCGGGCGACTCCTTTGCCTTGCGCAGGGCTTCCGCGAAGCGCTTGGCCATTACGTCATCCTTGTTTTTCTCGGCATCCACAGCCTGCCGGAACAGTGAATCCCGGCGCTCGTCGCCCTCGCGCATGGCTTTTGCGGCGGTCTCGAAATCGTCGAAGGTCCGCTTGCGGGGCGCCGGTGTGTGCGCCAGCACGGCACGGGTTTCCGGGTCGATGCGCAGCATGCCGCCACATTCCGGACAGGTCAGGTCGAACGGTTGCTGTTTCGCTGCCATAACTTCCTCGCTCCCAGTAGGATGCCCCGGCTACAGCACCAGTGTCTTGTGCCCCGGGCATGGATCGCCGGCAGCGTCCACCAGAGCAGGCACAAGCGGCGGCCCGAAGCGTGCCAGCGCGGCGGCAGCGGCGATGCTGCGCTCCTGCAGGTGGCCGCCCGGGTAGACTGCCCCGTACAGAGCAGTGACCCGGCGCCGGATACTTGCGTCTTTCTCGAGTGCAAAACGCGCGGCGAGCCGACGCAGACGGTTCATCTGGTACCGCATTTTGCTTGCCGCAACGTCCGCGGAGCGGCCGAGGCCAGGGTCGAGCCCGCGCATCCAGCCGGTCAGCTCATCGAGCTCCGCGGCCATGGCAGAGCCGGCGGTCTGCAGGCGGCGCTTGCCTTCGGGCGAGAGAGAGCGCGCGCCGACGCGCTGCGTCAGATCTTCCTGCAGCAGGCTGAAAATCTCCGGCAGGTCGATGCCGTCATGCTCGAGCGTCTGCGCTTCGCGCGCCGACAGAAGCGTCGCGCTGAGGCGCGGCAGCACCGGCGTCACGCGGCCCAGCAGCGCGTCATGCAGCACACCGTTCTGGGCGAAGTAAGCAATTTCCGCGGGTCCGCCGACGTAGGCCGCGGTGGGCAGGATCGCATCCTGGAAGACAGGGCGCAGCAGCGCGTTCGGGCTCAGGCGCTCCGGCTCGTGCTCGAGGATGCCGAGCAGCTCATCGGTAGTGTACTGCGCGTGGCCGGCGGCCCAGCGGCCGCTGCCGACCTGCTTGAGCGGCAGCCGGATGTGCTGCTCATTCTCCGCGCCGCCGGTGAGCAGAAAGAGCAGGCTTGCGCCGCGCCTGACCAAGACCTGCCGATGGTAGCCCTCGGCCTCGAGCGCCGCGTCGCGATCCAGAAGGAGCGCCTGCAGCGATTCGGCCTGCGTGATGGCGCCTTCGAGCACATGCGCTCCCATGCGGTGGGCGGCGCGGCCCGCAGCATCGAACACGACGAGTCCCTGTTCGCGAAACGTCGCAGCCAGCCACTGCGCAAACGCGCCCGCGAAGGTTGCTTCCGGACGGTAGCACCGGCGCAGCAGCTCCCATGCCGGCGTTTCGCCCAGGAGGGCCTTGGCCTCGGCAAGGGCCTGGTCTACATCGCGCCCGAGGCGCAGGGCGCCGACCGGCGAGCCTTCGGGCGAGTGCTGGCCGATGCGAACCGTCTTGAGTGTGCCGCCGGCTGGAAACGCAGCATGGTCGATCTCGGCGAAATCATGGTCTTCTGTCGCCAGCCAGAAGATGGGCACATGCGGGATGCCGGTGGCCTGGGTGGCGTTTTGCGCCAGGCGCACAGCAGTGGCCGCCTTGTGCAGCGTGTAAAGCGGGCCGCCGAAAAGACCCACCTGCTGCCCGGTGACGACGGCGCGCGCGCCGGTGCGGAGCTGCGCGATGTTCGCAATTGCCGCCGGGCCGGCATGGCAGGCGTGATTTTGCGCCTCCAGCAGGTCGGCGAGCGCCGGGTTCGCTGCGGGCGGGCTCGCCTGGTGCGTCATCCAGGCGTCGCCGGCGGCCGGGACAGGATAAAAAGCAGAGGCAGAGCCTGCTATGCAGTCAAGAAACAGGCGGGAGAGCCCGGGCAACACAGAAAGCGGGTAACACGCACCGTCCACGGAGCTCTCCTTCCCTTGCAGTTTCTCATGCCGGGGCGAAAAGGTTTGAAGGGTTCAAGCTTGGCCGTAAAGAATACCAGGCAGCAACGTTCCGCACTCAGGTCAAGACCGGCCTCAGCAAATGGGCTTATTCTTTCTCTAAGACAGCGCAGGTATGCTCCACCGGCAAAACGAGGAGAGCCATTCCCGGTACTGTATCAACTCATTGCGTCTGTGCCCCTCGCTGCCATCAGCGAGTTGCGGAGGACTGGTCGTGATCACCAAGATCGTCAGTTCAGCTTCAGCTGAACACTACAAGTGGGGAGGACCGGACAGTGCCGAATGCGATGGATGGCACCTGGTCAGAACGCCGGACCTGAGCATCATCGAGGAGGTGATGCCTGCAGGCACGAGCGAAGCGCGGCATTCTCATAAACATGCGAGCCAGTTCTTCTTCGTTCTAGAAGGAGAGCTCACTATGGAGATTGAAGATCAGGAGTTTCGCTTGCAGCCTGGTCAGGGAATCGAAATTTCTCCCGCTCAACAGCACCAAGCTCTGAACCGCGGGCCAGAGCCTGTCCGAATGATTGTTACAAGCCAGCCGCCAAGTCATGGGGACCGAGTATTTGCCTAACAACGCGCGGCTTTGCTGCGGGCGGACCGCCGCGGTGCATCATCCGGGCGTCTCCAGCTTACGGACTGCCCGGTGGAATCATCCCGATCGTTCCGAGCCATATTTCTACAAGCTCGGGCCATGCCGTCGCCGGAAACCTGGTGCGCCGCAGCCCGAAGGCATGGCCGCCCTGCGCGTACAGGTGCATTTCGACGGGGACACCAGCGTTCTTCAGCGCCAGGTAGTAACTCAGCGAGTCGTCTACGTTGTCCACATGGTCATCCTCGTTCTGGAGCAGGAAGGTAGGCGGCGCTTGACGGGTGACGTGAAGATCGGGGTTTAAGGCAAGCTCCTTACCGGTGCCGGCGAGATGAGGAAGGATGAGCTTCCTCTTTGCCTGCTTCGCATCCCATTCCGCCGCGGCAAGCGACAGGTGCCCGGGGTAAATGGCGATCGCGAAATCCGGGCGGCTGCTTTCCCTGTCGGCAGCATCGACGGCCGGATACAGACGGTGCTCGAAATGTGTGCTCGTAGCTGCCACCAGGTGGCCGCCCGCCGAAAACCCGAGCACACCTACCTTGTGCGGGTCGATATGCCACTCCGCGGCGTGAAAGCGCACCAGGCCCAGCGTTCTCTGCGCATCCTCCAGGGCTTCCGGTGATTCCGGATAGGGCCCGGATCGCGGATGTCCCTCGCCCGGGACGCGGTACTTCAACAGCACGCAGGTGATCCCCTTCGCCGTCAGCCAGTCACAGACTTCACTGCCTTCAAGATCGATGGCCAGAATCCAGTAGCCGCCACCAGGAAACACGACGACCGCCGCGCCCGTATTCCTTCCCTTGGGCGCGTAGACGGTCATGGTCGGGCGGGAGACAGTGCTCACATAAGTCCACGGTCTGCCCGCCACCAGATCGTGTGTTTCCGTTGCCGTTGTCTCCGGCCCGGTGACCGGTCGCGCATCCGGCACCGCGCCGGGCCAGATCGGCACCTGCGTGTGGCCCGGTGCGGGCTGCCAAACAGGGGTCTGTGCGCGTGCAGCGCCAATGGCAAACAGAACACACGCAGCGAACAACAAAGGTTTCATCGCGATCTCCACTCTTTGGTCTTCCGGCAGCAACGTCAATCGTCATCGTAGAAGTCGCGGGCTGTGCGCTGTCGGCCAACATGGGACCGGTGCCGGGATACTAACTGCCTACGCAGGTCCCAGGCTCTCTCGTGGGCGCGTGGCGTATACCTGCTAAAGCAACGCAAACAGGAGCAGGCATGGCAAAGAAGGCCCGGAAGCAAGCAAAGCCCACCGAAACGAAGCACGACCAAAAAAAACAACGCTCAAGCAAGAACGGCGGTGCTCCTCGCGCGCCCCAGCTTCGCGAGGAAGGCTCTGCTGAAGTGCTGCGCTCAGAGGTTGTGTATGACGGCAGCCTCTTCAAGGTGGTCAAGGAAGAAGTGCGTGAGCCCAACGGCCACGTGGGCGAGAAGGACGTGATCCGGCACAACGGCTCCGTCGTGATCCTCGCCGCGGACGAGCCGCTCGCGGGAAAGAAGAAGCGGAGGAAACACGACCCGGTCCTCATCATGGAGCGCCAGTACCGCCATGCTGCGGGGCAGTACCTGTGGGAGCTGCCGGCGGGGCGCATCGAAGCGGGCGAGGAACGCCTGCCCGCAGCCAAACGTGAGCTGGAAGAAGAAACCGGGTACACCGCCCGGGAATGGACCGAACTGGTGCGCTACTACGCGAGCCCCGGCTTCCTGGGCGAGTGGATGCAGATCTTTCTGGCCGAGAACCTGACCGCCGGAACGGCGCGCCCGGAAGCAGATGAGACGCTGGAGATTTACGCCGTACCGCTGTCGCAGGTCTGGGAGTTAATTGACGCGGGCCGGATCCTCGACGGCAAGACGCTGATTGCCGTTGCGATGTACACGCGCCTGCTGGCAGCCCGTGGCAAGAGCGCGAAAAAGAAGCACAAGGGCGGCAGCGAAAGGCGTTGAGCACCGTCCAAAGTGCAGCGCTGCGGGAGCGCGAGCTGCTGCGAAACCATCCGCACGGCTCGCACGTCTGTTTAGAACAGGCAGGCTGGGTTCGTTCCCAACCGCAATTCGCGCACACAGGAAGGCATCGCCGGTGGGACAATTCAAGGGCAAAGTGAAGTGGTTCAACAACGCGAAGGGTTTCGGTTTCATCGGCAGGGAGGATGGCCCGGACGTCTTCGTCCATTACTCCTCGATCCAGATCGAGGGGTACAAGAGCCTCAAGGAGGGCGACGAGGTCGAGTTCGACGTTGTCCAGGGGCAGAAGGGTCCGCAGGCTGACCAAGTCATCCGTCAGCGCGAGATCGCCTGACGCCGATTGAACAAGGAACAAGAGCGCCCTGCCCTGCGCAGTCTGCAGAGCAGGGCGTTTGCTGTCTTCAGGGTGCATGGCAGGCCGTTTTTCGCATGCTGCCCGCGGCTTTCTGTTTCAATAAGCACAGCCATGGAAAACCGCCGCATCGCCGCCATGCTGGACGAGACCGCCGATCTGCTGGAGATCTCCTCGGGCGACCCGTTCCGCATCCGGAGTTACCGACGCGCAGCCGAGGCGGTGGAGGCGAGCACGATCCAGCTGAGCACGCTGGTCGAGGAACCGAAGAAGCTGCTCGCGATTCCGGGGATCGGCAAGGGCATGGCGGCCAACATCCGGGAGATTGAGAAGGCCGGCACGTTCCCGCTGCGCGAGGAACTGATGCTGCGCTACAAGCCCTCCATGCTGGAGCTGCTGCGGTTGCCCGGGATGGGCCCAAAGAGCGTCGCGCTGTTCTGGGACGCGCTGCAGGTGAGCTCGGTCGAGGAGCTGGAAGCGGCGCTCGACGACGGCCGCGCGCTGACACTGCCGCGCTTTGGGCAGAAGGGCGTGGATAAGCTGAAGGCCGGCATCGCGGATTACAAGCGCAACAGCGGTCGCTTTGCGATCAACGAGGCGGAGAACGCGGCGCAGAAGCTGATGGCGTACCTGCGCGAGTTTCCCGGGCTGACCCGCATTGTGCCGGCCGGCTCGCTGCGGCGCGGGCGCGACACCGTGGGCGACCTCGACATCCTGGTGACGGGACCGGGCTGCGCGGAGGACACAGTAGCCGCGGCGGTCGAGCATACGGCGGCTTGGCCCCTGGGCGGGACGCTGCTGGCAAAGGGCGCCAACAAGGTTTCGTTCCGCATGCGCGCGGGGCTGCAGGTCGACGTACGGCTGCTGCCGGAGGGCTCGTTCGGCGCGGCGCTGCAATACTTTACCGGGTCGAAGATGCACAACGTGACGGTGCGGCAGCGGGCGCTGCGAAAGGGCTACACGCTGTCAGAATATGCGCTGGCGCGGGTGGATGACGGCTCGTTTGTGGCCGGGGCGAGCGAGGAAGAAATTTACGGTGCGCTGGGCCTCACGTGGATCGCGCCCGAGCTGCGCGAGAACAACGGCGAGATTGAGCTGGCCGAGGCCGGCTCGCTGCCGAAGCTGATTGAAGCCTCGGACATCCGCGGCGACCTGCACATGCACACCGACGCGACGGACGGGCGCAACAGCATCCGTGAGATGGCCGACGCGGCGCTCGCGCTCGGGTACGCGTATATCGCAATTACCGATCACTCCAAGCAGCTGGCGATGACCAACGGCCTGGATGATGCGCGCGCGCTGCAGCATATCGCGCGCATTCGCGAGGTGGACGCCGCGATGGAAGGCCGCATCCGCGTGCTGCCCGGGATTGAGGTCGATATCCTCGCCGATGGGACGCTGGACCTTTCGGACGAAGTACTGGCGCAGATGGATGTTGTGGTCGCGAGTACGCACTCGCATTTCGCGCAGGGCGAGCAGGAGCTGACCGAGCGCCTGCTGCGCGCAGTGGAGAACCCGTACGTGCGCATCATGGGTCACCTGACCGGCCGCATCCTTATGCGACGGGAGCCGATGCGGTTTGATGTGACGGCGGTGCTGAAGCGGGCGGCAGAGCTGGGCTGTGCGGTTGAGCACAATGCCTCGGCGGAGCGGCTGGACCTTTGCGACAACCACCTGCGCCTGGCCCGCGAGCTGGGCTGCCCAATCGTGATCAATACCGATGCGCACCAGAGCGCGACGCTGGGCAGGCTCGAGTACGGGATTCGCCAGCTGCGGCGCGCCGGGCTGTGCGCGGATGACGTGCTGAATACGCGACCTTTTGCCAGCTTCCTTGCCGGGCTGCGGCCGCGCCCATGAGCACACCGCAGCAGGAGCGCCGCCCCACGTTCGTGATGCCCCCGTACGACGCGGGCAAGAGCCATCGCACGCTGACGCTGATCGGCGTAACGTGCTTCCTATTCTTCGCGGCGTGGGCTTACGTGTTCTTTGTGCAGAAGCCGCAGGTGACGACCGGCGCAATTGAAACGATTACGCCGATCCCCCTGCACACCGAGCTGCGCCAGGGCGGCACGATGGCCGAAGGCTACGGCGGCACGACCGTGAAAACCGATGAGATGCTGGTGTGGGTCGCCTTTGACATGAAGAATGTAACTGCCGACGTGCCACTTTACGAGACCGGGCAGCGCGCCACGCTTACGTTTCCGGACGGCCAGCAGCAGTTTGCGACGGCAGAGAGTCCGGTTGAGATTGCGAAGCTGAAAGCGGTGCGCGGGCTGCGCCAGCCTCCGGGCGCGCTGGTGCCGAGTGAAGCGACGCTGACGCCCGGGCATGCGGCGCGCGGGCTTGCGCTGTTCGTCTTTCCGGTAACGAAACAGCAGTGGGACAGCCGGCGCGAGTTTTCGATCGCGGTTTCGTTCCAGTGGCAGCGCGACCTTGCCCTGCGCGAGGCGACGCCTGCTCTGTAGCATCGGGCCAGCGGTGAGAGCGAGCATCCTAAACTAAACACGTGTCCCTTTTCGGCAAGCAGATCGTCATCGCAGGCGCAGGCATCATCGGTCTCGCGACAGCACTTGAGCTGGCCGAAGCGGGAGCGCGGGTAACCGTGCTCGAACGTGACCGGGCCATGCAGCAATCCTCCTGGGCAGCGGCCGGTATGCTGGCGGTGGACGATCCGGAAAATGATCCGGCACTCCATGCGCTGGCCGCGTACAGCCGCTCGCTGTATCCGGGCTTCCTGGCGCGGATCGAGCAGCTTGCCGGCGCTGCCGTGCCTCTGCGCACCAGCATCACGCTGCAGGGCCACGCCGGCGCGGAGCCTTCCCTGCTGGCTGAACTCCTTCCGGGCCTGCGTACCGACCGATATCGCTTTGAGCGGCTGGAGGAGGCGAGTCTCGATCCACGGGATTTGTGCGCGGCTCTGCCGGCAGCGGTTCGCGCGGCTGGGGTCAACCTGATCGAGGGAGTCGGGGTCGAACGGGTGACACGCGAAGGCGGAAAACTGCGGGTTGCGATCGGGAGCGACCCGCTGTATGCCGATCATTTTGTTCTGGCCGCCGGCGCATGGTCGGCCCAGGTTACGCTGCCTCGGGACGGGGAAGGGCCGCCCGCGCTGCCGGTGGCGCCCCGAAAGGGCCAGATGATCGAGGTGACGCTGGACGGCGTCGAGCTTCCGGTGGTGGTGCGTACGCCGCTGCTCTACCTGGTGCCGCGCGGCGACGGACGGGTCGCGGTCGGCGCGACGGTCGAGCATGCGGAGTTCGACCGCTCCATCGATGCGGCAGCCGGGGATCGCCTGTGGCAAGCGGCAGGCGAACTGTGGCCGCCTCTTCTACAAGGGCGCATCACCGCTCGATGGACCGGGCTGCGCCCCGGTTTCCGCGCGGGCCTTACCGATACGCTGCCGGTCATCGGCCACGTGAGCGACCACCTGTGGGCCGCAACTGGCCACTTTCGGAATGGGATTCTGCTTGCGCCGGCGACAGCGCGGATGCTGCGGGAGATCATGGATGGCGCCCCGCCGTCGGTGCCGCTCGACCGCTTTACTCCCGCTCGTTTTGCATGAAACGAAGCGACAGTGCCCTATTGGGACGATGGCTGCCGCAAACTTCCCGCTTTGGAATTGCGTCCAACTTCGAGGTGCACACGGTGACAAGCGTTTCGCCGCTGGTCTATAACGAAGGTCTGCCACAAAAAATGGTTGTGCTGCCGGCGGCTCGCTTGCAGCAGCAACACTCCACGCCACGCTGTGGAGAGCATCCGGTTTCAGGGTTCAGGGAGAGAGAATGTCGACTGCTGTAGCAGGTAAGGGTCTTGAAGGAATTGTCGCCGCCAACTCGGGCGTCTGCTGGATTGACGGGGAAGCCGGGGTGCTGGCCTACCGGGGCATTGACATCCACGAGCTTGCCGAGCATTCCAGTTTCGAAGAAATCACGTACCTGCTGTGGAAAGGGCAACTGCCAACGAAAACCGAACTGCGGGAGTTTTCGCAGACGCTCGCCGATGCGCGCGAGCTGCCTGCGGGCATTGTCGAGATGATGAAGCAGTTTCCGCGCGATGTGACGCCGATGGAAGTACTGCGGACGACAGTCTCGGCGCTCAGCTTCTACGACGCGGACGAGAAAGCGGTGGACGCCGCGAGCAACCTGCGCAAGGCGTTCGCGCTGACCGCGCAGGTGCCGATGATCGTCGCCGCATGGGACCGGATCCGCAACGGCAAGGAAGTGATCGCGGCGGATAAGTCGCTCTCGCACGCGGGCAACTTCGTCTGGATGCTACGCGGCGAAAAACCGTCCGCAACCGCGACCAGGACCTTTGACATCGCGCTGATCCTGCATGCGGATCACGAACTGAACGCCTCCACCTTCGCCGCCCGCGTCATCGCCGCGACTCTGGCCGACATGCATTCAGCGATAACCGGCGCGATCGGCGCGCTGAAAGGTCCGCTGCACGGCGGCGCGAACGAAGCCGTGATGCACATGCTGTTCGCCATCGACAAAGCCGGCGCCGACCCGGTGGAACACGTCAAGGGCATGCTCGCGGAAAAGAAGAAGATCTCAGGCTTCGGCCACCGCGTGTACCAGACCGAAGACCCGCGCGCGACACACCTGCGGCGCATGTCCGAGGAACTCGGCAAGGCCGACGGCAACCCCAAGTGGTTCGATATGTCCCGCGCGATCGAGCTTTACATCAAGGCCGAAAAGAAGCTCAATGCCAATGTCGACTTCTACTCCGCCTCCACCTACACCACGCTTGGCATTCCCATCGACCTGTTTACTCCGATCTTCGCCGTCAGCCGCATCTCCGGCTGGGCCGCCCACGTTATCGAGCAGCTCGACGACAACCGCCTGATTCGGCCCAGGGCGGAATATACGGGGCCCCAATACCCGGCCCCGTATATTCCGATGAACCAGCGGTAAAAGCAAGACCGCCTGCGCGGCAGGCGGCCACTTCTGGCGCATAGCGCTATTCGTGGCGGGTTCTCGTCAACGTTGAAGCGCAGGCTGTTGTGGCGCTCGCGTTGCTCGCGATCCATAATCCTGAGCAACGCGAGGGTCACATTTGCCTGCAGCACCACGTATACAAGTACACGCCACGAAGTGGCCGCCAGCCGCGCAGGCGGTCTACCCAGGACAAGAAAAGAGGCCCAGTCGTTCGGGCCTCTTTTTCGTGTCCTGATCCGTAACCTACCTGCGGCTGGCCGGCGGGATTTCGCCGTTCATGCGGAGGTATTCGACCATCTGGCCATAGTGGTCATTGGTGTGCGTGAGCGCATAGGCGGCGGTCCCAACGCGTGTGCTGCCTTTGCCGTCCATATTGACGAAGGCGTTTTGCAGGGTGATGGTGGCGAAAGCCGCGTGCTCATACTGGAACGATTCCTTGAGCGCTGCCAGGATTTCATCCCGGCTCTTCAGCCCTTCGATCTCGCCGCGCGTCTTCGCGCCGGGAATGTTCCATCCGCGAAAGAAGTTGTAATTCGCTTCAGTCACATGTTTGATCTCCGCGGCAAAAGTCCGCACCCCATCGTATTTTCCCATGCTGGAGGAGGGAGCGAAGTTGAACTTGTCGGCCGGCATCGCCTCTGCCACGCCTACGAATTCACCCTCTTCTCCACTCAGTATTTTGTCGAACACCTGGGCCGGCGCAACCATACCGCCGGAGTGCATGGAGCCGGAAGGCATGCTCATGTTGCCCATGCCCTGGGCAAGCGAACAAGCAGGCAGCGCAAGGCATGCGGCCAGCGCGAGTGTCGTCATGGAGGAACGAAGCATCATCGGTAGATCTCCTTGAATGGGTGCGGTCGCAACCCGGAAGCGGCGCGATGCCAGCGTAGCAGAACTACAGGGTATCGCGGCGTAGACTTAATTATCGGCTATGCAGCGCATCTACATGGACGCGAACGCAACCACGCCCTTGGCTCCCGAGGTATTCGAAGCCATGCGCCCGCACCTGACGGGCAGCTTCGGCAATGCGTCGTCCGTGCATCATTTCGGACAGCAGGCGCGCATGGTGGTCGAAGAGGCGCGCGAAGAGGTAGCGGCGGCGCTGGGCGGGCGAGCGGCGGAGATCGTGTTTACCAGCGGCGCGACGGAGAGCGACAACCTGGCGCTGTTCGGCATTATGAACAAGGCGCTCGACGCGGGAGAACCGGCGCACCTGATCACGAGCTCGATTGAGCACCATGCGGTACTCAATGCGGCTGAAGCGCTCGAGAGGCGCGGTGCGTCGGTGACGTTCCTGCCTGTCTCGGCTGAGGGTGTGGTGGAGCCGGAGGATGTGCGCCGCGCCCTGCGTTCGGAGACCAAGCTCATCAGCGTGATGCTGGCGAATAACGAGACCGGCGCGCTGCAGCCGGTAGAGGCGATCGGTCGCATTGCGGCTGAAGCCGACGTCTGGTTCCACACCGACGCCGTGCAGGCTGTCGGGAAGATTCCGGTGAGCGTGAAGCAGCTGGGGATGGACCTGCTGAGTCTTTCGGGCCACAAGCTGCACGGTCCGCAGGGCGTGGGGGCGTTGTGGGTGCGCCGCGGCACGCCGTTGCAGCCGCTGTTTTACGGCGGAGCGCACGAGCGCCAGCGCCGTGCAGGCACAGAAAACCTGGCCGGGATCGCCGGGCTCGGCGCGGCGATTCGGCTGGGACAAAAGGCGCTGGACGACGGATCAATGGCGACAGTGGTAGCGCTGCGCGACCGGCTGGAGCACGGGCTGCTGGCATCCATCGACGAGTGCGGCGTCAATGGCCCGACTGCGCCGGGCACCCGGCTGCCCAATACGACCAACCTGTGGTTCGATCATCTGGAAGGCGAAGCCCTGGTGATTGCGCTCGACCTGAAGGGGCTGGCGCTTTCGGGCGGCTCGGCCTGCGCGTCCGGCGCGACGGAGCCCTCGCACGTGCTGACGGCGATGGGTCTCGGCGCACACCGCGCCCGTGCAAGCCTGCGGTTTTCGCTGACGCGCTACACCACTGCCGACGAGGTCGAGCGGGCGCTCGAGCTGGTGCCGGCCGCGGTTGCCCGGCTGCGCGAGCTGAGCCCGGTCTATCGCAAGCCTGAATTGAGATCTAAAGTCAAGAGCTCAGTCACGCCTTTCCTTGTGTAAGCCCGATTCCATGCCTAAAAAGAGGCGGAATCGAAAATACGTCCTGACCAGCCTTTTTGCCTTTTGCAAAGAATCCAATGGCAATCAAGTTATCTATGGTATTACGCCAATCTTTGCCTAGCGTGGTTTGCAGGGCCACAGTGTCGTAGCTAGTTTTGCCACCAACAAATTTTTCAATTTCTGCCCAGAAGTGAGGGAACTCCGCCTGTAAATACGTCTCTCTCTTGCGTTTAGACAGTTCTTCAAATCCGTAACGAATGGCCATAGCTCCTATAATAGTGTCAGACACACCATCCGGGTCTGCTAAATATAAGTCTTGCTGCCTTTGCTTTGCTCTAAGCAAAAGGTCAAGAACATCACGCGGTGTTACTACACCGCGTCCGTCAGCGCAGCGATTATAAATCCATCTGATTGTGGAACTTTGCTTATCACCTCTGAAGACGGTTTTCGGAAATATCTTTAAAAAAGCCTGCCTGCGGTAGGTAGCACTGGCCTCCAAAGTATCTTCTTTAACCTTCAAGTAATTGGCAAAGCTGCTGTTCGCATAAAATCTTTTAACAACCATTGCTAATACTTGGTCCTCCGCCCATCGAATCGTATCAGCTCGACGTGCCGTCACATGAGTAAGCGCCGTAAAACCATCTCCTTCCCTCACTACCTGCTCGAGCATATCGTCACGAAGAAACACTTTTACACGGATTGTGCTGGAAGAAAAGTACCGGATGGCGCGAAGAATTCCACGTAGCGCAGTCCGCTCCAGGCTAGAACGTCGCGGAAATATCTCATCTAGACGATCAACCATGAGCCACAATGAAACTCCGCTTTTCACGAGAAGAGCCTCAAGAGCATCCTTTACATCGTTAGCATATCTTGGTAAATCGGCTGCGCTAGCTTTTTCATTTTCTGCGACATGAATATCTCGGATTGAACCAAACAAATCTAGTTCAACTTCGCCCATTTCGTTAGGGGCTTGCAACTTCAACTTAGGCCTCCATGAAGCGAGAACATTAAGAGACCATTGGAGAATTTCCTTAAGAGACTTCCTAGCTTGTATTTCAGGTATACCCGCACCAGCACAAGCGCGTTTGAAGATTTCGATTTCAGGTTTTGCCTTTTGAACTAAATGTGAGTATCTAGACCCCTTAACAAAGTGCTCGTGGGCAAGTGAAACGAGGTATATACACCAAAAGCTAACAAATTCATCTTCACTTAATTTGGCGAACGATGCTGAGAATGCCTGAAATACAGGATCTCCTGGTGCCTCTATGCCATGCGCTACGACAACTTTATCTTGCTGAAGCAGAACGTCAGGCAGGAAGTCTACAAAGATACGGAACAATGCACTTTTACCTGATCCCTTGGTTCCTGGAATAAGATCCACGCGATCTGCCAGAAGATCTGCAAATGCGGAGGTCTCAATCCTAGCTGTCTCAAGCAGTGTATCTAGCTCTGCAACCGAGGAGCCTAGATCAAGAGCACTGAGCAGCGAAGACAGCGTTTTGTTCGCGTGAGGCATGCGGGTTCTCCGAGAAGAAGTGTGTACACCACATTATCCACTCTATGTAAGGCCTGAGAACTTCTAGAGGTGCGGAAGGTCAGTGCTATGTCCAATCACTGGTCGAAAGCGACGAGGGACCGAGCACAGCAGCAGCCTGCGCTTTAATCAAAATAGGCCTACCGCGAATTGGCCGCCTCAGCAGAGAAGTTCATCCGCGCAGAACATGGTCCTGCCTCTCAGGTAGGTTTAAAACCTCGCTCATCCATCCGTGATGCGCGATACTGGAAGAGAGTCATGTATCAGCCTCACAACAATACGATTGCGGTCGCAATGTCGGGCGGGGTTGACTCCTCGGCGGTAGCGGCCATGCTGAAGGCTGAGGGCTACGAGCTCATTGGGCTGACGCTGCAGCTCTGGAACCAGCGCCGCCTGGCCGGGCATGAGGGCATGCCGGAGCAGGTGCAGGGTCGCTGCTGCTCGATCGACGACGTGTATGACGCAAGGCGGGTCGCGGAAACGCTCGAGATTCCCTACTACATGGTCAATGAGCAGGCGCGGTTTGAGCGCGACGTGGTGCGGCCGTTTGTCGAGGAGTACCTAGCCGGGCGTACCCCGATTCCCTGCTCGCTGTGCAACAACCACCTGAAGTTCGACCAACTGCTGCTGACGGCGCGGCAGATCGGCGCGGACCGGATCGCGACCGGGCACTATGCACGCAACCGGTACGACGAGCAGCGCGGCCGATGGGTGCTGAGCCGGCCTGCGGATCGCTCGAAGGACCAGACCTATTTTCTGTTCGGGCTGACCCAGGAGCAGCTGAGCCGTACGCTGTTTCCGCTGGGCGACTACACCAAGCCCGCGGTACGCGCGCTGGCCGGGCAGCATGGCCTGGCGCTGGCACAGAAGCCGGATTCACAGGAGATCTGCTTCATCCCGGGCGGCGATTACAAGCTGTTTCTCGATGCCTACCTGGAAGAGCAGGATGAAAGCCTTCCGGATTCAGCCGGTGCGCTGGTAGCGAGCGACGGCGCGACGCTGGGCGCGCATACCGGTATCCACAACTTCACCGTGGGGCAGCGCAAGGGGCTGGGCCTGTCCGGGCCGAATCCCCTCTATGTTCTGAACATCGATGCGGCCTCCCGCACGGTTCGCGTGGGCACAGAAGATGAGCTGTACCGCAGGAGCTTCCGGGCGAACCGGCTGAACTGGGTGAGCATGGGCGCGCCCGAGGGCTCGCTTCGCGTCGACGCCAAGATCCGCCACCGGCACGAACCCGCTCCCGCCACACTGTGGCTTGTTGAGGGTGGTACGGATACAGTCGAGGTGACGTTCGACGAGCCGCAGAGGGCCATTACGCCGGGGCAGTCGGCTGTGTTCTATAGCGGGGACGAAGTGGTCGGCGGAGGCTGGATCGTTTAGAGCATTTCTCCCATAGGTACGCGGTATTTATAGAAGACAACTTACTGTTCCACGACCCTGCGCGTTATAGGAAGCAGGACGGCCTCAGAGCAGCGCGGTAACTTCCATAGCTCAAGCCTAACCGCCGGGTCCGATTCTTCACTTCGACGATCCGGCCTGCTAAGCCGGATAAGTCAAGAGCGCCTGTTCAGCCGAAGTCTTGATCCCAAGAGAGTGCAGGCTTCTCCTTGCGCAGCATTGCGCAAGCATGCGGCGATTGCTGATAGTAGAGCGAGATTTGCGGTGGGACTCGGTTCAATGTTTTGCGCCATTCGCTGAACCATCCGCACTCCCTCCATCGCACTCCGTGCCTGCGGTGTGCGAGTTTCCGCAGATTTTGTCGAAGACGAACGTGGCTGCGGTACCTATGCCATTCAATGACAGGGTCATCGTCAACGTTTTGCGATCGGGGGATAGCGT
>CAXTMY010000008.1:6405-72781 GCA_964245565.1 uncultured Acidobacteriaceae bacterium | reverse complement strand
ACGATCTCGGCGATCCAGTGCTGGACCGCGATGGAGGAGTTTTTCGGCGTGGTGCCCTGCACGGTGATGAGCATGATGAGCGACAATCTCTTCTCCTCGGCATGCGAAACCGATGTGGCCGGGGTGCTGAGCATGTATGGGCTGGCGCTCGCGAGCGAAACGCCGAGCGCGCTGCTCGACTGGAACAACAACTACGGCGACGATGACGACAAGGCCGTCTGCTTCCACTGCTCCAACCTGCCGAAGCACTTTTTCGAGTCCGTCATCATGGACTTTCAAGCCATCATCGCGGGAACGGTCGGCAAGGAGAACACCTTCGGCACCTGCGTGGGACGCGTCAAAGCCGGGGCCATGAGCTACCTGCGCTTCTCCACCGACGACCTGACGGGCAGGATGCGCGGCTATGTCGGGGAAGGCGAGTTTACCAGCGATCCACTCGAAACCTTCGGCGGCGCCGGCGTCGTGCGCATCCCGAAGATGCAGAAGCTGCTGCGGTTTATCTGCGAGAACGCGTTTGAGCACCACGTGGCGGCCAACTTCTCGAACGTCGCCGCGCCGGTGTATGAGGCTGCGACCAAGTACCTGGGATGGCAGATGCACCTGCACGGGGACGAGTAGCCGGCTTGCGTTCTCGACGCGGCGCGTGGGGCTGGCTGCTGGTGCTGCCTGCACTGGCGGGCGGCACATTTGCCGCGTTGTTCGCCTTCGAGTTGGTAACCGTATTTGACCGCCCGATGATCGCGGCCATTGGCAACGCGGCGCCGGCTCTCTCTCCTGCGGCGCTGCTGCACGTTTTTCACCGTGTGGACTTGCTCTACGTGATGTTTATTTGGTTTAGTCTGCCTGCGTTGGCAGTAATGTTCGTGCTGGGCGCACGACTTAGCGAATCCTTGATCTGGACCTTCTCGTTGGCAGTTCTTTCAAGTGCGACGTGTTTCTGGTTTGCAGCTGCCACGACACAACAGACGCCGGGACGATGGATCTCTGCTCTCGCCGCGATTCTGGTCCTCTGCGGCATCGCCTTCGGGCGCTTCGTGCCTTATCGTCGCTCGCTTCAGTCAGGCTTGAGCGTACTCGCGATGTTGCTCTTGGTGGTGCCTGCTCTGTGCCAGGCCATACCTGGAGGTCAGCAGCCTCCAGAGGCGCAGAAGATATGGTCAACAGAATTGCAGAAAGACACGTGGGAGGCGATGAACACCGGCTCCGAGTATGACTCGTTACGCCAGGTCGTATTTGTAGGCGACCGGGTTGTGGCAATCTTCAATGCCGGGTCTGCAGGTTACCAGGGGAAACAGCCGATGTCTCGGTACCGCCTCGTTTCGCTCGATAGCACGACGGGGGCGAAGCGGAATGAAGTAGACTTCACCGCTCGGTGGGGAGCTATGCCGCTCATTCACGCGACCAGAGATAACCTTGTCTCCGTGGACAGCCAGCCACTTCGCATCCTTGGGCCTGACCTTTCGCCGGCACTCGCGAGGCAGGCAGATGCTGTTGCCGAAGCCGTCTCAGAAGGCAGCGCGAAAGCTGGACCTGCTCAAAATTGCGAGTACGATCCGCGCACGGCGGTCGAGTCTGAACCGGCAACGCTCTCCGGCTGCGGGGCGGTCGTGATCGTCAACCCTGGCGGCAAAATGCTGGCCCAGGATACCGGCCCAAGCGGGCCGGGCAAGTTTGCGGGCGTGAGCCGCGATGGCAGCCACTTCGCGCTGGAGTTCAGCGGAGAGGAGGGCGATCCGTCGATCGTTCTCTACGAGCGCTTCAGGATTTACAGCACTGCCACGGGAGCTGCCATTGCGACAGTCCGAATAACGCACATGCCTGAAAGGCAGTCTTGGTCCGCATTCTCTCCCAACGGTAAATATTTTGCAGCGGGGAGTCCGCGTGAGCTGGCTTTGTACCGGTTGCCCTGAGTATCAACCTGTGGGATTGGGTGTCATCATCGTGCCGCGCACTCCAGCGGCCAACAAGGAAAGGAGCGTGAAGAGGCGATGGCTGTAGAAGACGTGACCGTAGCCGGCGTAGATTTCGGAACCCTCAGCGTACGCGTGACACTTCTTAACTCTGAGCGCGGGCGGCTGGGGACGGCTTCGGCGGAGTATCCGCTGAAGCGCAGGAGGGAAGACCCCGATTTTGCCACGCAGGCGCATGCGGACCAGATGAACGCGCTGGTTGCGGCGACCAGACAAGTGCTCGCGGAGACCGGCGTGGACGGCGGGGAGGTTGCCGCGATTGCGCTCGATACGACCGGATCGAGCGTGGTGATGGTCGACGCGCAGATGCAGCCGCTCGATGACTATTACCTGTGGTGCGACCATCGGGCAAAGCTGGAGGCGCAGCAGATTACGGCGCTGGCGCACGAGCAGAAGCTGGAGGCGATTGACTGGTGCGGCGGCGTGTACTCGCACGAGTGGGGGTTCGCCAAGCTGCTGCACTGGCTGCGCCACAACCCCGAGCGCCGCGACCGACTGGCCAGCGCGTTTGAGCACTGCGACATGGTGGCCGCGACGCTGGCCGGCATTGTTGAGCCGAAGCAGGTGAAGCGCAGCGTCTGCGCGATGGGCCACAAGTGGCTCTGGAACCCGAGGTGGGGCGGATTTCCGCCGGAAGCATTTTTCGCGGAGCTGGACCCGCTGCTCACCGGCATGCGCGAGAAGCTGGCCGGCAGCTATGAAACCTCCGACAGGATCGCCGGGCATCTGTCGCCGGAGTGGGCCGGGAGGATGGGACTCAGGCCCGGCATTCCGATCCCGGTGGGCGCGTTCGATGCGCACTGGGACGCGATCGGCGCAGGCTGCCGCGAGGGCGATGTGGTGAATGTGGTCGGCACCTCGACCTGCATTATCGCGATGGAGAAGAAAACGACGCTGGTGCCGGGTGTGTGCGGGGTGGTGCCGGGCAGCGTGCACCCGGACTATACGGGCGTCGAGGCGGGGCTTTCCGCGACCGGCGATATTTTTGAGGCGATCGCGCGGCGCGCCGGGACTACGGTGCGCGAGCTTGCCCGGGGGCTGGAGCGATATCGCGCGGGGCAGACGGGACTGCTGCGCCTGAGCTGGGATAACGGCGATCGCACGGTACTCGTCAACTCCGAGTTAGGCGGCGTAACGCTGGGCTGGAACCTGATCCACACGGCGCAGGATGAGCTGTTCGCCGCGATTGAGGGCACGGCGTTCCACACGCGGATTGTTCTGGAGCGGATGGCGGAGCATGGCGTTCCGGTGCACCGGGTGATCAATGGGGGCGGCGTTCCGCAGAATAACGGGGTGTTGAACCAGGTGTATGCCGACGTGCTGGGCAAGCCGGTACTGGTGCCGGACGGCATTCCCACGAGTCTCGGCTCGGGCATTTTCGCGCTGGTTGCGGCCGGGGCCTTTGCTTCGATCGAGGCCGCGCAGGACAAGCTATGCCTGCCGTTCCGGACGTACACGCCCGAGCCTGCGGCGCATGCTGTGTACGACGGGCTGTTTGCGTTGTATCGCAGGGTTTACTTTGCGCTGGGCAGCCGGAACGCGGAGCCGGTCTCGCTGGGAGAGGTTTTGCCGGAGCTGCGCAGGATTGCGGCGGAGGCGCAGGTAAAAAATAGTCAGAACGACTAGTTTGGGGTAGACTCTGGTTGGGAGGGTTATTCCAATGGCAACCTGGCAGCTTCAGCAGGCGAAGGCGCAGCTCAGTGAGGTAATCAATCAGGCACAGACGCAGGGGCCGCAGTTCATCACGCGGCATGGCGATGATCGCGCTGTACTTCTCTCCATTGGAGAGTATGCGCGCCTGAATGGAGGCAGCGATGACCTCATCGATCATTTACTGAACGGTCCCAAAGTTGAGGGTTTCGAGGTGACGCGCGATCATGCCGTAGGCGGTCGCGAGTTCGAGTTCGAGCTTGAAGAAGATGAGTAGCATCGTCGTCACCGGCAGCAAAGAACGCTATCTGTATGACACGAATGTGATCTCTGAAACCCGCAAACCCAAGGCGAATCGTCGCGTGATGCAGTTCATCGCGTCGATCGGTTCACCGCGCATCTTTGTCAGTGTTCTCACTTTCGGAGAACTCAGGCGGGGTGCTGCTCATCTTCACGAACGGGAACCTCTCGGAGCGCAACGTCTTTCTGCCTGGATTGACAGGCTCCAGCTTCTGTTCCGCAACCAGACGCTCCCAATTGACGTGCGAGTCGCTGAATTCTGGGGTGTACTGTCGAGCGATCGAAGCCGTCCGCCTATCGACGTATTACTTGCAGCGACAGCGCTGGCGCACAATCTCACGCTCGTGAGCAGAAACGTCGCGGATTTCGAGGATCTGCCTGTTTCGCTACTGAACCCTTGGGAAGCGTAGGCGGCACACGGCCTACGCTTTCTCGTCGAGGCCGATGCTGAGCGCCAGGTCCACCAACGTGCGCTGCTCCATCTCGTGGGCTTTGGCGCTGCCGGTTGCGGGGCTTGCGGCGGCGGAGCGCTTGATCGAGAGCACCTGGCGCCCGTCGCGGGCGAGCCGCCGGAGCCGGGGCATGACGAACGAGAGCGCGCCCATGTTCTCGGGCTCTTCCTGCACCCAGACGATCTCATGCGCCCCGGGATGCGCTTCGATGGCTGCGGTGATTTCGTTCTCGGGCCACGGGTAGAGCTGCTCCAGCATGACGATGGCGACGTTGGTCTGGCCGCGCTTTTCGCGTTCCACGCGCAGGTCGTGGCCGATTTTGCCGGTACAGAGCAGCAGCCGTTTAGCGTCGTGCGCGGTGGTGTCGGGCAACACGTTCAGGAAGGACGGCCGGCTGAACTCCTCGATGGGTGAGAGCGCGTCGGGATGGCGCAGCATGCTCTTGGGCGTAAAGACGATCATCGGCTTACGCCATGGGCGCAGCATCTGGCGGCGCAGGAGGTGGAAGTACTGGGCGGCGGTCGAGGGCTGGCAGATCTGCACGTTCTCGTGCGCGGCGAGCTGGAGGTAGCGCTCCATGCGCGCGCTGGAATGCTCGGGGCCCTGGCCTTCGTAGCCGTGCGGCAGCAGCAGCGTGACATGCGCCAGCAAACCCCACTTGTCTTCGCCCGAGGTGATGAACTGGTCGATGATGGTCTGCGCGCCGTTGGCGAAGTCGCCGAACTGCGCCTCCCACAGCACCAGGGTCTCCGGGTAGTCGCGGCTGTAACCGTACTCGAAGCCCAGGACGCCGGCCTCGGACAGGGCCGAATTGTAGACCTCGAACAGACCCTGCTTTTCGCCGATGTGCTCGAGCGGAATCCAGGGCTGCTCGGTCTCGGTGTCGATCAGCACGGAGTGGCGCTGGTTGAAGGTGCCGCGTTCGGAGTCCTGCCCGCTGAGCCGGACGGCGGTGCCTTTTTCGAGCAGCGAGGCGAGCGCGACTGCCTCGGCCATGCCGTAGTCAAAGGGCCGCTGGCCGTCGGCCATTTCGGCGCGCTGCTCCAGCAGCTTGCGCAGCTTGGCGTGGATGTGAAAGTCCTCGGGGTAGGCGCACAGCGCGTGACCCAGGCGAGTGACGTCGGCTTTGGGCAGGCCGGTTTCGCGCTCGTACTCGGGCTTATAGGCGCCGCCGCGATAGCCGGCCCAGTATTCCGGCAGGTTCGCGAGCACGGCGACGTGCTGGATCTCGGTTGCGGCTCGCTGCGCCTCGGTCAGCTCGTGCTGCACCGCCTGGAACTCCTCGCTCGCGTCGATGCCCAGCCGCTTGGCGTAGATCTCAGAGAGCGGGGGGTGGTTCTTGATCTGCGCGTAACGGAGCGGCTGGGTGATGGTGGGATCGTCGACCTCGGAGTGGCCGTGACGGCGGTAGCCGATCAGGTCGACGACCACGTCCGAGCCGAACTCGTAGCGGTAGTCGACGGCGAGCGCTGCGATGCGCAGCACCGCGTCCGGGTCTTCGGCGTTGGCATGGAAGATGGGGACCGGGAGCCGCTTGGCCGCGTCGGAGGCGAAGCGGGTCGAGCTCGATTCGCTGGTCTCGGCGGTGAAGCCGATGAGGTTATTGACCAGGATGTGCAGGGTACCGCCGACGGTATAGCCGGGGATGTTTGCCAGGTTGAGGGTTTCGGCGGTGATGCCCTGCCCCGCGAACGCCGCATCGCCGTGGATGACGACCGGCAGCACCTGCTGCCGTCCCAGGTCTCCGCCGATGCGCGTCTGCTTGGCCCGGGTGCGACCCATGGCGACGGGGTTGACGTTCTCGAGGTGGCTGGGGTTGGAGACCAGGTGTAGCGCGAGGGTCGTGCCGGAGCGGGTCGGGTAGTCGCCGGTGGCGCCGACGTGGTATTTGACATCGCCACCGCCGAGGAACGAGCGCGGGTTCACATCCTCGAACTTCGAGAAGATGTCGGCTGCCGGCTTGCGGAAGGTGTTCACCATGACGCTGAGGCGGCCGCGGTGGCTCATGCCCAGCACGACCCTGGTGGCGCCCAGCTCGGCCGAGCGCTGGAAGGTTTCGTCCAGGAACGGAATGAGCGCGGTGACGCCTTCAAGCGAGAAGCGCTTGGTGCCCAGGTAGCGCGACTGGATGACCTGCTCGAAGAGGTCGGCGCGGATGAGCTGCGAGAGCACGGAGCGCTGCTCTTTCGCGGACAGCTTGCGCGGCGACTTTTCAAGGCGAGCGGCGATCCACTCGCGCCGGGCGCGGTCGGCGATGTGCATGAACTCG
The DNA here is from genome assembly GCA_964245565.1 of uncultured Acidobacteriaceae bacterium. Lineage (GTDB taxonomy): Bacteria > Acidobacteriota > Terriglobia > Terriglobales > Acidobacteriaceae > EB88. Next base: position 66,140 of record CAXTMY010000008.1, on the reverse strand, counting down.
GCACCGACGGTGCCGCAGTAGACCTTTCGCGCGGCGGCAACGTCTTCGTCACTCGCGCCGGCGGGCAGATCCTCAGGAAGCGGCAGCGCGGCGAGCTGCTGGCCGAGCGGATCGAGCTGGGCCTGCAGGTAGCCCCAGCGGCGGAAGCTGTTAAAGACCAGGTCGCGAAGGGAGGCGGCGGAGAGTTGCGCGGGTTCCAGGTGGGTTGCACTCATGTTTTTTGAAGAAGCACCGCCCTTACGACATGCTTGAGATCGCAACGGCTCTTGAATCGAATCTGTCATTATTCTACGCATGCGGCACGGCGCCCGCACACGTGGCGAAGGACTCTTTCAGTACCGAGGTTCCAGCCACGTACCTACTGGGAAACCCTCAGCAGCACGACGCCGTGGCCGGGAACGGAAACGGTGTAGCTGCCGTTCGCGGCGGTGACATCCTGGCCGGCCCACACGTCGTGCAGCTTTGCATCGGGCTGCATGTGGACGGCGGCGAGCGAAAGGGTCATCGGCTGGGGATTCTGGGTCCGGTTGAAGAGGCCGACCGCCACGGCGCCGCCGCTGAGCGGCCGCGACCAGATCTCCTGCAGGCCCTCCTGCGAGACGCGCGCGCCCTGCCGGCCGAGCGCGTCCTGGTCGATGGCGATCACGTCCTTGTTGGTGAGCATGGCGAGGGTTTCGGGGGTCATGGCGCTGAGGTCGTTGCCGGCGAGCAGCGGCGCGGCGAGCAGCGCCCACAGGCTCATGTGCGTGCGGTACTCGTCCTGGGTCATACCGCCGTTGCCCACCTCGAGCATGTCGGGATCGTTCCAGTGGCCGGGGCCCGCATAGCTTTCAAGGCCCGCCTGGTTGAAGCCGATTTCGGCCATGCGGGCGTAGGTGTCATTGATGTCGCCGGTGGTGCGCCAGAGGTTACCGCCAACGCCGGCGCCCCATTTCCATACGTCGTCCCAGCCGTACTGGCACATGGAGAGCACGATGGGGCGGCCGGTCGCGAGCAGCGCCTTGTGCATTTTCTCGTACACGGCTTCGTCCGCGGCCAGACGCTTCTCAGCATTCGCGGCGGAGGGTTTGCCGTACTTCTTTTCCATGATGTTGCCGTAGGAGCACATGTCGTACTTCAGGTAATCGATGCCCCACTTGGCATAGGTCTTCGCGTCCTGCTTTTCGTGCTTGTAGCTGCCGGCGTAGTGCGCGCAGGTAAACGGCCCGGGCGAGGAGTAAATGCCCAGCTTGAGCCCTTTCGAGTGCACGTAGTCGGCAAGCGCCTTCATGTCAGGGAATTTGCTGTTGGACTGAATGTTGCCGTGGCTGTCGCGCTGCCCTTCCCAGGTGTCGTCGATGTTGACGTAGATGTACCCGGCGTCGCGCATCCCGGTCGACACGAGCGCGTCGGCAGCGGCGCGCACATCCGCATCCGTAACCCTGCCGGCGAAGTGGTTCCAGCTGTTCCAGCCCATGGGCGGCGTGGCGGCCAGGGTGGGGTCGGCCGGCGCCTGGGCCCCGGCGGAACAGGCGAGCAGCGAGAGGGCGAGAACAGGGGCAGCGACGGCGAAGCGCAGGCTTGACACGTGAGGGTAGCTCCTTCCCTGCTGACGATAAGCCCCAGTTTTGCGGTTGGCAACAAGCTGCGGCCGAAGCGGTATGCAGACAGGCAACAGGTGCGGCGCGCGCATCTGAAGCTGGTATGAGCCATGGAAACGGAAAGCGATGGGCAGCGCTGGCGGGAGCCGCGGGCGCGGTGGCCGCGGCGGGGGTTTTGCGGCGCACCTGGCGGCGGTTCCCCGTGCGCGGGCGGGTGGTGCTGATCACCGGTTCCTCGCGCGGCATGGGACTGGCGCTGGCCGAGCGGTTTGCCCGCGCCGGCGCCCGGGTGGCGCTGACGGCGCGGGACGGGCAGGAGCTGGAACGGGCGCGCATGCTGCTGGTGGAGCGGGGCGCGGCCCGACAGGAGGACCTGCTGGCGCTGCCCTGCGACCTGCGTGAGAACGCGCAGGTCGTCGAGATGGTGCGGGAGCTCGAGCAAAGCTGGGGCGCGGTCGATGTGCTGGTCAACAATGCGGGCATCATCTCGGTTGGCCCGGTGGAGTCGCAGCCGCTTGAAGCCTATGAAGATGCGATCCGCAGCAATTACCTGAGCATGGTGCATACTACGCTGCTGGTGCTGCCGGCGATGCTGGCGCGCCGCGACGGGGCGATCGTGAATATCACCTCGATCGGCGGCAAGGTCGCGGTGCCGCACCTGCTGCCCTACTCGGCGAGCAAGTTCGCGGCGGTCGGGTTTTCGCAGGGATTGCACGCGGAGGTGCGCGCGAAGGGGGTACGCGTGACGACGGTGACGCCGGGGCTGCTGCGGACCGGCTCTCCGCGCCATGCCGAGACGGTGGGCAAGCGCGAGCAGGAGTTTCGCTGGTTCAACCTGGGCGACTCGCTGCCGGGGATCTCGCGCGAGGCCTATGCGGCGGCGGGGCGCGTGCTGCGCGCGACCGAGACAGCGGAAACCGAGCTGAGCATTACGCCGCAGGCGGCGGTGGCGGCGCGGCTGGCGCAGCTGTCACCGGCGCTGACGGCCTGTATCTCGTCGCTGGTGAACCGGGCGCTGCCGGCGCCTGATGCACAGCAACGGGAGCCGCGCGCGGGCGCGGACGGCGAGGATGTGCGCTCGCTGACCGGGCTGGGCCGAACGGCGGAGCGGGAGTGGAACGAGCGGTGAATGAAGAGAGGGACGCGGTGAGCGCGTCCCTCTTTTTCAGGGTCTCCTTTGCCTGATCGGAAAAGTATGCGCCGTCGAATGCCGGGACTGAATCGCACTGGAAAGGCTCCAGGTAATTCGTAACAGTGCGCGTGGCATTTTTCTTTAGTGCCGCGACCGCATCGATTCGTGGTCTCCCAAGTCTCAAAAGCGAGACCTGGGGCACCCGGCTGCGGCACTCGCAGCTTAGAGTTCTAATACTATCCGTGCGTACCGCGAGCCTTCGTTATGAAGGCGGACGGAGCTTCCTGAGGATGTTCATGCCAGATCGGAAGTCGCCCTCGGCGAGGTCGCCGAACTTCGCGATTGCACTTCGCACCACTGAAGTTGCGTGGTGATTCTCCAGTGCCTCCTGCGTCGTCCATACGGAATAAACGAAGAACTTGGCTGCGTCGTCCACAGCCTGAAAGGTCTCGTAAATGATGTTCCCGGCTTCATGACGCGATGCGGTGATCAGTCCTGTTAAGACTTGCCCTGTCTCTTCCTCTTTTCCGGGTTTTGCTTTCACCGTGTACAGAAGCGTAATGGCCTCAGCGATCGTATTCATCCTGTCTCCAGTGAAAGAAAGATGATCCAGAATTTCTACCAGGTTGCCCTTTCTCCACGCATTGCGAGGGCGGTGTCTCAGCGAGCTGAGGCGGTCAGCGCCGATGCGGCAGGGAGTTCAGCGTAGGACGCTGGATGGGAAGGCACATGCGGGTGCGACGGTCGGCGTCTTTGCGGCACGTTCCGGGCATACGGGATCCTCTGCTGATCGTGAGGATCATCTCCGTACGGCCCGGAATATGCAACCCCTCAGGCGGCCTGCGGCGTGGATTGCGGCGGTGCTGTTTTCGGGACAAGGCCGCCGGTGCGGCCGCCTTCGATCCAGGGATCGATGACGACCTTGGTACAGCCATATTCCTTGTCGCGGAAGATACGGAACGCCTCGGGAATCTCCTCGATGCCGATGCGGTGCGAGATGATGAAGCTGGGGTCGATCTCTCCTTTTTCGATGCGTTCGAGCAGCGGCTGCAGGTAGCGCATCATGTGGGTCTGGCCCATCTTCATGGTGATGCCTTTGCCGAACGCGGCGCCGAAGGGCACCTTGTCGAGCAGGCCGCCGTAGACGCCGGGGATGGAAACGGTGCCGCCTTTGCGGACTGCCTGGATGGCCTGCCGGAAGACGGTGGGCCGGTCGGTCGAGAGCTTCAAAGCCATCTTGGTGCGGTCGTAGACGCCGGCGAGCGTGTCGGCATGCGCCTCGAGGCCGACGGCGTCGATGGCGCTGTCCGGCCCGGTGCCGCCGGTGAGCTCGCGGAGGCTCTTGAGCACGTCGTGCTGCGAGTAATCGAGAGTTTCGGCGCCGGCCTGCGCGGCGAGCGCGAGACGGTCCGGGAAGCGATCGATCGAGATAACGCGCTTTGCGCCGAACATGAAGGCGCTGGCGACGGCGAAGATGCCGACCGGACCGGCGCCCCAGATCGCGACCGTATCGCCTTCCTTGATGCCGGCGTTTTCGGCGGCCATGTAGCCGGTCGGGAAGACGTCGGTAAGGAACAGCAGCTTTTCATCGGGCAGGTCGTTTTCGATCTTGATGGGCCCGACGTCGGCAAAGGGTACGCGCGCATACTGCGCCTGACCGCCGGCATAGCCACCGTAGATATGCGAGTAGCCGTAGAGGGCGGAGCCGGAGTAGCCGTACATGGCCTCGGCGACGGCGGCGTTGGGATTGGTGTTGTCGCAGAGGCTCCACAGCGTGCTCTGGCAGAAAAAGCAGTTGCCGCAGGCGATGGTGAACGGAACGACGACGCGATCGCCGCGCTTGAGTTTTTTAACGGAGGGACCGACCTCCTCGACGATGCCCATGAACTCATGGCCGAGAATGTCCCCGGCCTGCATGGTGGGGATATGGCCGTCGTAGAGGTGAAGATCCGAGCCGCAGATGGCGGTACGGGTGATTTTGATGATGGCGTCACTCGGGTTGAGGAGCTTCGGGTCCGCAACCGTCTGCACTTCAAGTTTTTCTTTTCCCATCCAGCAAAGAGCCTTCACTATGCCACCTCCTGGTGCTCGTGATGTGCAATGGCGCCGGTCTCGGGCACGGTAGGCTGCTGCTCGCGGTCGCCGGTAACGGCCTGCTGGATGCGGGCGCCGGCGGTGCGGGTGCCGTGGGGCTGCCCGTGGGTGGTCGCGACCTCGCCGGCCTCGGCAAACTGCTTGAAGTGGCGCAGGTTTTCGCGGACGAAACCGCCCGGCGTGCGGGAGAACAGGCCGCCGAGCGCAGCGGCTACCTTGCCGCCGGGGATGAGGAACTGCTGGTTGACGCGGACGACGGTGCCCCTGCCGCTGAGCGCAGGCTCAAACACCACCTGGCCGGCAGAGGGCACGTGCGGCTCACCGATGGTGCGCCATGCAAGCCGTTTGCCTTCTTCCTCGGCCGTCAGCTCGGAGTCCCACTCGATGGTTCGGCCGCCGGGAAGGTCCATGACCCAGTGCGTGGTCCGCTCGCCGGTCCTGGTGACGCTGCGGACGCGCTCCATAAAGCGGGGCGCGGCCTCGACATCCCGCCAGAGCCGGTAGAGCTCATCGGCAGGCTTGTTGATGGTCATCGTGGCCTGCTCCTGCACGAGCCCCTGCAGCGCCTTGGAGACACGCGCGCTGCGGAGCTTGCGGGCGGCGATAAAGCCGGCGGCAAACACGAGCGTGCGGGGACGGAAAATCTGCCGCCGCAGCAGATACACGGCTGAGAGCGCAGCGGCATACGCGAGCGGGCTGACGCCGGAGCCGGACGCGGGACCGCCGGCAGGATTCTCCGGAGCTTCGAGGCGCGTCCGCTCATCGAGGGAGGTATTGACATCGGTTTGTATCATGCGTTTCCTGTCCTTTTTTCGATCGGGGAGACATCGACGGAACCACAATGCCGGGCACAGTCATCGTGATTCTGCTTCACCCGGTAAGATGCGACTTGTGCGGTACAAACAACGCTTTTGCCGCATCCGCTGAGGAGCGTCCAGGCACTCTATGTCCATCGTCTCGAAAACTCTGCTGACCGCTCTCTGTTCCCTGCCCTGCCTCGCGTGTGCGGCGGCCGCGCAGACCCTGTCTGCCGCGCCGGCGAAGCCGCAGTTCACGGCGATCGAGCATGTGCGGCTAATTGACGGCACCCGGAGACCGCCGCGCACGGACATGACGGTGATGCTGAACGGGCCGCTGATCCAGTCGATCCGCACGGCTCCGCCCACGGCGCTGGCTATGCCGCCGGGCACGCGCGTGATCGATGCGCACGGCGAAACCATGATCCCGGGCCTGATCAACGCCCACGGCCACCTGGCCCTGGTCGACGGCGCGAAGAACAGCGCCACGTATTACACGGAGCCGCACGTGATGGCCGAGCTGCGGCAGTATGAGCATTACGGGGTGCTGGACATGCTGTCGCTGGGGCTGAACCGCGACCTTGTGTACGCGATCCGCAGCCAGCAGGCGGCCGGCAACCTGGACGGCGCGGCGGTGTTCGTGGCCGACCGGGGCATCGGCGTACCGGGAGGCGCGCCGAAGCTGCCGCATGCGGCAGACCAGCTGTACCAGCCGGCCACACCCGAAGATGCGCGGAAGGATGTCGACGCGGCCGCGGGGCGCCACACGAATTTCATCAAGGTGTGGGTCGATGACGGGCACGGGACGATGCCGAAGATGTCGCCGGCGATCTACACGGCGGTGATCGACGAAGCGCACAAGCACCATATCCCTGTCGCTGCCCACATCTATACGCTCGCGGATGCGAAGGCGCTGGTGGCGGCGGGGGTCGATGTGCTGGCGCACTCGGTCCGCGACCAGAGGGTCGACCGCGCGCTGATTGAAGCGATGAAGAAGCATGGGACCTACCTGATCCCCACGCTGACCGTCGACGAGTCGTTTTTCGTCTTCGCGGACCACCCCGAGCTGCTGAACGATCCGTTCCTGATTGGCGCGACGAGCCCGGCGGAGCTCAAGAAACTGCGCAGCCCCGCCTACCGCGCGAGCGTTGAGGCCGACCCCGCAACCGCGCAGCACCGGAGGGATTTCGCGATGGCGAAGACCAACCTGAAGCTGATGTACGCGGCGGGCGTCCGGGTCGGCTTCGGCACGGACTCGGGGGCGAACCCGGAGCGCATCCCCGGATTCGCCGAGCACCGCGAGCTGGAGCTGATGGTGGAAGCGGGGCTTACGCCGCTGCAGGCGATCGGCTGCGCCACGGCGATGAACGCGAAGCTGCTCGGCATCGATCACCAGACGGGGACGCTGGCGCCGGGGATGCGCGCGGATTTTCTGCTGCTGGGGGCCGATCCTGCGGCGGATATCACGAACACGCGCAAGATGGTCAGCATCTGGCACAACGGCTATGGCGGATCGCCAAGGGTTTCCATTGCGCAGCAGGAGCAGGCGGCGGCAGGAGCTAAATAGAGTCGAGCACGCTGCGCGCCGCCCGTAAGCCGGAGCGCAGCGCGCCGTGCACCGTGCCGGGATGGCCGGTGACGTCCGTATGCTCGCCGGCAAAGAACAGCGTGGCCGCGACCGGTTCGGCGAGCGCTGCGGGCGCATCTGCCGCGCCCGCTGTTACAGAACTGTACGCTCCCCGGCACCAGGGGTCGCGCTGCCAGTCGTGGTGATGCACGGCGACGAGCCTGGGCGCGACCGGCATCCCGAACATGCGCTCGAGCGAGCGAAGCGCCTGCTGCGTCAGCGACGCCTTATCGGCGACCCGCGACGCGCGCGGACCGGCCGCCCAGCCGGTCAGCAGCGGGCTGGCCTGCGGAGCGGTCGTCCACCAGGTGGGCGGGAACAGCTCGGGCGCGAACAGGAAGCGCATCTCCGGCTGTGCCTGGGCCCACCAGCGTTCGGTGAACTCGAAAACCGCGCGCTGCACCGTTCCCACGCTCAGCGAGGATGCCGCGCGCCACGCGCCCTGCGGCTCGGGCACGAACCGGACGCCATGCGCATGGAGAACCCCGAGCGGCAGCGCGCAGACCAGCCGGCGGGCGCTCCACCGCTCGCCGCTCACGGCCGTCACGGTCGCTTGACCCGGCTGCCAGTCGACGCGCACGGCGGGCGTATGGAGCCGCAGCGAGGCGCCCGCGGCGGTTGCGCGGTCTGCCACGTACTCGGCCAGGGACTGGTAGCCGTCGAGCATCCGCGCGGCCCGGTCGCCCTCGATCGCGTCCTCAGCGGCCTGCTGCCGCGCCAGGCCGACGATGCCGATGGCATCCGCGTCGGCCGCGTTGAAGCCTTCAATGTAGCCGCGCGCGCGACGTTTCGCGCTGTCGGGGGCGTCCGTGGTTTCGAGGTACGCGTTGAAGCTCTTATCGCCGTCGCGCGCGGCGGCCGCAGCCATGCCCTCGAGCAGCTCCCACGAGCCGTCGTCTTCAGCGCAGTCCGTCAGTCCGCCGGGACCGTAACAAACCTGCCGGCCGGCGGTTTCGACGATGGGGAGACCGGCCTCGTCGAGAAGGGCAAGCAGCTCAGGCGGGCGGCCGTGGATAAACTCCGCGCCCAGCTCGACGGGCTGCGAGAGTCCCGGCACTTGCAGGGTGCGCATGCGACCGCCCACCTGTCCCTGTGCTTCCAGGATCGCGACCCGTTCGCCGGCTTCGGCGAGCACGCGCGCGGCGGCCAGGCCGGCGATGCCGGCGCCCAGCACGATGGCGTCGAACCTGTTGTCGGAGTTGGTGTCGGGATTCATGCGGGGCCAACGGCGACCGACGCCATGGCGGCGTACACGCGGGCATGCTGCTCGACCATGCGGCGGGCGGTGAAGCGGGTCCTGGCCCGCGCCAGCGCCCGCGCACCCAGCTCCTCGGTACGTTCCGGCTGGCCGGCGAGCTCGCCGAGCAGATCCTGAAGGGCGGGGGCATCCCGAGGCGGATAAAAGACGGCGGCGTTGTCCCAGATCTCGCGCAGACTCGGCAGGTCGCTCAGCACCAGCGCGCAGCCGCTCAGCGCCGCCTCGAGAGGAGCCAGCCCGAACGGCTCATAGATCGAGGTCGCAACGTAGATCGCGGTCCCGCTGTACAGCTCCTGCAGCTCGGCGGCATGGAGCTTGCCCAGATACTGCGCGTGGCCACGCATCTCCGCGCCCAGGTCGTCCGGCGTGGTATCGCGCGGGCCGCCCAGCTGCGCGGGGCCGGCGACCAGCAAGGGCATGGGCACGTCGAGCGATTCGAGCAGGCTTACGTTCTTTCCTTTATCCCAGGCGCGCCCGACGGTGAGCGCCTGCAGGCGCTTGGGCAGGTCGGGGCGGAATAGCTCCGGCGAGCGGCCGTTCGGCAGCACCTCGACCGGGCGGTCGACCGCGTACTGCTCCCGCAGCTCGCGCGCCATCCAGGCGGTGGGGGCAGCCAGGCGGGTGGCGGCTTCAAGCCCGGCGCGCACCATGGAGGTGTAGGACCGCATGCGGCCGGTATCCGGCAGGCGTTCGCCGTGCACGGCCTCCCACCAGCTCAGCATGTCGCTGTGGCCGGTCAACAGCACCGGCACCACGTCGGAGAGGTTGCCGTAGGCGAACTGGTTGCTGTGCAGCACATCCGGCTCAAGCTTGCGGACGAGGCTGCGCAGCAGCTCGGCCGAGCGCTCCAGGTCTTCGGTGGCGTCCTCCATCCACTCCAGCCGGAAGGTGGTTTCGATACAGCGGAACAGCGGCGACTGCATGGACTGCATGGATGCGAGCCAGTTTCGCTGGCCTTCATCGAGAGGATGGCCGAGGGTGACGAGGGTGACCTGGTGGCCGAGACGGACGAGTCCGGCGCTGAGCTCCTCGGTAAAGGTCCAGACGCCTCCGACCGTATCGGTGGTGAGAAGGATGTGCATGCGTGCTCCTCCAATGCGGTTCGGTGTGGTTTTCACCCACGTAGATGCAGCTTGCGGGGAATCGGGTACGGATGGGACGCGGGGCCTGTCGCCGCGGGGAGGGATTGTTGCAGTCCGGCCTTGAAACAAGGCCCGTAGAGGCCGGGGAGCGAAGCTGCTGACAACGTACCGTAGGGTTTTCGCATCCTCTGGGGTAGCTTTTGTGGGTCTGTCTTGCTGACGAGCCCGCGCGGCACTCTCCTTGCGAGCAGGAAGCAACCAGATGGCCGAGGCTAAGGAAAAAACGAGCAACGCCTGGGCGGAACGCATCCAGGCGCTGCGCAATGTTCCGCCCGTTCTGAAGATTTTGTGGAAGTCCGGCCCGCTGGTCGTGACGTGGGGCCTGATCCTGCGGCTTGCGGTGCCCCTGCTGCAGCTGGCCACCGGCGCGGTGGCAGCGCACATCGTGACCGGCGTGACTGAATCGCTGGAACACCGGCCCGTATTCCCGCACTTCTGGGTCTTCGTCGGCCTGGAGGTGGGTCTGGCCCTGTTCACCGGCATTCTGAGCCGGGCGATGGATTACGGCGACCAACTGCTTGCCGACCGCTACACCTACCACGTGAGCGTGCAGGTGATGGAGCAGGCAGCGAAGCTGGACCTGACCACGTACGAGGACCCTGTTTTTTACGATCGGCTGGAGCGGGCACGGGTCCAGGCGACCGACCGGCTGGCCATGATCCAGCAGATGGGACGGCTGCTGCAGCAGGTCATAACCACGGTGGAGTGGAGCGTCATCCTGATTTACCGCTCGCCGTACCTGATCTTTCTCCTGATCGCCGGGGTGCTCCCCTCTTTTTTCGGCGAGACCCATTTCGCTTTTCTGGGTTACGCGAAGAATTTCCGCCAGACTCCGGCCAAGCGCCAGATGGATTACCTGCGGCAGGTGGGAGGCAGCAAGGAGGCTGCAAAAGAGCTCAAGCTGTTCAATCTCAGCGGCTATTTCACGGATCGTTTCCGCAAGCTGTCCCGGACTATTTATGACCAGGACGTGGCGTTATCGCGCCGCAAGCTGATCTGGGGTGGTTTGCTGTCCCTGGTCAGCACGATGGGCTATTACGGCGCATACGTTTTTGCGGTGTATGAGGCGTTTCTCGGCCATTACCCATCGGTGGGCGCCTTCGTGCTGGTAACGAGCGCCATTCAACAGGCGAGCAGCAACTTCCAGCAGGCGTTCTCGACCGCCTCCGGCATGGCCGACCAGGCGCTGTTCCTGACGGACCTGATCGCGTTTTTCGAGATGAAGCCGACCGTTACCTCGAAGCCCAACAGCCGGCCCGTGCCGCAGCCGATCCGGGAGGGGTTCGAGTTCCGCAACGTGAGCTTCGCGTACCCGGGCACGGAGCGCCGGGTGCTGAAGGACTTTAACCTGACGCTGCGCCCGGGGGAGCGGATCGCGCTGATCGGGGAAAACGGGCAGGGGAAGACGACGGTGGTGAAGCTGATTACGCGGCTGTACGACCCGACGGAGGGCGAGATTCTGCTGGACGGCGTTGACCTGCGCGAGTACGACCTGGACGAGCTGCACAAGGAGATGGGCGTGATTTTCCAGGACTTTATGCGCTACGAGATGACAGCGCGGGAGAATATCGCGGTGGGCCATGTCGAGGTGGAGCACACGGAGGGCGATATCGAGCTGGCGGCTGAAAAGAGCCTGGCCGCGAGCGTGGTGGCGAAGCTGGGCGGCGGGTACGACCAGATGCTGGGGCGGCGGTTCGAGAGCGGGGTCGACCTCTCCGGAGGGGAGTGGCAGAGGATGGCGCTGGCGCGGGCCTACCTGCGCGACGCGCAGCTGCTGATCCTGGACGAGCCGACGGCGGCGCTCGATGCGCGGTCGGAGCTGGAGGTGTTCGAGCGCTTTGCCGAGCTGACGCAGGGCAAGATGGCGCTGCTGATCTCGCACCGGTTCTCGACGGTGCGGATGGCCGACCGCATCGTGGTGCTGGCCGGCGGCCAGCTTGTGGAAGAAGGCGACCACGCGTACCTGATGGGACTGAACGGGCTTTATGCCGAAATGTTTGAAATGCAGGCGGCCAGCTATCGCTGACCGCACTGTTGTGTCACCCGGAGTTGTAGCTTGAAAGAGATGACCCAGCAAGAAACCACACCCCAGGCCGCGACCACGCCGGCAGCGCCCGCTCCGTGGACCGAAGAACAGGTTCGCGCCCAGGCGCGCGCCGACGCCGCCAGCTGGCGCGCGAGCCGCCACCCGAGCGGACACGGAGGCGTGCCGGCGCGCGTGGCCGCGGCCCGGGCCGCGCTGGACGCCCTGGTGCAGCGGCTGGATGCGCTACCGGAGCCGGACTACACCTCGACGGCCGGCGACCCGGTGCTGGTGCTGCGGGAGAATCCGCGCCTGCTGCGCTCCGCCCTCAACGAGGTCGACGGGGGCAAGCGCATCCTCGAGAAATTGCCCCGCCTGGAAGGCTCGGGCAAGGAAGGCTCGAGCAAGGAAGACGACGGGCATGACGGGCTGCCGCGCATCGCCGCGGTGGCGGCAGGCTACTTCAAGGCGACGGAGAACGCCTGGGACGCCAAGGCGTTTCCCATCTACATCGACGAGATCCAGAAGCGCGAGCCGCTGGAGCTGCTGGAGCTCTGGTCGCTCTCCTCGCTGATGAAGTTCCACGTGATGGAGCAGGCGGTGAGCGAAGGCACGGCGGTGCTCGACGCCGGGATTCCACCGGGGCTGAACCCGGTGATCCAGACCTGCCTGAAGAGCCTGCGCGAGCTCGGCTACGCGGACTGGTCGATCGTCGCGGAACCGCTGATCGCCTACGATGCGGTGCTGCGGGAAGACCCGGCGGGCGCGTACCCGCGCATGGACTTTGAAAGCCGCGAGCGCTACCGCAAGCGCGTCGCCCAGCTTTCAAGCCATGCCGACCTGACCGAGATCGAAGTGGCGCGGGAAGCGCTGCGCTTTGCGCGCGCGGCCCAGTCCCGCGCGATCGCCGACCCGCGCGTCTATGTGCGTGAGTCGCACATCGGCTATTACCTGGTCGATGCGGGCGCTGACGACCTGGCCCATGCCATCGGCTACCGGCCTCCGTTTCTCGAGCGCATCCGGATGGCCGCGCGCCGCGACGCCGACCTTTTCTACATTGCGCCGATCGAGATTCTCTCCGTGCTGCTGATCGCCGGGCTGGTGCTGCCGATTGTGCCGATCACGCACAACTTCGGCGGCCTGGTCCTTGCGTTTCTGCTGCTCGTGCTGCCCGCGACCCAGGGCGTCGTGGACCTGGTCAACAATCTCGTGACCGCGATTTTCGAGGCCACGGGCCTGCCCAAGCTCAACTTCAAGAAGTTCGGTATTCCGGCGGACTGCGCGACGCTGGTGGCCGTGCCCACCCTGCTGATGAGTGAAGCGCAGTTGCGCGAACTGGTGGCCGACCTGGAAGTGCGGTACCTGGCCAACCAGGACCCGAACCTGCATTTCGCCCTGATCACCGATCTACCGGACGCGGTGACGCGCCCGCGCGAAAACGATTCCGACCCGCTGGTGGACCTGGCCGTGAAGCTGATCGACGGGCTCAACGCCCGCTACTGCGGCCAGCACACCGGCGGATGCTTTGTGCTGTTCCACCGGCTGCGCATCTTTAACGCCCGGCAGGGCGTGTGGATGGGCTGGGAGCGCAAGCGCGGGAAGCTGCTCGACCTGAACAAGTATCTCGAAGGCGTTTTCGACGCGTTCCCGGTCAAGGCGGGCCCGGTGGAAGCGGTGCGCCATATCCGGTACATCATCACGCTCGACTCGGACACGCAGCTGCCGCGCGGCACCGCGGCGACGATGGTCGGCGCGATGGCCCACCCGCTGAACCGCGCCGTGATCGACCCCGGACGCCGCATCGTGACCGCGGGTTACGGCATCCTGCAGCCCCGTGTGGGGGTCAGCGTGCAGTCCGCCGCGCGCTCGCGCCTGGCCGCGCTGTTCTCCGGGCAGACCGGCTTCGACATCTACACGCGCGCGGTTTCCGACGTGTACCAGGATCTTTACGGCGAAGGCATCTTTACCGGCAAGGGCATCTACGAGGTCGCGACGCTCCACGCGGTGCTGGACCGGCGGTTCCCGCGCAATGCCCTGCTGTCGCACGACCTGATTGAAGGCGCGTATGCACGCGCGGGGCTGGCGACAGATATTGAAGTCATCGACGACTACCCCTCGCACTACTCCGCGTATACCCGCCGCAAGCACCGCTGGGTGCGCGGCGACTGGCAGATTGCACAGTGGCTGTTCAAGTCCGTGCCCGATGAGTCACGCAGGAGGGTCCGCAACCCGATCTCGACCATCTCGCGCTGGAAGATTCTCGACAACCTGCGCCGCTCGCTGGTGGAGCCGTTTACGATGCTGCTGCTGATCGCCGGGTGGCTCGGCCTCGACGGCGGCGCGCTGTACTGGACGCTGATCACCCTGCTGCTGATGTTCCTGCCGACGATCGTGCAGCTGGTCTTCTCGCTCGGGCGCGCCTCGGTTTCAGAAACGGTGGGCGCGGTGGGCGAAGCAGTACGGGGCGGCGCGCAGGGCGCGTTTATCACCCTGCTAAATGTTGTCTTCCTGCCGCACTCCACCTTTCTTTCGCTCGATGCCATCGTGCGCGCGCTGGTGCGGCGCTTCATCACCGGCCAGCGCCTGCTGGAGTGGGAGACGGCCGCCGAGGCCGAAGCCGGCAAGCGCGTGACCCCGGTGGACCGCTATCTTACCGCCTCGCCCCTGTTCGCGCTCGCGGTTGCGCTGCTGATTTACTGGCGCAATGCGCATCCGATCGCGCTGTTCGCCGGCCACGGCCGCGTCTTCACTGCTCCGCTTCCGCTGCTGGTGGCGCTGCCGGTACTGCTGCTATGGGCGCTGGCCCCGTCCATTACGCGCTGGCTCAACAGCCCGGTGCGCGAGGAGACCGCGGCGCTGGGTGAAACCGACGCGGCGTTCCTGCGGCAGCATGCGCTGCGCATCTGGCGCTATTTCCACGAGTTCGGGGGCAAGCAGCACAATTTCCTGATCCCGGACAACGTGGAAGAAGCAGGCCTGTTCGAGGCGGCGCGCGTGTCGCCGACCAACCTGGGACTGCTGCTGAACGCGCGGCAGGCGGCGGTTGAGTTCGGCTGGCTGACGACGCCCGAGTTTGCCCGGCTTACCCTCGCGACCCTGGACACCTTTGAACGACTGGAGAAGCATCGGGGCCACCTTTACAACTGGTACAACACGCAGACGCTGGAGCCGATTCAGCCGATCACCGTGTCCTCGGTGGACAGCGGGAACTTTGCCGCCTCGCTGTACACGCTGCGCATGGGCGCGGCGGAGCTGCTGGAAGGGCCGCTGATCGAGCCGCGGCTGCTGGCCGGGCTGCAGGCGCAGGCCTTGCTGGCGCAGGTCGACGCGCCGGCGGAGAATACCGATCTGAACGCCATGCTGCGCTGGACGCTCGAGCGCGCTGCGGCGCTCGCGGAGCCCGCTCCCGCAGTGAAGCCGGAAAACCCGCCCGCCACGCCGAACGAAGCCGCATGGTGGAAGGTCGAGTACGCACAGCGTATCCGCGCCATCGCCGCACTGGTGAACGAGTACCAGCCGTGGCTGCTGCCGCGCTTTGCGCCGCTGCGCTCGATCGCGCCGCTCGGCCTCGGCGAGAACGGCGCACACCCGGTGTTGTCGGCCGGCGAAGCGTTCGCGCAGCAGCTGGAGGGCCGGCTGGAGCGCCTGCCGGCGGGGCGCGAAGCGGAAGGCGATGCGG
Organism: uncultured Acidobacteriaceae bacterium; assembly: GCA_964245565.1. Taxonomy (GTDB): domain Bacteria; phylum Acidobacteriota; class Terriglobia; order Terriglobales; family Acidobacteriaceae; genus EB88. The sequence continues at coordinate 50,808 of CAXTMY010000008.1, read as the reverse complement.
CGCAGTCTGTGCTGGCCGATCAGCTGCGCGCCCTGCTGCCGGCGGCGGCAAAGAACCTGCGCGCGCTGGCCGAAGCCGTGACGCGCTGCTCCGAGCAGTCGTTCCGCCTGGCCAACGACATGGATTTCGGCTTCCTGGTCAACCGCGATCGCCAGATGCTGTCCATCGGCTACGACGTACCGAAGCAGGAGCTGCACGCCGCCTGCTACGACATGCTTGCCTCCGAGGCGCGGGTCGCGGTGTTCGTCGCGGTGGGCAAGGGCGACCTGGAGCAGGAGAGCTGGTTCAAGATGGGCCGCACGCACACGCTCGCATTCGGGCACGCGGTGCTGCTGTCGTGGACCGGCACGATGTTCGAGTACCTGATGCCGTCGCTGTGGATGCGCTCCTACCCGGAGACGCTGATGGCGCGCACGCTGACCGGCATTGTGCAGGTGCAGCGGGGCTTCGGCCGCAAGCACGGGATTCCCTGGGGGATCTCGGAGTCAGGCTACGCGGAGACCGATGACGCGGGGCACTATCATTACCGGGCTTTCGGGATCCCGCAGATTGCCCTGAAGTGGGACGCGACCGCAGGGCCGGTGGTCGCGCCGTATGCCAGCTTCCTGGCGCTCAGCATGGACCGCGAACAGGCGCTGCGGAACCTGCGCAAGATGACGAAGGCCGGCTGGTCCGGCGATTACGGCCTGTACGAGGCAGTGGATTATGTGCAGGGCAAGGACCGGCCGCGGCTGGTGCGCGAGTGGATGGCGCACCACCAGGGCATGGGCCTGCTGGCATTGCTGAACCTGCTGCACAAGGACGCGTGCCAGCGCTGGTTCCACGCCAACCCGCACCTGCAGGCGGCGGAGCTGCTGCTGCACGAGAAGCCGATCCGGGAGGCTGCGCTGCGCGCGGAGGTAAAGGACCAGGCGACGCGGAAGACCGCGAGCCAGCCGGCCTGAGTTCTGGTCACTGGCCGGGGTAGGGGAGCTTGACGCAGCTGAAGGCCATGGTCGTGTAGGGAAATGTGACGCGGGTTTTTCCTGCCAGCTCGGGGGTGGCCGCGATGAGGTCGCGAACCCGGGAGGCTACCCGGTCGCGCTCGCCGGCGGGAAGAGCCGCGATAAAGCTGACCGAGAGTGTCCGGTCCACGATGACCTGTTCGGGAGAGCCGGTGTGGGCGTTGCTGAACGCGCTCTCCCGCAGCGGGCTGAAGCCTTCGGCAGGAAAGACACGGCGCCAGGCCTGGGTGTGATAGCGGGGGGTATCGCCGCCGAAAGGCTCGATGATCTCTGTCAGGGCCGCGACCCAGGGCACCGTTTCGTCGCGGACGTTCCAGACCAGGCCGAGCCGGCCGCCCGGCCTCAGCACGCGATATACCTCGCGAAGCGCCTCTGCTGTCGCGAACCAGTGGAACGACTGGGCGCAGACGACTGCGTCGAGCGAGGCATCCGCCGCGGGGATGGATTCGGCGGAGCCTTCCCTGGCGTCGATGCCGGGCTGCTGCCGCCTTAGCTCATCCAGCATGGCGGGCACGGGATCGAGCGCGATGACAGTGGCGCCGGTCGCGAGCAGCCGCTTTGAGAACTTACCCGTACCCGCGCCGAGATCGAGGACCGTTTGCCCCGGACGCAGGGCAAGCTTGCTGCGCAGCCACGGATCGAGCGCGGCCGGATACTCCGGCCGGCCGCTGACGTAGACAGAGGGGCGGGCGGAAAAGCCGGCCGCCGCGGACTGGTGAATCTTTGCCATAGGCCACGAGCAGCGCGGGGCGGCTCAGCTCTTGACGCGCACTTTGGGCTCGACGGAAAGCCCGGGACGCAGCAGGTGATCCTGGTCCTCGCTCTTGCTCTTGAGGTCGATGCGCACCGGAACGCGCTGGACGACTTTGACATAGTTGCCGGTCGCATTTTCAGGCGGGAACAGGCTGAGCACCGAGCCGGTCGCGCCGCCGATCTGGGTGACGACGGCGTCATATTTGCGGCCGCCGTAGGCATCGACGCTGAAGGTGACGGGCTGCCCGGCGCGCATGTGGTCGAGCTGGGTTTCCTTGAAGTTGGCGGTGACCCAGATGTCGTCGAGCGAAACCAGGGTGGTCATATTCTGGCCGGTGGAGACGTTCTGCCCCACTTCAACGCTCTTGCTGGTGATGATGCCATCGACGGGCGCAATGATCTTGCAGTAGCTGAGGTTGAGCTTTGCCTGCGCGAGCGCGGCGCGGTTCTGCTCGACCTGGGCCGCGGCCTGGCTGGTCCTGGCTTTCTGGATCCTGATCTGTTCCGGCGCTGTCTTCGCGTTTTGCAGCTGGGCCTTGGTCTGCACGACCCTGTCCTGCGCCATGCGCACCGCGGTTGAGGACGCATCGGCGTTTTGCCGGGCCTGGGCAAGTGCCGCCTCGTCCGCCTTGGCCGTCGCTACGGCCTGATCGAACTGCTGCTTTGAGATGACGTCGCGCTGCACCAGCGGGGTATAGCGCTCCACGTCCAGCTTGGCCTTGATATAGTTCGCATCGGCCTGGGCGATGGCCGCACGGTTGGCCTCGAGCTGCTGCTGCGCCTGCGTCACGGCGCTGTCGGCCTGCGCAAGCGTGGCAGCGACTGCGGCGAGGTTGGTGGTCACACTCGTGGTCGTGACGGGAATGTTCACCGTGTTCGACTGGAGATTTGCCTCCGCCGCAGCCAGGTTCGCTTCGTCCTGCTGCACGGCGGTCTCGTAATCGCGCGGGTCCAGCTCCACGATGGTGTCGCCGGCCTTGACGTATTGGTTTTCAACCACGGGCACGCTCACGACGGTGCCGTTGATGCGGGAGGAAATCTGGATGAGATGCCCGTTGACCTGGGCGTCATCGGTGTCCTCAAAGAAGGTGGAGTGCCAGTAGAAGAGCAGTGCGCCCGCGATCAGCACGGCCACCACCAGGATGATGATGAAGCGCCGGCGCGACTTCTGCCGCGGATTGTTGTCCTGCGTCGCATCGTTGCCGTGCGCATCATCCGCGTTCTGCTTCCGGCCGACCTCTGTATCCGGTGTCTGTTCTGCCACTTACTTGCCTCCCACGTATTGCTTCAGGTTGGTGCTCGCAACCCCCAGCGCCCGCGCCAGCGAAAGCTTGGCGACATTGTGCTGATAAAGGCTTGCAATGTACTGATCGTCTGCCTGGGCGACCTGCTGCTGCGCCTGCGATACAGCTAAATTGTCAGAGACCCCGGCGGCGTACTGCTGCTGCGCATCGCTGAGCGCCTCGGCGGCCAGCGCCTTGTTGCTCCGGGCGACGGAGACCTGTTTTTCCGCCGACTGGATATCGAGAATGGCGTCGCGGACATCCTGCGCGATCTGCCCGCGCAGGTTGCCGAGCTGCGCCCGGGCCTGCTCCAGCTGCGTCTCGGCCTGGGCTTCATCCCCGCGGATCTTCCCTTCTTCGAGGATGGGAATATCGATCGAGCCGGTCGCGTCGCCGGTGCCGTGCGAGGTCGATACGTTGGGGCCGATATCGCCGTAGTCGCCGCTGAAGGCAACGGTGGGGTAGCGCTCGGCTTTGGCCGCGCCTTTGGCCTCGTCGGCGCCCTTGAGCTGCTCGGCAAATCCCTGGAGGTCCTTGCGATTGGCCAGCGCCTGCGCGACCGCGGTATCCGGGTCGATGTTGTCGAGGGCGGCATAGGGAGCCATATCGGTAAGGGCGAACTGCTGCGCCACATTGAGCCCGATGACCCGTGCCAGCGTGAGCTTGTCCTTGTCGAGGGTGGCCTGCGCCTGGATCAGGTTCTGCTGCTGGGTCTGGTAGTCGACATGCGCCCGCAGCTCATCGAGCAGCGGCGACGTGCCGGCGAGGTGCTGCTGGTGCGCCTGGTCAAACGAGACTTTGGAGGTAGCAACCTGTGCCTGGGTCGAGAGGACCCGGGACTGGTCGGCCACGACCGTGAGATAGGCGTTGCCGACACTGAGGACGACTTCGTTCCGCGCGTCGTCGAGCGAGAGCTTCGTGCTGGTGAAGTAGTGTTTGGAGGCAATGTAGTTGCGCAGGGAGGCCACGCTGATGAGGGTCCAGTTGAGCGTCGCGCGGAAGTCCGTGAAGCCGTACGGCCCGATGATTGCCGGGAAGCCTGCGATACGCAGGCCCTCGGCCTGGAGGTCTGTCTCCTGGTCGGCTTCCTTAATGGTGCCGTTGATGGTGGGGAGCAGGGCCTGGAGCTGGTTCAACTCGGTGGAACGAGCCGAGGTAATGTTGTTGGCGGTGAGGATCAGTCCAAGATTGTGGCGCAGGCCGCGGGCGACGGCATCGTCGAGCGAAAGGGGGAGAACCCCGGGCACCAGGCGCTCGTCCGCTACGCTGCCCTGGTAGCTGTCCGCCGCAACCTGGGCGGGGTTGATCTGTACGGGGTTCGGCAGCGTACCGACCGTGCCGGCGCTGACTGAACCGAGCTGCGCCCGCGCGACCCCAGGCGCCAGCAGCAACCCGCAGGCGGCCAGCCCGAAGACCGAGATCGACAACAATGCGGCCCGCGAATGGCCTCTCACTCCCTGCTGCACACACACTCCCGTTCTAAACCTTTGGCGTCTTCTTCTCCGCCGCTATTGGATGCACGGCTGCCTCGAAAGATGGCGTTTTTTCGCGGGACTCTTCGACAGGGCGGGAACTCCCCTCGCGTGTCGCCCGGGCCGCCTCCTGACATAATAAAGATGCGGTGCGGAAAGGCTGAGGGACGCACCCTTGTGCGTCCCGTGCGCGAGGCACAGACGGCGCGGCAGGGCTCAACGCAGGCGGCGGCTCGACCGCGGGACTAGGCCGGGACAGCCTCGACGCCGGGCGCGTGCACGAGCAGGTTTGCCAAGGAACAGAGCGCCTGGCGGAAGACGCCGCTGACGCCTTCAGCCGTCCAGCCGTGCGCGCCGCCGGCTTCGCGCAGCAGGCTGGCTGCCGCCTCGTTGCCCTGGCCGAGCACGGCCCGCTGCACAAAGATGGCGCGCTGGGCGACGGGCAGACCTTCGAGCCATTTGCGCAGCTCCGGCTTGCCCTGGCTCTCGATCCAGGACCGCAGCTCGGCGGGGGTAAGGCCCGCGGCCTGCAGATCGTCGTCCTGAATACAAGGGCTGTGCGCCAAGGCCGGCTGCACGCCGTGGGCGAACATGGCGGGCTCGGCCGCGACGAGCCGTGTGAGCGCTTCGCGGGTGACCCGCGTGCGCGCCTGCGTCCGCGCGGCTTCAGGATCGATGCACGGGTCGATCTCCATGGTCGCGATGGAGTGTTCAATCAGCTCCAGCGCCTTCGCTTCATCGCCCACCAGCAGCGATGCCAGCTGGAAAAGCTCTACCGCGATGCCCTGCACCGCACTTGCCTCCCCGCATCCACTCGTCGCCATCGTAAATACCTCCCGGCTTTGCTCCTCGTTCTCTTTTCATCTTCTGCTGCCGCCTGCCGTGGGTCAACCTCTTCGGCGACCGCATCCTACCTGCTGAACGATCCTGCCGAACTATCCTGCTGAACAAGGCCCGGCTCGGCGGAGACACGAGAATCCTTTCCATGCGCAGGGCGGCCCGCGAGTAGCATGGGTTTGCGCGCAGGCGCCCGGACGGCAAATTTTAGATGAATGAAGCCCACCGCAATCTTTTTATCTCCCGCGACGCCTCCTGGCTGAACTTTAACCGGCGCGTGCTGGGCGAGGCGCAGGACGCGACGAACCCGCTGCTGGAGCGGATCAAGTTTCTCGCGATCACGGCGTCGAACCTGGATGAATTTATCGAGGTGCGCGTAGCCGGGATGCTGCAGCGGATCGAGGAGGGCCTGGGCGAGCCGGGCCCGGACGGCATGACCGCGCAGTCGCTGCTGGACCAGATCACCGCAGATATGCACAGCTTTGTGGCGGAGCAGTACGCGTGCTGGAACACGGACCTGCACCCGGCGCTGTGCGCGGAGGGCATCCGCATGCTGCCGTGGGCCGAGCTGACGGAGGAGGCGCGCAAGGCCGCGGCGATGCTGTACCAGAGGGACGTGGACCCGCTGCTTACCCCGATCACCATCGACCCGCGGCACCCGTTTCCCCGGGTGCTGAACAAGGCGCTGTGCGTGGCGCTGCTGCTGAAGCGCAAGCGCAAGGGGGCGAACGCAGCCGTGCTGGGCGTGGTGACCGTTCCGCGGGCGCTGCCGCGGTTTATCCGTCTGCCGCAAACGGCCGACAGCAAAACGATCGATTTCCTGTTTCTCCATGACCTGATTGAGCACCACGCCGCGGGAATGTACCGCGGGTACGAGATTGTGTCGACCGCGGCGTTCCGGGTCACGCGCAACTCGAACCTTTATTTCGAGGAAGAGGAGTCGCGATCGCTGCTGGAGGCGATTCGCTCGGAGCTGCACAACCGCCGCAAGGGAGACGCGGTGCGGCTGGAGATCGAGCAGGATGCGCACCCGGAGATCGTGGAGCGGCTGCGCTCGAACTTCGAGCTGGACGACTCGCAGGTGTACCGGACGGACGGCCCGGTGAACCTGTCGCGGCTGATGACGCTGTATGGCGAGGTCGAGCGCCCGGACCTGAAATTTCCGCCTTTTGCGGGGCGGGAACTGCGGCTGCACCGCAAATCCGAGGATCTGTTCGACGAGCTGCGGCACCACGACATCCTGCTGCACCATCCGTACGACTCCTACGACGCGGTGGTGGGGTTTATCGAGGCCGCGGCGGCCGATCCGGCGGTCGTCTCGATGAAGCAGACGCTCTACCGGACCTCCGACGATTCGCCGATCTTCCGGGCGCTGACGGAAGCGGCGCAGTCGAAGGAAGTGACGGTGGTGGTGGAGCTGACGGCGCGCTTCGATGAAGCCAGCAATATCCGCTGGGCGCGCAACCTGGAGGACGCCGGGGTGCAGGTCTTCCACGGAATCGTGTCGCTGAAGACGCACTGCAAGCTGGCGCTGGTGGTGCGCCGGGACGCGGACGGCAGCATCCGGCGCTACGCGCACCTGGGCACCGGCAACTACAACCCGGTGACGGCGCGGTTCTATACGGATATCAGCTTTCTTACCTCGGACCCGGCGATCACGGCCAGCGTGCACTCGGTGTTCAACTACCTGACGGCGCACGCGGAGTCGGACGACTACGCGCCGCTGCTGGTGGCGCCGATCACGATGGCGCAGGAAACGATTCACCTGATCCAGCGCGAGACGGAGCACGCGCGGGCGGGGCGGCCGGCGCGGATCGTGGCAAAGATGAATTCGCTGCTGGAGCAGAGCTTTATCGAGGCGCTGTACGAGGCCTCGCAGGCCGGAGTGGAAATCGACCTGATTGTGCGGGGCATCTGCTCGCTGCGGCCCGGGCTGCCGCGGTACAGCGAGCGCATCCGGGTGCGCTCGATCGTGGGCCGGTTCCTGGAGCACTCGCGCATCTTCTATTTTGCCAACGGCGGCGAAGAGGAGGTGTTCTGCGGCTCGGTTGACTGGATGCCGCGGAACCTGTTCGAGCGGTGCGAGGTGGTGTTCCCGGTCAAGGACCCGGTGTTGAAGGCGCGGCTGCGCAATGAAATCCTGAGCGCGTACCTGGCCGACACAGTGAAGACGCGGCTGCTGCGGCCGGACGGGAGCTACGGGATGCTGCGCGAGACGGTGGAAGGAAAGAAAGTACCGGAGTTCAACGCGCAGGAGTTCCTGATGAGCGTGGCGGAGGGCCGCGCGGCAGCCGACGCCATCCCGCGCACGAGCTTCCGGCTGCTGGTACCGCCGCTTGGCCCTGTTTCAGAGTCGCAGGCGCCTGCGAAAGCGCCGGCGGCGGAAGAAGCCGCCGAGACTGCGGCGGCCGGGAGCGGGAAGCGGGTGCGCCGGCGCAAGGCGACTGGCCGGGACAGCTGACGCGGCGCCCGCTCGCGGGCAAGCCGGGCTTTGCCGCTTGCATCTGCAAGGCTGAAGCGAGCATCTTGAGAAGCTGATTATGCGCATACTGCTTACCGGCGCGGCCGGTTTCCTCGGATCTCACCTCACCGACCGTCTGCTCGCGGACGGCCACTCCGTGCTGGGGGTCGACAATCTCTCGACCGGCAGCGTCGAGAACCTGGCGCACCTAGCGCGCGAGCCGCGTTTTGCGCTCGAAGAGCACGACATTACCCGCGCGTTCGACTTCGGGCCGGTGGACTTTGTCTACAACTTTGCTTCGCCGGCGAGCCCGGTGGAGTATCACCGGCTGGGGATCGAGACGCTCGAGGTGGGGTCGTCGGGAACGCGGCACGCGCTCGAGATTGCGAAGAAGTACAACGCCGGGTTCCTGCATGCCTCGACCTCAGAGTGCTACGGCGACCCGCAGGTGCATCCGCAGACCGAGGAGTACTGGGGGCATGTGAACCCGGTCGGGCCGCGGTCGGTTTACGACGAGGCCAAGAGATTTTCAGAGGCGCTGGTGACGGCGTACCACCGCTACTATGCCGTGGATACCCGCCTGGTTCGCATCTTCAACACGTATGGCCCGCGCCTGGGGCGCGACGACGGGCGCGTGATCTCAAACCTGATGGTGCAGGCGCTCCGCGGGGAACCGCTCACGGTGTACGGCGACGGATCGCAGACGCGCTCGTTCTGCTACGTGTCCGACGAAATCGAAGGCATTGTGCGCCTGGCGGCTGCGAAGGAGCATACGCCGGTCAACATCGGCAACCCGGCGGAGTTCACCATCCTCGAGTGCGCCGAGACGATCCTGCGCATCACCGGCTCGGCCTCAGCCATTACGTTCCGGGAGCTGCCGGAGGACGATCCCATGCAGCGCAAGCCGGATATCTCGAAGGCGCGGCGGCTGCTGGGCTGGGAGCCGAAGATCGACCTGAAGACGGGGCTGCTGCTCTCGGTGGAGCATTTTCGCGCGACGCTGGGAGCGGCGGTGGGTGCCCGCTGAGAACCACGCCGGAGGGAAGCGCGGCTGGCGTCGCCGTTGACCATCTGGGATCACGGAAGTGCTCAGCCCCTGAGCCGAAGTCACAGGGCGGCGAGCGTGACGCATTACAATCGAGTCAACAAAGCCGGCCTGCGGCGGTACGAATCCGCATCCGGCCCTGCCAGTTGCACGTCTAACTGCTATGAAGAGGACAGAATGAGCGAAGCCAAAGCAAACCGGGGCGAACTCCGTAAATTGCCCATGATGCCCATCCGGGACATGGTGATCTTTCCTCATATGATGACCCCGTTTGTGGTGGGGCGCGAGTCGAGCGTGCGCGCACTGGAAGAGGCGTTGAACGGGGACCGGAAGATTTTTCTGGCGACGCAGCACGATGCCCGCATCGATGAGCCGCGGGCGGACGATATCTACACGGTGGGCACGATCGGCAATATCGTGCAGAGTGTGAAGATGCCGGACGGCAACATTAAAGTATTGGTTGAAGGTTTGGAGCGCGGCCGCGCGGTCGATATGACCGACTCGGATGGGTTTTTCGTGGCGACGGTCAGCACGGGCCGGCAGCAGTTCGAGGCGACACCGCAGAGTGAGCAGCTGGCGCAGAAGGTGACCTCGCTGTTTGAGCAGTACGTCAAGCTGCAGCAGTCGCTCAATCTCGAGTCGACGATGGCGGCGCTGCGCGTGGATGAGCCGGCGAAGCTGGCCGATACGATCGCCGCGAACCTGCAGCTGGAGATCGCCGAGAAGCAGGAGATCCTGAACGTGTTCGAGCCGCTGGAGCGGCTTACCCGGATCGCGGGGGTGCTCGATGTGGAGATCGAAAAGCTGAACATGGAGCGTTCGATCCAGACGCGGGTGAAGCGCCAGATGGAGCGCGCGCAGAAGGAGTACTACCTCAACGAAAAGATCAAGGCGATCCAGAAGGAGCTGGGGCGCGGCGAAAAAAGCGAATGGGACGAGCTGAAGAAGAAGATTGAGCTCGCAGGCATGCCGAAGGATGTGTTTGACAAGGCGATCCAGGAGCTGAAGAAGCTGGAAGCAATGCCGCCGATGTCGGCCGAGTCGACCGTTTCGCGCAACTACCTCGACTGGCTGCTGGCGGTGCCGTGGAAGAAGAAGTCGAAGGAAACGCGCTCGATCGAGCACGCGGAAAAGGTGCTGAACGAGGACCATTACGGGCTTGAAAAGATCAAGGACCGGATTCTCGAGTTCCTGGCTGTGCGCCAGCTGGTGAAAAATCCGAAGGGGTCGATCCTGTGCTTCGTCGGACCTCCGGGCGTGGGCAAGACTTCACTCGGTATGTCGATCGCGAAGGCGACGGGGCGCAAATTTGTGCGCATGTCGGTCGGCGGGGTGCGCGACGAGGCGGAGATTCGCGGACACCGCAGGACGTATATCGGCGCGCTGCCGGGGCAGATCATCCAGTCGATGAAAAAAGCTGGGACCAAGAATCCGGTGTTCCTGCTGGATGAAGTGGACAAGATGGCGTCGGACTTCCGCGGCGACCCTTCGTCCGCGCTGCTGGAGGTGCTGGATCCGGAGCAGAACACTAGCTTCCAGGACCACTATCTCGATGTTGAGTACGACTTGTCGCAGGTGCTGTTCGTCGCCACGGCGAATGTGCTGCATACCATTCCCGGCCCGCTGCAGGACCGCATGGAAGTGCTGCGGCTGCATGGCTACACCGAGGTGGAAAAGCTGGAGATTGCAAAGCAGTACCTGGTGAAGAAAGGGCTTGAGAACACCGGGCTGAGTGACGAAAACATCACCTTTGACGACAGTGCGCTCAAGGAGATCATCCGGGCGTACACGCGGGAAGCGGGCGTTCGAAACCTGGAGCGGGAGATCGGCAACGTGTGTCGCAAGGTAGCGCGGCGCGTGGTGAAGAATGGCTCGAAGCACAAGGAAGCGATCACGTCGGAGACCGTGAAGGACTTTCTGGGCGTGGCGAAGTTCCGGGATTCGCAGGTGCATGAGAAGAGCGAGGTGGGCCTGGTCACCGGTCTCGCGTGGACAGAGGTCGGCGGGTCGATCCTGCAGACCGAAGTGCAGGTCCTGGACGGCAAAGGCAAGCTGACGCTAACCGGCCAACTGGGCGACGTGATGCAGGAGTCGGCGCAGGCTGCGCTTTCCTACATCCGCTCGCGCTCGCAGCACCTCGGGCTGCCGAAGGACTTCTACCGCAACGTGGATATCCACCTGCATGTGCCGGAAGGCGCGATCCCGAAGGATGGGCCATCAGCCGGCATCACGATGGCGACCGGCCTGGCAAGCGCGCTGACCAAGATCCCGGTGCGCCGCGACATAGCGATGACGGGCGAGGTAACGCTGCGCGGCAAGGTCCTGCCGATCGGCGGGCTCAAGGAGAAGCTGCTGGCGGCGCATCGGGCCGGGGTGTTCGAGGCGATTATGCCGAAGGACAACGAGAAGGATATGGCCGACCTGCCGGAACTGCTGAAGAGCTCAATGAAGCTGCACTTTGTCGACTCGATGGACGAGGTGCTGGGGATTGCGCTCGAAGGACCGCTGCCGGAGCTGAAGGAAGAGACGCCGGAGGTGCTGCTGGATGTGCCGACGGTGCCGGGACCGGAGCGCCGGCCGCACCAGTAGGGAAAGCGGCGAAAGGGGCAGCCGGGGTGGAAGAACTCACCTCTGCTGCCCCTTTTCTGTTATCGAGCGTCTCGAACCGCGGCGGCTCCGGTTTGCCGGGACCAACGCCTATACTTAGACTTCTATGCCTGCTTTTCCGCGGTTTTTGTTGTCGGCGGTGTCGCCCGCGCAGTTTCCGAAGCCGGGGCCGCCGGAGGTGGCGTTCCTGGGCCGGTCGAACGTGGGCAAGTCGAGCCTGCTGAATGCCCTGCTCGGCTCGAAACAGGCCCATGTTTCGTCGACGCCGGGACGCACCCGCGCGATCAACTTTTTCGCGATCAGCGAACGCGAGGAGCAGCCGCCGCGGGTGGTTTTCGCCGATCTGCCGGGGTATGGGTATGCCAAGATTTCGAAGTCGATTTCGGCGGAGTGGCCGTCGTTCATCGATCCCTACCTGCGGGAGCGGGCGACGCTGGCGCTTTGCCTCTGCCTGATCGACGCGAATATTCCGGCGCAGGAGAGCGATGCTGTGCTGCTTGCGTTTTTGCGCGATGCCGGGCGGCGCTTTCTGCTGATCGGCACCAAGGCGGATCGACTCTCAGGGAACGGGCGGGTGAAGGCGGTTGCGACGCTGCGCAAAGGCCTGGAACTTGGCCCGCCTGAGGAAGAACCGCTGCTACTGTGCTCATCGAAAACCGGCGCGGGGTTGAAAGAGCTTTGGAGCAGTATCTTCTCGATGGCTGTTCCGGTGTGAGCACCGCTTGATGGCCGGGTCTCATCCGGGTCTCATCCGGGGAGCGCCGTGGGATTGTGCGGGCGGGTGAGTCCCCACGCCTAGCGTGTTGCGGCCATAAAGGGAAGGAAGAGGGTGATGACGGTAGAATATCCAGGAGACCGCTGGGTGCTGCGAAGCCTGAGTCTACCCTTGTGGCGGTCGATGATCTCCTGGCTGACCCAGAGCCCGAGGCCAGTGCCGGCGAAGCCCTTGGTGGTGAAGAAAGGCTCGAATGCCCTGGCGCATGTCTCTTGAGACATGCCCGGCCCGTTGTCAGCCACGGTAATAAAAAGTCCCTCCCTGCCGGTCCGGTCGTGTCCTGCGCGACACCGAAGAAGAAGGCGGCCCCCGACCGAATGCATGGCATCAATCGCATTGCCGATCAGGTTGCTCAGCACCTGGCGGATTTCGCCCTCGAAGCAGCAAACGGGCCGGCGGACGCGACACAGCATCTCGACGCGAATGTTGGCATTGAGCAGCCGCCCCTGGTAGATGGACAGCACGCCGTTCAGGAGCTCTTTCCCGGAAATCTCAGTGGGGCTTGTCAACTGCTTGTGAAAGCGCAGGGTTTGACTCGTGATCGCGGAGACACGCCGGAGCTCGCGGTCGGCGGTCTCCAGGTGTTCGCGCACCTCATCCAGATCGTTCGCTCCGCTCGCGATGTAGAGCAGGTTGGTGACGGATTCCAGCGGATTGTTGATCTCATGCGCGATGGAAGAGGCCATGCGCCCCACGGCGGCGAGCTTCTCGCTCTGCACCAGTGCGCTTTCAACTCTCTTGCGCGCGGTGATGTCTGTCAAGGTAAGCACGCAACCGGCAATACCAGCTCCGGCCAGAATCTGCCCGGAGCTGACAAGAAGGGTACATTCGGACCCATCGGCGGCCTGGTAACAGACTTCCTGGGCTCGAACGGAGCCTTCGAGCGAAGCGGAGATGCTGAACAGCCCGGTAGACTCCCCCTGGTTCCGGGTTTCCAGATGGAATGCTTTGTCGAAGTGTTCAAAGATGGGATTCGATCCCGACATCCGCTTCAGCACACCGTTTAGGGTCTGGATGTTTCCTTCGCGATCGCAGACGGCGATGCCCTCAGCGGAGCTATCCAGAATGGAGTGCGTCAACTTACCGGCGGTGATGAGCTCCTCCCACTTTTTCGACTCGGTAAGATCGGTGACGACCATACAGAGCGCGGTGGGTTCTTCGATTTTCATCCTGCTGATGGAGACCTGGGTCGGGATGGTTCGGCCGTCCATGGCGCGCATCTCCAGCTCGGCTTTCGCGGCGACTCCCTTGAGCGCCCTGGCGAAAAGAGGTCGCATGGAGTCCATGGCGGTTGGCCCCAGCAGGTCGCTGACCGGCCTTCCCATAATTTGATCGAGCGGGATAGCCAGCAGTTCGGCGAGATGCTGGTTGCAATAGAGGAGGGTTCCATCGACAGCGAGCGTTGCCGCACCTTCATTCATCGCCTCGACAAGGGCGCGGTAGGCTGCTTCTGCGCCGCGGAGCGTGAAGACCTGCTCGCCTTCAAGGCCGGAGACGACGACCGCGTCGACTTCGCCCGAACGGATGGCCTCGATCACTTCGCGGGAGTCGGCCAGTTCGTCCTCAAGCTCCACTAACCGCTGCCGGAGCCGTTCGGTTTCCTGCTCGAGCGCAGCGTATTGCTCTTCTGAAAACCCGGTCAAATTAACTCCTCAGTTTGAGTCCGACGACGATGCGTTCCGTGTTCGACATATCGCCCACGAACCGCTTTGGAGGGAACGGAAGCTCTTTGATGAGGGTAGGCAGCGCAATGACCTCTGCCGACTTGGTGACTTCGGGCTGCTGGTAAACATCGACCACGTCCAGTTCATACTGACCTGCGAGATATTGCTCGCAGATTTTTCGTACGTTCATGATCGCTTGCCTTGAACGGGTCGTATTACCTGCAACGTACAGCCGAAAAACGTATTTGGGCCGCGACAAATCTGCAACCAAAGCTTCGAATTCCTGCAGTGTACGGCTCGCGACGTCCGCTTCAGGTTCCTCGTCCCGGGGATCGCCGGCAGGATTCGGCATGGACTATGCCCCCGTACCGTTAGACTGCGCAGCTTTCAGATCAAGTCCGATGAGGACGCGTTCTTCTTTCGCAAGGTCACCAATAATCTTCTTCACCGGAGGTGGAAGCTGACGGACCAGGGTCGGGACGGCAACGATCTGATCCCCTTTCGCCAACTGCGGGCTGACAAGAAGGTCTACGACTTCGATCTGATACAGGCCCTCGAGATGTGTCTCGCAAATCCGCTTGAGATTGGTGAACGCTGTAATGGATTTCGCAGTCTGCCCGGCGACGTAGAGACGCAGGAGCCAGGTCTTGCTCCGGTCCTCAACGTCTGCGGAAGTGCCAGTTTGCTGTGCTTTGGTTGTCATAGGCCTTTTCAGTTTTCCTGGCTGTGCGGGTACCGGGCTCGCCCGGTATAGATTTCGCCTATTTGAATACCATGATCACTCAGCCTGAAGTCCCGGAGCTCATGAGAATGCGACATACCACGGGATTTCAAAACGTAGATGCCGTAGCTCCGATGCCGGTCGAACTCGAAGTCGCGGAGCAACAGCCAGGTGTCCATGATGGAGGAGACGTTCTCATCGGTTCGCTCCGCAGCACCGCCGAGGCTCGTCAGATGCGTGAACATGGCGGTCACCTGCCTCATCTTCAAGAAGTCGACCAGCCGGATCAGCATCGACTTGACGCCACTTTGATCAGAGGAGGAGATGAAGTTCGAGATGGGATCGACGACCACGACACCCGGGTCCACCTCTCTGATGATCTGGTGCATGGAGGCAAGATGCGCTTCCAGACCAAGGTTGCTCGGCCGCACCGTGTGGAACTGCAGCAAGCCGCGGTCAACGGCAGATTGCAGGTCAACACCGATGGAGTTCATATTCCGAATGATCTGTGCCTTGGACTCTTCAAATCCGAAGTAGAGCGTCTTTTCCCCTCGATCACAAGCGGCCTTGAGGAAGGACAACGCCAGGCTCGATTTACCGGTTCCCGGCGTTCCCGACACCAGAATGCTGCTACCGCGATAAAACCCTTGAGCGCCCAGCATGCCATCAAGGTCGGGGATACCGGACGAGATCCGTTCCACGGAAGCGCCGTGGGTTAGCCCGACGGAGGTTAATGGAAGAACGGAAATCCCGTTGCCGCCCATCAGGAAGGGATACTCGTCTGTTCCGTGCGAACTGCCGCGGTACTTCACGATTCTCAAGCGGCGTGTCGAAATCTGATCGCTCACGCGGTGGTCGAGAAGGATGACGCAGTCGGCAACGTACTCCTCCAGGCCGTAGCGTGTGAGCATCCCTTCCCCGCGTTCTCCAGTGACAATCGCGGTCAGCCCCTTGTCTTTGAGCCAGCGAAACAGCCGACGGAGCTCCGAACGAATCAGCGACTGGTTGGTAAGTCCGGCGAACAGCACCTCAAGCGTATCGAGGACGACCCGTTTGGCGCCAATCGAGTTCACGGCGCTTTCAAGTCGAATGAAGAGACCTTCGAGGTCGTATTCGCCCGTCTCTTCGATCTCGCTCCGTTCAATGAAGACGTGATCGATGGCAATCCGTCCATTCTTTTCAAGTTCTTCGAGGTCGTAGCCGAAGGAGGCAATGTTTTCGGTGAGCTCGCGCTCGGTCTCCTCAAAGGCCATGAACACGCCGGGCTCGCCGAACTCGATGGCTCCGTGGACCAGGAATTCCAAAGCCAACACCGTTTTGCCGGAACCGGCGCTGCCGCAGATGAGCGAGGTCCGCCCGGTCGGCAGCCCGCCACCGGTGATCTCGTCAAGTCCATCGATGCCGGTTGGCGTTTTACGAATTGTGTTTGCTTCTGCAGACATGCCGGTCACTCTCTCGAAGTATGGAGGATTTGTGCAGGAAGGCGTTATCAAAGTCAGGCTTTCAACGTTACGATTGTACGCAATGGCATGGAACCGCACGATCCATGCGGGGCGGAACGGCCCCGGATGGTGTTGGGTCGACGGAAAACCTGAGAGGCGGCACGCACCTTTGCGGCCAGCATGCCGGCTGGGAAGACGGGGCCGAAGCATTCTCCTGCCGGCGGTAAGCCGCGGAAAATAATCCTGCTGCGGATTTTCTTCAAGGAAGAGCCGCGCTCCCAACCGCTGGCCGGTGCACTTATGAGAGAAATACCTGAAGCCAGTCAGCCAGTCGCCGGGCCAGGCTGTTGGAGAGGCGCACCTATGGGTTTTCTTCTCTGTACGCAGTTCGGCAGCTTGTCGAGCCTGGTTTACCGCCCGGAAGCTATAGCTGCCGGTAGAAGACACGCTACTTACTCACGATCCAAGAGTATGGCGGAGAGAGAGGGATTCGAACCCCCGATACCCGTAAAGGTATGGCTGATTTCGAGTCAGCTGCATTCGACCGGACTCTGCCATCTCTCCGCGCGGACGCAAAGAACGGATCCTTGCTTGGACTACTTTATCACCCGGCAACCGTGTCTTGAACTGTGTCCTGCGCCTTCGGCGGCGAGTGGATGGATTGCTCGGAGACGATGAAGTCGAGCGGGATGTCGAAGGGCTGCGGGTAGATGGTCGCAATGCGGCCGAACTCGAAGCCGATGCCGATCGTCAGCGGCCGGGGCGACAGCACGGCGAGGGTCCTGTCGTAATAGCCGCCGCCGTAGCCCAAGCGATAGCAGCCGGCGTCGAAGCCGAGGGCCGGCACCAGCAGCACCTCGGGCTCTACGGAAATGCCTGGCGGTGGACAGGGTATGCCGCAGGCGTCGCGGATGAGGAGGACATCCGGGTTCCAGCCATGAAATTCGAGGGGAGCGTTCTTCCTGGTCACGACAGGCAGGGCTGTTGTTCCGCCCGCGGATCGTATGCGGCCGACCACACGGGTCAGGTCCAGCTCGCCGCGCATGGGCCAGTAGAGCCCGACTGTCTTTGTCCAGATCTGCGGAAACGCGGAGGTGAGCCGGTCGAAGATCCGTCCACTGGCAGCGGCCTGGAGAGCAGGGCTGAGCGCGGCGCGTTCCCGCAGGAGCCGGGTGCGCAGCTGCGTGCGCCAGGCGCGCAGCTGCCCGGGCTCGACGGGTCCAGGCAGCGGTGGTTCTGCTCGTTGGATCTCATCCATCGGGAAACAGACTACACGGTTGGGCGCACTGCCCCCCTCGGTAAACGGCTGCCGGCGCTGCCCTGAGCGCCGGGCGCGCCGCTTGCCGCGCAACGCTGTCTTGTAAAGCGACAGTGCGAGTAGAAACTGCGGTTTCTATGGCAGACTTAGGCCGAGGCCCATTCAATGAAACTTTCTCTGGTGGTGGCGTCGGTCGATCGCACCCGGGAGTTGCACGACTTACTGCAGGGCTTTGCCGGGCAGCCTTTCCGGAACTTTGAAGTGCTGATAGTGGACCAGAACGAGGATGACCGGCTGGTGCCGATTGTCGAGGAATTCTCGCCGCGATTTGCACTCACGCACATCCGCACCAACGTGCGGAACTGCTCGAACGCCCGCAACCTGGGGCTGGCAGCGGCCACCGGCGACGTGGTCGGTTTCCCGGACGACGACTGCATGTACCAGCCCGACACCATGCTCCGCATCGCCCGACACTTTACCCAGGATCCCAGGCTGGTATTGCTCGCTGGCAACTGCATTTCGCCCGACGGGCGGCTGATCAATGGGCGGTGGACGCCGGTTTCCTGCGCGATCGACGACCGGACGGTCTGGACGACGGTGATCGGTTTTGCGATGTGGATGCGCACGGACAAGGCCCGTGAAGTGAAGGGCTTTGACCCGGCGATTGGACCCGGCACCCCGTGGGGCTCGGGCGAGGAACCCGACCTGGCACTGCGCCTGCTGCACCGGGGCAGCAAGGGCCATTACGATGTGGAGATTGGCGTTCTCCATCCTGATAAGACGCTGACGCCGAGCGCCATCAACCGTGCCTTTCTGTACGGTTCCGGCATGGGCCGCGTTTTGCGCAAGCACTCCATCGCGGCCTGGATCGCGCTTCCCTACTTCATTCGGCCGCTGGGCGGAGTCTTGCTGAGCCTGCTACGGGCCAGGCGATCGCACGTGCGCTATTACTGGGAGACGTTCCGGGGGCGCGTGTTCGGTTACATGGCGGCACCGGCGCGCTGACGCATGTTCGCTGCCAGTGGAGAGGCCCGGCTTCCCGCTGCCGTGCCCTGGCGTTTACCGCTCGGCTCCGCGAAGCATGGGAAGGTACCGGCCTGCCATGACGGCGATGCGTGAGCGCTCAGTGTGCGTGAGCGAGCGCCAGAGCAGCACGAAGACGAGGACCATGCCGAGGACGGCAACGACGGGCGTGAAGACCGTACCCTCCGTCAGGGCTGTCGCGAAGAGCGTACCGGTGGCACCCAGCAGCATCGGCAGCAGGGCCACGGCAACGGGGCGGACCGGCTGATAGAGCTTTTGCGCGATCCAGAGCCGGACACAGAGATCGACCAGGCAGCGGAAGGCCCAGGCGATGGCCGCTCCTTCGATCCCGGTCGTTCGCACCAGGACGATGAGGACGGGGACGTACACGAGCAGCTCGACAAAGGAGAACTTGGCGTTCACGCTGGCTTTGCCGATGCCGTCCAGCAGCCCGGCGACGACATTGTCGACACTGCTGAGCAGGATGCCGACGCCGAGCCAGCGGAGCACGACGGTGGCATGGGCGGCAAAGTCGGCACCGAGCCAGAGCGTCAGGATCCAGTGGCTGAGAGCGACGCAGAGCAGGCAGGCGGGAAACAGGACGCCGGCGACCGAGGCGAGGCTGCGACGGAACAGAGCCTGCGTGTTGACCGGGTCATGGCGGTAAGAGGCAGCCATCGCGGGGTATGCCGTGTTCATGATGGCGATGGGGATGAGATTGAATCGCATGACGAGATCGAGCGGGGTGGAGTAGTAGCCGGTGGCGGCGGCTGAGAGCACCGAGGCGATGATGAAGCGGTCGAAGTAGGTAAGGATGGGCCAGGTGATGTTCGAGGCGGTCATCCAGCCGCCCATGCGCATTACCGGCTTGAGCTTGTTGAGGTCAAGGCGGGCCTGCCTGAGCTCCGGCATGGCGCGGAGACAGATACGCCAGTAGCAGAGCGCCATGACCACGCGGCACAAGGCAAGCACGGCCAGTACACCGACCAGGCTGTTGTAGAAGTGAAGCGCGATGAGCGGCCCGATGTAGTACATGGCCATGATGGGCACGTTGACGAGGTTTGCCGAGCGGAACTGCTGGTAGGCCGCGATGACGCCCCAGAGCGCGGCGCTGAGGATGACGATGGGGGCTGAGAGGCAGAGAACGTACAGCGCGTCGAGCACCTCGTGACGGAGCGCGGGGGCGATGACGTGGCCGGAGTTGACCCAGAGATGCGCCAGAACAGCCATGATGCAGCCGCCGAGTGTGCCCAGCACGGTGAGCGCGGCCATGCCGCTCCGGGCCAGGGTTGCGGCTTCGAGCGCCTTGCCTTCCGTGAGCAGCTCCGCGATGCTCCGGGTCAGGGACTTGCCGATGCCGAAATCGAAGATGCTGAAGATACCGACCAGGCTGAGGGCGATGGTGAAGATACCCCAGCGGCTGGGGCCAAGATCGCGCACCAGGTGCGGGGTCACCAGAACGGCGACGACCAGCGGGCCGGCCCGGCCGATCAGGTTCCACATGGCGCTTTTCGCGACCGTGCGGGTGCTGCTCAGGGAGCGGATCGCGGCTGCGTCGTGTTCCTTTTCCATTTCATGGACAGGCTCGTTCCCTGTTGTCTGCATGATCTCCCTCGGGCGCTCCACAGGAAAACGGCCTCAAAGCGAATCTTATCCAACCGGCCGGGCAAACGCACGGTTTTCGAGACTACGGTAACGGCGGCATCTCAAGGTTACGCGCGCCGAGAAAAGTTGAAACGCCCGGGTTCATTTTTCGCCGACAGGTGGCAAGATCAAAAATGAAGAGCTTACGAAAGCCGGTTGCAGAAAAATGTCTGCCGCGGTTCTGAACGGCTGGGAGATCGCGCGCAGTATCTTCATGAGAGAGACGGCATGGCTGCTTGCTTCCCGATCGATTCCGTTCAGCGTGACCTGCTCACCAAGGAGCAGAAGGGCGTGATGACGCTGGCTGTGGGGATCGCCACGCGAGGGCGCCCGGGGGTGCTCAAGGAGACACTCGCCGACCTGGCCTCGCAGACGCGTGCGATCGACGGCATCCTGGTCGGCTATACCGACCCCGCGGATATCGGCGATGCCGCGGAACAGTTTCCGCAGGTGCAGTTCGTGCAGGGGCCTGCCGAGGCGGGCGGCTCCTGCGCGCAGCGCAACCGCCTGCTGGATGCCGCGGGCGGCGTCTTCGACCTGATCTTTTTCATGGATGACGACTTCTACCTGCAATGCGAGTACCTGGAGCGCCTGACCCAGGTATTTGCAGCCGATGTGAGCATTCTGGGCGCGACGGGGAACGTGATCGCCGACGGCGCCAAAGGAGTAGGCCTGACGTCCGCGTATGCCCGCACGAAGTTGAAAGCGGTTGCAAACCTGCCGTCGCTTGAGCAGCAGCCGCCGGTCGCAGCGTACAACACCTACGGCTGCAACATGGGGTTCCGCATGGAAGCCCTGCTTCGGCACGGGATTCGCTTCGATGAAGAGCTGCCGGCGTACGGCTGGTATGAAGACCTGGATCTGTCGAGGAGGCTGCTGCCGTTCGGCCGGCTGGTCCGGATTCCCAGCGCACAAGGCATACACCTCGGCGTGAAAATGGGCCGTACCTCGGGCAAGCGTTTCGGCTACTCCCAGGTGGCGAACTGCGTATATCTTTCGCGCAAGGGGTCGTATCCTTGGCGGGATGCACGCTGGAGCATTGCGCGGAACATGCTGGCGAACCTGGCCAGGAGCATCAGGCCGGAGCCGTATGTCGACCGGCGAGGCCGTCTGCTGGGCAATTTCCTGGCGTTGCGCGACCTGGTACGCGGCAGGATGCACCCGCGGCGTATTCTCGAATTGCAGTGACCTGTGCCAGTCTGCGCGTGATCGCGGCCTGCAATGAAGATCGCCCGGCTTTTCGCCTGCAAGGCACGGTGGCCTGATCCGTGTACACCAGGCAGACGAGCCGGGAATCGCAGGGAACTATCCTGATCCGGAGCATGGCGTGACCGGTGTCAGATAATCCAGAACAGCGGTGTCTTTTATGGCCTCCCCCGGCAACTTCCAAGCTTCTTCTACGTTCGCATCCAGTGTCTCGCCGCATCGGTTTACCCTTGCGGTGGGTATCCCGACCCGCGGACGCGCGGCGATTCTGAAGGAAACCCTCGCTGACCTTGGCCGGCAGAGCCGACCGCCGGAGGCGATCTTCGTAACCTATATAGAGGCTTCAGACATTGGGGATGCGCCGGAGCTGTTTCCGCAGGTGCGTTTCGTGAAGGGATCGGGCGGGTCGTGCGAGCAGCGGAATCACCTGCTCGATGCCGCAGGCGACGGGTTCGACCTTATTTTCATCCAGGACGATGATTTTTTTGCGCAGAGGGATTACCTGCTGCGGGTCGAGCAGGTCTTCGCGGCCGATCCGAGGGCAGTCGCGCTGACCGGCAGAATCCTGTCCAACGGTGCGACAGGGCCCGGCTACACGGTCGAGTATGCGCGGAAAAAGCTGGCGGCGATTGCAGCAGCGCCGACGGTCGATCAGGAGCCGCCGTTTCCGCACTTCAACACGGATGGCTGCAACATGGCATTCCGGCTCGGCGTCATCCGCCGGGAAGGAATTCGCTTTGACGAGCAGATGCCCGGCTATGCGTGGTACGAGGACATCGACTTCTCGCGCAGGCTGCTGCCGTTCGGCGTGATCCTGATGGTGCCGTCCGCGCAGGGTATCCACCTGGGCGCGAAGGTCGGCAAAACCTCGGGCAGGCGCTTTGGCTACTCGCAGGTCGCGAACCCGATTTACCTGGCACGCAAGGGAACGTTTCCCTGGTTCAACGCCGTGCGGAGTGTGCTGCGGAACCTCCTGGCCAATGTCGTGCGCAGTCTCGCTCCTGAGGCATACGTGGATCGCCGCGGCCGGTTGAGCGGCAATCTCTCGGGGCTGCGGGATCTATGGAACGGAAAACTGCATCCGGGAAGGATTCTACAGATGGACTAAGTAGCCGGGCCTGCGATCCAGCGCCACTGCCGTTTTCTGCATCGAAGCGTGGGATGCCGTGGGAACGATGCTGTGTACGAAGAAAAACTTTCGCGGTCGCCTGGCCGCCGGACCAGCTGAAGCGGTTCCTCTGGTATCCCCGAGTAACCTGGCCGCGAAAGAAGCCGGATGCCTTGAAATCCTTAGTAGATTCAGGATCTGCCACGATTTTTGACAAAAAAAACGCCATTCTCCAGCGCTCGACACGATTACCTCAGGTGCGATTTGCGCCCAGGACAGTGACTCAAGATTGCTTGAGTTACGGGTTGGGGCGAATGGTAGAGTCCCGATAGATCGAGGCGACCGGGAGGATTTACCTAGTTCCCGCTAGCAGGCGGTCCATAGAGCGTCAATTCTTCATAGTGGCTTTCCGAAGGGCAGGCTGCTGAACCTCAGCTCCGTCAGTATCCGCAAAGCAGCGGATGCGGCGCCACAGCGAAAACTGTTTACTGGATGCCACGATGACCCTGACTTACCTGCTTCAACTTGTTCCCCGGCAACGCGCAGCACGCACGAGCGTTTCTACGATGAAGATGCGTGTACCGAGTTCCGCCTTCGCACTGCTGATTTCGACCTTGACTCTGACTCTCCCGGGCTCGATAGCCGCGCAGCAGATGGACAACACAGGGAACACTGTGGCCTCTGTCGCGGCTTCTCCCACCACGGCTGATGTGCTTCCTGACCAGGCCCTCGGCGCCAACGATCTTCTCCAGATCATGGTGCCGTATTGCCCGGAGCTTTCGCGGTCCTTCCGGATCGGCTCGGACGGAACGCTTGCCCTGCCCCTGCTCAAGCAGCCGATCGCGGTAGCCGGTCTGCAGCCGGCGCAGGTAGAGAAGAAAATTGCCGCCGCGCTGGTGGCACAACAGGTCTTGATTGATCCGGTGGTGAACGTTTCGGTGCTTGAGTATCGCTCGAAGCCGGTCAATGTCGTCGGCGCGGTCAATCACCCGATCACGTTTCAGGCAGCAGCCGACACAACGCTGATCGACGCCATTACCAAGGCGGGCGGGCTGGCGGCGACCGTAGGCCCGACCATCACGGTCACGCGCCACGAGCAGTCGCCGGACGGCACGATGCACGTCAGCGTGCAGTCGATCCCGGTCCGCGGGTTGATGGACCAGGCCGATCCCAAGCTCAATGTGAAGCTGGTGGGCGGCGAGGAAGTGCGCGTGCCGGAAGCGGGCCACATCTTTGTTGCGGGCAATGTCAAGAAGCCGGGCAGCTACCCGATGCAGGATAACTCCGACACGACGGTGGTCAAGGCGCTGGCCCTGAGCGAGGGCCTGGAGGCGTACAGCGCGAAACAGGCCTTCATCTACCGCGAGGAGGGTGTCGGCCAGCCGCGCCAGCAGATCACGGTACAGCTCGCGGAGATCCTGAAGCGCAAATCCCCGGATGTCGTACTCAAGCCGGATGACATTCTCTACGTGCCTGAAAACAACAATCAGAAGATGACCGCGAAGGTACTCACGCAGCTCGCCGGTTTCGGCGCAGCCACCGCTACCGGTGTGTTGATTTATCGCTGAGGCGCGCCGGCGCCGCAGCCGAGTGTTCAGCCGCTGTACTGTTCCAGTTTCCAGGGAGGGCTTTCACTTTTTCGCCCTTTTTCTGCCCTAATCGAAAAACAACGAGTTCACTCAAGAGGGAACGAGATGCCTCCGATGCCATCCAACAAGCCGAAGATTCTGCCCGCCAGCAATGCGCCGATGCTCACCTACACCTCTGCGCCGGCGCACCATGCCGAGAGCGAAGAGTTGCTGCCGATGCACCACTATCTCTGGCTGCTGCGCCGGGCGTGGCTCAAGATCGCGATCGCGGTGTTCGCGTGCACCGCGCTGACGATCCTCGGCTGCTACCTGATTACGCCGATCTATGAAGGCACGACGCTGATCACGGTCGACAACAAGGTACCTTCGAGCGTGCTGAGCACGGAAGCGGCGGCGGAGAGCACGAGCGATGTGGAGCAGTTTCTGAACACGGAGATGGACCTGATCCAGTCCGATGAGGTGCTGCGACCGGTCGCTCAAAAGTTCCACCTGCTGCCGGTTTCGAAAAACGGCGCCAGCGCTCTGCCGAACGGCCCGGTGTCTCTCAAGAACCTGGTGGTGACGCATCCGGCGAACAGCCTGCTGCTGAACATCACCTACCGCTCGAAGAACCCGCAGCTTGCGGCCGATGTGGCGAATGCCGTGGCGCACTCCTACATCGACCAGGTGTATGAAACGCGGGTGCGCAGTTCGATGGATGTCTCTGGCTTCATGGAAAAGCAGCTCGACGACCTGAAGCTGGCGATGAACCAGAGCGCCGCGGCGCTGGCGGCCTATGAACGGCAGCTAGGCGTGATCGATCCGGCGCAGCAGACCAGCGTGCTGGCGGCGCGCATCCTGCAGCTGAACAGCGACTACACCGATGCGGAAAACGACCGGATCCGCAAGGAATCCGCATACAAGGGCGTGACCAGCGGCGATACGGCGGCGCTCGAGGTTTCGACCCAGGCCGATCAGCTGAACAAGCTGCAGCAGCAGATGCAGGACGCGCAGCAGAAGATGGCCGTGATCAAGACGCACTACGGCGCGAATAACCCGGTGTACCGGGAGTCGGCGAATGACCTAGCCGAGGTCACCCGGCAGTACAACGCGGCGCGCACCGACATCGGCAAGCGCATAGAGACCGAGTACTCGCAGGCCGCGAACCACGAGGCGATGCTGCGCGACGCGCTGGCCCAGGCCAAGGCCGAGTCCGACAAGCTGAACGCAAGCTCGGTGCAGTACCAGCAGCTGAAGCGCGACGCGGATGCGAACAAGACGCTCTACAACGAGCTGTTCCAGAAGATCAAGGAAGCCGGGATCAACTCCGGGTTCCAGAACAGCAATATCCGCATCGCGGATGAGGCCCGCCCGCAGATTCACCCGGTGTTCCCGAAGAAGAGCATTTTCACCTTCATCGGCTTCTTTGTCTCGCTGATCGTTTCGATCGGGTTCGTGCTGGTCTCCGACATGATGGACAAGAGCGTGCGGGATCCGGACCAGGCGCGGCGCAGCCTCAACATCGAAGTGCTGGGCGTGCTGCCGGATGTGCAGTATCTGAAGCCCGCGGGTCGCCAGCTGCAGCTTGAAAGCGGAGACGTGACGGCAGCGGCGCAGAAGGCGCCGCTCGACTGGAGCCGCACCCAGGACGCGTACATCGAGGCGATCCGCACGATGCGCTCGCTGGTGCTGCTCGAGCGCAGCCGCGAACGCCTTCAGTCTATGCTGGTCACGAGCGCAGTGGCCGGCGAGGGCAAGAGCACCTGCACCGCGCACATGGCGATTGCGCACGCCCTGCAGGGGCGCAGGACGCTGCTGATCGATGCGGACCTGCGGCGCCCGTCGCAGCACAACCACTTCGCAGTCGCCAACAAGATCGGTCTCGCCGAGCTGATCCTGGATGGACGCAGCATTCATGACGTCCGCCAGAAGATCGAGGGCGTCGAGAACCTCGACATCATCACCTCCGGCCAGCTGTCGCAGCGCGCCGCGCACCTGGTGGGGACCAAGATGTCCGCCCTGCTGGCCGAGGCAGCGGAAGACTATGACCTGATCCTGATCGACGCGCCCCCGATGCTGGGCCTCGCCGAGCCGATCCAGATCGCCTGTGCCGCCGACGGCGTGATACTGATCACGCAGGCAGGCCAGACCAACCAGGAAGCGGTTGCCGCAACGCTGGGCACGCTGAACCGCCTGGATGTGAAGGTGCTAGGCCTTGTGCTGAACAAGGTGCGGCGCGAGATGAGCTCCAGCTACCAGCACTACGGCGTGTACGGCCGCTATGACAACGATGCCGTGCTGAACGCGAGCTAGCAGAACCGCAGGAACCCCCAGCCGCCACTTAGAGCGACAAGGATAGAAGAGACCACCATGGCAAACCTGACTGATGCCTCGGATCCATCGAATTACGTCGTGAATGCGCGCTTCCTGGCGCATCGCGTTACGGGAACCCAGCGCTACGCGCGCGAGATTACCGCGCGGCTGAGCGGCGCCCCGGCCCTGCTCGCGCCCCGCAACGGCACAGGCCCCCGCGGCCACCTGTGGGAGCAGACGATGCTGCCCCGACAGGCCGCCGGACGGCTGCTGTGGAGCCCCTGCGGCGCCGGACCGCTCTCCTATGCGCGCCAGGTGATCACCTTTCACGATCTGTTTCCGATCGAACACCCGGAGTGGTACGCCGGCGCGTACGCGCGCTGGTACGACATCATGTTCCGCCGGCTCGCCACCCGCGCCATTCACCTGATCGCGATCTCCGAGTACACCAAGGGCCGCATCGTGAAGCTGCTGGGCCGCGACCCGAACGAGATCACCGTGGTGCACAACGGACCGGCGGCTTCCACCCGGCTGACCAGCAGCGTAGAAGCCGCGCAGGCCGCCGCCGCGCTGGCGCTGCCGTCGCGGCGCTACATTCTGAGCCTCAGCTCGCTCGAGGCGCGCAAGAACCTGACCGGCATCCTCGACAGCTGGCGCATCGCGCAGCGGTCGCTGCCGGACAATGTCTGGCTGGTGCTGGCCGGGCAGCGGGCCAGCCTGTCGGTCTTCGGCCGGCAGCAGCTTACGGCCATTCCGGCGCGGGTCCACTTCACCGGCTACGTGCCGGAAGAGCACCTGGCCGGGCTCTACTCCGGCGCTTCCCTGTTCCTGTTTCCCTCGCTGGCCGAAGGCTTCGGGCTGCCGCTGCTCGAGGCGATGCACTGCGGCCTGCGCGCGATCACCTCGGCCAACAGCTCGCTGCCAGAGGTCGGCGGCGACGCGGCCATCTACATCGATCCCGGGAACCCGCGCGAGATCGCGGCCGCCATTCTGCGGCATCTGCCGAAGCAGAATGCGGCGTGCGCTCCGTTTCTGCCGGCGATCGAGCGGGCCGGCCGGTTCTGCTGGGCCGAGTCTGCCCGGCGGACCGAGGCGGTGCTCGAACGGGCGCTGGCTGCGCGCCCGGTGACGGCGCGCGAGGGCTCGCGCCGCTGGAGCGTGGCATGAAGACGACCCGGACGCAAAATCAGACGCAAAATCAGACGCAACACCAGACGCAACACCAGGCCCACATGCAGCGGCAGGTCCGCACACTACTGCCGCAGCTCCGGGTCGCCCTGGTGCAGGACTGGCTGACCGGGATGCGCGGCGGCGAGAAGGTGCTGGAGGTTTTCTGCCGGCTGTTTCCCGAGGCGCCGCTGTGGACGCTGCTGCACAACCAGGGTTCGGTTTCAGAGACGATCGAGAGCCGGGCGATCCACACAAGCCTGCTGCAGAGGATGCCGCAGGCCGCCAGGCGCTATCGCTCGTACCTGCCGTTGTTTCCTTTCTTTGCGGAAACCAATAAGGCGCAGGGCGTCGATCTGGTCCTCTCGACCTCGCATGCGGTCGCGAAGGCGATGGTTCGCCGGAGGAGCCCGCGCAAGCCGCTGCACATCTGCTACATCCACACCCCGATGCGCTATGTGTGGGACCTGTTCGACGAGTATTTCGGGCCGGCCCGCGTGGGCGCGTTTGCCTCGCGGTTTGTGTTCGCACCGATTGCCGCGGCGCTGCGCAGCTATGACCGCCGCACCAGCGGGCGGGTCGACCTGTTCATCGCCAATTCCTCGTATGTCGCCGAGCGGGTCGGCCGCATCTACGGGCGCCACGCGCTGGTGCTGCCGCCGCCGGTCGATGTGGAGCGCTACAGCGCCGCGGTGCGCCAGGCCGGCGACGGCTACCTGGTGGTTTCCGCGCTGGTGCCGTACAAGCGGGTGGACCACGCGATCCGCGCCTGCGCGAGCCTGGGCCGCAAGCTGACGATTGTGGGCCGCGGGCCGGAAGAAGCGCGGCTGCGCAGCCTGGCTGCCGCGCTTGGGGCCGACGTCGAGTTCACCGGTTTTGCCTCGGACGCGCTGCTTGCCGATTACTACCGCACGGCCCGCGCGCTGCTGTTCCCGGGCGTCGAGGACTTCGGCATCGTTCCGGTCGAAGCCATCGCATGCGGATGCCCCGTGATCGCGCTGGCGGAAGGCGGCGTGCTCGATTCGATGACGCCCGACACCGCGGTCTTCTTTCACGAGCAGACCCCGGAAGCCCTGGAGCGCGCTATGTTGACCTTTGAAGCGCGTTCGACCGATTTCGAACCCCAGGCGCTCCGCGCCCGGGCAGCCCGATTTTCTGAGGCGCAGTTCGTGGCACGCTTCAGCAAGATCCTGGCTGAGCACTGCGGCGAAGCTGTGACCGCACGCACCTACCTCAACCGCCAGGCTGCTGAGGGAACCGAAGCAGACCACCAGAGCGGTGAGGACCACCCGGCGCACGCTGCCGTTGCGCTTCTGTAGCACTGCCCTTTTCTGCGGATCGCCCATGGCCTCCGTCTGCAATCCTGGCTTTCCAAGCCCAGGCGTTCGCACCATCAGAGCCGAAAGGCAAGAGGCCGAGCCCATGAGCACGATTTCTACACTGGCTACACCGTACAAGCCGACGGTCGAGATTCCAGCGATCGCCTGCAACCGCACCCTGACGATCGCCGCGCTGGTCGGCGCGGACATGCTGGCGGTCCTGTGCGCCGGCGTCATCTCCATGTCCGTGCGCCTGGTCTTCCACGGCAATTTTTCGCCGTCGGCCTATGCTGTCCTGCTTCCGGCGATTCCCTTGTTCTTCCTGGTCTTTTCCGCGCTCGACCTTTACCCCGGCATCGCCGCGAACACCATTGAAGAGTTTCGCAAGATGCTGCACGCGGTCACTCTCAGCTACCTGCTGATTATCGTGTCGACGTTTCTGGTCAAAGCTGACGAACATTTTTCGCGGATCGCCTTTGTGCTGGCCTGGCTGCTGACCCTGGCGTTTGTGCCGATGGCCCGTCGCGCTGTGCGCTCGTTCGGAGCGAAACAGTCCTGGTGGGGCGTGCCGACCGTGGTCCTGGGCGCGAACCGGACGGGCGATGCGATCCTGAAGATCCTGGCCGAGCAGCCGACGCTCGGGCTGCGGCCGATCGCGGTGCTGAACCAGAACAGCCCCGCGCAGCGCTCCGATGCCGCGGCGGGCCTGTTCACCGGGGAGTTCACGCATGCCGAGGAGCTGGCCAGCCGCAACCGCGGCTGCTACGCGATCGTTGCCCTGCCGCACCTGCGCGCCAGCGAACTCGAAGAGGTGCTCAATGAGTACTCGCAGCACTTCCACCACGTCCTGGTGCTGCCGGACGTCGCCGGCATGTCGAGCCTGTGGGTCTCGGCGAAAGACCTGGGCGGGATGCTGGGGCTCGAGGTAAAACAGCGCCTGTCGCAGACCATGCCGAGGCTGATCAAGCGCAGCTTCGACCTGGCGGTGGCCACGGCGGTGAGCCTCTGCTTCCTGCCCCTGTTTCTGCTGTTGATCCTGGGTGTGCGCCTCAGCTCCCGCGGACCCATCTTCTACGGGCAGCGCCGCGTAGGCCGCGGGCACGAGCTGTTTACGGCCTGGAAGTTCCGCTCCATGGTGATGAATGCGGATGAAGTGCTCGAATCGCACCTGGCGAAGAGCCCGGCGCTGCGCGCCGAGTGGGAGCGCGACCGCAAGCTGAAGCGCGACCCCCGCGTAACGGCCATCGGCCGCATCCTGCGCAAGACCTCGCTCGACGAGCTGCCGCAGCTGTGGAATGTGCTGTGCGGGCAGATGAGCCTGGTCGGGCCGCGCCCGATCGTGATGGCTGAGGTAGACCGCTACGGCCGCCGCTACCAGCACTATCGCCGCGTTACCCCGGGCATTACCGGGTTATGGCAGATATCCGGCCGCAATAACACGACCTACGAACGCCGGACAGAGATTGACGAGTACTACGTCCGTAACTGGTCTGTCGCGATGGACCTCTATATCCTGTATCGAACGATCAAGACAGTTCTATTTACCGAAGGCGCCTACTAGACCGTTTCCCCGGAGGTGTACCCGGCAAGTAACTCCGGACGTGGCTTTCGCTCAAGGCAGAGCCACATTGATCGGGCTTGCGGGCGCACAGCAGCGCAAAGAAACGCTCCGGAACCGGCCCGGCTCCCGCTTCTGCGGCCCTGGGCCGACAAGACGGGACGCCCTCAGCCACTTTAAAAAAGAGAATAAGAAAGCCAGCGATGACTGCTTCGACCTTACCTGTACTTGTTCTGATTGCCTTTCTCTGGTGGCGCACCAAGGGTGAGCTGCTTCCGATCATCCTGTTTACCTCGATCTTCGACGCGGCCTCTGTGCTGAACATCGCCGGCTCACCGGTGTCTCCCTGGCTGCTCGCGCTCATCATCTGCCTGCCCATCAAGATAGCCACGCGCACGCTCCGCTGGAAGCCGATTCCAGGGCTGAACCGGCCGGCCTTCTTTATGCTGCTGCTCTTTGTGGCCTACGGCGTGTTCTCATCGGTCAGCTTTCCTTTCCTGTTCCACGGCATCCTGGTCAGCAATGCCCGCAACGGGCTGAACACGCACCTGACCTGGACGATGAGCAACTTCTCGCAGGTCGGCTACCTGCTGGCGGCGTTTACCGTGTATCTGATCGGGATCCACAGCAGCCGGGAACAGCTTCGTCTCGCCGTGACCTGGTACGTCCGCGCCTGTATCTGCATCGCTTTTTTCTCGATGTACCAGCTCGCGAACGCCCTGGTCCACGTTCCGTATCCTTCGGCGATCCTGTATACGAATACGACCCATGTTATCTACAACGCTTATAAGATCAGCGGCGTGTGGCGGCTGAACTCTACCTTTTCCGAGGCAGCGGCCGCGGCTTTCTATCTGGGCACCGGGCTTGCGCTGCTCGGCTGGCACCTGATGACGCACCGTATCCGCTGGCAGTCTGCCGGCAGCTTCCTGCTGATGCTGGTGGCGCTCGTGCTGACCGTTTCGACGCTCGGCTACGCCTGCCTGGCCGCCGTGGTGTTCGGGAGCATTTTCTTTTACCTGCGCCACACGTTCCACCGCCGCGGCGTCGCACCGGTCAAGCTGCTTCTCATCCTTACGCTGGTCGCGGTTGCGGTGCCGGTCCTGTTTCTCACCGATGCGGGCCAGACGATCAGCAAAGTGCTGATGAATGTATTTGTTAATAAGGTCGACAGCGACTCATACCGGGAGCGCAGCTTGTGGAACGCGCTGGCTCTCCAGACTTCGCACGACTCCTACTATCTCGGCGCGGGCTGGGGCAGCGTACGCGCTTCGAGCTTCGCCTGCTCGCTGATGGGGAACGTGGGCATTCCGGGCGTGGTGTTGTTTCTCCTGTTCCTGTCCCAGGTGATCCGGCCGCTGTTTTCCCCGGGGCGCTACGCGCGCTTCGAGCTTTTCGAGCGCTGCCTGTTCGGCATGGCCGTGATGCTCCTCGGCTTGGTTGTCGCCGGCTCGGACCCGGTGATGCCCGTGATCTGGGTGCTGTTCGCGGTGGCAACCGCCTCAAAACCGCGCAAGGTACTGGTGACAGGGCGCGGCACAGGCCCGAGCCGGGTGCCGCTGGGCAGGCCCTCGCTGGTGCCGCGGCAGCAGGCGCAATAAATATTTTTGTGGAAAAGAATGTAAGCGCCGCGGTGCCGCATTCCCCGAAGTAAATCTTTCCGGTCCGCTTCGGACTTTGCACACTGCCGCGTAAGTTTTGCTCTACACTGTGTCAAAAGATACGGAAGATTCGAATAATTGATAAGTTCGCCGGAACGCACCAAGAGCCGAACGGCCGGCATAAATCAAACCTAAGTAATGACTGGCGCGTTGTTCGCGCACCCACTTACACGCTTCGGCACGTTTCTATGCGGTAGGATGCGACCAAGTGTTCTAAATCAGCACAATGAGACGAGTTTATTTGCTCTCTCGTGCGCCACTTGGGGAATCCATGTCGTATTCATCACGTCTGAAAGCTACAGGCTTTCTTGCTGCTGCTTCCTTTCTGAGCAGCGTCGGCGCCCTGCAGGCCTCTGCGCAGTCGGCCCCGCTCCAAACCATCCCTTCCATGCCGCTGTCGACATTTCAGGACAGCCTCGGCATCAACATTCACATTGAGTACACCGACGGACTGTATGCGAACGGGGCCCAGGTTCTGAAGGACCTGCAGTTCATTGGCATTCACAACGTTCGCGATTACATTCCGAGCTCCAGCTGGCTGCCCGCAGGTCAGGCGCTTGGCAACATGGAGATGCTGGCCGCAAACGGGATTCACATGGATTTCATCGGGAACTGTAATGCTCCGATCGGTCCGCAGATGACGCAGCTAGACCAGCTGATCGATGCCTATCCCGGGATAGCCAACTCGGTAGAAGGCGCGAACGAGATCAATAATTTCCCGTGCACCACCGGTTCGGGAAGCAACGAGCAAAATGCCGAAGCATTCCAGAAGCAGCTTTACTCTGCTGTGCAGAGCGATTCTCACTTCGCGCAGAACTTTCCCGTGCTCTACATGACCGGCGCCGCACCTGTGAATCTAAATACGCAGTCGGGCTTTGCAAACTTCGCGAACATGCACCCTTACCCGAACAATGCGGTGCAGCCGTATGCAACGACCCAGGATGAGTTTCCTACGTACTATACAGGGTATACGCAAGCCGAACCCCACCAGATTACGGAAACCGGGTACGCCACCATTCCAAATTCCAGCGACCCGAGCGGAGTGGATGAGCCGGCGCAGGCAGAGATGATGCTCAATCTCTTCTTTGATGCCGCGCTGCAGGGCAACACCCATACCTACGCCTATCAATTGCTTGAGGATTACTCGAACTACGCGACGGTCAGCGATACGGCATACGGTTTCTTCCATTACACGGACGGTTCGCCGAAGATAATCGCGCAGGCCTTGGCAAATATGCTGGCCGTGTTTCCTGCGGACAAGACCTCTGCGCCGGTAACTGTGCAGGCGGCAATTACAGGCTTGCCGAGCACTGCGCATACTCTTGCACTAACGGCTTCAGACGGTTCTATCGCGCTGTTTATGTGGAATGAACAGCCGGTCTGGAACCAGAGTTCAGAGAACCTGATCTATGTCACGCCGCAGTATGTGCAGGTGCAGATGCCCGGCTCCTGGAATGTCAGCTATTTCACCCCTGCCGACACCACTCCAATCGCCGATCCTGAGACGCAGGGCCAGTATTACTCCGTCCTTACGAGTTATCCCACTGCTCTGATCTTCAGAAAGCAGTAGCAGAGCGCAGTTACAAACTGCGGCGGCTTTCTTTGTGAGAGCCGCCGCGATGTGGCCTATGCATATAGAACGCCAATACCGCCGCTGAGCGCCTCGCGTCCGCGCGGCGGGCTTTCGGACTGCTGATTGGGGGCATCCTGCATACCGAAACTTCTCCGCAGTGCAGGCATTGCCGAACAGTCTTTTCAGCGGTCGATGCATTATGATGACGTCTGCATAGGAGTGCGCCTGCATGAAGCAGTCTGTCGAATCCAATCCGTCGCCCGATGTCCTCCGGCCGCAGTTCCTCGTCGAGGATTTTGCCGGCAAAGACGTGTTTAGCGGGCGTGACGAAGCATGGGCCGACTTCGCTTCGTCGCGCAAGAATGCTCCGAAAGCCGCGCGTGTTCTCGTCATAGATGATGAGCACCTCATCGCCGATACACTGGCTCGTATCCTGAACCTGAGCGGCTTCATTGCACACGCTGTTTACAGCGGAGAAGCGGCACTGGCGGTACTGCCTGCGCTTTGTCCCGAGATTGTGCTCACCGATGTCCGCATGCCGGACAAGGATGGGATTGAGACCGCAATACAAATACGAGAACAGTGCCCGCAAACCCGGATCGTGCTGTTCTCAGGCCAGGCAAGCACAGGGGACGTAATCGACAAGGCAAAGCATGAGGGCCACGGCTTTGAGCTTTGGCCGAAGCCGATCCACCCGCGAGAGCTGGTCAAGCGGTTGCGCGAACTTTAGAGGGCGAACTTGAGAGGGCCAGGCGCGCGCTGCGGCTGTCGCACCCCTGTGGGAGAAATGCTTCAGCCCATGATTTCGAGCAGAGCTCCCCGGTAGCGTTCCGGAAGGACCGTGCGCTGCATGGAGCGATCGACCACGACGTGCTTGGTTTCCGCTTCGGCCAGCACGACCCCTGCGCTGAGGAGTGTGTACCCGAAGACGACCATGGACCCGCGCATGGTTTTCAGCCTCGTCTCGAGATCGAGCAGGTCATCGTACCGCGCCGGGCGCCGGTAGCGGCAGGTCGCCTCCACAACGGGCAAAACGCAGTTTTCCTGTGCTTCAAGCGCCTGGTAGGAAAAGCCCAGGCTGCGCATGAGCTCAACCCGACCGATCTCGAACCAGGCGAAGTAGTTCCCATGGTAAACCACACCCATCTGGTCCGTCTCCGAGTAGCGAACTCGAAGGCTCGTCGTAAACTTCATGCAACTGAGTGTACGTTGGCCCGACAGGAACAACGGAGTTGTTTATGTTCCCCAATTAACTACCGGGTACATACCCGATTGCTGGCATTCTCGTGCATCCGTCAGTTCATGCTGCATGCTGTTCATTCAGCCCCTCGATTGTCGTCATCATCTAAAGCGATGCTTGAAGAAATCTCAGAACTTTCGATAGCCGTAGCTCCTGCCAGCCGCCAGGCGGGCGGGCCTGTTGACCCCGGGACGGTTGGCCGGGCGCGGCTGGCGGTAGCGACACTGTTTTTCGTGAACGGCGCGGCGATCGGCTCCTGGGTGCCGCATATCCCCGAGCGCGCGCATGCGCTCGGGCTCAACGCGGCAGCGCTGGGACTGGTGCTGCTTGCGGGCGGTATCGGCGCTTTGTGCGCAATGCCTTTTTCCGGCGCGCTGCTGCGACGGTTCGGCTCGCGCGCTGTTTCGATTGTCGCCGGGCTGCTCTTTCCCGCGCTGCTGACGATAGCAATCCTGCTGCCCTCGGTGCCGCTGCTGGTCGCGGTGCTGTTCCTTACCGGGTTCAACGCGGCAGCGATGGATGTTGCCATGAACGCTCACGGCGTCCTGGTAGAGGCGCTGCTGCGCCGGCGCACGGTCTCGCTTTTTCACGCGATCTTCAGCGTGGGCTGTTTTGCCGGGGCGGGAATCCAGAGCTTCCTGATGGCCGAGCGCCTGCCGGACTCGGTCATCGTTCCGGTTTTCGGCGGGGCGCTGCTGGTCATGGTCGCGGTAACGGCTCCCCTGCTGCTGCCGCCGAGGGTTGAAGACGCGCAGCAGGCTGCCGACCGCACCGTCGCTCCCGCATCGGCGGCGAGCCGCAAAGGCTGGCGCGGGCTGTTGCCGGCGCACCTGCCCCATCCTCGCCTGCTGCTGCTCGGGACCCTCTGTTTCTCTACGATGGTGAGCGAGGGCGCAATGGGCGACTGGTCCGCCTTGTATCTGCGCGTCGTGCACCATCTGCCGAACGGCATCTCCGGCTATGGATACACCTGTTTCGCGGCGCTGATGGTCCTCGGGCGGTTTACGGGCGACCGGGTGGTGGGGCGCATCGGCGAGCTCCGGGCGCTGCGGTACGGCGGAGCGGTGAGCGTGGCGGGCATCCTGATGGTGCTGCTCGTGCACCCGCTGGACTGGGTGCTGGTGGGCTTCGCGCTCATCGGGGCCGGACTCGCGAATGCCTCGCCTGTGATGTACCGCACGGCCGCAACGCTGCCGGGGTTTGCGCCCGGCGAAGGGCTGGCGACCACGGTCGGCGTCGGCTATGCGGGACTGCTGGCCGGCCCTCCGCTGCTGGGCGTGCTGGCGCGGACTTCAGGGTACCCGAGCATTTTCTGGGTCCTGCTGGTGCTGAGCGCGGGGCTTTCGGCCGCGGCCCCGCTGGTGCGCAGCGGCGAAGGCGCACGTTCCCGCAGCAGCTGAGCAGCGTAAACCAGGCGGCGTAAAGTAGAGGGATGGCTACCGCTGCTTCCCCATCCGCCACCCCTTCGACTTCATCCCTGGCTGAGCGTCTCGATACCTTCGCCCGCGTTGCCGTGCACTCCGGGCTCGGCCTGCGCGAAGGCCAGGAACTGCTGATCACCGCGCCAGTCGACGCGCTGCCCCTGGTGCGCCGTATCACCGAGCATGCCTACCGGGCCGGCGCGTCGCTGGTCACGACCATGTACACCGACGATGAGACCGCCCTGGCTCGCTACCGGTTTGCGCCCGAGGCGAGTTTTGAGACGGCGCCGGTGTGGCTCTATGACGGGATCGCGACGGCGTACCGCTCGGGCGCGGCGCGGCTCGGCATCACCGGCGCTGACCCGGCGCTGCTGGCCGGGCAGGACCCGCAGAAGGTATCGCGGGCGAACGTGGCGCTCTCCAAGGCAAGCCGGCCGGCGATGGAGCTGATTACCCGCCACGCGATCAACTGGTCCATCGTGGCCTGCGCGACCCCGGCGTGGGCTAAGGTTGTTTTCCCGGGTGAGCCGGTCGAGACCGCGGTAGAGAAGCTCTGGAACGCGATCTTTGCAGCCTCGCGGGTCGACGGTGCCGACCCGGTCGGCGCGTGGAAACGGCATAGCGCCAACCTGCAGGAACGTGCGGCTTTGCTGAACGCAAAACGCTACTCTGCTCTGCGCTACGCCGGGCCGGGAACCGATCTCGAGATTGGCCTTGCCGACGATCACCTCTGGCTGGGCGGCGGGACAACTGCGCTGAACGGTATCCCCTGCCTGCCGAACATCCCGACCGAGGAAGTGTTTACGACACCGCACCGCGAGCGGGCCCACGGAACGGTGCGCGCGACCAAGCCGCTCTCGTACCAGGGGACGCTGATTGAAGACATTGCCGTACGCTTTGAAAACGGCAAGGTGGTGGAGGCGCGCGCGAAGACGGGCCAGGAGGTGCTGGAACGGATGCTCTCGACCGACGAGGGCGCAGGACGTCTTGGCGAGGTGGCCCTGGTGCCGCACTCGTCGCCGATCTCGGCCAGCGGCCTGCTGTTTTCCAACACGCTGTTCGACGAGAATGCGGCCTGCCATATCGCGATGGGCCAGTCCTACAGCACGTGCGTCAGGGACGGCGACACGCTGAAGCCCGAGGAGCTGGCCGCGCGCGGGGCAAACGAGAGCCTGATCCACGTGGACTGGATGATCGGCTCGGGCGAGCTGGATATCGATGGAGTGACGGCGAGCGGCGAGCGGGAGCCGCTGCTGCGCAGGGGTGAGTGGGTCTAAACGTAAAAGCAGGAGCTTCTGATCAAGAGCTCCTGCTTTTTACTGATGTGAGCTACCGCTTTTCGAGTGCGCCGATCCGGCCCTCGTGATTACCGGTGATGCTGTAAAACTGGCGGAGATCAGCTTCGATGACGCCCACGCGGCGTTCAATCTCGTCTATGCGGCGATCGATGCGATCCAATCTGCTGTCTGCGGCTTGAAAACGGGCGAGCATTTCAATACGAAGACCTGATATTTCGCCCTGAATGGCCTTGTTCTGCAAGACGAAGCCGACAATCATCACCAGAACGGGTACGCCGATTGCCGTGAATAGCTGCAGATTCGCCATCACGTTTCTACTTTAACGCAAAATACCTGGCTCTCAGGCAGTCCAAGGTAATCCGCGAGGCTACAGCTTTGAGAAGCCGGCGATGCGCGACACGTCGTTAAACGTTACGAAGACAAAGAACAGCACGATGATGACAAACGCCACCTGGTAGATCCGTTCCTTTACCTCGGGGTTCAGGTCGTGGCGCATCACCGATTCGATCAGCAGCAGCAGGATCATGCCGCCGTCGAGGATCGGAAACGGCAGCAGGTTGAAGATACCCAGGTTAAGGCTGATGACGGCCATCAGGTTGATGATGGGCTGCCAGCCGGGCATCAAGGTCGCCTCGCCGGTTGCGCGGGCGATGCCGACCGGGCCGCTCATCTGCTTCACGCTGGCACGGCCGGAAAAGAGCCGGCGCAGCACCTCGACGATCTCGCCGGAGCTTTGCACACTGTAATGGTAGGCGTGGGCAGCGG
The DNA here is from genome assembly GCA_964245565.1 of uncultured Acidobacteriaceae bacterium. GTDB lineage: Bacteria > Acidobacteriota > Terriglobia > Terriglobales > Acidobacteriaceae > EB88. The sequence goes on along the minus strand of CAXTMY010000008.1, from coordinate 12,625 downwards.
CCGCCAGGAACGGCTGCTGCACCACGGTATAGGGCGGCGGTTCCGCGTAGAAACCGAGGTGATAGCTGCTGCGGCCCTTGCCGTTATCGCCCTGCACCGGAACTACGTCCATGTGCAGCGTTTGCGAGCCGCGCTGAATCGCGAGCGCAACCGGCTTTGCGCCGTTGGCCTGCAGGTAAGAGGCGACAGCGTTGGTCGAGTGCAGCGTCGTTCCGTTGACAGAAAGCAGAACGTCGCCGGAGCGGACACCCGCCTTGACCAGCGGGTACCCCGGTTCGACCTCGCGCACGGTGAGCGGAGCGGCCTGCATGCGCGGCTCAAGACCCAGGGCGGTGGGGTCGGGACCATCCTTGGTCATGGAACCGGCGAGCGGCAGGCGCAGCATCTCGTCCTGCGTGCTGCCGTCTACATTCCGGGCCACCACGACCGGCACCGTGGCGGTCCCATCGATCCCGATACGGATGGCCACGTGCTGCCAGTCCGGATTGTGATCCTTGCCGAACTGAACGATGCGGTCGCCGGCCCGGATGCCCGCGGCTGCCGCGGCGCTCTGCGGCGGGACGAAGTCCACGATGGCCGGTCCGTCCAGGTACTGGTCAACCTCGTTGTGCATCATGTACAGCCCGGTCATGAGCGCGAAGGCCAGCAGGAAGTTGGAAAACGGGCCGGAAAGGCCGATGAGAATGCGCTGCCAGCGCGGCCGGGAGGTGAACTCCGCCGGGTCGCCGCCGGCTTCTTCGCCGCCCATTTCGCCCGCCATTTTGACGAAGCCGCCGAGCGGCAGAAGGCTGATGCGATAGTCGGTGTCGCCGCGTTTGAAACCGAAGAGACGCTTGCCGAAGCCGATCGAAAAAACCTCGACGCGGACGCCGCAGAGCTTGGCCGTGATGAAGTGACCGGTTTCGTGCACCAGCACCATGATCCCGAGGACCACGAGCATGGAGAGAATGGAGACGAGGGCAAACGACATAGGTAAGAGGTATCAGCTCCCGATTCGACCTGCGCTGAAGTGGCCCGTAAGAGAGTGCTGCAGGGCTTCAAGTCTTCGCTTGCACAACTGATTTTGCCCGGGTGCGCGCCTGGCGATCCAGCTCCAGCACCTCGGCGATGGAGCCTGGGCTGACGCCGGGCGTTTCGGCCAGCACTGTCTCGATTGTACCTGCGATGGCCTGGAAGCCGATATGGCCGTCCAGGAAGGCCTCGACCGCGATTTCATCCGCTGCATTGAGCGCGATGGGATGCGCGCCGCCCGCCTCGGCTGCCTCGTAGGCCAGGCGCAGGCAGGGGAAACGCGCGAAGTCGGGCTGCTCAAACTGCAGGTTGGCAAGAGCGCGCATGTCAAAGGTCAGTTCAGAGGCGACGCGCTCGGGATAGCTAAGGGCATAAAGGATGGGAAGGCGCATGTCGGTGACGGAGATCTGCGCGAGGATTGAGCCATCGATGTACTCGACCAGCGAGTGGACGGTGGACTGGGGATGGATGGTGACCTTGATCTGCCCGGGCGGCAGATGGAAGAGCCGGCACGCCTCGATGATTTCGAGCCCCTTGTTGAGCATGGTTGCCGAGTCGATCGTGATGCGCCGGCCCATGTTCCAGGTGGGGTGCTTGAGCGCCTGCGCGACCGTGATGCCGGCGAACTGATCGAGCGGCAGGGTACGGAATGGACCGCCCGAAGCGGTGAGCCAGACGTTGCTGACCTCATTGAGGCGCCCCGCGCGCATGCACTGGTGTACGGCGTTGTGCTCGGAGTCGATGGGCAGCAGCGGTACGCTGCGCTCGCGGGCGGCGGCGGTCAAAAGGTCGCCCGCCGCGACCATCGCTTCCTTGTTCGCAAGCCCGATCGGCTTGCCCGCGAGCACCGCGGCGTAGGTCGCCTCAAGCCCGGCCACGCCGACAATGGCGGAGACGACGAAGTCGACCTCGGGCAGCGTGGCCGCATGCACCGTGCCCGCAGTACCGTAGACAACCTCTATCCCGTGGACGCCGGCATCGCGAAGCCTGGCGCGGAGCGCCGCTGCGAGCTCTTCGGTCGCGAGCGAGAGCACACGCGGGCGCCATCGCACACATTGCTCGAAGGCGGCGTCGGCATTGCGGCCGGCAGCGAGCGAGGCAACGCCGAAGCGCTCCGGATATTTTTCAAGGATGGAAAGTGTGCTTTGGCCGATGGACCCGGTCGAGCCCAGGATGCAGATCTGTTTCAAAGCGCGAACCCTTTGCCGGCGGCAGACAGTCACAGGGGCGTGATGTCGGGCCTCTACGTCAACAGGGGAACAGCTCTAAAGCGCCTGTTGCGCTAGAAGAGCGTACCACAGCACGGGCGCGGCCAGCAGCAGGGCGTCGATGCGGTCGAGCACACCGCCGTGGCCGGGCAGCAGTATCCCCGAGTCCTTGACGCCGGCGCCGCGCTTGAGCGCCGACTCGAGCAGGTCGCCAAGCTGCGCCGCCACGTTGAGCAGGACGGCCGTGAGCAGGGTGCGCGCGATGGGCCATGGATAGCTGAGGAGATCGATGTTGCGGCGGTTGAGCTCGGTTGCGAGCAGCAGCAGCAGGCTGACGACCAGGACCGTGCCCACGAGCGAGGCAACCGAGCCTTCCCACGTCTTGTTCGGGCTCAGGCGCGTGAGCTTGTGCCGGCCGAAGCTGCGGCCGATGTACAGCGCGGCAACATCGCCGGACCAGACGGACAAGAACAGCAGGACCAGCAGGGAGGGTCCATTCTCCTGCGCGGACAAGAGCGGAATCGTGGTAAGCGACCAGCCGGTGTAGAGCAGCGCGAAAACGGAAGCCGAGGCAGCGGGCAGCACCTGCGGCAAAGGCAGCCGAAAGGCGCAGATGCCGAGCAGAACGAAGGTGAGGGCGCCGAGCAGCGGGGCCATGTACTCCGGCCGAAAGTAGGCGCAGGTAAACAGCAGGGCCACGCCGCAGAGCACCGCGATGCGCGGGGCACCGGGCGCGCCGCCGGCTGCGGCGAGGCCCAGAAACTCCCATGTGGCCAGCCCCGCCACCACTGCCGACGCGACCGTAAGCACGGGCAGCGAATTCCAGAACACCAGGGCCAGCACCAGCGGCACGAGCACCGCTGCAGTAAGAATTCTCAGCATCCTGATGAAAGCATAGCCCACGCGATGCGATCCGAACTGTTGGTGCAACCGTAAGTGCAGGACCTGGGAGTCTGCGCGGCGTTTCGCGCGTCTATATACAGTGACACGACGAGTGTGCATGGAATAAACCGCGCACCCCGAAAGGAAAGACCCATGAAGCTCTTGACAGCAGCTGCTTCTCTCAGCCTTGGCCTCGCTGCCCTTCTCGCAACCGGCACACCTGCTTCCGCGCAGAATGAGGGACCGGCGAGCGCCACGACCATCGTTACCGTACTGCCGAAAAGGGGCGACGCGGTCGTTCCGGTTCCGGAGAGCTCGCTCGAGGTTAAGGTGAATGGGAAGAAGGTCACCCCGACCGCGTGGCAGCCGTACGGACAGGGCGAGGTACAACTGGTGCTGCTGATCGACAACTCGGCCCGTACCTCGTTCGGGCGCAATCTGGATGATCTGGCCCAGTTCATCCAGGCGCTGCCGCCGAACGTCGCGGTCGGTATCGCCTACATGCAGAACGGAGCGGCCATCTTCGGCGGGCCCATGTCGACCGATCACGCCGCCGAAGCAAGACTGCTGCATCTGCCGGGCGGCTCGCCGGGCTCGAATGCCAGCCCGTACTTCTGCCTGCAGGACCTGGCCAAGCGCTGGCCCGCGCCGCTCTCAGCCGCGCGCCGCGAGGTGCTGATGATTACCGACGGCGTGGATGAGTACAACCTGCGCTATGACCCGGAAGACCCGTATGTGCACGCGGCTATCGACGCGGCGAACCGCGCGGGCCTGGTGCTGTTCTCGATCTACTATCGCGACCAGGGCAGGCTGGGCCGCAGCTTCTACGAGACGAACGCCGGGCAGAACTACCTGTTCCAGGTCGCCGATGCGACCGGCGGAAACGTTTATTACGAAGGGCTTATCAATCCTGTCTCGTTCCAGCCCTTCCTGATGGACCTGACGCGCCGGCTGCAGAACCAGTACGAACTGGGCGTACCGGTGACGCCCCAGAAGAAGGCGAACTTCGATGATCTTAAAATCAAGACGGATGTAAGCGGTGTCAATGTCCGCGCCGCCAACCGGGTCGTCGTTCCGGCCGTGGGCGCGCCGGCCCAGCCGTAGAGCAGTTGTTTAAGGTGGAGATAAGCTGGCGTGCAGGATTGTGATCTTCGGCAAGGATGAGTTTGAAGTCTGGCGTGCTGAGGTGAAGGATCCTGCGAACGCGAACTGTCGGAGAATTCTCAAGTGATCTTCGACTCCAGGCATAAGCGACCGGACACGCCCCGCGGCGTGCTTGTAGCCGCAACCTTTCTTATATTGGAGGGCGCATTCATCGGTCTTACAGGTATCGGTGGTGCAGCGATATCGCTTTCCCTTAGCCCGCATCGAAATGCTTTGCATGGCCCGCCTCTTCAGGCGGCATTCCCGTATTTCTTGTACTGCGGCTTACTTCTCGGCCTCGGTGCTCTTTATTTGTGTACTGCGTACTCGCTCGTGTCGCTTGCAAGGTGGGCGCGGTATTCTTCGATCGTACTAGGATGGTTTCAGTTGCTCCTGGCAGGGCTGATCCTCTATGCCGTATATTCGCCGCCCGGGCCACAAAAATTCCAGGGTGATGGCGCGGATGCTGTGCTGATGGTGCCTTTTCTAGTCGTATTCGGGCTATGGCTATCCGCATATCTGGCCATGCCGCACGTGGCGCGCCGGTTCCGGCGGCATGTATAGAAGGACGCGGCTAACTTTCTTATCCGGGAGAGAGTTAAACGTATGGCGCAGCCAGATACGTGAATCCCTGTTCGGGACAGCGCGCAACGGGCGCCCAGATCCTCCAACGCGCTAGCCGCAAACGTGTTGGACTGTCTTGAAGGCCTGGAACGTTGCTGGATGATTCAGGAACACTGATGCGCACCGACACCTGCGGTGCGCTGCGAGCCGCGAATGCGGGCAGGAATGTGGTGCTGCTCGGCTGGGCAAACCGCCGGCAGGACCATGGCAACCTGATCAAGGAACCTCTAAACTTTCCTAAGTCAGACATGGCAGTTTTGCTATTACCATCTGGACGGCAGCATCAGGATCAGCTACCTCGACGATCAGCTGCTGATACTTTTCACTCAGCAAGTCTATTACGATTGTCTTGTCCGGATTGTGGACGTCCCAGAATACCCGCTTGCCATCTTGATAGAACGTCCCCGCCGTAATGACCCCGGGTAAGTTGGTTCCAGGCATCCTCAGACCATGCCGCCACCCGTGCGCGACCTCCGGATCAGCCCGAACGCCCTCAATGTGGAGAAGTGGGATTTCAAGAGTGCTCTTGAAGGCCCACAATTGATCAATTCCCTTAACGTGCAATATCAGTTTCCCGTCCGCTACCGTTAAATCAACCATGGAACAGCTCTCCTTTGAAGCGGGATGCGCTTAGATTGGTGCAGCAGCAGGACGGCCGGGCTTGCGCTGCTTCCACCAGCTCAGGATGGGCCGCAGCGCCAGCAGGACGCCGAGCACCACGGTGATCTCAAGCGGGGCGTACACGCCCGTCTTGACGATCCACCAGTAGTGCACCACGCCCGCGACGGCCGACACGTACACCAGCCGGTGCAGCAGGTTCCAGCGCCGGCCGCCCAGCTTGCGGATGGACCAGGCGCTGGAGGTAAGCGCGAGCGGAAGCAGCAGCCCCCACGCCGTGACGCCGGCCCAGATGTACGGGCGACGGGCGAGGTCGTCGCGGATCGCCGGCCAGCTCCAGCCGGCGTAAAGCCACAGGTAGGTGAGCAGGTGCAGCGAGCCCCAGAAAAAGGCGTACAGCCCCAGCATGCGCCGGAAGCGGACCAGCCAGCTGAGCTTCGGGACCAGCCGGCGGACGGGGGTGATGGCGAGCGAGATCACCAGCAGGCGCAGCGTGGCGAAGCCGGTAAAGAACGTGACGGTCGCGGTCGGGTCAGGCCCCAGCGCCGACGGGTTGCTCGTCGCGCTCTGGTACAGGTGCAGCAGAAGGTAGGCCAAGGGGCCGAGGCACGCTGCGTGGACCAGCACTTTCAGGAAGATGATCCAGCGGTTCGGCACGCAGCGGTTCTCCCGGGTAGTTCTGTCAGAAGTATTTCTTCAGGTCCATCCCTGTATACAGGCTCGCGACCTGGTCG
>CAXTMY010000008.1:0-6395 GCA_964245565.1 uncultured Acidobacteriaceae bacterium | reverse complement strand
CAGAGTAGCTATCGCGAGCCGAGCGAGTCGGGTCATCATGCCGCCCCTTCATTCCCGCTAGTAATTCTTGCGCAGGTCCATTCCGCTGTACAGGCCGGCCACCTGGTCGCCGTAGCCGTTGAACATCAGCGTCGGCTGGCGCTGCTTCCAGATGGGCGCGCCGATCACGCGCTCGCTCGCCTGCGACCAGCGCGGATGGTCCACGTTGGGGTTGACGTTCGAGTAGAAGCCGTACTCGTTCGGCGCTAGGTCGTTCCAGGTGGTGTGCGGCTGCTTGGCGACGAAGCGAATTTTGGCAAGCGCCTTGCCGGACTTGAAACCGTACTTCCATGGCACCACGATCCGCACCGGCGCGCCGTCCTGGTTGGGCAGCGTTTCGCCGTACAGGCCGAAGGTCAGCAGCGTCAACGGGTGCATGGCTTCATCCATGCGCAGGCCTTCGGAGTACGGCCAGTCGATGCCCGCGCCGGAGGACTCCGGCATCTCCGACGCGCTGTAGAAGGAGAGGAACTGCACGTACTTCGCCGACGGCAGCGGCTGGCACTGCTTGATGAACTCGGAGAGCGAGTAGCCGACCCAGGGAATGACCATGCTCCAGGCTTCCACGCAGCGGAAGCGATAGGTGCGGTCCTCGAGCGGGCGCAGCTTGACGAGGTCATCGATCGAAACGGTCTTCGGCTTTTGCACCAGGCCTTCGATCTGGACCATCCAGGGATAGGTTTTGAACTTCTGCGCGTTTTCCGAAGGGTCGCTCTTGCCGGTGCCGAACTCGTAGTAGTTGTTGTAGCTGGTGATGTCCTTGTAGGAGGTCGGCGTGAGCCCGGGCGTCGAAAGCGGGCTCTTCACGGTCGTCAGCTTTGTGGCTGCTTCCGCCGTCACGCCGGGCCGCAACAGGCGCTCACCGGCAAAGGTAGCAACGCCGGCGGTCGCGGCGGCTGCGGCCATAAACTGGCGGCGGTTCCGATACACGCTTTTCGGGGTGATCTCGGACGACGCGATGCCATTCGGTTTGCGGATCAGCATAGACAGCAACTTCCTTTCGCGGGGAGAACATTTTTGCCGCCGTTGTTCAGTCGTTCGACGGATGCCGCTACCTATTAGAGTAACGTTGGGCGTCTGCGTTCCAGATGTCATCAAACCCGGAGCAGGCAGGAGGAGACACACGGATGGAAGGATGGACAAAGAGCGCGTTTGCGGTCCTGGTCGAGAGCGAACGCACGGTACAGACAGCCGAGGTTCTGCTGGACGCCCGCAGCACCTGCCGCCCGATGCGCGACCTGGACCCGGCGCTGCAGCCGGCGAGCCTGCTGGAGGCTTATGCCGTCCAGAACGCAATGGCGTCGCGCCTGGGCCCGATCGGGGGCTGGAAGATCGGCGCGCCGAAGCCGGATGCGACGCCGATGTACGGCCCCATGCCCCAGCGCCTGGGCTTCATCCGCAGCGGCGAAGTGATGCCGGGGGAGATGAGCCGCCTGCGCGGCGTGGAGGCGGAGATCGGCTTTCTCCTGCAGAAGGACTTGCCCATCCGCGAGGACCGTTACAGCCGCGAGGAGATCCTGGAGGCTATCGCGAGCGCGCATCCGGTGATCGAAGTGCTGGAGTCGGCGTTTATCGCTCCGGAGGAAGCCGCGCACCTGGCCATGGTCGCCGACCTGCAGATGAACGGCGGCTTTGTGCATGGACCGGCGATTCGCGACTGGCAGACGATCGACATTGCGAACGAGCACCTGGAGATTGTGATTGACGGCGTGGTGCGCTGGGACGGCGTGGGGAAAAACACCAACGGTCCCGACCTGCTGCGACTGCTGGATTATCTGGTGAATGAAGGGCAGTTTCGCACCGGCGGTCTGCAGGTCGGCCAGTGGATCACGACCGGGAGCTGGATGGGCAAGCTGCTGGCGCATGGGCGCTCTGCGGTGGAAGTGCGCTTCGACCACTTCGGCGGGGTTGCGTTTTCGTTTGGAAAGTAACCGCGGAGCTATGCGGGCCTGCGGTGCTCGCGCCACCAGAACAGCAGCGCTCCGGAAACGGCGAGGATGAGCGCGAACAGCAGCTCACGGCCTGCGCCTTTGCGCGCCAGCAGCAGGAAAGCGAAGCCGGCGAGCGCAAGCAGGGGCGGCAGCGGGTACAACCAGATGCGGAACGGCCGTGCGAGCGCAGGCTGCCGTACCCGCAGCACCATGACGCCGGCCTGCTGCAGGCCGTACTGCAGCACGATGCGGACCGCGACGAGCGCGGAGATGACCGTGCGCAGGTCGAAGAAGCAGAACAGCGTCGCCAGCGCGCCCAGCACCAGAAGGGCGATGTATGGAAAGCCGCGCCTGGGGTGCAGCCGCGCGAACGGCGCGAAGAAGTCGCCCTGCTGCGCAGCGGCGAACGGCGCGCGCGAGTAGCCGAGCAGCAGCGCGACGACCGAGGCAAAGGCGGTCCACATAACGAGCACGGCGATGGTGACAGATGCAATGCGGCCATAGACGCCATGCAGGGCGGTGCGCATCAGCACGGCGGCAACGGGCTCTGCCCCGGCGCCATGGCCGGCGAGGCTTGCCGCGGGCAGCGCGCCGAGGACGGCGAAGTTCATCAGCAGGTAAAGCGCGGCGACCAGCGCGATGGAGCTCAGTACCGCGCGCGGGATCGTGCGGCCCGGGTCGCGCACTTCCCCGCCCAGGAAGCACACGTTGTAGTAACCCCAGTAGTCGTAGGTTGTGATGAGCGTGGCGGCTCCAAGCGCTTCAACCAGGCTTGCGCCATGCGAGCCGTGCGGCCAGTGGAGCTGCGCGGCGACCAGCGGCGCGCTCAGGTGCGCGGCGCCGGTCACGATAACGGCGAGCATGGTGAGCAGCACACCGACGGAAAGCACGCCGGCCGTGCGCACCACCGTGCCCAGCCCCTGGTAGAGCAGCACCACGACCAGGACACAGACACCGCCGGCGAGCAGACTTGTCGCTTTCACAGTGACCGGACCCAGGGCGAACACGTGCCGCAGCCCCGGAAGCAGGAAGGCCGCATACTGCGCGAGGCCGAGCGCGCCCGAGGCGACGGAGAGCGGCGCGGTAAAAAGTAACTGCCACACGTACAGAAAGCCGAGGAACCGGCCGGCATCCCAGCGGCGCTCGCCCACGCTCGGAGCGGAACTGGCGCCCGCGGCTGACTGATAGATCTCCCGCAGAAACGCATACGAGCCGCCCGCGCGCGGCAGAGCCGCGCCCAGCTCTGCCCACACCAGCCCGTCGCAGACCGCAAGGAGCGCGCCCAGCAGCCAGCCCAGCCACGCGCCCGGCCCGAGCGCCGCGACCACCAGCGGCAGCGTGATGAACGGCCCCACGCCGATCATGTTCATCAGGTTGAGCGAGATTGCGCTGCGCAGCGTAATGCGGCGCTCGAGAACCGCACCGTCCTGCTGGGGCTCGCCGTCGGCCGGCGCGGAGCTCTGCATCGTGCTGCGGATTGTACACTTCAGATGTGCTGCTCACCTCATTCTCTTCCCAGCTGCCGCGTCGCGCGAGCGCCCTGGCGCTCACCCTGCTTCTCAGTTCCACGAGCTTCGCGCAGGCCGTTCCCTGGGCGACCACGCTTGCGCCCGCAGTGGACGCGACCACGCTGCCCGAGGATCGCGGCGCCGATGGACTGGCGCAGACGCTGAACAAACTGCGCACCTGGGGCAGCCTGCTGATGATCGTCGCGCACCCGGACGACGAGGACGGCGGCATGATGGCGTATGAGTCGCGAGGCGCCGGAATCCGCACGGCGCTGCTCACGCTGACGCGCGGCGAGGGCGGCCAGAACGCGATGACCGGCGATGCGTACGATGCGCTCGGGGTCATCCGCACGAACGAGCTGCTGGCCGCCGACCGCTATTCTGGCACCGAGCAGCTTTGGGGCACGGAAGCCGACTACGGCTTCTCGAAGACCAAGGAGGAGGCTTTCGCGCAGTGGGGGCAAGAGCGCGTGCTGCGCGACGTGGTGCGCGCGGTTCGTGAGCAGCGGCCCCTGGTGCTCACCTCGGTGTTCATCGGCGGCATTACGGACGGCCACGGACACCACCAGGTTGCGGGCGAGCTGGCGCAGGAGGCATTTAACGCCGCGGGCGACCCGAGCGTCTTTCCTGACCAGATCGCCGCCGGGCTACGCCCCTGGAAGCCGCTGGCCGTCTTTGCGCGCACGCCGTTCGCGCCGATTACCGCGAAAGGCATGTACGACTATGCGACCGATACCTGGGCGCCGCCGTCGTTTACAAATTACGTCACGGGTGAGCACTCGACCACGCCGCCGACGGCGGATGTGAGCATCCCGGAAGGCCAGTGGGACCCGGTGCTCGGGCGCTCGTACTTCCAGATGGCGCGCGAAGGCTGGGGCCTGCAGAAGACCCAGAACGGCGGCGGAAATCCTCCGCTGGCCGGCCCGGATACGATGACGTACCACCGCTATGGCTCGCGAGTGGGGTCGCAAACAGCCGCTATGGCCTCGGCGAACGGCGAGCAGCCCGGCTTCTTCTCCGGTATCGACACATCCCTGCCCGGCATGGCCATGCTGGCGCATGGCGGCGATACGGCATTCGTCTCCGCCGGGCTGCTGCACATGGAGCGCGCCGTCACCCACGCGTTCTGGGGGTACACCCCGGCGGTACCGATGCGGATCGTGCCGGACCTGCGCGAAGGCTACCTCGCCACCCAGTCGCTGCTGACCGCCGTTGAAACCAGCAGCCTGACGCCGGACAGCAAGGCCGACCTGGAACACGAGCTGCGGATCAAGCTGGTGCAGTTCAACACGGCGCTGGTCGAGGCGCTGGGCCTGCATCTCGATGCGCTGGTGACACCCACGCCGGCGCGCGACCTGAACGGCGCCAGCCCGAGGGTGCTGACCCTGTTCCCGGAGCAGACGCGCACCCACGTCACGCCGGGCGAGACCTTTGAGGTGCGGTTGCACGTGACCGCGGGCATTCCCTGGAGCTCGGGCGCGAGTGAAGGGCTGGAGCTGCTGCGCACCGGTCTTTCCACGCCGCAGGCCGAGCACTGGGAGGTTGCGCGGACCGAGACGCCGGGGCTCAATACCGTCCAGTCCAGCGTGGGCGAAGGCATTTTCGAAGTGACGGTGCCGCGCGGCGCCGCGCCGACCGCGCCTTACTTTACGCGGCCGAGCATCGCGCAGCCGTACTACGACCTGAGCGACCCGGCGCTTGCGGGAGCAAGCTTCGCTCCGTATCCGGTCTCCGGCTTTGCCGAGTTCAACTACGACGGCGTGCCGCTGCGCGTGGCCGAGGTGGTCCAGGGCGTCGAGCGCGAGCGCGGACCCGGCGACATCAAGACGCCGCTCACGGTCACGCCTGGCTTTTCCGTGACACTGCCGCAGGAGGTCGCCATGCTGCCGGCCGGCCGTCACACGCTCTCGGTCGAGGTCGCGGCAGAGAACGAGCAGAACGAGGCGGCCGATGCGACCCTCGCGCTCAGCGCGCCCGAAGGCTGGCAGGTGGCGCCGGCGCAGGTAAGCAAAACGGTGGCGCCCGGCGAGCAGGTAACCCAGGTCTTCACCGTTACGGCGCCGGCTGCCGCGGGCAGTGCAGCGACGCTCGAGGAGGCGAAGCTGCAGGCTACGCTCCGCTCCGGGAACAGCCTGTACTCGAGCGGCTTCGTCACCGCCGGTTACCCGGGGCTGCGCCCGTACAACCTCTACCGGCCGGCGACCCTCACCGTGCGGCCTGTCGATGTACACGTCGCCGCGGGTGCTCGTGTGGGCTACGTGATGGGCACAGGCGATGCGGTACCGGCGGCACTGCGTGCGCTCGGCATACCGGTCGATCTGCTGACGGAGGCCGACCTGCTGACGCGCGACCTGAGCGCCTACACGGCCATCATGCTGGGCGTGCGCACCTACACGGCTGATCCTGGGCTGGGCGCCGCATCCGCTGCACTGCGGCAGTATGCAAACGCAGGCGGCACGGTGGTGATCGAGTACCAGAGCGCCGATTTTCCGGGCGTACCGTACCCGCTGCACCTGGGCAATACGCCGGCCAAGGTTGTCGATGAGCACTCCGCCGTCACGTTGCTCGACCCTGAAAACCCTTTGCTGACCACGCCGAATCGCATCACCGCTGCTGATTTCGCAGGCTGGGTGGAGGAGCGCGGCCATGGCTTTGCGGCCTCCTGGGCGCGGCAGTGGGTGCCCCTTGTGTCGACCGCGGACCCGAACCAGGCGCCGCAGAACGGCGGGCTGCTGGTCGCGCCCACCGGGCGCGGACGGTACGTGTACGTCGCGCTGGCGCTTTACCGGCAGCTGCCGCAAGGCGTTCCAGGCGCCTATCGCATCCTGGCGAACCTGGCCGGCGGAGCGACGCCGACCAGGTAGGCGAGGGGCGGCCGCATTCATCGAATTGCAACATTGCTTTCTTCGTGTTGTCA
>CAXTMY010000007.1:84513-85102 GCA_964245565.1 uncultured Acidobacteriaceae bacterium | reverse complement strand
GCCTCCTGCTCTTGCACCACGCCGAAGGCGTAATTACCCCCCACGAAGTGGGCGCGAGCCGCGCAGGCGGTTTTGCCTCTGTGGTTATTCAGAGTGTTTGCTAGCTCGCCGACACCGGGATGGCAGGCGCGGCGATCAGCCGCGCTACCGTCCGTTCCCGGCCCATCGCCGCCATCACCGCGAACAGGCTTGGCGCCACGCCCTGGCCGGTGAGCGCGACGCGCGCTCCATTGATCAGCACGCCGGCCTTTACGCCGCGCTCCTCGGCAAAAGCGCGCAGCGCGGCCTCGGTCGAGGCTTCGGTAAACGCAGGTTCTGTGCCGAGCCGGCTGCCGAGCTCGGTCAGCAGCACCGGCGTGGACGGGTCGTTCAGGAATTTCGCCACCGCCGCTGTATCGAATTCATAAAGATCGGCGAAGTAGGCGCGGAAGACGCCGGCGAAATCCTTCAGCGAGCGGGCGCGGGTCTTCAGCAGGTCGATGGTGGCGAGTAACTCGTCGCGGCTGCGCTCGGGCATGAGGCCGGCCGCGGCCCACTCCGCCTCGATCAGCGGCAGCAGCTGCGCCGCTGGAAGCCCGCGTATGTACTC
>CAXTMY010000007.1:43897-84503 GCA_964245565.1 uncultured Acidobacteriaceae bacterium | reverse complement strand
GTGTTGAACCAGGCCAGCTTGTCATTGTCGAAGACCGAGTCCGACCTTGTAATCCCGTCCAGCGTAAACAGGCGAATCAGCTCGTCAGAAGGGAATAGCTCGCGGTCCTTGCCGTCCGCCCCCTTTCCCGCAGCTCCGGGCGTCCAGCCGAGCAGCGCCAGGAAGTTGCGGAACGCCTCCGGCACAATCCCCATTTCCTTGTAGGCCAGAACGCTGGTGGCGCCGTGCCTCTTCGATAGACGCGTCTTGTCCGGCCCCAGGATAAGCGGCACATGCGCAAACACGGGCAGCGGCGCGCCCAGCGCCCGGTACTGCAGTACCTGCTTGGGCGTGTTCGAGAGATGATCGGCGCCGCGGATGATGTGCGTCAGGCGCATGTCAAGGTCATCGGCCACAACGCTCAGGTGGTACGTCGGGATACCGTCTGAGCGAAGCAGGACGAAATCTTCCAGCTCAGCGTTATTGAACGAGACGGTGCCGAAGACGGCATCCTCGAAGCTGGTCGCACCGCCTTCCGGCACTGCGAAGCGCACAGCAGCCGCTTCCCCGGCCGCAACCCGTGCGCGGGCAACCGCTCGGTCGAGCGAACGGTCCCGCCGGTCGTACATCGGCGTGCGGCCTGCGGCAACGGCCTCGGCGCGGCGCGCTTCCAGCTCTTCCCGCGTGTCAAACGCGTAATACGCATGCCCGCTGGCCAGCAGCTTTTCCGCTGTCGCCCGGTACAGCGGCAGGCGCTGCGACTGGAAGAACGGACCCTCATCCCAGTCCATCCCGAGCCACCGCATGCCGTCGAGAATGCCCTGCACCATGGCCTCGGACGAGCGCTCAAAGTCGGTATCTTCGATGCGCAGGATGAGCGTTCCGCCGAAGTGCCGGGCGAAGAGCCAGTTGAACAGCGCAGTGCGAGCGCCTCCGACGTGCAGGTAGCCGGTGGGGGATGGAGCGAAGCGGACGCGGGGGGTAGAGGTGGGTTCAGGCATAGAGGATCAATCCCTGATGCTAGGGAACTCTGTCCCCGACTGCAAGTGCTTGAGTGCATGTTGAGCGGCAGAAAGAGCGGCTGGTTCCGGTTCACTGGCCGTTTCTGCGAGGCTTTGCTCAACCAGTATTGCGAATGCCGCAATCTCAGAGCGGTCGAGTAAGTCGTGCGGTACACGAATCAGTCCAGCGGACACGGATTTATCTCGCACTTGATCGTAACGACAAGTTTCGGCATTACGGTCTTCACGTCGTCTTCTGTGAGCAGTGATCGTCGACGGAGCTGTTCGACAGCCGCGTGCAGCTTGTCACGTTGGGCCTCAATGATCGCGCCAAGCTGCTGCTGGTAGGCTGCCTTATTGGTCCAGGCGATGCCAAAGGACTGGACCGGTCTCCAGGCTATACCTCCCGGCGCAGTGCTGAGCCAGTGAGCGACGAGGCGTTGACGGGTGACGGGATTGAGGTCTTGCACTCCATAGCACGATCCCGGCTGAAGGTTCTCCTTGAAGCGTCGAAAAGCTATGTCGTCGCCGTCGAGATCGATAAGTGGGGACGCATTGTCGTGGTTATCATTTTCTACCAAATCGTAGTTATAAACTTGCGGCCAGCCGGCCGCGAGCGGCTCGCCCCGATAGTCTCTGCAAATAGAGCCGATGCTGACAATGGCAGGTGTGGAACCATCGGAGCTTACAGTGACCTGCAACTCCACCTCCGAGGCTTTAACAACAGCCGCGACAAAGCTCATTAACTGGTGATCAATGACAGCGGTACTGGATACCGGGTCTTTCGCAATGGTCATTGCGGCGGTGCGTGCCAGTGTTTGATCGCCGAAAGCCCAACTCTCCAGCGTTTGACGCGATTCAGAGAGCGGATGCCGTTCGATGAGGATAGCGGCCTGCGCTGGAAAGGATTGAGCGACCGCACGAATTGCCGGAAGAGGAACCTGAGCATTCTGCTGGATAAGAACATCAAGAATGGCGAGGATAGCGCGGCGTTGCTCGGTCTGTGACGCATCGCCGCCGTAGGCCGGCGGCATCGTCCAATGCTCCAGCATCGCGGGCATCTCAGCGGTAAGCGTCTCGTCGTGCTTCGTTTGGGCGAAGTCGGCTGCCCATGCAACGAGACGCGGATCTCCGCTGTGCAGCCATTGATGGAGCACGGCTTCACTTACGGCCATGTCAGGAGTAATAGCAGGCTCCTGTGCTTTAGCCGGAAAAATACATCCGGCTAAAGCGATCAATGTGAACCAGGAGCATCTCACCGGGACACCTCAGCGAATATGCTGAACGCAGGCGGCAGTAAACGGCATGCAGTAAAACTTCAGTAGGTTATAACACGTTCTACTGAACGTGCAGAGGAACCATCTGCTTGAATGCAGATTTGCTACCGGAAATGTCAACTCCCAGCCTCGACACCGAGAGTGAAGGCGCTCTAACCCTTCAGCGCCAAACGCGGCGTTGCGGGCTGGTTAAGCACAGAGCCTGGCTTCTTTCCTTCCGCGACCTCGCCAATCACCTTCACCAGGTAATCCGCGGTGCCGCGCAACATGGTGTCGGTAAATCCCGCCACGTGCGGCGTCACAATCACCTGCGGCAAGCTGAGCAGCGGATTTTCAGGCTGGAGCGGCTCGTCGCGCACCACGTCCAGGCCCGCCGCGGCAATCTGTCCGCTCTTCACCGCCTCCAGCAGAGCATTCTCATCAATCAAGGTGCCGCGTGCGATGTTCACGAGGATTGCCCCGCGCTTCATTGTCTTGAGCATTGCGGCATCGATCAGGTTTTCGTTGGCCGGGCTGGCCCGGACGCACAGCAGGACGCAATCGGCCGTAGCGACCGCTTCGCGCAGTTTCTCGGGCGCATACGCGGTCACACCTTCCGGAGCCGTCTCCGGGTGCTCGTCCGTCGCCACGATGTTTACCCCGAACGGCTTCAACCGCTTCACGACTTCTTCGCCGATTCCCCCAACACCCACGATGCAGACGGTCTTGCCGGTCAATGCCGGGTGAATCATCTCCGGGTGGATGGAGCTATCCTTTTCTGCCTTGAGCAACGCGCCCAGACGGCGGGACGCGGCGAGAAGGAGCAGGACGGCAAACTCGGCGACAGCGGCCGCATTGCCCGTGACCTCCGATGGCGCGAAGGAAACCCAGATGCCTCGCTTGCTTGCGGCGTCCACATCCACGCCCTCGTAACCGGCACTGGCAGTCTGGATGAATACCAGCTTGTCGAGACCTTCCAGCTGCTCCGGGCCGACCTTGCCGATGGCGATGAGCAGTTCGATATCGTCTGCCGGAGCACGCTTCCCGCTGCTCCACGGCAGGATTTCATGCCCGGAGAGCTCTTGCCGCAGTGCGTTCAAAAGCTCTCCGGCAAACTGATTTTCACGATGGAGAAATGCGAGCTTCATGCCGACCCCTTCCGCTGTCTTCTCAGGCTTTGTCCTGATGAGATGCGGAAGAGGTGTCGCTCAGGGACGGCGGCTGTTCACTGCGCAGGAGCAACCGCTTCCGTCGTCCGCCCCGCTTCGCCTCCCAGCGGTAACCCCTCCACACTCTTCAACCGCCCGACCGGATACGCCCCGACATGGTTAGCCGCATACCAGGGCGAGCGGTCATAAAAAAACTTCAGCCGCGCTTCCGGGCTCGCGGCAAACGCCAGGTCCGTCTGCAGCTTCGACTGGAACTCGGCCTTCAGCAGATCGTTCGACGCCAGCATCTTCTCGGCCAGCTTTTCGAGCACATACGGTTCGCCATATTCCTTCTGCTCAAAGATGGAATCGAAAAATCCCCAGGCCATCGCCGAGTCGGGCGCCGCAGGTTCCAGCCACTGCATGGCGACCTTGCTCAGCCGCTGGTTCAGCTGCACCACGGCCGAGCCCGCCGGAAAGCTGAGCTCGTGCTCCATGATCTCGCAGCCGCCGAACTTGCCGCCCTGGCCCGGCAACGGCGCCTCGCCTGAGAAGATCGGATGGCGGCCCTCGAACGGCGGCCGCTGCCACTGCATGTTGCTGCACTGGTACGTCTCTACCTTGCCCGTCCACGCGGCGGTCAGGCGCTCGATCGCGACGCCGTGCTCTGCGAGCACATCGATGACCTCCTTCCACTGCGCGGGAATGATGTACGCTGCCGGCGGAACCGCCTGCGCCAGCATCGTTACGCCGCTCTGCAACGGCAGGCTCCAGGTCCGGGGCGTGTGCGAGTACGTCACCATCTGCCCGCCGGAGATCGGGCTCTTCCCCAGCGTGTAATCGTAGCCCTTAAAGAGAAATGGCGTCGTATCCTGGCCGTCCCAGGCCAACGCGAGGGGCAGCAGCTGCCCGCTCTGGCTCAAGTGGGAAGTGCGAGCATCGGCCGCGGCATTCAGTGCGATCAGCTGGTCGGCGTCACGATTGACGATCTTCATGACCGAGGCAAGCACCGCGTAATTGCCGGTCACGCGCGTCCGGTAGCTCTTCAGCATGTGCATTTCCACCAGCATGCCCGGGCGGTTTTCAAGGATCATCGCGCCCCCGGAGTAACGCGGCGGGTCCGGGAAGTAGCGCAGGCCCTTCGAGGGGTCGTTCTCATCCACCAGCTCAAGGTAGGTCGGCGCAGCCAGGTGCCCCGGCGTGTGGTCCACGTCGCGGGCCACCTCCGGGGTCACGGTTCCGCTCACCCACGCCGCAATCCCCGGGTCCACATCCGGGCCGTGGTCGATCATGAACGTCACGTCGTACTGGTAATCCGCGCCATCGGTGACATGGTCATCCACAAAAAAGTCCGGCAGCCAGTGCTCGAACATCTGCCAGAAGGCCTTGGTTTCAGGCGCCTGGGTCTTCATGTAGTCGCGGTTCAGGTTCAGGTTGGTGCCGTTTGCCCTCCAGCCCATCAGCTCCGGCCCGTTCTGGTTAATGCGGTTGTACGGCGAGAGGTCTGCGAAACCATCTGCGTTGTAAATCGGAATGAAGACGAACACCGCGCGATCGAGCAGCGCAGCCTGGGTCTTCGTGATCACCATGTCGCGCAGCAGCGCCATGCTCGCGTCCTTGCCATCCATTTCGCCCGCGTGGATCGCATTCTGCACCAGCACAATCGGCCGCTTCGCCGCATGCAGCGCCGCCGGGTCGAAGACTCCGTCGCGCGAGGCGATGACAATGTCCAGCTCGCGCCCTTCGCCGGTCTTGCCGAACGGCTCAATTTTCACCTGGTTCGGAGCGGCCGCGGCCACGCGCCGTAAATATGCCATGGTGCCGTCGTAGTCAGGAGTGGTGCGGTAGTCGCTCGCCTCGGTCGGCGTGGCCCACTCGCCTTTGGCGCTGGTGTTTGTCTGGGCATACAGGGAGAACGGAAACAGCAGGGAGGCAAGCGCAAGTGAGCGGAAGACCATGGCGCGAGTGTATCGCGTCGCGCCCGCTGGAGCAGTTCTTCGGCTGCCCTGCGTCGCGGAATTCAGTGAATCCGCTTTCCCTTCATGGAAAGTCACACTCGCCACCGGCCGCACCGGTGGGAGAGACCCTTTACGTGATGTCTTCTGTGTCGAACACCGGGATCACGGTCCGCTTTACCTGCTCGCTGCCGTGTACCTCGCTCACCAGGTCGCGCACCACATCCTCAAGCTGCCGCTGCGACTCGATCACCTCGGTCATGGTCTTCTGCTCTGCGGCGTCTTCCACCCGCTCCAGCAGCACCACCGCGTGGGCCTGCGCCACATGGTCCAGCCCCAGGCCCTCCGGCGTTTTGGCCTTGATGCTGACCACGTTCGGCAGCACGTCGAGCAGAATCGCGACGCGCTCGCGCATCTCCGCGGCCAGCGGCGAAATCTTCGGCTGCGCCAGAATCAGCGTGATGTCGGCATTCACAATGCGGTATCCCGCGTGCTGAATTTCTTCGAGCGCCAGGTTCAGAAAAATCGACGACTCCGCGTCTTTCCAGCGCGAATCGCTCGGAGGAAAAAACGTGCCGATATCCCCGGCAGCCACCGCGCCCAGCAGGGCATCGGTCAGCGCGTGCAGCAGCACGTCTCCATCCGAGTGCCCGGCGAGACCCTCGCTATGCTCAATGGCCAGGCCGCCGATAAACAGCGGGACGCCCGGCTTGAACGCGTGCGAGTCAAATCCATGGCCTATGCGCATGCTCATCGTGGCTCTCCCCCTGCATTTGCTTTCGCCCTGCGTTGCGCCAGGTACCACTCGGCCAGCGGCAGGTCGGCGGCCTGCGTAATCTTCAGGTTGCTCACCGCGCCGGGCACCACCGCCACCGGAATACCGGCGCGTTCGAGCAGGCTCGCTTCATCCGTACCGCAGAACCCGTCCGCGGCGCACTCGCTGAAGGCCCGCCGCAGCAGCGCGGCGCGCGCGCCCTGCGGCGTCTGCGCCTGCACGATATTCTCACGTGGAATCGTCGCCGTGATCAGTGCTCCGTGCGCCGTGCGGTCCACCTGCTTGATGGTATCCGTCGCAGGCAGCGCAAGGATTGCCGCCCCGTGCTGCTCGACCGCTGCAATCGTGCGCTCAACGGCCGCGGGTTCAACCAGCGGGCGCACCGCGTCGTGGACCAGCACGATATCCGCATCCTGACACGGAATAGACGCAAGCGCCCGCGCCACACTCTCCTGCCGCGTATCCCCGCCTTCGACGACCGTGATGCGCGGAAGTTCTGCCTCGTAGGCCGCGAGCAGCGCCTGCAACCGCGGCTGTTCGCCGGGCCGCACCGCCACCCAGATGCCGGCGATGCGCGGCACTGCGCCCAGTGCTGCCAGGCTCGAAATCAAAATCGGCCTGCCACCCAGCATCAAAAACTGCTTCGGCGCACTGCCGGCTGAGGCCTGCATGCGCGTGCCAAGCCCCGCTGCGGGAACGATTGCGTAAACGGCTGCCATAAACGCCCAAGTATACCCCGCAGCGATACACTGGGGTTTGTTCCCGACGAGGAGAACCACTCAGCCCATGCGCCGCTCTTTCTTCGCCGCTCTCCTGCTTGCTTCTGCCACCCTTTCGCCGGCCATCCCCTCCGTCGCTGCTGCAAAGCACAAACCCGCGCCCATCCTCGCACCTACCCCGCCCATGGGCTGGAACAGCTGGGACTCCTACGGGCTGTCCATCACCGCCGATGAGTGGAAGCGCAACGTCGACTGGTTCCATGACAACCTTCAACCCTCAGGCTGGCAGTATGTGGTCGTCGACGAGGGCTGGTACCTGGCGCACCCGGAAAATGCCGGAACCAAGGGCGCCGACCAGGGCTACACCATGGACGCGAACGGCCGCTACACCGCGGCGGATGATCGCTTTCCCGACGGAATGGCAAGCCTCGCCTCGTACGCACATGACAAGGGACTTTCCTTCGGTATCCACATCATCCGCGGGATACCCAGGCAAGCCGTTGCCAAAAACCTGCCCATCGCCGACAGTACCTTCCACGCGGCCGATGCCGCCGACACGACGGACACCTGCAGGTGGAACCCGGATAACTATGGCGTGAAAAACACGCCCGCCGGCCAGGCCTACTACGACTCGCTGCTCAAGCTTTACGCAGGCTGGGGGGTCGACTTCCTGAAGGTCGACTGCATCTCCAACCCTTACGACGCGCCCGAAATCCACATGATCGACGCGGCCATCGCGAAAACCGGCCGCCCCATCGTCCTCAGCCTTTCGCCCGGTCCCACACCGCTTGCGGATGCCGCCGACGTGCAGAAGTCGGCGCAGATGTGGCGCATTTCCGATGATGTCTGGGACATCTGGAGCGATCCGGCCATCCCTGCGGGAGGTTTCCCGCAGAGCGTCCGCAACCAGTTCGGTGTGCTGGCCAACTGGATGAAATACCAGCAGACCGGCCACTGGCCCGACGCGGACATGCTGCCGATCGGCTACCTGGGCCCGCGTCCCGGCTGGGGCCAGCCGCGGCTCTCGCGCCTCAGCTACGATGAAACCCGGACCCTGCTCACCCTCTGGGCTATCGCGCGCTCGCCCCTGATCCTCGGCGCAAACCTGCTGCAGCTCGACTCCTTCACCGAGTCGCTGCTGACCAACCAGGACGTCATCGCGGTCGACCAGCACTCCAGCAACAACAAGGAGCTGCTGGTGGACGGCTCCATTGTTATCTGGCGCGCTGACGCCCCCAAAGGCGACGGCATGGGCAGCGGCACCTACTATGCCGTCTTCAACCTCGGCAATACGCCCGCCGACTACACCTACAGCTGGAAGCAGCTGAGCCTGCACGGTCATGAACACCGGGTGCGCGACCTGTGGCAGTCGCAGGACATCGGCCGCACCGCACAGCTCACCGGCTCACTGCTCCCGCACGCCGCCGCGTTGTTCCGGGTTGAGTAGGGAATGCAATGAGTGAGGCTGCAGGGGCCTCACTCCGACTTCGCGAACAGCAATCCGCCGGTGGCAATTCGCTGTCCCGCCAGGTCCGACCCTTCGTTCGTAAAGTGGTCTTCGTCCACCAGCAGCGGTACGGTACGCGCCGCGTTGGTGTACACCTGGCACACCCCGTTCGGGCAGAACATCTTGACCAGCGAGAGGTACGGCACATGCCAGCGCGTCGCCGCCAGCTGCGCGAGTTTGCTGTCCAGATCAGCCGTTCCTGGCGCAAGGTGTCCGTTTGCGAAGTCCGGCTGGTGCCGGAGCATGCCGTAGGCGAGCAGCCGTGGGAGCGGTGCGTCGTAGTCCTGCGTGGGCCCTACCAGGGTCAGCGGAATACCCCGTGCACGTGTCCAGGCCACCAGGCGGTCGATCGCCGGGATATCCACCGCGACCCAGCGGCCCACCACAACCATCCGGTCAATGTGGTGCGTCGGCAGAAACTGGGTGAAAATGCCGTGCATCAGCACGCCGCAGTCGCCGTCGGTGCGGACAGGATCGGGCCGGCACGAGGCCCGGCTTACCTGCAGAAAGTGCACATTTGGATAAGCCTTGGCCAGACCCTCCCATTCGGAAGCGGCATGGCTGTCGCCGATCAGCAGCCAGTTCGGGCGGTTTGGGTCTTCGGTGAGGCAGGGATCGGGTTTAAAGTCGCGCGCGCGGATGACCATGCAGGATCCCATCCGGTTATGCAGGGGCTCGTCGACATATTGGGCGACCGCCGCCGCATTGGCCGGAAAACGCCCCGGCAGCCCATGCAACGCAAGCATGCCTACCCCCAGCAGCACCAGCACAGACGAAGACACCGCGTAGAAAAGGAAAGCGCTGCCCGTTGTAAGGCGCAGCTTACCGTCGCGGAACGGCCGCTCGACAAAACGCCACGACAGCACCGCCAGCGTAAAGCTCAGCAGCACCAGGACACCTTTCATCGCCCGGTGCGACAGGTTGTCTCCCCACAGCCCCAGCGACTGGAACACGATCACCGGCCAGTGCCACAGGTACAGCGAATAGGAGATCAATCCGACAAATACCGCTGGCCGGCTGCCCAGCCAGCGCGCCACCATCGTCGGCGCGGGCAGCTCACGTGTGCCCTCGGCAATTTGCTGCGGCTGGCCCGACCAGATCAGCAGCATCGCGCTTCCGCACGGAATCAGTGCGGCGAAGCCGGGAAACGGCACCGCGCCGTTGATCAGCAGAAATCCGAGCAGCATGACTGCCAGGCCAAAGCCCGCGGCCGTGTTGCGCCACGCAACCGAGTTGGTGCGGGGCAGCACACCGAGCGCGAGCAGCGCGCCGAACAGCAGTTCGCACGCCCGGGTCCACGGCATGAAAAAGGCCAGCGATGGGCTCTGCAGGCCACTGATGATGCTTGCGGTGAAACTCGCCACCGTAAGCACACCTAGTATCAATTTCAGGTGGCGAGGCGCCCACCGGCGGAGCAGCACCAGCATCAGGGGAAACAGAAAGTAGAACTGTTCCTCAACGCCGAGCGACCATGTCTGCAGCACCGGCCGACGCTGCGATTGCGGTTCGAAGTACGTAGAGTGCAGCCCCAGGTAAAGGTTCGACGCCGAGAGACTCACACTGATCAGCATCTTCGCGTAATCGCGCAACTCCTCCGGCATGCACACGATCAGCGCTACCGCGCTTGTCGCAGCCATCACGACAACGAGCGCAGGATAAATTCTTCGGATGCGCCGCGTGTAGAACCTGGCCAGCGTAAAGCTTCCCGCGTCCATATCCGCCATAACAATCGACGTGATCAGATACCCGGAGATGACGAAGAACACATCGACGCCGGTAAATCCACCCAGCGCGTAGCGAATTTGCAAGTGGAAAGCCATGACCGCAAGCACCGCGATCGCGCGCAGACCGTCGATGTCGGGCCGGTAAGCGATGTGGCTGTAGGCGCGGGCGTGGTTGGGGACGTCGTGTGTCTGCATGGAGGAAGTGGCGCGTAACAATCCGGCTTTCAGCTTTGTACCGAAATCCAGTCTGCACCGCAAGCCGCGTGCGGCCTGATGCTAAATTTCGAGATCCGTTACAAAAGTACCATCGCCAGGGGGCTTCGAAAAAGATACTCTCGGCGGCTACATCCAATTCGTCACTACCCATAAAGTGGCAGCATAAATGCGCAGTGCGTCTGGACGGATTGAATGGAAAAGGTAAGTTAAAGTTACGTAAGTAACATATACAAGTTAGAATGGAGCAACTCGGAAATTATTCCCGTTCTGGATTTTTTCTGTGAGGATTTGCGTGACTTGACGTGCGAAACGCGCTTATACTCGGGGTATCAGAAGGGGCAAGCGTCCAGCAGTCTTCTGAAAGCACCACCTTCTCAATCAGTCCTGTGTTGTAATTCAGGAACTGTCACCCTACCCGCACTGGCTCCTCCACATATCGCTTGCCCCTCAGGGCCCGTCAGAAAACGGGCCCATTTTGCGTCTGGGCAGAAGGCAGGCGCTAACACCTGGGTGGGAGGAAGCGGTTTTAATTTTCGCGGACGAGAATACCCAGTGCTCGCATCTTGCGGTACAGGTGACTGCGTTCCAACCCCAGGGTTTCGGCGGCACGGCTCATGTTGCCGTGGCACTCGTCCACCTTCCGCAGGATAAAGTCTCGCTCGTATGCCTCGCGCGCTTCCTGGAGGGAAGCGAACTCCTCGGTCGCGCCCGAGGGCCGTGCCGGAGTGCGGAGCATCAGCACGGGCAGGTGTTTTCGCTCAATCCGCTGCGTCTGCGGGTTCAGGATGAGCACCCGCTCGACCACATTTTTGAGCTCGCGCACGTTCCCCGGCCAGCTGTAACCCTGCATGACCTCCACCGCGTCGGGTACGATTTCGACGTGAGGACGGCCATACTCGCGGCCGATCTCCTGGAGAAATCCGGCGACCAGCAGCGGAATGTCCTGGCGCCGCTCACGCAGCGGGGGCACGAAAAACGGGATGACATTCAGCCGGTAGAAGAGGTCTTCGCGGAAGTTGCCGTGCGCGATTTCCTCCTCCAGGTTCTTGTTGGTCGTCGCGATCACCCGCACATCCACCTGGAGAGGCTCGCGGCCGCCGAGCGGGGTAAAGCTCTTCTCATCGAGGGCCCGGAGAAACTTTGCCTGGGTCTTCAGGCTCATATCCCCGACTTCGTCCAGCAGCAGCGTTCCGCCGTCGGCCCGCTCAAAGGTGCCGTGCTTCTCCGGCGGCGCGCCCGGCACCGCGCCGTTTCGATGGCCGAACAGCTCGCTTTCGATGTAGTTCTCCGCAATGGCCGCACACTTCAGCTCAAGAAAAATGCGCTCGCTGCGCAAACTTTCCGCGTGCATCGCCCGTGCGATCAGCTCCTTGCCGGTCCCCGACTCGCCGAAGATGAGCACCCGCCCGTTGGTCGGCGCCATCAGCCGGATCTGCTGCCGCAGCGCCTTGGCGGACACGCTGTTGCCGGTAATGGATGTGCCGCCGGGAAGCTGCTGCTTCAGTTCCTGGTTGTCCGCGCGCAGCTGGCGCTTTTCCACCGCGTTCTTGATGGTGATGAGCGTGCGCTGGATGGAGAGCGGCTTTTCCAGAAAATCGAAGGCTCCGAGCTTGGTCGCGCGGACCGCCGTCTCGATCGTGCCGTGGCCGGAGATCATGATCACCTCAGGCCGGCCCTCCTGGGGCAATGTGCTGATCTCTCCGAGCGCATCCAGCCCATCCCGGTCCGGCAGCCAGATATCGAGCAGCAGCACGTCGTAGTGGGCGTCGCGCAACAGCATCAGCGCTTCGGCCACGGTGCCCGCGCTGGTGACGCTGTAGCCTTCCTCGCGGAGAATCTCGGAGAGAGATTCGCGGATGTCGGCCTCGTCGTCGGCAATGAGGATGTGCGTCATGCGGGAATGCCTTCTCCGGACGCCACCGGCTCATATGCCCGCGCGAGCGGCAGATCAAGAATAAAGCACGCGCCCGTCGAGCCCCTCTGCTCGGCGCGGATGTGCCCGTGGTGGTCCTGGATAATTTTGGCCGCGATCGCGAGCCCGAGTCCCGTGCCGCGCTGCTTGGTTGAGAAGTACGGCAGAAACAGCCGCTCCCGCACCTCCGGGCTCAGTCCCGGCCCCGAGTCGCTGATCAGCAGCTCGGCCATCCCGGTGCGCTCGCTTAGGGAGGTTTCAAGCCGCAGCACCCGGCGCCTGCTCGCATTCATGGCTTCCGCCGCATTGTCGATCAGGTTGGCAAGCGCACGCTTCAGGGCCTCAGGGTCGGCGAGCACCGGCGGCAGATCCGGCGCAAACGAGCGCTCGATCGTTATGCCTTCCAGGCGTCCCTGGAAGAGCATCAGTGCATTCTCCGCGATCTCGTTCAGCGAGGCGGCGCGTGGCTGCGCCGCCGGGAACTCCGCCAGCGAGCCGAACTGGTCGACCAGCAGACGCATACTTTCCACCGAGGAAAGAATCACCTCGCTGCACCTGCGGATGACCGCGGCCGAGTCCGGCGTCGGCCGGTCGATATGACGCAGGACCCGTTCGGCCGAGAGCGAAATCGGCGTCAGAGGGTTCTTGATCTCATGCGCCACACGCTGCGCGACTTCTTTCCACGCGACCTGCCGCTGCGCCTGCAGCACCTCTGTCATGTCATCGAGCACCAGCACCGACCCTCGGCGCTGCTGGCCGTCGCCATCGCGGCCCAGGTTCAGCACCGCGATCGTGACCGATAAACTCAGGGCCCGGCCCACCCGGCTGCCGGTTCCGGGTGACGGAGCAGGCAGCTCCAGCTCGACGCCGGCGACACCCATGCGCTGCGCACGACGCTCCAGCCGCATCACTTCTTCCAGGATCTCTCGTGGTAGCAGGTCCTCAAGGCTGATGCCGCGTGTGAGCCGCCCCCCTGCAGCGCGCTCGGAGCCATTGCCGTTCCACTGGTCCCCGTCATCGGTTTCACGCGTCGGCAGCGAAATCGCAAGCAGGTCGAGAAACGTTCTGTTTACCTGCAGCACCGACCGCGAACCGTCCAGCACCACCACGCCGCTCGGGATCGTCTCAAGAATCAGTTCAAGCTCGTGCTGGCGCTCCCGTAATCTTCGGTTCACCTGCTCGATTTCCGCAGTCGAGCTGTCCGCGATCAGGCGGCTTTCCTCAAGATCGGTCGCCATCTGGTTAAACGAACCGATCAGCTCGCTCAGCTCCTCCGTTGCCGAGTAGGCGATGCGCTGCCGGTAGTCGCCTGCGGCGATCGCATCCATTGCGTCCGCCAGCGCTTCCACCGGCCGGGTAATCTGCTTTGACAGGAACAGCGCCAGCCATGTCGAGGCGAAAAAAGCCAGCGTGGTCACCAGCGCAAGCAGCAGCAGAAAAATTCCGCGCACCGTTCGCCGTTCCCGGTACACCACCCAGTACTCCTGTGTCCCTGCGGCGATGCTGTCCATTGTGGCGCTCAGGCCGCCTGGCAGCGGCAGCGCCACGGCCACCACCCCACCGCCGCCGA
Source organism: uncultured Acidobacteriaceae bacterium (assembly GCA_964245565.1). Classification (GTDB taxonomy): domain Bacteria; phylum Acidobacteriota; class Terriglobia; order Terriglobales; family Acidobacteriaceae; genus EB88. The sequence continues at coordinate 70,741 of CAXTMY010000007.1, read as the reverse complement.
GCGAGGCCGCACCCAGGGCGAAGTCGTTTCCAGGTCCAAGCGAAAGTATCGGCCCGTCGGTGTTCTCGGCGCCCCGAAGGACTGCGGTGCTCAGCGTCTGCGCTGGCGCTGCGGCGGCGGGAGGCGCATCAAATGCAGATCGTCGCGGCCGCAGCCGTCGCAGGCCCTCCTCGTCCCCCGGCGGCTGGAACTGGGTAGCGTCCGGCCATGCATGTAAGATCGGCGCCAAGGCGTTTCCGGCCGGCGCCTCGTAGCTCGCCACTGCCTGGCCGTCGCGATACACGAAAATAAATCCGCCCTCGAGCGTGATCCGGTGCTGACGCATCGCCGCAGTCAGCGCTTGAGGATCCTGGGCGTTATACCCGGCCAGGAACTCGGGGGCGCGCGCCAGCGACTCCGCTTCGGCCCGAGCATTGCCCGAAACGTACCGCGACAGCTGCAGCGCGATATGCAGGGAATCATCCCGCAGGCGCGAAACCGGTTGCGAAAACCACCGGTCCAGCGACCGGTTCATCAGCAGGAACGAGAACAGCGCCATGAAGACAATCGGCGCGAAGGAAAGCAGCAGAGCCCCCAGCAGCAGGCGCGAGCGCAAACGGGAGCCGAACACCCGCGAGTGCCCGTCCCCGTACATCTTAAGGATATTGCGCGCCAACAGCACCAGCAGCAGCAGCAGCAGCAGGAACAGCACGATCGTTACGGCGGTAAAGACAAAGAGCGCCAGCGGGCTGCCGTGCCGCGCCGGCACTAGGTTAAAGGCGTTCAGCGCGCTCATCGCGAGCAGGATCACCAACAGCGCACCGCCGAGCAGCAGCAGGCTGAGCGGACGCTTCAGGCGCACGTCCTGCTGTGGAGTCGCTCGCATGTTCCCTCGTGTTGCCGGGTGCATGGCTCAACCTTATCAGTGAGATACCCAAGAATCCGGGACGGCGGGTCCGGGGTGTTCTGTGAGACGTGCCGAAAGCGGAAAAAGCCACAAGCGGGAAACTGGCAGCGGAAAAACGGGCATCCCAATCGCTGCCATGCAAAAGACTGCCTTCGCTTCCGTCGCGCTTCCCCTCGCTCTCACTGCCTCGCTGCTCGTCAGCGGTTGCAGCAGGCATGCCCCGCAAACAGGCAATCAGCCGCAGGAAACGCCGAACGCGGCCGGCCAGCAGGCCGTCAATCCCAATGCCTCTACGCCCGCGCAGCCGCAGCAGCAGGCCAACGGCAACTTCCCGCCGCCTCCGCCCGAGGATCAGGCCCCGGGTGCGCCGGGCACAGCCGCCGCCCCCGCAGCGCCTGCTGCAGAAACCATTCCGGCCGGGACGCATATCCGGGTGACCACCCGCGAGGAACTGGGCTCCAAGATCAGCCAGCCCGGGGAACGCTTTTCTGCGACCGTCGCGGATTCGATCGTGGTGGGCGGCGTGACCCTGGTCCGCGCAGGCTCTTCGGCTGTGGGCACTGTCGTCGATGCCAAAGCGCTCGGCCATTTCAAGGGCGAAGCAAGGCTGGTGCTCCGTCTCGACTCGGTGCGCTCTGAGGGACGGACCTACCGGGTCGAGAGCAGCACGGTGGACCGCGTGGAGAGCGGCAAAGGCAAGCGGACTGCGGCCTTTGCGGGCGGCGGCGGCGGTTTCGGCGCCATCATCGGCGGGCTTGCCGGCGGCGGTAGAGGCGCGCTGATCGGTGGTCTCGCAGGCGCAGGCGCGGGCACCGCCACAGGAGCGGCCACCGATAACAAGGAAATCGTGATCCCTGCTGAAACGAGATTGACCTTCCGCCTGGAGCACCCCGTTACCGTCAGCCGCTAGCAGCAAAGGCGCGCGAGGCCCGGAACGAGAAAAGGGCAGGATTATTTGCACCTGCCCTTTTCCGCATAGAACGTCACCCGAGCCTTACTGCAGAAGCTGCTGTATGTCGGTCCAGCTCTTTGACTGCGACGTGGCTACAGGCTCACAGGTAAGGGTGCCGGCATGCGTGTTCACCCCTTCGGCCAGTCCTGTATCTGCCAGCAGTGCCGCCTTCACGCCGTGCGCCAGCCGCTGCACGTACGGGAAGGTCGCATTCGTGAGAGCCAGCGTCGAGGTATTTGGTACGGCAGCCGGCATGTTGGTAACGCAGTAGTGCACCACGCCGTTCACTTCATAGGAGGGATCGCTGTGGGTAGTCGGCCTGGCCGTCTCGATGCAGCCGCCCTGGTCGATCGCCACGTCCACGATCACGGCGCCCTTTTTCATGCCGCGCACCATCTCCCCGGTCACAATCTTGGGCGCAGCCGCACCCGGAACCAGCACCCCGCCGACCACGAGATCGGCCGCCTGCACTGCATCCGTCATGTTCAGCACGTTGGCAGCAAGCGTAAAAACCCTTCCGGCGAAAATATCGTCCAACTCGCGCAGGCGGTGCAGGTTGCGGTCGACGATCGTCACCTTCGCGCCCATGCCGAGCGCAATCTTCGCCGCATTGGTGCCCACGATACCGCCGCCCAGGATGCACACCTCAGCCGGAGGCACGCCCGGAACCCCACCCAGCAGCAGGCCGCGGCCGCCCTTGCTCTTTTCGAGGTAAGCCGCGCCGACCTGCACACTCATCCGGCCGGCAACCTCAGACATCGGCGTCAGCAGCGGCAGCGTGCCCTGGGCATCGCGAATCGTCTCATATGCAATGCCCGTTACCTTGCGCTCGACCAGCTGACGTGTCAGCTCCGGCAGCGGCGCCAGGTGCAGGTAGGTAAACAGCGTCAGGCCGGGCCGGAAATAGCCGTACTCCTTCTCGACCGGCTCTTTCACCTTTACGACCATCTCGGCATTTGCCCACACGTTCGCAGCCGCGCCGACAATCTCGGCTCCGACGGCCTGGTAGGCATCGTCGGAAAATGCTGAAAGCTCACCGGCATGCTGCTCCACCAGCACCACATGGCCTTCCGCTTTCAGTTCTTTCACTCCGGCCGGCGTCAGGCCGACACGGGTTTCGTGGTCCTTCACTTCTCTGGGTACGCCGATGATCATGCTGGTTCAGGCCCTCTTCACCATCATAGCGGGTGCACTCCGGCTGTCCTCTCGCGGTCGCGTGCCGGTTTCGGGCTGTCCGCAACTGCATCATTCGGCCGTAGAGCTCGCCGACCATACCCCTGGGGAGACAGCGTGAAGTCTCCGGCGTACACTCCGTAAATCGGTGGTAACCATCTTTTTACCCCAAGGGAGGTCACCGATATGGTTCCAGGCGCGCTGGACGCGGAGGTTCCGCGACAAACGGCTATACAATTGGGGTTACTTCAGGGGAACAACCGACCCGCTCGATGCCAGCCAAGGGATTTCACTCGCGTTCGTCGCGTTCGCACGGTGTGCGTTCGCTGTTCAGCATCTTCTCAAGCGATCTCGCGATCGATTTAGGCACCGCCAACACGCTGGTCTATGCCCGCGGCAAGGGCATCGTTGTCAACGAACCCTCCATCGTCGCGATCAATAAGAACACCGGCGAGGTCGAGGCGGTCGGCAAGGAAGCGAAGGAGATGCTCGGGCGCACGCCCGGCAACATCGTCGCCATCCGTCCCATGAAGGACGGCGTCATTGCCGACTTCAAGATCACGGAAAAGATGCTCAACTACTTCATTCAGAAGGCGCACAATCGCAAGATGATGGTGCATCCGCGCATCGTCATCGGGGTGCCGTCTGAGATTACCCAGGTAGAAAAACGAGCCGTTGAAGACTCGGCCTACCGTGCCAAGGCGAGCGAGGTTTTCCTGGTGGAGCAGGCGATGGTCGCGGCGATCGGCGCCGGCTTGCCCATTACCGAACCGCAGGGCAACATGGTAGTCGATATCGGCGGCGGCACGACCGATATCGCCGTCATTTCGCTCTCCGGCATCGTCTACTCGCGGTCGGTCCGCATGGCCGGCAACCAGATGGATGAGTCCATCATGAATTACCTGAAGCGGAAATATAACCTGCTCATCGGCGAGCGCACGGCCGAGCAGATCAAGATCGAGATCGGCTCGGCTTACCCGCTCGAAAAGCCGCTGCTGATGGAGATCAAGGGTCGTAACCTTATAGAGGGTGTTCCGAAGACGATCACGATTGAGGACTCGGAAATCCGCGAAGCATTGGCCGAGTCCATCTCGACTATCATGAACGCCATTCGTGTTGCCCTGGAACGTACCCCGCCGGAGCTCTCCGCGGACATTTCCGACCGGGGCATCGTGCTCACCGGCGGCGGCGCACTCATCAAGAATCTGGACAAGCGTATCCGCGAGGAAACAGGTCTGCCCGTCTCGGTGGCTGACGATCCACTGGCCAGCGTCGTGCTCGGCACCGGCAAAATGCTGTCCGACTTCCGGCTGCTGCGTAAGATCAAGATCGACTAAGCAAGCTGGCGGCGCGCTAACGCAGCCAGCTCGATAGAGCTCATGGAATCCTTCTTCGCCCGCTACAAGAATCCAGTGGTGCTCGCGCTCGTGCTGATGGTGCAGTTCGTGCTGCTGGCCGTGCAGGTGCGCCCTCGCCTGCCCGGGGCCGCTGCTGCCGACCAGGCCGGGGTAAAGGTTCTGCGCATGGGTGTCACCACGGTCGTGGCTCCGCCGGAAAAAGTGCTGCACAGCAGCGGGCTCAGCCTGCGCGGCATCTGGTCGAACTACCTGGATCTCGTGGACGTCAAGCAGCAGAACGAGCAGCTGCTCGCGGAAAATCAGCGCCTGCAGCTGGAGCAGGCCGCGCTCGCCGAAGACGCCCGCCAGGGGCAGCGCCTGCAGGAACTGCTCGCATTCAAGCAGCACTATGTGGATCAGACCGTCCCGGCGCAGGTCGTCGGGGCCGGCGGTTCCGACCACGGGCGCATCCTTTATATCGATAAAGGCGCGGAGGACGGCATTGCCGAGGACATGCCGGTCATTACGCCTGACGGCATCGTCGGCAGGATTCGCGACGTCATGCCCCACACCAGCCAGGTTCTTGAGATTTCCGACCCGACCAGCGCCGCCGGCGTCCTTCTGGAAGAAACCCGGACGCGCGGCGTCCTGCGCGGCAATGGCTTCGGGCAGCCCGAGATCGTCAACTTCATGCCCGATGACCGGATCAAACCGGGCCAGCTTGTGCTCACCTCCGGAGGCGACCAGATCTTCCCGCGCGGGCTGCCGGTCGGCACCGTCCTGAAGGTCGTACCCGATGCCGCAGACCAGCCCCTGGTCGATGTGGTGCTCAAGCCGGCTGCAAACCTCGGCCAGCTTGAAGAAGTGCTTGTCGTTACTGGCACCGGCGATGCGCCTTCCGCCCGTTCAAAGCGCGACCTTGCCCATAGTGAGGGCACTGCGGCAGCGCTTAAGGCGGCAGCCGCGGCCAAGGCGGCCGACGCAGCCGAGGCCGCGGTGGAAGCGCAGCGCGCGTCCGACATCCTCGCGCAGCGGCTGCCCAGCGCAAGTGACGTTACCGATGCCGATGCGCCTGATGCCGCGCCTGGCTCCTCGCCGGCTACCGCTGACGCCATTGCCGCCCCTCTGCATCCACCGTCCGCGCTGCATGCCGATCACTTCTCCCCGGGCGCAGAGCCGCCGGCCGAGGATCTGGCTCCCGGCGCGCGCCTCGCTCCCTACGTGCAGGGCAATCCTGAGGCCGAGCGGAACGCCCGGGCCGCCGCAGCCGCGGCAGTGGACGCGACGCTGCCCAGCCTTTCGGTTTCCCCGGCTTTCCGTGCCGCGCACGAAGCCGCACTCGCTGCTCGACCCCATGCGCCTGCTCCAGCTTCGCCGGCCCCGGCAGCGGCAAACCATGCAGCGACAGGCACCGCGGCAGGGACAGCACCGGCAGTGCATTCCCTTGCCGGCGCGGCTGCAGGCCGGCCCGCGGGAACGGCTGCGGCTCCGCGAACGACTGCTCCGCTGCGCACTCCGGCCGGCACCGCCGTGACTCGCCCTGCGGGCACCACGGCGACCGCACCTGCCGGAACGCGCCCGGCCGCACCGGCGCGCACCGGCACAGGTGCCCCGAAGCAGCGGGTTCAAACCGTGATCGTGACAGACGGCCCAGTGCCGGCGCACCAGGCTGCGCCCAGAACGCCGACAGCCCCAAGACCGGCGACCCCGAAAACCCGCAAACCGAACCTGGTTCCTGACGACGGCAGCCGCCCTCCCGCCCAGCCGCAATCCACCGCTCCGCCGCAGGAGCAGCGCTGACCATGGCTCTGCTGGCTGCATCCCGGCGCGAAACGGAAGCGCCCACTCTACCGCTCTGGCTTGTCCTGCTCGCGCCCATCGTCGCCGTCGGGCTTGACTCGTTTCTGCCTGTTCATTTCGCTCCGGCCGCCGTTCTTGACCTGCCGCTGCTCGTGGTCATCTACTTCGCTATCGCCAAGCGCAGCCCCGTCGCCGGCCTCTGCGCCGGCGCAGTCATCGGCATTCTTCAGGACACGCTCACCCGCGAGCCGCTCGGCACCTACGGCATCACCAAGACCGTCATCGGCTACATCGCCGGGCAGCTCGGCAACCGCATCGATACCGACAATCACAGCGCCCGCGTCCTGTTTATCTTCCTGCTCTCCCTGCTCCAGAGCGGTTTGTACTGGGTGCTGGTCGAGAAGCTGCTGGCCCAGCCGCTTGGCTGGAGCTGGCTGCACGAGGTGGTGCGCGCTGCCGTCAATGCGATCGTGGGCGTGTTCCTCTTCGCGCTGCTCGATCTGGTGCGCGGCGAAGCTCATTAGGACCGGTGCACAGGGCCGAAGCCCGCAGGTAACCAGAAAGTAAGCTCCACCCCACGGACCGGCGCCTGAAACCGTCTATTCTTTACATACCGGTGTTCCACGACGAGTTGCCCGGGCCCTACCTCTATGCTGAACCGTGAACAGGAAATCTCCGCCGCCAAGTTGTCGGCGATCCAGTACGTCATCGTCGCTGTGCTGCTCGTCCTGGTGGCCGGCCTGTGGCGCTTACAGGTGGTGGGCAAAGACAATTACCGGGCGATGGCCGAAGCCAACCGGGTGCGCAAGGTGCCCATCCTCGCGCCGCGTGGACGGTTGCTGGACCGTGAAGGCCGCCTGATCGTTGACAATTACCCGTCGGTTTCCTGCTTCCTGGTGCATGAGCAGGGGCGCGACCTCAACGCCGACCTGCCCGTCATCGCCAAAGGTCTCAACATGACGATTGACCAGATCGAGGCGGCGATCAAGAAGTACGGCATTTCGTCGAAATACCAGCCGATTCCGCTCAAGCAGGACATCACGCCCGATGAGCAGGAGTTTATCGAGGCGCATACGGACGAGCTGCCGGAGCTGGAGCTGATCAATGAGCAGCGGCGGCTGTACCCGGCGAACGGCTTTCTCGCGCACCTGATCGGGTATGTCGGCGATGTGAGCGAAGACATGCTGCAGAGCCCGCAGTATGCGTACTACACGCCGGGCGATGTGGTGGGGCGCTCAGGTGTCGAGGAGACGTATGACCAGATCCTGCGCGGCACCGACGGCTCGCACGACGTGCTGGTCGACTCGCACGGGCGGGAGGTCGGGGTTCTGGGCAACGAGCCCGCGATCGCCGGCAAAGACCTCCGGCTTACTATCGATCTCGACGTGCAGCGCGCGGCAGAAAATGCGCTGGGCGACCGCAACGGCGCGATTGTCGCGCTTGATCCGCACACCGGCGAGGTGCTGGCCATGGTATCGCGGCCGATCTTCGACCCCAACCGGTTCGCGGTGAAGATCGGCCGCGACGACTGGGACAAGCTGGTGACCGACCCGGACAAACCGCTGTTGAACAAGGCGATCCAGGCGCAGCTGGCGCCGGGTTCCACGTTCAAAGTGATTATGTCGGTCGCCGGACTTGAAGAGAATGTCGCGCAGACGCTGAAGGTGGATTGCCAGGGCGGCGCGACGTTTTACGGACGGTTCTTCGCCTGCGACGCGCATCATGGCAACGTAGATATCCACAATGCCATTCAATACTCGTGCGACACCTATTTCTATACACTGGCGGAACGCCTCGGCATCGAGAAGATCGCCTACTGGGCGCAAAAGATGGGCATCGGTAAGCGCACGGGCATCGACCTGCCGAATGAGGTTGCCGGCACGATGCCGAGCGAAGAGTGGGCAATGAAGAACTATCACCGCAAGTGGTACGCGGGGGAGACGATCTCGGTCGGCATCGGGCAAGGCGCGGTCGCGATCACGCCGATTCAGTTGGCACGGGCGATCGGCGGCATCACCTCCGGCGGCAATTTCGAGCGACCACACGTTGTATTTCCGAACGAGCTTCCCGCACAGTATGAAGAGGCGATGCTCGACAGCTACCCGGGTGCCGGCACGACGCAGGTACACATTGACCCGGCGGCGTGGCAAATCATTACGGATGGTATGGCTGAAACGACCGATCCGAACTGCGGTTTTTGTACTGCACATGCCTCGCATCTCGCAGGCATCGACTTCGCCGGCAAGACCGGCACCGCTCAGGTGCTCAATCACTCCTTCGGCGCAAAGAGCGTCTCCAAGGACAAGTATGGCCGCGCTAATGCCTGGTTTGTGGGCGTAGCTCCGCGCCGCAACCCGGATATCGTCGTTGCCGTCCTCTGGGAGCACGGCGGCTGGGGCGCGGGTTCAGCCCATCTGGCCGCGCAGGTCATTGAGGCTTACGTCGATAAGCAGCGCCGCCTCGAGCACAACCTGCAGGCGCCGGCCAAGCCCGCGGTCGTTGAGGTTGGAGCGATCGAGTCCGCGCCCGGCGAGAAAGACGGGGTGGTGAAAGGCGCACTGCCAAGTGAGAAGAAGCTGACCACCCCGGTCGGACCCGGGGAAAAGCCGGCGCCGCGCCTGCCGGCCGATAATCCGACAGCCGGCATGCGGGGCGAGCATTTCTGGTTGCCGGTGCATCCGTGGCGCGGTTCTCAGGACAGCGCTCCGGGAATCCTGGCGCTGAATGCGCCGCCGCGCCGGGCAGAAGGGAATCGCTGACCATGAAGGGCCGTCTGTTTTCCTTTCGCGACTTCGACTGGACACTGCTGACCTTTGTCCTGATTCTCTCCGTGCTTTCCGTGCTCGAAATCTACTCGGCGACGCTCCACACCAAGTTCGTCGGTTTTGAGAAGACACAGATTCTCTGGCTCATCGGCGGACTGTTCGCCATGTTTGTCGTCAGCCGCATCGACTACCACGCACTGCTCGACGCCGTGCCGTGGATCTACGGCTTCTGCTTATTTTCGCTCGTCGCCGTGCTCATCGTCGGCACCAAGGTTCTCGGCGGCCGTCGCTGGATCAAGCTGCCCGGCGGCATCCACTTTCAGCCGTCGGAGTGGGTGAAAGTCGTGCTCATCATTGCTGTTGCGCGGTATTTCGCCAAGCGCATCGGCAGGCAGATGAGTTGGGCCGATATCGCCAAAGGCATCGCCATGGTCGTCGTGCCGATGCTGCTTGTGCTCAAGCAGCCGGACCTCGGCACTGCGCTCACCTACTCGCCCATTCTCCTCGTGGGCCTGTTCCTGGGCGGGATCCCGTGGAAAAAGGCGACGATCTTAGTGCTGGGCGGGTTTCTGCTCATCGGCGGGGTCTGGACGAGCGGCAAGGTTCTGAAGCCCTATCAGAAGGCCCGGCTGACCAGCTTCATGAACCCGGACACGGATCCGCGCGGGTCCGGCTACCAGATCCGGCAGTCCCTGATCGCTGTCGGGGACGGCGGCATTTTCGGGCGCGGCGTGGCGAAAGGCACCCAGACCCAGGGCGATTTCCTGCCCATTCCTTATACCGACTTTATCTTTGCCGCCTTCAGCGAGGAGCATGGCTTTGTCGGCGCGGTCGCGGTGCTGCTGCTATACTTCCTCATATTGATGCGTTTGATTCAAAACGCTCAAACAGCCGCTGACCTGTCTGGAACCCTGCTGGTGATGGGTGTGGTCGCGGTGTTGATCTTCCAGATCGCCGTCAATGTGGGAATGGTGATCGGCTTCATGCCCGTTACCGGCATTCCTTTACCGTTGATGAGTTATGGCGGATCATCCGTTCTGTTCACGTTCCTGGCGCTCGGCATGGTCATGAACGTCCGCATGAACCGCTTCGTCAATTAGACGAGCGGAGAACGGCAGGTATCCCCGAGCATTGGGCCCAGCCGGAAGTTTTGCAGCAGGCGGCTGGCACGGCCAGTCCGCTTTACTCGATGGACGCAGTTCAGGCAGTTTTGACACGAATTATCAACCGGTCCGGTAGACCCGAACGAGTCCCGGCCGGGCAGGAATCTTGGGAATGAGCGCAAGAGGATGGGAAACGGCCCCACCCGCATCGTTGCAGGTCGAAGCGGTCACCATCCTTACACGCCTCCCTGGAACCAAAGCCGCTTCGCAGTGGATATGCCCTCAGCTCACCCGTGTTCGCGCCCGTTTTGTGGCGCAACTGCTCTCGCGCTTTGCATGCGCGGTTGCTTGCACGCCCATGCTTGGCCAGTTCCTCTCTGCCGGTAAGCTTGCTTGCTCCAGTGGTCCCAATTCGTCCTGTCCGCCCCTGGCATCGCCCGGTCTGCCTCACCTGAAAGAGGCACCATGGCAAAGGAAATCTGTATCTCGACCACCCCGCATGAAACGCGGCTGGCCATTCTTGAAGACGATCAGCTCGCGGAAGTCTACTACGAGCGCGAAAACGAGTACACCTTGGCGGGCTCGATCTATAAGGGCCGCGTTACCCGCGTTCTCCCCGGCATGCAAAGCTCGTTTGTCGATGTAGGCCTCGAGCGCGACGCCTTTCTGTACGTCACAGATTTTTTAGAGGAACAGGAAGACAGCGAAGAGTACGAGACCTCTGGAGGCAATGGCAGGCAGCGGCAGGATCGCGCCCCGCAGACGGAAGAGCCCGCTGCAACCGCAGCAAGCGGAGACGAGCGACGCGGCCGGCGCGATGGTCGCCGCGGCCGCGGTGATCGCACCCAGGAAAAACCTGCGGACATCCTCACCGAACCGGCGCCGCCCGCGCCCCGGCGCAACCAGGCTGCACAGGAGCGCGCAGCGGCCACCGCGGCGCTCACCGCCGCCCAGCCCGAGGCAAGCGATCGCGAGGAAAAGGGCGATGAGGATTCTCCTGAAGGGACTCGCCGCTGGCGCGGGCGCCGTGGCCGTCGTCGCGGGGGTATGCGCGCCGGTGTGCTTGGGACCGCGGCCGGCACTCCCTCCCAAGCGCAGGCTCCGGAGGCGTTTGCCACCCCGGAGCGTGGAGCACCCGGAGGCTTTGCCCCGCCCAGAGCGGCCGAGGGTGATCTCGTCGGGGTTGACTCGACGGATGGCGTGGACGAAGAACCAGAGCTGTTTGAGCTTCAGGCCTCCGCATCGCCGTCCGCTACGAGCGAGCCGCGCCGCGAGAGCAGCAGCCGCACAGGCGGCGTCGAGGCCGACACCATGGCCGCAAGCCCGTCCAGTACCGGCACGCGCAGTATGGCGAACCTGCTGCCCGGCGAATCCATCTCGAAATATGGCCGAACAGCCGCTCCGGGAGCAGCCCCGGTCAAGGCTGAGCCGAAGTTCGCGCTGCCGAGCAAGCCGGTCAACTACACCGCGCCCAAACCGTCCACCCTGGTCGAGATAGGTGCAGACTGGGACGGCGGGATGGTGCTTCCCGGGGAATCATTGTCGCGCTACAAGAGCCAGCCAGGCGCCGCGCCCGCTTCCGCCCCCGAACATCCCGCGGAACAAGCAGCTGAAAACCCGTCGGCTGAGGAGCAGCATGAAGCCGAGGTGATTGCGGCAATCCACGCGGCGACAGCGGAAGCATCCGCATTTGAGGCCGTCCAGCCGGAAACTGTGGCCGAAGCGCTCCCCGGCAGCGAACACGCCGAATCCCGGACCACGACCGCGGAAGCCATCGATCCCACCCTCCATGTTTCCCGCGCGATCGAGGAAAGCGCGGGCAACGCCGCGGATGTCGCAGCTCTGTCCTTCGTTCCCCTGGAGGAATACGAGCCCGAGGAAGGCGCGGCCGCCGAGCATCCCGCTCCGCCGCAAACCAGCGAGCTGCGCTTCTCGCAGCTGTTCGGCGGTGGCGGCGAGAGCAAGGCAGCCGCTGAGGCCGGCCGCAACCAGCCGGTCAGCGACGCCGAGCAGGTCGATGCAGCGCGCTCGACCACCCAGGCCGGCGGCGAGCGCACCGGCAATTCCGAGGTCGGCAGCTTGGTCGATCTCCACGTCGGGACCGTCGATGATGCCTCGCCGTCGTTCGGCGAGGTCTTTGCCAGTGCCATGCTCGATGAGGAAGAGACACATCCGGCGGTAGAAGCAGGCGAGACTGCCGAGATCGAACCCCGGCAGAGCTTTACCCAGATGGTCGACCAGCTGCAGGGCTTCGCGCCCGGTTCCGGCCTTCTTGAAGAAGAGGTCATCGACGAGGACGAATACGATTTCGACCCCATCCACGCCCACGCAGACGAGCACGACCTTGAGGATCTCGAAGAAGAAACGCTCGACGGAGATGGACGCGAAGAGGTGGAGGCTGAAGATGCCGCATCGTCGCTGGAGCTGACCGGCTTTCGCGATGAAGAAAGTGAAAACCGGACCGCAGCCCCGGCCGGGTTTGCCCTCGAGGCGATCGAGGACATCGAGGGGGGATTTGAAGAGGAGGAAGACGAGACCGCACCGTCGGCCGAAGGCGACCCGCAGCGCCGCGAGCGCAGCGGCAATGAGCGCGGCCGTCGCGATGGCCGCAACGGCCGCCGCCGTGGCGTAGGCGGCGGAGGCGGACGCCGTCCCTCCGCCCAGACGCAGGATCTGCCCATCATCTCCGACCTGCTCAAGCAGGGCCAGGAGATCCTCGTCCAGATTGCCAAGGAGCCGATTGCCAAAAAGGGCGCGCGTATCACCTCGCACATCGCGCTCCCCGGGCGCTTCCTGGTCTTTATGCCGACCGTCAGCCACGTCGGGGTCTCCCGCAAGATCGATGCGGATGAGGAGCGCCAGCGGCTCAAGCGCATCCTGATCAGCGAGCGCGGCGACGCCGGAGGCGGCTTCATCGTCCGCACCGCGGCGGAAGGCGCAAGCGAAGAAGAGCTCCGCGCCGACCTGCGCTTCCTCATCAGCCTCTGGACTGAGATCAAGCAGCGCTCGGAAACGGCCAAGGCGCCTTCACTGCTCTACCACGACCTCAACCTCGTGGAGCGCATCCTGCGCGACCAGGTCTCGTCGAACTTTTCCACGATCTGGGTCGATACCGAGCAGGAGTACGAGCGGATCGTCCGCTTCCTGAACCGCTTCCAGCCGTCGCTGGTCCGGCGCGTGAAGCTCTACACCAAGGAAACCCCGCTGTTCGAGCACTTCGGCATCACCGAAGAGATCTCGAAGGCGCTCAAGTCCAAGGTGTGGCTCAAGTCCGGCGGCTCCATCGTCATCAACCAGACGGAAGCTCTCGTCGCCATCGACATCAATACCGGCAAGTACGTGGGCAAGACCGCCCGGCTCGAAGACACGATCGTGAAAACGAATCTCGACGCCATCCCGGAGATCGTGCGCCAGATTCGCCTGCGCGACCTCGGCGGCATCATCGTCATCGACTTCATCGACATGGACGAGCGCAAGAACCGACACAAGGTGCTTGCCGCGCTTGAAGAGGCAATGAAGGCGGACCGCGCTCCGTCGAAGGTTCTGCAGTTCAACGATTTCGGCCTGGTTGCCATCACGCGGAAGCGCGTCAAGCAGTCGCTTGAGCGTACCCTCAGCGTGCAGTGCGAAACCTGCGCCGGGACCGGCATGGTCAAAAGCCCGACCACCGTCTGCAACGAAATTTATATCGAGCTGCGCAAGATGCAGAAGCACCTCGACGGTAAGGATGTGATGCTGCGCGTCAACCCCGAGGTCGTCAAGCAGCTGAAGAGCAGCAACGGCCGCTGGATTACCGAGTACGAGGAGATGGTGGGCAAAACCATCATCATCAAGAGCGACCCGGCGCTGCACCCTGAGCAGTTCGATATTCACTAGGGTGTCCTGCGTCTGTCGCGCGACAAACAATGCGGGGACCGGGATGGTAAACGGTCCCCGCTTTGTTTCGCGAATCGCGCGAAACAATTCTGCGCGCTACCGCATCCATTCCAGTGGAACCGGGTTCAATCAACCGTGATCCATGCAGCGCAAGCCGCACGTCGCTCGCTGTCAACGCAGCTTGAGTTCAGCAGGTGAGGAATCATTCAGATGGCATCTTTGTTTACACATTCGCGCTTCCTTGTGGAGCATTTGGCCGTAATGACCGCAGCCGTTTCTCTCGCAGCAGCGCCCGCAATCGCGCATGCTCAGGCCACCAATACAACGGCTCCGACGCTCCAGACGGTCGCCTACTCCACCTCCAGCAGCGGGCAGAACCCGTTCGCCGGCCAGGACATTGACGGACGCTCGCTCGCTTCTGCGCCCGATGGCACGATTCAAACCGTAGCTCCGCAGTACGGCGGCGGATATGGCGGCGGCAACTATCACCGCTACAACGACAACAGCCGCTGGAGCCATTTCGCTTTCGAAGCCGGCGGAGGCTTTACCGCGCCGATCGGCAATGATGTGACGGGCGGATTTACCTCGCTGATTGGCAATGGCACCAATTACGGCACTGACACATGGGGCGGCAATTTTCTCGTGGGCGCCGGTTGGGCTTTCAGCAAGCGCTTTACCCTGCTAGGCGAGTACTCCTGGAACACCAATAAAATTCCAGGGAATACACTTTCCGCTGTCTACAACTCGGGTGGCTTTGCCTCAGCTGGCATTTACTCGATCGGCGGCAACGTGCACACGCAGGCCATCACCGCCGAACCGATGTTTTACTACTTCAACAGTGACAAGCACAAGTACGCCGGCTATCTTATCGGCGGGGTCGGCTATTACCACAAGAGCATCAACTTTACCGCTCCAGTCGCAGAAGATACATTTTACGGAGTCTATGACGTCAACGAAACCATCGACAGCTACAGCAACAACTCTGTAGGCTTTAATATCGGGACCGGTGTCTCTTTCAAGCCGTTCGGTCCTGATTCGCGTGCCAAGTTGTTTGCCGAAGCCCGCTATGTCTTCGTTGATTCCCCGAGTGAAACAGCCGCGGAGCTTGCGAATCCGAACTCGACCGCGCTGAACACCGGAACCGAAGAGTATATCCCTGTCACCCTGGGTATCCGCTTTTAAATGTTCCTTTGCGCTGAATATAAAAGCGGCCTGCGGGCCGCTTTTGTGTTTGCGAAAGCTCCCACTGCTTGCACGTGAATCACAATCTAACGGTAAAGGTATGGGAGAAATGCTCTAAAGCAAAAGTACAGATACGGTGAGGTGGAGAATTTCGCGTCATGCAGCCGTTTTGGTGGCACGGCTGCGTTCAGCCAGATGCCTTACCTTAAGGCCTCTCTGCTTAGCTCTAAACGCCCACCGGAAACGGCTTCGGCGAGCTTTCGTCCAGGTTTGCGCCACCGCGCCGCCAGCGTTCGAACCGGCCCTGCAGCAGCGACAGCAATCCTGTATACCAGTATCCCAGCACGAACAGGAGCAGAAACGGGACGGTGAAGTAGTTCTCGTTCGCTATGGCATACCACACGGTCAGCGCAAAGTAGCAGCCGATCAGTAACTCAAGCCACGGCACGATGCCGAGCCGCTTGCGATACTTCATCGCCGCCTGCGACGTCTGCCCGCGCTTCTCCACCCGGTACTTCGGCGTCCGCTTGAACGAGCTCTTGATCCCGAACAAGGCTTCGAGCACCGCGCGGGTATTGGTCAGTGTCAGGCCGATGCCGAGAGCCATCAGGAACGGCAGATAGATCACGGTCTTATACCACCTGCGTGGATACAGCTCTCTTTGCGACACCAGGTAAAAGCTTGAGATGGAAAACGTCGACATCATCATCAGGGGGAAGTCGATGAACAGCATCTGTAACCATCCCTGATAGAAACGGATAATCATCGCCGGCATCAGCAGGACGGAGAGAACAATCATCAGCGGATAACTCAGGTTCGCTGTCAGGTGGTACACCGACTCAATCTTGGTTCGCAGCGGCGCTTTCGAGCGCCACACCGCAGGCAGTATCTTCTTTGAGGTCTGGATCAGGCCCTTTGCCCAGCGCGCCTGCTGCGTTTTAAAAGCTGTCATCTCGATCGGCAGCTCGGCCGGGCACTCCACATCCTGCAGATACCGGAACTTCCATCCTTTCAGCTGCGCCCGGTAGCTCAGGTCTGTATCTTCGGTCAGCGTGTCATGCTGCCAACCACCCGCTTCTTCAATCGCCTTTAAGCGCCACATGCCCGCGGTCCCGTTGAAGTTGAAGAACACGCCCGTCCGCGAGCGGCCTCCATGCTCCAGCACAAAATGCCCATCGAGCAGGATCGCCTCCACCTGGGTCAAAAAACTGTAGTCGCGGTTCAGGTGTGTCCATCGCGTCTGCACCATGCCGGTCCGCGGTTCAGCGAAATGGTGCACCACCTGCATCAGCCACTGCGGCGGTGGCACAAAGTCCGCATCGAAAATCGCAATGAACTCGCCCGTTGCTGTTGCGAGCCCATGGTCCAGCGCGCCTGCCTTGTAGCCGTGCCGGTTGGTGCGGTGGATGTATTCGATCGGGTTCCCCGCAGCGCGATAGCGCTCGACTATGGCCGAGGCAACCTCCCGCGTCTCGTCGGTCGAGTCGTCCAGCAGCTGGATCTGCAGCTTGTCTTTCGGGTACGCAAGATTGCAGCAGGCTTCAATAAGCCGGTCGATGACGTATTGCTCATTGAAGATGGGCAGCTGCACGGTAATGCGCGGCAGCTCAGCGAAATGCTGCGCCGGCTCGTGGGTCGCGTTCCTGCGGTTGCGGAAATACAGCCATACCAGCTGGTACCGATGCACCCCGTAAAAGGCCAGGATGACCATGACGACGAAGTAGGGGATCAGCAGCGCCGCGTCAAACCCGTTCCACTGGTACAGGTGCTCGAACGTAGTGTCGCCGTAGTGCGAGCGCAGGTAATGGTTGAGACCATGGGAGACAAGGAAGGCAAGCGTCGCCGGCTGAGCGTGAGGCAAAAATGCGAGCAGGGAAGCAGCCTCCTTGGAAAAGGTACACAGCCGATTGTAGTAGACCGGGAGGGCCAAACAGTATAATTATGTACATACCTATATTGCGGAGGTTAAACCGATGGCGATGCTGAAGCTGACCAGCGTAGGAACTTCAACCGGGCTAGTAGTGCCCAAGGAAATGCTGACCCGCATGGGCGTAAAGAAAGGGGACATGCTGCACGCGATTGAAACGCAGGATGGCTACCTGCTCACGGCATACGATCCTGAGGTGCAGCAGCAGATCGAAACGGGGCTTGAGTTCATGAAGGAATATCGCGAGGTGTTTCAGGCCTTGGCGAAATAGCGGTGATGGAGATCACGTGGTTACACCGTCGCGCCCTTTTACTGGCCCATGAACGAAGCCTGGCAGAGCATGGCGGCCTTCGAGGAATCCGGGATGCAGGATTGCTGGACTCAGCCCTGGCTCGCCCGCAACACTTGCTGCACTATAACGCCGACGTCACACTTGCGGAGCTGGCGGCCTCTTATGTTTTCGGAATTACGCGGAACCATCCATTTGTCGACGGGAACAAGCGCGCTGCCTATGTCGTGCTTGGGCTATTTCTCCCGGCAAATGGATGGTGGCTGCGAGCGCCTCCGCAGGAAGCCTACGCCCTCATGATTGCACTGGCATCCGGTGAGCTTACCGAAGAGCAGCTGGCTGTCTGGATCGAGCGGCACATGATTCCGTACGCTAAGCGCCGTTAATTCAAAAACAGCGTCGTGTACAAAGTGTCCCGCTGTTTCGGGTTGAACCCGGCGTCTCGAATCACGCGCCGCAGCTCTTCCTCCGTCGTGCAGTTGGAGGTTCCGGCGGCGCGCACCACATTCTCCTCCAGCATCACCGAGCCCACGTCGTTCCCGCCGAAGCGCAGCCCCATCTGCAGCACCTTCAACCCCTGCGTCACCCAGCTCGACTGCACGTTCTCGATATTTGAGAGATAAAGCCGCGAGATCGCCAGTACCTTCAGGTAGTCGACCGCCGTCGCCTCTTCCCACCCGCGTCCGCCCAGCGCTGTGTTATTCGGCTGGAAGCTCCAGGGAATAAACGCTGTAAATCCGCCGGTCTCCTCCTGTAAACGCCGCACTGCTTCGAAATGGTTTACCCGCTGGCTCACATCCTCGCCTACCCCGAACATCATCGTCGCGGTCGTCCGCATGCCCAGCTCGTGCGCGGTTCGGTGCACGGCGATCCAGTCCTCGGTGCGGCACTTCAGCCGCGCGATCCGCTTGCGCACGTCATCGTCCAGGATCTCCGCGCCGCCGCCCGGGATGGAGTCGAGCCCTGCATCGCGCAGCCGCATGATGGTGTCGCGCAGCGACAGGTCGCTGTATTCGGCAATCGCCAGAATCTCAGAAGCCGAGAAACAGTGCAGCCAGATCGAAGGGAACCGCTGCTTGATGCCGGAGAGCAGGCGCTCGAACCAGTCGATCTTCAGGTCCGGATGGATACCGCCCTGCATCAGCACACCGGTGCCGCCCATCTCCAGCGTTTCCGCAATCTTCCGGTAAATCGTCTCGAACTCCAGGATGTACCCCTCGCTTGCGAGCTTGCCCTTGAGCGGCCGGTAAAACGCGCAAAATGTGCAGTACTCCGTGCAGAAGTTGGTGTAGTTGATGTTGCGGTCGATGATGTACGTCACCACGCCTTCGGGGTGCAGCTTGCGGCGCATGGCATCGGCATCCATGCCAAGACCCAGCAAGTCATCCGATGCAAAGTAGTCGAGGGCCTGCTCGCGCGTGATAGCCATAACCCTAGTGTATGTCTTTTGAGACCCGGGCAGCGCTCGACCATGCCCACGTTTCGGGGCCAACCCAAATTCCGGCCCTGCTTCGGCGGGAAAGCACACTGGCCGCCATGCTCGCAGATAGCTGGTGACGTAAACTGCCCGTAAGCTTTTCGGGCTGTTTACTTTGCTGATAAGGAGAACGCTTGTTCATCCGTCATTTTCCCGTTTCTGCGGCGATCGTATGGTCGGCCGCCGCGACGCCCTTTGCGATGGCCCAAAAAAAGCCGGCTCCGGACACCATCACCTTCACGAATGGCGACCACCTCACCGGCAAGCTCGTGCGCGAAACCGCGGGCTCCGTCACCTTCCACAGTGACATTGCAGGCGACCTTACCGTTCCCTGGAACAAGATTAAAGACCTGCACTCCTCGCAGACGTTCGCGGTGCTTGGAAAAGGCGTGACGCCCAGCCGCAAGGCAGGCGAGTCGCAGATTCCGGTCGGCACACTTTCGGTCGAGGCCGGGCAGATCCAGCTCGAATCGGCGGCAACCCACGCCGCCATCGCCCCTATCCCGGTGGCAAATGCCGCCTACATCATCGACAAACCGACCCTCGACAAGCAGCTCCTGGGGCACCCCGGATTCTTTGCCGGCTGGAACGGCTCGGCGACTGCTGGCGCAACCATCATAAGCGCGACGCAGAACCAGTACACGGTGAATGCCGCCGCGGCCTTGCAGCGCCTCGTTCCCACCGTAAACTGGCTCGATCCCCGCAACCGCACGTCCGTTACGTTCAACGAAAGCTTCGGTAAGATCACCCAGCCCGGCTATCTCGATGCCGGTACTTTTGTTCCGGCGACCTACACCAAGAGCAACATCTTTCTCGCTGCCGCGGAGCGGGACCAGTACGTATCGAAGAAGCTCTACTACCTTGGCGACATTTCCTTCAATCACAACTATGCGCAGTCCTTGCAGCTCGACCAGCTTTACGGGGTCGGTCTCGGCTACACGCTGCTTAAAAAGCCGAAGCAGGAGCTCGACATCAAGGCAGTTGCCCAGTATGAACGGCAGTCGTTCTTTAATACCGCTTCCCCGAACCAGAACCTGATTGCCGCCACTATCGCCGCGAACTACACCCTGACTATAAATAAGGGCATTATCCTCAACCAGCAGATCTCCTACGTCCCCGCGTTCAACATCGTGCGCGACTACTCGGCAAATGAGTCAGACACGGTTACGTTTCCGGCATACAAGGGCTTCGGCTTCACGGTCGGCACGCTCGACAGCTACCTGAACGACGCGCCGGTCACGCTTCCGGACACGAAGCCGAACTCGTTCCAGTTCACCATGGGCATCACCTACGCGATTAAGTCGAAATACTAAGCCTGGACGTCGAAGGAGTAAGAAGGGGGCCTGTACCGGCCGCCCTCACTTTTCGGCATCGGGCGCAAGCGACACCAGATGCGCATGCACGATGAACCGCAGCGGCGCCGCCCCGATGTAGTGAAACGGATAGCAGGTCACAACCACCAGCTCCGGAGTGTTCACAATGTCGAGCACGCGCACGGCTTCCGGATGCACGATCTCGGTTGAGTCCACCACGTACCGATACTCGTTCTCGCCGCGCGACAGCTTGATTTCCATTGCGGGCCGCACCCTGGCCAGGGGCCGCAGAAACGTATCCCGATGCCCGGCAAGACCGACCGTTCCCAGGCCGCCGGGGAACGCCGTTCCCCGGATATGCCCCACTCCGTGCAGCAGGCTGTCGGTGTCATCGTCTTCAACTACCGGCACCGACAGCCCTACCGCCGGAATTTCCAGCTTCCCAATGCGTTCGCCTGGCGCGACCGAGACAGCAGTCGCGCTCGCGCCTGCTGCCGACGCAGTCGCAGGCGCCGCAGCATGCGCCATGTGCCACGCCACACCGCTGCAGCCGAGGCAAACCACTGCCACCGCCCACAGGATGCACTCGACACAGCGTAGCTTCCGGTTCACCATCACTGCCCCGCCCAACGCAACGCACACACTCTTGTGGAGAGGCCCGACCTATCGGTCCAGTGGCTTTTCCCGACGGAAAAGCCACGCGCACCTTGCGGGTTCCTCGATGTACGGAGTAAAAAATGCCCTAACGGCTCAGTACTGCTAGCCGCAGGACACGCATGCCGAAAGCCCCGGCCAGCGAGATTGTCCCCAGCAGCCAGAACCACGGCAGCATGCTCGCGGTATGCGGCAGTTTTGAGACCACCGGCTTGCGCACCGGCGTAGCGCTCGCAACCTGCTGATAACGCTGGGCCGAAATGCCGGCCGGGCTGTTCGCGCCCACATGCGTCGGGGTCAGCAGCCACAGGGTAATCATCTGCATTTCGTCTTGTGTGAGACTCGCCTTCGCCACCATGCCGTCCGATTCAGGATCGATTGCCGGCACCTCCGAGTTATTCGCCTTTGCAATGGCCACCGCATCAGCCTTTGGGTAGGCAAACTCGAGCGGAGTGCCGACGCTGCTGAAATTCCATCCGCGCAGATAGGTTGCCCCATTCGCCGGCGTCTTCCATACCATCATTCCGTGCGCCGACGCCGACGCCGTGCTGTTTGGAATGCCGATAAACAGCGCGCGATCCGTTCCGGAAGCATTCTGTACCCGGATGATGTACCGATCTGACAGGTGATCGACCACCGCGATCGTGTACTTGCCGGGAGGCAGCGTCTTCCCCGGAACGGCTGTGATTTCCGAAACCTTGAACGACGCCGAGGGATGCGTCGAGTCAGCAGCCAGCAGGGGAGCGGCGCCCAGAACAACGGCGAGAGTGCAGGAAATCGCTTTTCCTATCATGTAGCAATCCTCCATAAAGTTCAGGTGACGTACGCGTCATAGTTACCGAGCAGCGGGTCGAGGCTATGGTGTTCGCAGATCGGACAGAGGATGCATCGGGAAATCGCGCGGAAGTGGTTTTGAACAGGAATTCGCAAAAACTAAAGGCTATACCCCCTTTGTGACCGCGTTTCCCTAAACTTCGGTGTCGGTAGGGTTCTCGGGAGCTGTCGTCCGTGTCGGCCAGCTGGTTACCGTCGCCATCGGCGTCAAGCAGTTGACCTGCGAGATGCCCGCCCTGGGGCGAGTGCATAGAGTTTGCCACCAGGACGATAGCATTGACAGAAGCAGACGCCGGCGGCTCCCGCTTTCGCGAGCCGTTTCCGAGCGACTCTCCAGACAAATGACAAAAATCCTTTCAAATTCAGTTTGCCTTGTCGCTCTTGTGCCGGTGATTTTCACCCTAACTATGCCTTCACTCGCTGCCGGTGCGCCCAAGGCAGCCCAGCCGAAAGACACCGTCGTCCTCGAAAACGGAGACACCATCACGGGCGTTCTCGACCGCGAAGTCTCCGGTACTGTCTACTTCAAATCCGACGAGCTCGGCGAACTCACCATTCCCTGGGCCAAGATCAAAACGCTCCAGACCGGCAACGGCTACGTTGTGCTTGAAAACACGCCAGGCGTCCGGGTGCGCCACTTCAAGGCGGAAGCTGAGCACGGGACGCTCTCCGTCTCCGCGGAAAAGGTCCAGGTGACTCCGCAGGCAACCTCTCAAACCGCTGCAGTCCGGGCCGAGCCGGTTCCGGCAGCCATCCCGGTCAAGAATGCCCAGTTCATTCTCGATGAGGCTACGTTTGCCCGACAGGTCAATGGCAATCCCAATTTCTTTGCCGGCTGGAACGGGAGCGCCACGGCAGGCATCACCCTGGTGCAGGGCACTGAAAACCAGTACACCTACACCAGCGCCGTCGCCCTTGTGCGAACCGTGCCCACTGTCAGCTGGCTCCAGACGCGCGACCGGACCTCAGCCGACTTTTCCAGTTCCTACGGCGAGATCACCCAGCCAGCCTACGTCAGCGCCGGTACTCTTGTCCCCGCCGTTTACACCAAGAACTCCATCTTCCACGCCGATGCCGAGCGCGACGAGTATGTCGCCGCGCGCGTCTACGCGCTGGCGCAAACGGCCTTCGATCACAACTTCTCCCAGGGGCTCGACCTGCAGCAGATCTACGGCGCAGGCTTCGGCAAAACCTTCATTAAGCGCGCTAGCCAGCAGCTTGACCTCAAGGCCACGCTCCAGTACGAGAAGCAGGCCTTTATCACCTCGGCGTCCGGCACTGACCAGAACCTTATCGGCTCCACGCTTTCCGGTACCTACGCGCTCAAGCTCAAGCGAGGCATCGTCTACAACCAGCAGGTCGCCTACGTTCCCGCCTTTAACGTTCCCCGCGCCTACTCTGCGAACGAAACCGGAACTTTGACCTTTCCGTTCTACAAAAATCTGGCTTTCACCGTGGGCACCATTGACAGTTACCTGGATGATCCGCTTCCGGCCGAGCCCCCAAATACCCGCAACTCTTTCCAGTTCACCACCGGCATCACCTACACCATCAAGTCCAAGTACTAAAAAGCTACTGATTCGGCACCGGCTGCACCGGGATCACCACCGGCACGCTCGGCCCCGGTGTGCCAGCTGCTGCCGATGCCGTTAGCGGCTCCTTCAGGACATTCAGCACAGCGGCGGGCAGCGGCTTCGCGGCACTTGCCAGCAGTATGCTCACCTGGCCCATCTGGGCCTCGTTCAGAAGCTGGGCATACGCCGGCATCCCTGACAGGCGAATGCCGTTCTTGACCTTCCAGTACGTCTCACCCGCCGGATCATTGCTCACCCCCACCACGTCATTGCCATGCGGCGCCCACAGCTGCGGCGCCTTTGGAAACATGTGTGGCCCAAAAGACGACGGCAGTCCATACAGCCCATGGCAGCTCGCGCAGTTTGCGCGGTAGATCTCCGCGCCCAGCAGCAGGTTGGCGGGGCTCGCCGTCATCGTTACCGGCTCCTGCGCCGTTTCCCTGGCAATCCGCGCATGCAGTGGCATACTCACAATCTGCTTTTCAAACGGCAGCCGCGGATCGTTTACCGCGACCGGTGGATGCCCATACTTGAGCCAGCACCAAACGCCAACCGGCAAAACCAGCAGCCCCACAACCAGACCCAGCACAAAACCACGCATCGTCGTTTTTCTCCGAGGGGTCGCGCTTCCGGCGCCCACCTGCTATGTACCCCAGGCGGCTGCCCAGGCGCAAGGCAATTGCGCGGCCGCAACAGTGGTTGAGAGTATTGTCACTCCAGCGGGCAGAGGAGAGCCGTAATGGGCGCGCGGCTTTTCCGTCGGGAAAAGCCACTGGAGCGAGAATTCGGCCCTCTACATCAGGAGCGAAAATGCTCTAATAGGGGATGGCGCGTCCTCTTATGGGTGCGCGATGTTTTCGGTCCCCTTGCCGTTCTGGAGGCAACACGCTTGTTTCAGCTCCGCCGCCGTACTGTATTTCCTTCGCTTGCGCTCGCGAGCGCGTTTCTTCTTCCCCTTGCCCTGCAGGCGCAAAGCTCCACTCCCGCCACCTCGCAGGACGAAACCACGGCCGCCCAGGCTGCCAGCCAGGCGGCTGACGCCTCAAACGTTCCTCAGAGCCAGCAGCAGCGGGCGCAGATTCTCAGGGAAGCCCAGCGGCGCGTGATGGCACGCCGGCACATCCGCGAGCAGCAGATCATGCAGGACACCTACTCGCACCGGTTTGAGGTGTACGGTGGCGGCGGTTACCTGCGCTTTCATCCCGGCCCATTCCTCCAGCACAATACCGAGGTCTCCTGGAACAGTGGGTTTACGGACTGGATCAAGCCCAGGCTCGGTGTGACCGGGGACGTTCGCGGCTATTACGGTACGGCGATCACCGATAACTACGAGTACCAGGTCTTCAGCCCATCGGTGAGCCAGTACACGTTCATGGCGGGCCCGCAGTACCGTTTCTTTCAGGGCCAGCACTGGGCCTGGAATGCGCAACTGCTCGCCGGCATTGGCCACGGCAATTTCGGCACCGGAACCGGCGGCTTTCCAGCCACGCTGGTGGGCCTTTATCCCAACGGCAATAAACTCGCGGTAAGTGTGGGCGCCGCGGTGGAGTACAACCTGAGCCCTACGCTGGCCCTGCGCCTCATGCCCAACTACCTGCTCACCAACTACGGTGGACAGGTGCAGGACAACCTCGGATTCACGGCCGGCGTCGTCTACCGTTTCGGCCGTCACTGAGACGAATTCATGAAACCCGCATCAGCGGAACTGAGTGTTGCCGTTGCTGAAGAGCGGCAGCATGAGTAAGAGTAACTGTGGGAGCCTTGTCGCAGTTCGGCTCAGGGGGCCTGTCGCTCGCCTCCGGAGCAGAAACACCGCGCGCGGACGGCGCTTCACATCAGGTGAAGCGCCCGTCCTACTCCAGCAATCGCGCGATCCCGTACACCACCGCTACAAGCCCCACTGTCACCATCACTACCCGTCGGCCGTATCCTGCTGCCCGATGGTGCCGGTTGGCTACTGCACCCGCAGGATGCACGATCCGCGGCGGCCGCTCGTCCGCGATATCGCGCAGCATAAAGCCGGTCAGCACCAGGTACAACCCGGCGATCAGGCAAACCCAGTGCGACAAGTTTGAGGACAAGTGCATGGTGTGCCGCCTTTACGGTTCCGGCCGTCTGAGCATTTTCCCATTGCTATGCGATGCAGAAGCCGCTGGATGCGGCTTTTCTTCAGGAAGCCACGTCGTCGCTGGCCGGGTCCATCGATGGGAGTTATGCTCTAGCTGCGGCTGTCCCGTGCCTGCGCCGCATCCAGTGGATACTGCGGCTCGGTCATCCGCGCAGGGTCCAGAATCTCGGCGATCTCCTTTTCGCTGAGCAGCTTTCGCTTCCGAGCCAGCGCGATGATGGACTCACCGGTCGCTACCGACTCCTTCACGATCTCCGCCGCCTTCGCGTACCCAATATACGGGTTCAGGGCGGTTGCAAGCGAGACCGTTTTTTCACTGTATTCCACGCAGCGCGGCACGTTCGCGGTTATCCCCGCCACGCAGCGGGTATCGAACTGACGCAGCGTATTCGCGAGGATGCTGATGCTCTGCAACGTGTTCAGCGCCATCGTCGGCATCATGACGTTCAGCTCAAGCTGCCCCGCCTGCACTGCCATTGCCGTCGCCGTATCGTTCCCCACCACCTGGAAGCCCACCATCGCGACCAGCTCCGGCAGCACCGGGTTGATCTTTCCCGGCATAATCGACGACCCGGGCTGAAGGCTGGGCAGAAATATCTCCGCGAACCCTGTGTTCGGCCCGGACGACAGCAGGCGAATATCGTTGGCGATCCGGATCACTTCCAGCGCAATCCCGCGCAGCGCGCCGCTCACCTCCGCCATGCACGCGTTCGACTGCATGGCCCAGCGCATATCAGCCGCGGGCTCCAGCCGCTGGCCCGACAGCCGCGCCAGCGCCGCTATCGCTTTGCTGCGATAGTCCGGGTGCGTATTGATGCCGGTGCCCACCGCCGAGCCGCCGAGTCCCAGTTCGCGTAGCGAATCGGCCGCCGCCGCCGCGAACTTTCGGCCTTTCTCGATCGCCAGCCCGTAGGCGGCAAACTCCTGCCCCAGCCGGATCGGCACCGCATCCTGCATGTGCGTCCGGCCCGACTTCATCACGCCGTCGAACTCCTGCGCCTTCCGCGCAAACGTCCCTGCCAGCCCGTCCAGCACCGGGTACAGCGTCTCCAGCGCCAGCAGCGTCGCGACCCGCATTCCTGTCGGGAAAACATCGTTGGTCGACTGCCCGTAGTTCACGTGGTCGTTCGGGTGGACTTCCGCGTACTCGCCCAGTGCGCCGCCAAGCAGCTGGTTCGCGCGGTTGGCAATTACCTCGTTCGTGTTCATGTGGAAGCTCACGCCGGCCCCGGCTTGAAAAACATCCACCACGAAATCGCGGTCCCACTTGCCTTCCGCCACTTCAGTCGCCGCGGCAACAATCGCGTCAGCCCTGCGCCCATCCACCAACTCCAGTTCCTTATTCGCCCCAGCCGCCGCCGCCTTGACCAGTCCGAAGGCTCGAATCAGCAGGGAATGCGCCCGCAGACCGCTGATCGGATAATTCTCCACCGCGCGCGCCGTCTGCGCTCCGTAGTACCGCTCAGCCGGCACCTCCACAAATCCCAGCGAATCCTTTTCCTTGCGCGTCCCTGCCATTCCTTCTCCTTATAAGCCTTCTTCAAAGATTCTAAGACCGCCTGCGCGGCTGGCGG
>CAXTMY010000007.1:23243-43797 GCA_964245565.1 uncultured Acidobacteriaceae bacterium | reverse complement strand
GGCGGTTTACCCTGATGACATGAGTCTCCCCGAGCACTTCGACGTCCTGGTCATCGGCGCCGGTCCAACCGGCCTGGCATGCGCGCTTGAGGCCAAGCGGCTCGGGCTGCGTGTTGTGCTGGTCGACAAGGGCTGCCTGTGCAACTCGATCTATCACTATCCCGCGCACATGACGTTTTTCACGACGCCCGAGCTGCTGGAGATTGGCGAGGTGCCGTTTCCGAGCCAGAACCAGAAGCCCAACCGGAATGAAGCGCTCGAATACTACCGCAAGGTAGCCGAGCGGTTTGCGCTGGATGTGCGCCAGTACCTGCATGTGGACTCGGTGGAGGGTGGGGACGGCGATTTCCGCGTGCAAGCGACCGATCGTTTTGAGCGAAGGTCAGAGCTGCGCGCGCGCAAGCTCATCGTGGCCACCGGCTACTATGACCTGCCGAACTACCTCAACATTCCCGGTGAAAATCTCAGCAAAGTGATGCATTACTATGACGACCCGCACCCCTTCTACGGCATGGACGTGCTGGTCATCGGCGGCAAGAACTCCGCGGCGATCGCGGCGCTCGACCTGTGGCGGCATGGTGTGCGTGTCACCCTCGTGCATCGCGGGCCGGCGATGCACCACCATGTGAAGTACTGGATTCTGCCCGACTTCAACAACCGGGTGAAGAACGGCGAAATCCTCGCGTATTACGACTCTGAAGTCGTGCAGATCGGGCCCGATTGCGCAACGATCCGCACACCGGACGGGGAGAAAACCATTGCCAACCAGTTCGTCTTCGCGCTCACCGGCTACCACCCCGACTTCGCGTTTCTGCGCTCGCTCGGCATACACATGGAGGGGGAAGACCAGATGCCGGTGTGCGACCCTGAGACCCGCGAGAGTAACGTACCCGGCATCTACCTGGCGGGCGTAGTTGTAGCCGGCGCACGTACAAATGAAATCTTCATCGAGAACGGCAGGTTCCATGGCAAGGAGATCGCCGCAGACCTGGCCGGGAAGCTGGCGCCGGCTGCACTTTTGTCTGTAGCAAACGGTTAAGCATTTTCACCGGGCGAGCGCCGGCGCTCAGGCACCGGGCCTATCCAACCACCCGGCCGATGAAGTTCCGCGTCCCGATGCCGCCGAGCACGGCGAGCGAAACCAGCAATCCCGCCAGGGTCGCCAGCACCGGCATGTGCGGGACGCCGGGCGTAAGCGCCGTGCGCAGTCCCTCGCTCATATAGACGATCGGGTTGGCGAGCACCAGCACCTGCAGCCAGCGCACATGCGCCAGCAGGGCCCAGGGATAGTACACACAACCGAGGAACGTGATCGGGATGACCACGATCGAGAAGATCAGCCCGATCTGCCTTGGCTGCACGCTCGATCCGATTGCAAGGCCGAGCGCGCCCGAAACCAGGCTGGCCAGCACCATGATTGCAACAAATACCGGCCAGCTGCTGACATGCAGCGAAACCGGTGTTCTCGGCACGTAGTAGGCCAGCGGCAGCACGAGGAGCGCCGCCAGGACGCTCTGGATTGCCGAGAAGAAAATCTTTTCGAGCGCGACCGCATACACCGGCAACGGACACATCACCCGATCGTCGATCTCGCGCGTGATGCCGAACTCCGAGGCCAGTGGCAGCGCCACCGCGGCAATCCCCGTAAACATGATCGCAACCGCCATCAGCCCCGGCAACAGCACGGTTGCAAAATTGCCGCCGCCTACCATGATCCCGGAGCCCGAGCCCATGCGTGGAAAGAGGTATGTGAACACAAAAAGAAACAGCAGCGGTTGCATAATGACGCGTACCGCGAACGGCAGCAGCTCCCGACTCAGCACCCGTGTATCCCGCAGCAGCAGGCCGCCGAATGCGCGCAGCGGAGCCGCTCGATCTATAGCCGCCATCCTGCTGTTTTGCTCTGCAGACTCAGTCACGCAGCTCTCTCCCGGTTAACTTGAGAAATACGGTCTCAAGGCTCGGCTCGTGGATCGACAAATCGCGCAGCCCGGCGCGGCGCGCGGCAGAAACCACCACCGGCAGCAGCCCCTCGAGCTGGCTCGTAAGAATCCGCATGCCCTCCGTCGTGGCTTCGGCAGCATGCACGGCCGGCAATGCCTGCATCGCGGCAATCAACTCCGGCACCTGCTCGCAATCCCGAAGCTTCAGTTCAAAGACCGTGTGCGCCCCATGCGTGCGCTTCAGCTCTTCGGGCGTATCCAGCGCCAGCACTTTGCCGCGATCCATCACCGCGATCCGGTCGCACAAGGTATCTGCTTCTTCCATGTAGTGTGTCGTCAGCACAACCGTGATGCCTTCCTCGCGCAGCAGCTTCACCGCGTCCCACATCGCAATCCGGCTCTGCGGGTCCAGCCCTGCGCTCGGCTCATCCAGAAACAGCACCGCCGGGTGGTGCGCAATGGCCCGCGCAATCTGCACCCGCTGCTGCAGTCCGCCTGAAAGCTGGTTTGGGAACGCCTTGCCGCGCTCTCCCAGCTGAAACTGCTCCAGCAGCGCCTGCGAGCGCTCCCGCGCCGCGGCCGCGCTCATCCCGAAGTACCGGCAGTGGAAATAGAGATTCTCAAAGACAGTCAGCGAACGGTCCAGCGTGTTGTACTGCGGCACCACGCCCATCCGCACCCGCGCCCGCGCCGGGTGCCGTGCCACATCGATGCCGGCGATCCGAACACTCCCCGAGGTCGGGACGGCCCGCGTCGTACAGATGCTGATGGTCGTTGTTTTCCCGGCGCCGTTCGGCCCCAGCAGTCCGAAAATTTCCCCGGCCGATACCGTGAGGTCGATATCCGCAACCGCCGTAATCTGCTCCGCGCCTGAGCGGTACACCTTGCGCAGCGCGTCAATCTCTACAATCATGAAACCTCAACGATCCGTTTGCCTTCCGAGGGGCGTGCCGCTACCGGGCCGCAACTCAGGCAGCAATCCCCGGACCCCGCTCCGGCGCAGCGACCTTCTTGTCCGCTGCCGCAGGCGATAGCGCCAGAACGCGCGCCTCGGCATTCCGCAGCCGCCGCACTTCGCCGCGCGAGAGCCGGCGCATCTCGTCCATGGAATAAAAGACTTTTCGCCCACACTCCAGGCAAACCATATAGCTCTGGCTCTGGATCGTGAATGGACGGCTCAACCGGTCGTGCCGGCAGCCGAACACCGATGTGATCGAATCGACAACGTGGGTGAGGACGCGCATGCGAGAAGCTCCCTCGAATTAGCCTGGGTTAAACCGGATAAAATCACCGGAACAGCCATAAGATGCCGGCCCACTCTCCAGGTTGCCCGGTCCATCCATCTTAGATGGAAAACTCTACTGTATTCGCACCATGATCTTCCCGAAATGCGACGCTGCCTCCATCATGCGGAACGCCTCCGGCAGCTCCCCGAACGCAAACTCCCGATCGACCACGGGCTCGATCCTCGTTTGCTCCAACGCCCGATTCAGCGCTTCAAAGTCTGCCCGTGAGCCGACATAAATGCCCTGCACCCGCACCTGCCTGCGCAGGATCAGCGGCACCGCCGCGGGCTGATCCGTCTGCGTCAGCACCCCAATCTGGGCTACCGCGCCCCCGATGCGCACGGCCTTCAGCGATTCATTGAACGTCCCGGAGCCTCCGACTTCGATGACCAGGTCCACGCCCTCCCCGCGTGTCTGCTCCAGTGCCCACTCCGCCCATCCCGGCTGCTCCTTGTAATTCACTCCGGCGTCCAACCCCAGTTTTTTCGCACGTTCCAGCTTGCTGTTGTTCCCCGAAGTCCCGATCACCCGCGCTCCCATCGCTTTGGCCAGCTGCAGCGCCGCGATCGAAACCCCGCCCGTTCCCTGGATCAGCACCGTGCTTCCGCCCGTTACGCCGCCCGCCTTGTGCAGCGCTGCCCAGGCCGTTACGGCAGCGCACGGCAGCGTTGCCGCCTGGGCAAACGACAAATATTCCGGCAGCTTCACCACGCCGTTCTGGTCGAGCACCACGTACTCAGCCGCCATGCCGTCCACATCGCCGCCCAGCGCTCCGCGATACTTCAACCCGTTCGGCTCCCCCTCCAGCCAGTTCTGCATGAAGATCCCGGCCACTCGATCCCCGGCGCGCACCGTCGCTACCCCGGGTCCTACCGCATGCACCACCCCCGCGCCGTCCGACAGCGGAACCCGAGGCAATTTCAGGTTCGGGCTGTAAGTGCCCTGTACCACCTTGAGGTCGCGGTAGTTCAGCGAGCATGCGTGCACCTGCACCAGCACCTGGCCGGCACCCGGCTCAGGCACCGCGCTCTCCCGCTGCTCAAGCCGCTCAATCCCAAACGCCGGAATGACCCAGGACTTCATCTCGTTTCTGCTCCTTGTCTGTTACAAATACCGATCCGCAGCTAGCTTCTCCGGTTGAACAGCAGCGAGTTCGCCTGGTCGACAGAGGTAATCAGCATGCGGGCCACATTCACATGCGCCGGGCGGCGTACGGCCCACACGATCGCATCCGCGATATCCTCCGGCTTCAAGGGCGTCAGGTTCGCATACACCTTCGCCGCTCTTTCTTCGTCTCCGCGAAACCGCACCTTCGAAAAATCCGTCTCGACCATTCCCGGATCGATCGAGGTCACGCGGACCGGGGTGCCGAGCAGATCCATGCGCAGCCCGTCGTTGATCGCGCGCTCTGCTGCCTTGGTCGCGCAGTACACCGCGCCGCCCGGATAAGTCATCTCCCCGGCGGTCGAGCCCAGGTTTACCACGTGCCCGCGCCCCCGCTCCACCATGCCCGGCACCACCGCCCGCGTGACATGCAGCAGGCCTTTCACGTTGGTGTCGATCATCTCGTCCCAGTCGCCGGCTTCGCCCTCATACACTTTGTCGAGCCCGCGCGACAGGCCTGCATTGTTGACCAGCACATCCACGGCGCGCCACTCAGGTTCGAGCGCCGCGAATGCCGCGCGTACAGCATCTGATTTCTGCACATCCATGGCAAATGTCTGCACCGCTTCCGCGCCTTCGCCTGCCAGCCTGGCCGCCAGCGCTTCCAGGCGATCCACGCGACGTGCCGCCAGCAGCAGCCGCGCGCCCTCCCGCGCGAACGCGTACGCACAGGCTTCACCAATCCCGGCGCTCGCGCCCGTAATCAGTACCGTTTGTCCCTTCATGCGCCTCCCAGCCCTTTCGCTTCCTGCCGCACCTGCTCCAGGTACCCCGCGGCCCAGTCCGCACCACCCTTGCCGCTGTCGATTGCCGCATTCAGCATCTGCTGAAAGATATCCGCCAGTGGCGTCCGCGTCGCTACCTCTTTTGCAGCTTCACGAAACAGCCGCGTGTCCTTTTGCCCAAGCGTAACCGTGGCTGCGACAGTTTCGGGCGGCTGCAGCATCGTCTTACCGTAGTTTGTATAGAAGGGCGACTGGAACAGCGCGTTGTTCACCAGTTCCAGAAACAGCTGCGGTTCCAGTCCATACGCCTCCGCATATGTCAGGCTTTCGGAGAGCGAAGCGATCGTCGCCGTGATCAGGAAGTTGCCGCCCAGCTTTACCGCCTGCGCGCGGCTCGGCCGGTCACCCACCAGCGTCATCCCGCGAGAAAACACCGCGAGGACCGGTGTCACTTTCTCGAGCACCGGCTCGCTCCCGGCAACCGCCAGCCACAGCTTGCCTTCGGCCGCCACACTTGGCCGGCCGAACACCGGCGAGGCTGCAAAGCCCTGGCCTCGCTTCGCGTGCTCCGTCTCCAGCCGCTCCGCCAGTTCCACGCTGATGGTCGAAAGCGAAACATGCACGGCTTCCGTCCGAAGCGCTTCCAGCGCGCCCTGCGCAAACAGCACATTCTCGAGCGCCGCATCGTCATGCACCATCGTGAACACGACATCTGCCTCGCGCACCGCCTCCGCCGGCGTCTGCGCGACCGAGGCACCGAGCTTTGCCAGCGGCTCAGCCGCGTTCGCCGTGCGGTTCCAAACCGTCACCTGGTAGCCCTTTTCCACCAGCAACCGCGATACCGCGCTGCCCATCGCGCCCAGCCCTAGAAACGCAATCCTCATTTGCTCTCCTACCTTCAATTCCCGTTTGGATGCGCCGCCGCGCACAAAGCGGCAGGCATCCGCACCCGCAACATGCAAAAAGGGACCGCCTGAAAGCGGTCCCTTTTTGTGCTCCGTTAACCTCGAACGGATTTAACTGCTACTGCGGCTGCCCGGGCTGCTGTCCGGCCGGCGCAGACACGCCGCCAGTCGGCTCCGCCTGCTGCTGCACCCCGATGGCGCCGCCTGAAACGACCAGCTGCACCCTGCGGTTCTGCGCCCGTCCGGCCGCCGTGCTGTTATCCGCTGTCGGGTCGTTCATGCCGAAGCCAGTCGCTGTCACATTGGCCAGCGGCACACCTTGCGCTACCAGGAAGTCGCCGACCGCCTGCGCGCGATTTTCTGAGAGCTTCTGGTTGTACTCCTCGCCCCCGACATTGTCGGTATAGCCTTCCACCTGCACCTTCAGCCCCGGGTAGGCCTGCAGAATCCCCGCCACCTTCGCCAGCTTGATCTTGGTATCCGGCTTCAGCGAGTACTTGCCCGTGTCAAACAGTACATCGCTCAGGTTCACAATCAAACCGCGCGCCGTCTCCTGCGTGTTCAGCACGGAGTTTAGCTGGTTCCGCAGCTGCTCGCGCATCTGCGCAGTCTGGTCCGCGGCCTTCTGGCTTGCCTGCTGGGCCTGTTGCGCGGCCAGCTGCGCCTGTGCTGCCTGCGCCTCGGCCGTGGCCTGCTGCGCCGCCGCCTGCTGCGCCTGCAACTGTGCCTGCTGCGCCTGCATCCGGGCCTGCTGCGCCTCCAGCGCTGACTGCTGCGCCTGCTGCTGCGCATTCTCTTTTGCCTGCTGCTCGGCCGCAGCATCCATCTCGCGGTGCTTGCGAATCGCGATCACGCGCGAGTCTTCGGCTGCCTGCACGGCGGCTCGCGCATACGTTATCTCCTCCTTGCGCTCGCTCTTCTTCGCATCCATCGCCTGCGCATTCTGCAGGTTCTGCGTCGCTTTCTGGAAGGTGTCGGCGGCCAGCTGTTCCGCTCCCGCGGCCCGCGCAATCTGCACCGCATTGATCGCCTCATACAGCTCCAGCGGGGACTGATCATTCCGCGTGATCGGATTCAGTACGGAGTTTGCCCCGTTCGTCGTGGCATACGCGCCTCGCGGCAGCAGCGTCGCGTGCGCGTTTACCTGCTCGATAATTCCCTGGGTCCTGTCCTTGAGCACTGTGTTCTGCAGCACCACCACGTCGCTCGGCATACTTATGTCAAAGTACGGCTCAGCCGTCACGATCAATGCAAATGCCTGCAGGTTGGTCGTTACCTTGATGTCGCACTTATTATCACCGCCGGTCGGCAGTATCTCGCCCAGCGCCTGCGCCTGCCCCGCCGGGGTAATTGCCCAAAGTACATACGTCAGATATTCCACCCCGAATCCGTTTGCCGGTTTCAAACCTTCAAAGTGCGCGTCGATCGAGATCTGACCTTTGTTGCTCTGCACCGTCGCGCGGCCTTTGGCCATCGGTAGCAAGGGTGTTCCGTCGAACCCGATCCGAGTCGACCCGCTCCGGTGAAAGTAGTTAATCGCCGGGATGTCCCGGCCTACCACTTGAATCTTATAAATCGGCGTACCGTTCTGGATCGATGAGGGGCCTTGCCCCTGCGGAAACCGATCCGTTGCCGTCGGATTCATCTCCTGTGCATGCGCATTGCACGCGAGTGTTGTCAGCAGCACCATGGCAGGCGTGTAGCGGAATAGGTTCAGCATGTGTGTATTTATCCGTTTCAAATACCGGTGGCAGGGATCAGGGCCGCTGACCGGAGAATTTGTAGTTCGTCTCATGAAGATGCATGTCAGCACCCGGAAGAGGTCTGGCGCCGTTCGTCTGTTCGAGGGCAGGACCTTTGACCATGACTACTTAGACGAAGCGTATCGGGTTACGGAGCATCCTTCGGCGGAACGAGTTTGTTCGCGATCGCAAAGATGGCAAGCTCCAGACGCGTCGAGATTTTCAGCTTTTCAAACGTGTTCGACAGGTGTCGCTTGACCGTCTCTTCGCTCAGGTTGAACTGCTTGGCGATATCCCGGTTGGAGAACCCTTTTACGATCAGGCCCACCACTTCCAGCTCGCGCTTCGTCAGGTTAAAGCGCTCCGTGCTCTCATGGCGAACCTGCATACGGAGCTCCGCCAGGACCCCGGCCAGGTGCTCAATCCGGTGCCCCTGCGCCCAGTAGTAGCCATCCATCACCGCCAGCAGCGCCGCGGCGATCTGTTCCGTCAGGGCACTCTTCAGTACGATGCCGCGTGCTCCCGCGCTGAACGCCTCCGCCAGCTCCTCCGCCTGGATTGAGCCCGTCAGCAGCACCACTCGCGTCTGGGGAGCCTCCGTTGCCAGTTGCCGAATCGTATTGAAACGCACCGTCTTCGGCATTTGCACGTCCAGCAGCAGGATGTCGGGCTGCAACTGCACGACCTGCGCAAACGCCTGCGTGCCGTTCTCAGCTTCGGAAACCACGGA
This sequence comes from uncultured Acidobacteriaceae bacterium, assembly GCA_964245565.1. Taxonomy (GTDB): domain Bacteria; phylum Acidobacteriota; class Terriglobia; order Terriglobales; family Acidobacteriaceae; genus EB88. The sequence goes on along the minus strand of CAXTMY010000007.1, from coordinate 35,302 downwards.
AAAGTGCCCGTGCGCTGCGAGCACGTTTCGTACGCCGATGCGCACGACCGGATGATCGTCGGCAATGGTCACGCGCACGGGAGTGGATCGTGGCTGGCCCGCGTTGATAGCGCTCATGTTCACAGCGCAATCCGCCGCCCGCGCAGTTCCGTTTCCAGGCGCTCGCATTCGGCCTCCAGGCTTCGGGCAAGCTGCCGCAGCGCAGGGCTGCCCGGCTCCATCCCCCCGGCTGCCCCGGCATAGGCAGCCAGCGCTGTAGCACCCAGCATGCCGGCCGTACCGGCTGCCGTGTGTGCAAACTCTCGTACCCCTTCCGGGTCAAGCGAGACAAGGTCCCGAATACGTTCCCGCGTCCGCTCTAGAAATTCCAGGTAAATCTGTGCCAGTATCCCTGCATCGAGCATCTCCTGCAGAAAAGAAAAGACTTCCATGTTCAGGACCGCCGGGTTTTCGCCTGCGGGACTCTCCGCGGCAGGCAGCTCCGCTACCGCTTGAAGCCTCAAACCCGCCGGCTTTTCCTGTGCATGCATATGCGAAAGATACTCCAGAAAACCCCCACTTTGGTGTTACCTATGTAACAGTGAGCAGCGCTCACCCGGCCGGGTCCTGGGAGCTGTTTGCAGGCCTCCGCTGTTCAGTGCAATACAGGGCGAGACGCCAGAAAGGCGATACATTCGGGACTATGGATCGAATGCAAGCACGCGAGCTGGAGCAGCTGCGGGCTGAGCTGCAGCAACTGCGCCCCGAGGTCGAAGCGCTGCGCGCACGGGTTGTGCGGCTCGAAGAGGTGCAGACCGGGGCCCGGGCTCTGGATCAGCGTGGCGAAGAGGCGCTGGCCCATGACGAGGCTTCCGTCGGCCTCGAAAGTCGTCGCATGCCCGAACCGGAGGCCCCCGCGCATCGGCCTCAGCTCTCCTTTCGCCCGCCCGTTCGCCCTTCCCTGGAGTCGCGCATCGGCTCGCAGCTCTTCAACCGCATCGGCATCGTGGCATTGCTGGTGGGCGCCGCCTGGTTCCTCAAATACGCGGCAGACCGGCGCTGGCTCGGGGCAGGGGCGCGTGTCGCCATCGGACTGGTTGCCGGGCTGGCGCTCATCGCCTGGTCCGAGCGCTTTCGCCGCCGGCAGTACCCGGTCTTCTCTTTCTCTCTCAAGGCCGTGGGCACCGGCATGCTCTACCTCGCCCTGTGGGCCTCTTTTGCGCTTTTTCATCTCGTGCCCTATCCGGTTGCGTTCGCTGGCATGGCTCTGGTGACCGCAGCGAACGCCTGGATGTGCCTGGTCCAGCGGTCAGAAGTGCTCGCCGCTTTCGCCGCAGTCGGCGGCTTTCTCACCCCGGCTCTTCTGGCGGAAAGCCGCGCGTCCGTGCTCGCGCTCGGCAGCTACCTTCTTCTGCTCAACACCGGACTGCTTGCGCTGCTGGCCGCGCGGCGCTGGCCACGCCTGCTGCCCGCGGCATTCCTCGGAACAACCTCCTACCTGGTCGACATGGCACTGCACCCCTCCACGCTGCATGCCTCCGGGGAGGCTGGCGAAGCATTCTGGCTTGCCGCCGGGTTTTTTGTCCTCTTTTCAATCGCTCCGGCCCTGCTGCTTTCGATCGACGCGCCGGCCGCTGTACCGGTCGCCATCGGCGTTACCCTCGCCAATGCCGCTGCTGGGTGCTTCGAGCTCTGGCGCCTGGCTTACGGCGGGTTCCCGGCACACAAGTGGCTCCCGGTCGCGATCGCGCTCTGGTTTGCCGCCGTGTTGTTTACCGGCAGGCTGGCCAAGCCTGTCGCGTCGAAAAGTGTGCGGGCCGAAGCACTCACTGCTCCGTGGACCGCGCTCGTGCTCCTGTTCACAACTCTCGGCAGCTGGACAGCGCTCTCGGGCGGCGGCATCATCGCGTCCTGGACGCTTGAGGCCGTGTGCGTGCTGCTCCTCGCACTCCGTCCGGGAACAGTAGAAACCGGCGGCTTCATGCGCCTGGTGCCGGGAGCGCCCGCGGTCCTGCTTGGGGCAGCAGCCGTTGCTCTGCTCATCGACTCCTTCGGCCGCGAGCTCCCGCTGCCTGCGCAACCGATTTTGAACGTGCGCTTTGGCCTTTACCTGCTCGTGATTCTCGCGTCCGTGCTCGCCGTAAGGGTCGCCGCCCGGCAACACGCGCGCCATAGCCGCAGCCTCCGGAGCTGGAGCAGTATGGGCGCAGCGGCCTCCGTGCTGGCCGTTGTGCTCCTGCTCATTGGGGGCGGCTTTGAGATCCATACCTGGCTCGGCGGTGCAGGCGGGCAGGGAACAGCAGAACGCTTCTGGGACTCCGCCTGGGCAACCGTCCTCGGGGTCGCTCTGCTCGTGCTCGGCTTCCGCCTGCGCTGGGCCCTGCTCCGCTGGCAGGCCCTGGCCCTGCTCACTCTTGCCATCGCCAAGGTTTTCCTCGTCGACACCCGTTCGCTCAGCCAGGGCTTCCGCATCGTCAGCTTTCTGGGCCTCGGTATTTTTCTCTTGGGCGTCTCCTTTATCTACCAGCGAGATCTGCTTAACCTCAGGGGAAAAGAGCATGGCGGATAGGGGTATCAGGCGTGCAACGGGTCTTTCCATCCCGTTCCTGCCTGTATCTGGATGAAGTGCGTTCTACCCAACTCGCCGGCAGATCAAAGCACTTGCGCCCTCACCGGATAGAGCAGGTATCATGCAGACGACGCCGCTTGGTTGCCTTTGCCATGAGAATTTTCCCCATTGTTGCAACCGTGCTGCTGGTGACTGGCCTCACCGCTTTCGCAGCCGCCGGCCAGCAGGTCGGTCCGCAGGTCGATGCCGCGCAGCAGGCTTACTCCGCCGCCGTCGTGGCCAAATACCAGACCAGCTTCGGTGCAGACCATCCGTTTCTGCCCTCAAATGCGGTGACTGCTAGCGGCACGTTCATGGACGCGAAGCAGTTTCCCACGGCACAGTACTGCGCCCATTGCCACGAGGAAGCCCATGCGCAATGGCAGCAGTCGGCCCATGCCAACTCATTCCGCACCCCCTGGTACATCCGCAATGTAGACATGCTGAAGCAGGAAAAAGGCGTAGAAGCCACGCGCCACTGTGAAGGCTGCCACAACCCGATTGCGCTGCTGAGCGGCGCGCTCACCCCCGGCGGTCCCGCGAACTTCAGCCACGAGCGGCCGTTCGACAATGATGGCGTAACCTGCATGGTCTGCCACTCCATTCAGAAAGTCACCACGCGCGGCACCGGCAGCTACGTCATGGGCACCCCCGCGGTGCTGCTTGACGCGCAGGGCAACCCGATTACCCGGCCGGTCAGCGATGGAGAGATTCTGGCCCACCTGGATCGACACAGCGCCGCGGTGATGAGGCCCTTCTACCGCTCGGCCGAGTTCTGCTCGTCGTGCCATAAGGCAGCGCTCCCCCGGCAGCTGAACGATTACAAGTGGCAGCGGGCATTTTCGGTCTACGACGAGTGGCAGAACACCTCGTTCGCCCGCGAGTCGCCGCTGCCGTTCTACAAGAAAGACACGGTTTCCACCTGCCAAACCTGCCACATGCAGCGCGAGCCTCTGCTGACGAAAGACTATGGCGCGAAGAACGGTACACTGGCCTCGCATCGCTGGCTCGGCGCGAACACCATCATTCCGCAGTACTACGGCTTCGGCGAGCAGGCGCGCAGGACCGTCGAGTTCCTGCGCAACGGAGTGCTGAACGTCGATATCTTCGGGCTGGAGAAGACCGAGACGGCCGATGTCCCCCCTGCCGTGCCCGCTGCTGCGCCGTCTTCGGACGGACAACCGGGACTCGTCGCGCCGCTGGGCGAGCAGGCGTTTACCATCACGCCGGGTGAGCCTCTGACCATCTCGGTGGTCATCCAGAACAAGGGCGCCGCCCATAGCCTGGTGCCCGAACAGCGGGATATGTACGAGGCCTGGGTGGTGTTTACGGTAAAGAATGCGGCCGGGCGCGTGACCAGCCAGAGCGGCTGGCTGGGCCCGGATGGCGAGCTCGATCCGCAGGCGCACAGCTTCACCAACCGGCTGATCAATAAAGACGGCGGGCTGAATAACCTGCACCAGGTGTGGGATAACCGCGTGGTGGCCTATAACAATACAATTCAATCCGGGCGCTCGCAGGTGGTGCGTTACGAGATGAAGGCGCCGCAGAGCGGGCCGATGACCCTGACCGCAGCGGTCGAGTACCGCCGGTTCGATCAGCACTTCATGGACTTCGGCATGGGCAAACATTACGAGATGCCCGTGGTCGAGATGGCCAGCGCAACGCGCACAATCATGGTCGGCGCGAACTCGCCGACATTTGCTCCATCCGGCGTGACGAGTAACGCGGGTGCGGTCAACCCGTTGTGGATGCGGTGGAATAACTACGGCATCGGCATGCTCGACGCGCAGCAGTATGCCGGAGCAGCCGCGGCGTTTGAGCGCGTCGCGCAGCTGCGGCCTGACTACGCCGATGCTTACACAAGCATCGCTCTGGCACAGATACAGTGGCAGAAGTTCGAGGATGCGCGGAAAAACCTGAATCGCTCGCTCGCACTTGCTCCGGAGAATGCGCGAGCGCTCTATTACCTGGCGCTGGTCGAGCGCAACGAGGGCAACCTTGACGCGGCCATCCTGGACCTGCAAAAGGTCGCCGCGCAGTTTCCTCTGGGGCGCGACGCGCATCGGGAGCTTGGCTTGACTTACTACCAGATGCATAAATATGAACTGGCGGAAGCCGAGTACCAGAAGGTGCAGGCGATCGACCCGGATGACCTGGCCGCGCACTATAACCTGGCGATCCTATATCGCCGGCTTGGATTGAAGGATAAGTCGGAGATCGAGTCGGCTTACTTCGCGGACCAGAAAGACGACCCCGGGGCGAATACAGTGGCGCTCGATTTTTTCCGCAGGCATCCGGAGATCTCAAATGAGAGTGTGCCCTGGCATGCGCATGTGTTGAAGGACGAGACCGCGGATGGCGGCCTGCCGCATGCGGGCGGGGTGGTTGCGGGTGGCGGAGCGCAGTGAGTATTTCACCGGGAGAAATACTCTGACGCGGGGAATGGCATGGACTGCGGGGGTGCTCGCGCTGGTTCTGCTGTGCGGGCGGCCCATGCCGGCGCAGCAGGCTCCTGCCGCGGAGCAGCCGGGCAAGTTTGTGGACGTGACGCGGGCAAGCGGCATCAACTTTGTGGGGCAGGCTTACCACACGAGCAAGAAGTATCTGCTTGAGACCATGGGCTCCGGCGTGGCACTGTTCGACTATGACAACGACGGGCGGCTGGACCTTTTCTTTGCGAACGGTGCTCAGTTGACGGATCCTACGGCTCCCGGCACCATTCCGGTGAAGGTCGGGGCGAGAGATGCCAACCGGCTTTACCACCAGAAAGCCGACGGCACGTTTGAAGATGTCACGGAGAAGGCAGGTCTCGCAGGCGCCGGTTACAGCCTGGGCGTGGCCGTCGGTGATTATGACAACGACGGTTACGAAGATCTGTATGTTACCGGGTTTGGCGGCAACCACCTCTACCATAACAACGGCAACGGTACGTTTACAGATGTAACCGCTGCGTCGGGCACGGGCGGCAGCGGTTGGTCGAGTTCGGCGGCCTGGGTGGACCTGGACAATGACGGGCTTCTGGACCTGGTGGTGTTGCGCTACCTGAAGTGGGACTTCACCGATATCTGGTGCGGTGAGCACCGGCAGGGATTTCGGGCCTACTGCCACCCGGATGTTTTCCAGGCGGTGACGCCGCTGGTCTTCCACAACGACGGCCATGGGCGTTTTACGGAGGAGTCGGCAAAGTTAGGTCTGGATAAGCCAGGCAAAGGACTGGGGATTGCCATTGCGGATTACGACCGCGACGGGCATACCGATCTGTTTGTCGCGAATGACTCGATGCAGGAATTTCTGTATCACAACAAGGGTAACGGGACATTTGAAGAAGTAGGCCTGCCGGGCGAGGTCGCTGTGGATGGCAACGGGCGCACCTATGCGGGAATGGGCGTCTCCTTTGCCGACTATAACAACGACGGGCTGCCGGACCTGACGATTACCGACCTGGCAAACCAGAAGTACGCGATGTACGAGAACAACGGGGACGGGAGCTTCACTTATTCGAGTTACCTGAGCGGGGTGGCCTCGGCGACCCTGCTGCACTCGGGCTGGGGCGTGGAGCTGCTGGACTACGACAATGACGGCTGGAAAGATCTCCTGGTCGCGCAAGGGCACGACATTGACAATATCCAGCTGAATTTTCCGCAGCTGCGCTACAAGGAGCCGATGCTGCTCATGCGCAATAACGGAAAGCGGTTCGTGGATGTGTCGGCAGCCTCGGGCGATGTGTTTCACGAGGCATGGGTAGGGCGCGGGCTGGCGGCAGGGGATATCTGGAACGACGGGCACGTGGATGTGGCCGTGACGACAAACGGCGGCCCCGCGTATCTCCTGCGCAATGAAACGGCGACCGCCAATCACTGGCTGGAACTGGAGCTGATCGGGCACAAAAGCAACCGGGATGGAATCGGCGCGGAGATTAAGGTGACAAGCTCGGTGGGGACGCAATTTGTGACGGTATCGACGGCTGGAAGTTATCTTTCGTCGAACGACAAACGGGCGCACTTTGGGCTGGGTGCCGACGCAGTGGCGCGATCGGTCGAGATTCGCTGGCCGAGCGGAGTGGTGCAGGTGATGAAAAATGTAAAGGGCGACAGGCTCGTCAAAGTGGACGAGGCGGCCGGTGGGCAGTGACAGGTATCTTGAGGTTGACTCGAAGCGGGTGTCAGCGGCGAACGTCGTACGCGCACTCACGGCCCTGCGAGATTATGATGGAGTGGTCTTAACGTGGTGAATCGGCCCGGCTTTGCCCTGCCGAGCCGCTTGCAACCAATATCCCTCTCGGAAAAGGATTGACGATTGATGGCTTCCCGAAAACTCCAGAACGGAATGATCGCCGCGATGGGCGCATGCTTGCTGTCGATTGCAGCGCATGCGCAGGCTCCGAACACACTGACCCCGCAGGAGAAACAGGATGGGTGGCAGCTGCTCTTCGATGGAACGAACCTCGACGGCTGGCACTCGTACCTGCAGAAGGGAACCGGGAAGGATTGGTCGGTGGTGGACGGCGCCATCCAGCTGAAGAAGACAAACCAGGATCCCGCAGCGGATTATGACGATATCGTGACAAACGGCGTGTATAAGAACTTCGACCTGCAGTTGGACTGGAAGGCGAAGCCCTGCGTGGATGGCGGCGTGATGTTCTTTGTCCACGAATCGCCGGAGTACAAGAACACCTACGAGACCGGCCCTGAATTCCAGATTGCCGACCTTGCCTGCACGGTGCCGGACAGCCGCGTTCTGATGGAGCGCTCCGGCGACCTGTTCGACCTGATCCCGGACAAGGTGGAGTGGGTGAAGAATGCGGGCGAGTGGAACCACTTCGAGATCAAGGCAGAGAACGGCCACCTGCAGATGTTCCAGAACGGGCACGAAGTAATCGATACGCAGCTTTGGGATGCGAAGTGGAACCAGCTGGTCGCGGGCACGAAGTTTGCAAAGATGCCGGGATTTGCGAAGTACCATGAGGGGCATATCTCAATCCAGGGCACGGAGCCGAAGGGCGAGCCTGGGGTGAAGCTCTGGTTCCGGAATATCAAGATCAAGAAGCTGTAAGTCTGGCTTAACAAAGAGCAGGCTCGCCCAGTAAGTGCGGGCCGCTTCAGGGCAGGCTGTCTTTATCTCGGCTCCGAACCTACACTTTAGGTAGAAGGTAAGGGCGGCCCGTTTAGTGCAGGCTGTCCTTATCCCAAAGGCGAAAGATATGCTCGTGGCTTTCCATGTCGACCCGCTCGCCGTGGAACCCCACGCCTTCCATGCGCAGGCGCGCGCGTTGTTCTTCGGAGCCGTCGTGCCGCAGCTTGATCGCGCCGCCCGCACCGACCACGCGGTGCCACGGCAACAGGTCAGGCGGATCCGTGCGGAGCAGCCGCGCGACGGCGCGATGGTATAGCGGGTATCCGGCGGCTTCGGCTATTTTCCCGTAGGTGCTGACTTTACGCGGAGGAATGGCGAGAATGGCGCGCCGGAATGCCTCCTCGCGCAGTTGGTTCGGGTTTGCACCATCGCGCAGGATGCTGCGCTTCAGCTTTGTGGAGAAGAGTGCGGAGCGGAAGCGGTCGTCTGGGGAATGGCGGCTCATGTGTTGGTGCGACTTCAGCTAAGGTGAGTTCAAGGTGGGTAATGGATGGCATGGGGCGTACCGGCAGCCGCTGCTTTGCCTTCCCGCATTTCACCCAAAGCCGCGCCGAAGTCTCCCCGGATGGGTTTGGACGATGGCTAAAAGTCGCCCTTCCAGGAGACGACGGCTCTGGTTATGCTGGCTCGGAAGGCTACGCTCATAATAAACGTTCTTACAACTTTATGAGTAACAAGGTCGCGGATTTATGACCAACGTTACTTTGGAATGTAGAGCTGGGGCGCACTAATTATGCTAGGTTTTCTGGATGGAACTGCCAATAGCTGAGATTGAATATCGCCTGACACCGGACGATCATGTGCACTTCGTTCGTGTGTATGCTCAGAGTCGGTTCAAGAATCCTCTGTTTCCTGCTCAACTTCAGCTCACTGCCTGGGGATTCGTCACGGTAGCCGCTATTGCTCTTGCCCTATGGATGCATTTTACAGGCCGGTATGCGAGAGGCATGGTACGTGCCACGCTTCCGCTAGTCAGCATTCTTTGCTGGAAGGGCTACCAGGGATATACGGCATACCGAAGCGCACACAACGCAATTTATAAAGAATATCGATTTGAAGAGCGGCGTGTCCTGCGCGCTTATCGAACAAACCTGATGATTACGCGGCCTGGTATGACGGAGCTCTCGATTGACTGGGATATTGTTACCCGAGTCTACCTGGATCGGCACTTCCTCAGAATTTTTACCGTCGAGAGAATGGCGGTGTGGATCCCCGTCCGGTTTGTTGCGCCGGACCAGTGGGATGCGCTGCGCAAATTCTGGGCCAAAGATGAAGAGAACACCGCCGCTTACGATGCGCAAGCTCAATGAAAGGTATCGTGAAGAACTTGGCACCCGAGAGTCCTGATTACCGATTTGCTATCGGGCTTTATTTCGCCGCTTTTGCAACAGGCCAAGTTCTGCATCAGTAAGCCTCACGCCACAATGTGTCTTGCTGGTCAGGCCGGAAACCTTCATGTCACGGCAAAACGCTTTGCTCCCGGTCTTCAAAGGAAGCACACTTATTGCCTAGCGCAACGCCTCATCACTCTCATTCAGCCAGCTAGCCGGCTTTAACAGTTCCCTCGGCTTCGACCCTTCCGGCGGCCCGACCAGCCCGTCCCGTTCCATCATGTCGATCAGCGCTGCGGCGCGGCCGTAACCGATGCGCATTCTTCTCTGCAGAAGCGAGGTGCTGGCCTTGCCGAACTCGAATACCAGCCGCACGGCGTCGTCGAACATCGGGTCGTTTTCGTTGATCGGCTCGGCGCCGTCGCTTTCCAGGTCGCGGCCGTTGGCGTCCTTCGGCGCGTCGAGGAAACCCTCGGCATACTGGGCGTCGCCCTGCGCCTTCCAGAACTGGACGACAGCAGCGGTTTCAGTCTCGGTCACGAACGGCGCGTGGACGCGCTGGACACGCGAGGTTCCGGGCGGCAGGAAGAGCATGTCGCCGCGGCCGAGCAGGCTTTCGGCGCCGTTCGAGTCGAGAATGGTGCGGGAGTCGATCTTGGTCGCGAGGCGGAAGGAGATACGCGTCGGGACATTGGCCTTGATGAGGCCAGTGATCACGTCGACTGAAGGGCGTTGCGTGGCAAGAATGAGGTGGATGCCGACAGCGCGGGCCATTTGCGCGAGGCGGGTGATGGCTTCTTCAACGTTCGATTTGTCGAGGATCATCAGGTCGGCGAGCTCGTCGATGATGATCATGATGTAGGGGAGCGGTTTTTCCTCGACGCCCTGGTCGTCGAAGAGGCCAAGGGTGTCGGTGAACAGTTTGTTGTACTGGTCGATGTTGCGGACCGAGCGTGAAGCGAGCAGCTTCAGGCGGCGCTCCATTTCGCGGACGGCGTTCTTAAGCGCGTTCGCAGCCAGCTTGGGCTCGGTGATGATCGGGGTAAACAAGTGAGGAATGCCCTCGTACATGCCGAGCTCGACGCGCTTGGGGTCGACCAGGATCAGGCGGACCTGCTCGGGCGTGGCCCTGAACAGGACGCTCATGATCATGGCATTGATGGCGACTGATTTGCCGGAGCCGGTCGAGCCCGCGATGAGCACGTGCGGCATCGTCGCCAGGTCGGCGACGACGATGCGGCCGTTGATGTCCTTGCCCATCGCCATGGTGATCTTGGACCTGGAGTGCGCGAAGGTTTCGGCTTCAATGATGTCCCGCAGCCAGATGGTCTCGCGCTCGGCATTGGGCACCTGGATGCCGACGGTGGACTTGCCGGCCATGCGCTCAATAAGGATCGACTCGGCGGCCATGGCGAGGCAGAGGTCTTCGGCTAGGCCGGTGATGCGGGAGTATTTGACGCCGGCTTCCGGGCGAAACTCAAACGTGGTGACGACGGGGCCGGGGTTGATCTGGGTCACGGAGCCGCCCACGTCGAACTCGGCGCACTTTTCGATGAGCACCTGGGCTTCGAGGCGGAGGGCTTCTTCACGAACCGCCACCGCTTCCTCCGACCGGTGCAGGAGCGTGGTGGGCGGCAGTTTGTAAACGCTCTCGAAGCCGTTGACAGAGCGGGCCTTCATCGTCACGCTATGCAGCTCCGCATCGGCGCGCTGGGCAAAGGTGATGCTCTGCGCAGGCGGTGCGCCTGCACTCGCGGCCTGCGCTGGAAACGGCACGAGCTGGGGCCGCGGCAACGCCGTCAGGGTTTGCTCTTCAGCCAGGGCTTCGGCCTGAACTTCATCAAGGGTGAGGGGGCCGAATGCTTCGTCGTCCCAGCCGCTCGCGATGGGGCGGCATGTTTCTTCAAGCTCGGCAAAGCCGCCGCCTCTGCGGGTCAGCGGAGCGCTTTCGTCCTCATAGTCCGCGGAGGCATGCGCGTTCTCCGGGGTGAACAGCGGTTGCTGCGATCCGTGGATGGCATCGCCTAGACCCGAGAACCGCTCGCTCTCTTCCGCCTCGAGCAGGGCTCGGTCGGCGAGCGCCTGTTGCCGCGCTTCTTTTTTCGCCATGCGCCTGGCAGCTTTGCGCTGAGCGCGATTGCCGCGCCGGATAGCCCAGCGGTCGCGAAACCGGGCGACCGGCGCGATGTGAACCAGCAGCCACTGGCGGACTCCGGTAAAGGAGAACGAGGTGAGCAGGTAAAGCGCCACCGCCAGGGTAAACAGGATGAGGACAGCGGCCCCCGGAAAATTAACATAGGCAGCGAGCGCGTCGAACAGCAGGGTTCCGGCGACGCCGGCGATCGGGATGGCCCCGAACAGGTGCAGATTTCCCGGCACAAGCGCAAATGCGGCAGGTGCAGCGAGAATGCAGAGTGCAACACCAGAGAGTTTGACCCACGGAGCCGCAGCGGCGCGGGAGCGGAGCCAGCAGAGGCCAAGGATACCCAGCAGGAGCGGGAACGTGAACGCTGCAGCGCCCTCAAGTTGCAGGAGAATGTCAGAGGTTGAAGCGCCGATGCGGCCGGCCCAGTTGTGGATACCCTGTGCGCCGGCAGTGTCAAGCGACGGGTCGCGCGGGCTGTAGGAAGCAAGCGCAAGCAGAAGCAGCAATGCAGCGAGCAGGAGAACAAGGCCGACCATCTCGTTGAAGCGGCGATTTCGGGTCGGGGTCACGACGAGGGTGAGTGGCTTCATTGGGAGCGGGCGCGGAACGACTGCCGCTTGTGCGGAGCGAGAGCAGCCGGGAACCAGAGCGAGTTTAGTATCGCAGAGCAGGGAGCGCCAGCGCGCCGGAATTGCTGCAAGGTGCAGGTTGAGTTACTGCTCTGGCGCGGAATGCAGCGCTTGTCGTCAACAGCCCCGATCACTGCCGCTCCGACGACTCCCTGAAACCGCCCGCAAACTGCACAAAGCAGGCCGTCAGCTTGCCCAAAATCCCGATATGGCAGCGGCAGCGCTTACTT
>CAXTMY010000007.1:0-23233 GCA_964245565.1 uncultured Acidobacteriaceae bacterium | reverse complement strand
CGCTTACTTCGGTAAGCCAGGGCGCTTTGATTCCCCTGTACTCAGCTGGAAACTCAAGCAAGTATGACTGTACGCGACCCTACGCGTGCCATGCGAGGTGCTGAGATCCGATGGAGAAGCCGAAAGGGATGGAGGGACAGGTGCCTGCTGCTTTTTCCGCTGCGCCAAACGGAATCACGGCTGCCCGAAAGGCCTACCTGATTCTCGGTCCGGAGAGCAGGATCACATACGCCAGCAGCAGCGTTCGTTCCGTATTGAAGATAGCCAGCGACGCGCCTCTACTCGGCATACCCATCGACATTGTGCTCCGGGACGCCTGCAGCCCGCAGCACAGGCTCACTTTCTCCGTCGGAGAAAGGCTGGAACGGAAAACAACTGAACCTTCAACCGGGGACGATCCGCCTGTCGTGCTGCTCACGGCTACCCAGGCGCGGACCATCCACTTGCACTTCGAATCTATCGGCGATGCATACTGGGTGATAAACCTCGTCGACGTCACGGCGGACCCGGGTGACGACAGAAGGCTTCTCTTGGCGGCCTCGCGCGATCACCTGACTGGTATCAGCAATCGCGCGTACTTCGAGATCCGGCTCGATGCAGCGCTCGTCGACATCGAGACACGCCAGGCGAGAGGCTTAACGCTGCTTTTCCTCGACCTCGACCGCTTCAAAACAGTCAATGACACTCTGGGTCATGCGGTCGGGGATGCGTTGCTGAAGCTGGTAAGCGAGCGATTGCAACATTCCGTTCGTGAGGATGATACCCTGGCACGCCTCGGCGGCGATGAGTTTGCGATCCTGCTCGATGGAATGACCGAAAAGGATGTGGCCGGTGCTCTCGCGAGACGTACCATCGACATGCTTGAACGGCCGTACTTGATTGACGGCCAGGTGGTCAACATAGGCGCGAGTATAGGGATCGCCCTTGCGCCGCAAGACGGCACAACGCGCGAGCAGTTGCTCAAGAGCGCGGACCTTGCGCTGTATTACTCGAAAGCCGCAGGTCGCGGCGTCTGTCACTTTTTTCAACTTTCCATGCAGGAACAGGCACAACAGCGGCGCGCGCTCGAGTTGGATCTGCGCAAGGCGCTGCTGCTGCGCCAGTTCGAGCTGTACTACCAGCCGCAGATCAACGTGGAAACCGGCACCGTGATCGGACTGGAGGGACTGTTGCGCTGGAAACATCCCAAGCGAGGACTCTTGCTGCCGGCCGAGTTTCTCTCGCTCGCTGAAGAACTCGGCCTGGCCGTATCGATCGGAGACTGGGTGTTGAAAACAGCCTGCCGGGAAGCAATGCGTTGGCCCGAGTCGGTTTCGATCGCAGTCAACGTTTCTCCCTTGCAGTTTGCTCTGGGCGATTTGGCGGCTTCGGCAGAGAAGGCGCTCAAGGCTGCCGGTCTGCCTGGAGATCGACTCGAGATCGAGGTAAGCGAGAATGTTTTGCTTCGCAACGGAGACACGGTTCTTACGACTCTGCTCGCCTTACGCGCGCTCGGCGTACGCGTCGCTATGGATCGATTCGGTACAGGCGTCGCCTCGCTCAGCCAGGTGGTGAACTTTCCGTTCAACAAGATCAAGATCGATCGCTCACTGGTGCGCCTGGATGGAGGAGACGCAAAGAATCGCGCGATTGTGCGCGCAATTTCCGCGCTCGGCCTTTCTCTCGGCATGTCGACGGTCGCGGAAGGTGTGGAGACGGCGGAGCACCTGGCACAAGTACGTGCGGATGGCTGCCACTCTGTGCAGGGCTTTTACTACAGCAAGGCTGTTCCATCGAGTGAGCTGCCGGATCTTGTCTCGCAATTTTATCTCCCGACATCCCAAGACCTGCCCCTATCTAAGGAGGAGGCGTATGAGCAATCAGCTTTTCAGAGTTCTGTACTGTAGCCGCAACTGCATTGCAAGCGGGTCAGCTCAGCAGAACGAGGAAATCCAGGATATCCTTACCGCGGCACGAGCCAACAATCAGCAGGAGAATGTAACCGGCGCATTGCTCTTTAACTCGGGCTTTTTCGCGCAGGTGCTGGAAGGTCCGCAGCCGGGGGTGGAGCGAATTTTCGAGAAAATTCAGCAGGATGCCCGGCATGGCAATGTCACGGTTCTGGAAAGCGGGAAAACCTCGACGCGAGACTTCCCTGACTGGTCAATGGCCTACGTGCGGCCACCGTCGGAAGATCAGTCCGTTGGTATCGCAGCGGCGCTTGATCAAGCCATGATCTACCCAGAGGCAGGATGCCAGGCCGTGCTCGATCTGCTGCGATCTCTCGTCATTCAGGATCTATAGGACATTTTCGCTCAGCATAGAGAGGGACCGGCAATCGGCACGTGGCTTCTCCCGCCGGGAGAAGCGAATGGAGCGAGAAGCAGGGCCCTTTACACCAAGAATGAAAATGCTCTAGAACAGGGCGAATCCTCGCTTCATGAAAGAAAGACAAGCGTATGACTCAACAATCAGGAGTACGGGCATGCAACGCCTGCAAGGACGGCGTCGAGCAACCATTTCCTTTCAGCATGGCATTTCAGCCCATCGTGAATGTTTTGGATGGCTCTGCCTTCGCTTATGAGGCTCTGGCCCGAGGACCGGAAGGACAATCGGCGGCGTGGGTATTGGGTCAGGTCCACAAAGCCAACCGGTATGCTTTTGACCAGCACTGCCGTGTCAAGGCGATCACTCTTGCGGCCCGGCTTGGTCTCGCCTCGCAGGGAGCCCGCCTTTGCATCAACTTCATACCAGGCGCGGTGTATAGCCCGGTTGCCTGCATCCAGCTCACACTCAAAACAGCACAGCTGGTCGGCTTTCCGTGCGAGCGTCTGATCTTCGAGATCACGGAAGATGAGCAGGTGCGAGACCGGATGCACCTGCAATCGATCGCCGAGGAATACAAGCGCCACGGATTTCAAATGGCCATCGACGATTTCGGCGCCGGCTACTCCGGATTGAACCTTTTGGCCGATTTTGTGCCAGACATTCTTAAGCTGGACATGGAACTGACGCGCAACATCGATCAACGCCCTCGGGCCCAGGCCATCGTGAAAGCCATATCCGAGCTTTCCAAGACCATGGGCCTTTGCTTGATCGCAGAAGGAATAGAAACTTTGCAGGAATACAGTGCCTTGCGGGAGTGTGGCATCACGCTGATGCAGGGCTATCTGTTCGCAAAACCGCAGTACGAATGTTTGCCCAGCTTCGCGATGCCTGACGAGAAACAGTTCACACCGCAACGCCTCGCCATGGGCGTAAACGGCATGCAGCCCGGCGTGCAGTTGCTTCCATGCAGTACTCCCGGTGCTGTCATCCCTGCGCGGCCGCGAAGCTGACCTGGTTCCGCTTGCATCAACGGCCTGAAACGCAGCTTTGTGTCGGCTTGCAACAGGTTGACCCGGTCAGGATGTTTCTAGGCTGATGGGCGACGACAGCCGAGGCTGGCATGAGCCCAATTGCGCTGAAGTATGGGTGCAGCCAGG
This sequence comes from uncultured Acidobacteriaceae bacterium, assembly GCA_964245565.1. GTDB lineage: Bacteria > Acidobacteriota > Terriglobia > Terriglobales > Acidobacteriaceae > EB88. The sequence goes on along the minus strand of CAXTMY010000007.1, from coordinate 19,769 downwards.
GAGCTTTCATAGCAGGTGCTTTGCCGGTCCGCTGTTCGGCGCCGCTGCCGAACGCTGAGATTGATTTTGACAGACTGTGTCTCAGGCCTTTCGCGCAGTAGAGCTACCTGGGTTGAGCGCGAGCCGTAAACCTGACATGCCGTACGCATTTCTCGAACCCGGAACCGAACGCTGCTCCAGCCGAAATAATATCTCAACGTAATCCCGGGCGCTTCTTCATCATTGCGGTGCAAGTGCGACACGGAAGAAGGGTATGGACGCAGAAGCGGACTTGCTTTAATATTTTCGCTCGCGTCTATTCTGCTTCGCGCCCGATGAATAGAGTAGCGCCGACTGCGACTGATATCCGCGATGCAATTGTACCCGCCTGCAAGTTATCAGTAGCCAAATGTACAAAAATAGGGCATTCTCTGCCATGAGCGGTCCCTGGATTTAGACCGGCCGGCGCCGCCCGACTGCTAGAACACAATTTGGCTTCTACTTCGAGACCTTTATGTTTAATGTCTGGCGGAGCTCTCTTCGCTTTTTTTGCTTATCGGCCAGCCTGTTCACGGTTGCCGCGCAGGGGCAAACTGCCCCGTTCACCATTACTCCTGCGACTTCAGCGATTACGCTGTATCCAGGCACCAGCCAGACGCTGCAGGTACAGTCTTCCGGCACCAGTCCAGCCCAGATTCAGGTAACTCTTTCCGGATTGCCGGTTGGTGTTACTGCCTCGCAGTTACAGCTCGCGCCGGGCGGGACAGGCACCATTACGCTTACCGCGGCGGTAGCCGCTGACACCCCGGCTTTTCTTCCCACGGCGCCGACAACCCCCAATGCTGTCACAACGAGTGTGGCGCTTACCGGCGTTTCCGGGCCCTATACGGCGACTGCTCCGCTGAACCTGACGATCTCGCTTTCAAACGCCGGTTTTGCTCCGCAGCCCAGCGCTCTCAACCTGCAGGTACTCCGCATCAATACGAACGGCGTAGCGGTTACGAGCAAGACTGTGGATGTTCCCGGAACCATCAGCATTACGTCCGCCGACGGCTCGACGACCTATCTGCCGGGCAGCAGCGATACCGATGACACCGCGACGTTCCATGTACACGGCAACACGACGGCAGAGATGCCCAAGCTCCCCTATGATATGAAGCTGGGAACCAGCGTGGACCTGCTGAGCCTGCTGGGTATCACCTGCCCGTATGTGACAAGCTCGGGCAAAGAAGTCTGCGACAAGAGCAAGTCTTACATCCTGCTGGCCAACTACGATGACAAGTCCCTGCTGCGGGACTGGTCGGCTTCGGCCCTGGCGAACGCGATTCCGCTCGGCAACGGCTACCTGACGTCGCCGGCTGGTTCGCCGACGCCTAGCGGCACATCGCAGCTTATGCCGTGGGCGCCGCACTCGACCTTTGTCGAGGTGTACCTCAACGGCGCGTATGAAGGAAACTACCAGCTGATTGAAGAGGTAAAAGTCGATACGAATCGCGTAAACATTCCGGAAATGACCGATACCGATGTCTCGGGAGATAGTCTTACCGGCGGCTACCTGCTCGAAATCGACCAGCACCAGGACGAGGATTTTGTCTTCGACACGCCGCAGGGCCTGCCGATCGGGCTTATCGATCCGGACTTCAGCCCGGAAGTACCGCAGCAGACATCGTATATCTCTGACTATGTCGACACGGCGGAGAACGCCCTGTTCAGCTCCAATTACACCAGCACGACCGAGGGCTGGCGCGCCTACTTCGACGAGGCCTCGCTGGTGAACTGGTACATCGTCAACGACGTGATGGGAAACGTAGACGGCGGGGATTTCTACTCAAGCGATTACTTCTACAAAACCGTCGACAATCCTCTCCTGTACATGGGCCCTATCTGGGATTTCGATATCAGTGCTGGCAACGTGAATTACGAACCGATCTTCAGCCCCACCGTACCCTGGGCGCAGACGCAGGCGGTCTGGTACAAGCAGTTGTTTACCGACGCGGGGTTCAAGGCAGACGTGGTGCAGCAGTTTAACCTGCTCAAGACCAACGGTGTGTTCAGCACCTGGCTGGCTTCTATTCAGCAGCAGGGCACGGCGCTCACGCAGTCCGCGCAGAACAACTTCAGCCGCTGGCCGATCCTGGGTGAAACGGTCTGGCCGAATATGGTCGCGCAAGGTTCCTACCAGGGTGAAGTCTCGAACCTGATCAACTGGATCAGCACACGCATTGCATGGCTGGATTCACAGTTCAACAATAAGACGATGAGCGCGGCGACGATCGTCAGCGGATCGAGCTCATCGTATGTGGGCGCGCCCGTGACCTACGATGTGCAAGTAACCGGAACGAGCGGTACGCCGACCGGAGCCGTGACACTTACGGCCTCAAACGAGGTGCTCGGCACGGCACAGCTCGACAGCACCGGGCATGCTACCCTGACCGGCATTGTCACCGCTACCGGCAACTACAATGTGGTCGCAATATACAACGGGGACAGCACCTTCAGTCTCGCGCAGTCGGCGTCTGTGCCGCTTACCGTGTCAGCCGCGCCTGTCGCGACCAACACGGTTGTCACCGAGCCAAGCATGACGTACACGCAGGGCAGCACTTTCCTGTTTACGGCGACGGTTACAAACCAGACCTCTTCGACGGTGCCCACCGGCGGGATTGACATCATCTACAACGGAGCAAAGATCGGTTACACCGCGCTGAATAATGGTGTAGCGACGATCTCGGTGCCCCAATCCATTAGCGCCGGGCTGTCGCCTGGAGCATATACCCTGGGCTTTACCTATACGGGCGATGCCGCGCACAGCGGCAGTTCCTCTAACGCAACCATCAATGTCACCTCGCCGAGTGGTGCAACGGCTGCGCCGGTCCTGACCTTGGAAAGCGTCGCGGGCGGCCATGCGATCTCCATCACGGATAGCCAGGCCGGTGCGGTTCTTTACTACACCACGGATGGCAGTTATCCAACCACCAGCTCAGCAGTGTACAGCGGACCGATCGCATTGACGCAGTCAGTCACCGTGCAGGCGCTCGCGGTTGCACCGTCGTTCGCTCCGAGCCCGGTCGTGACTGCTACCTTCCAGTCGCCGTCGTCAATCAGTGCGCCGAACGGTTTTGCCGGCAACACCTCGCTGGTGCTGAACGGTTCGGCGCTGATTAACGGGACTGCGCTGCAGCTTACCAATAGCGGTGCGAGCCAGGCGGGTTCTGCCTGGTTGGCAACCCAGGTCAGCGCGCAGAACTTCACGACGGACTTTACCTTCCAGATGGTCAATCCGCAGGATGGAGGACTGACGTTCACGCTGCAGGGCCAGGGTACCCAGGCGATCGGTTCGCCGGGGTGCGGGCTGGGCTATGGCGCATGTCCCGGCCAGGCGCAGGCAATTCCAAACAGTATCGCGTTTAAGTTCGACATCTTCAACGATGCGGGCGAGGGAACGGACTCGTTCGGGCTCTACGCGAACGGCGCTGCTCCAACTGTGCCGAGCATCGATCTCACTTCAACCGGTCTCAATCTGCGCAGCGGCGATCCGTTCCACGTACACATGACGTATGACGGCTCGACGCTGCAGGTGAGCCTGACAGACACCATCACCGGCAAGAGCGTCTCGGGCAGCTTCAGTGGCAACATCCCGGGCCTGCTTGGAACGAGCAGCGTATTTGCCGGCTTTACCGCGGGCTCTGCCGGTTCGGGGGTGACCGCGGACATCCTCAATTGGACCTACACGTCCAACTGACCAACTGTTCGACTGGACCAACCGGGCATGCCTTCTTTTCGCGGAGGGCATGCCCTTTCTGTTTGCTCTCGCCTGCCGGGCCTCTGTATCGGCAGGCGCTCCCAACCTTCCAGGACACAGGGCTCATCTCAAGTGTGAAGACCGAGAAGGAGCTTGCATGTCGCTGCTCGTCCCAATCTTTCGCATGATGTGCGCGGGCTGTACCGCTGCTGGGGTCCTCTTGTTTTTCGCGCTCGGAGGGATCGGCTGCGGTGTGCATGTCGTGCAGGCCTCCGCGGATGCGACAGGGACCGGGACGGGAGCAAGTGGAGAGACCATTGTCCTGTTTCGGCATGGCGAAAAGCCGACGACAGGCCTTGGCCAGCTGACGTGCATGGGACTGAACCGCGCGCTCGCGCTCCCCAAGGTGCTGATCGGCCGCTTTGGCGCTGCGAACGCGATCTACGCGCCGGATCCAGGAGACCAGGTTTCAGACGATGGCCACCTGTACTCGTACGTGCGGCCGGTGGCAACCGTCGAGCCCACCGCGATCCAACTGGGGCTGCCTGTCAACACGCAGCTGAGTTACGAAAATATAACCGCCCTGCAAAGTGCGGTAACCGCGCCTGCCTACGCGAACAGCACGATTTTTATCGCGTGGGAGCATGGCGAAGCGTACGCGTTTGCCCAGCAGATGCTCAAGACGTATGGGCTGGACCCATCTGTTGTTCCAACCTGGTCGAATAACAATTACGACATGATGTACGTGTTTCGCATCAGCCCGCCGAGCGCCGGCGCGGCGCTCGGAACGCTCACCTTCCAGGTACAGCAGGAGGGTCTGGATGGTTCGCTTTCGAGCACTTGCCCGGGTCAGTAGGGGCGGCGGAAGCAGGAGGTGCGAAGCATTGAGCCGGGGTCGCGATCCGTCGAACGGGTACAACTCTTTGTTTGCACCCTTTGTAGTCCCGCGACGGGCAACACATATGAAGTTGATGGAGACGCGGCTCTCCACAAAAAAAGGCGGCACGAACATTGCTGCTCGTGCCGGGAGGCCAGTGACGCAACTTGTGGTGCTAAACTCTCGCTGCTCGACTTCTAAAACCGAACCGTAACGCCGGGTGGAGAGCCAACGCTCGCGTATCGACAACCGGCTACTGGAAGTTCAGATGTCTTGCAACAGCCTTAGGTTACCAGTTTTATGGATATTTGCAAGGCCAATCCTACATTTTTTCGGAGAGATAGGCCGACAGGCCAACAAAAGCCGGACGAGCTCCGGGCGAGGCGACCTAATTCGGACTATCCGCCTCAAAGGGAAAGATGAAATACGCCGCCCCGCAGGAACGGCCGAAGGGTTTGAGTTGGCGCAGCATCTTGCTGGTGGGGACTTCAGCACTATTGAGCGGGATTGCGGTCGTGATCTGGAACCGGAGGAGTCTCCAGAAAATGAGAGAGAGCCCGGTCACAACCCAAAACCCAGAGGAACTCGACGGCTTAGACGAGAAAAGCCGGTCCGAAGAGGAGTTCATCTAGACCTGCTCACATTCCGCCAGTCCTGACCTTACGCAGCTGCACCAGCGACACGGACCCATTGCCGGGCCACGAGTCCATGCCGCAGCGCAGCGGAACGTTGAAGCTCCCGCAGCCTGCACCCTCAGGCAGCAGTGCGCCCCAGGATGACTTCTCTTAGCTCTTCCCACACCTCGGAAGGCATGGAAATAAATGCCTCGACGACGCGGGGATCAAACTGAGTGCCGCCGCAACGGGCGATCTCATTGCGGGCGGCCGAAAACGGCGAGCCGCGCCGGTACGGCCGGTCCGAGGTGATGGCATCGAGCGTATCGGCGACCGCAAAAATACGTGCGCCGAGCGGAATCTCCTCGCCGCGGAGACGGCGCGGATAGCCACCTCCGTCAAAATGCTCCTGGTGACTGTAAACGATGTCCGCGGCTTCCCGCAGGAACGGGATCTTGCGCACGATCTGGTAGCCCGACAGGCAATGCTTGCGCATGATCAGGGTCTCTTCCGGATCGAGACGACCCGGCTTTAGCAGAATGGCATCCGGAATTGCCATCTTGCCGATGTCGTGCAGAAAAGCCCCGTGCTTGATCGTTTTCATGTCCGACTGCTCGACGCCCATCGCGCGAGCAAGCGCGATCGTGTAGGCGGTCACCCGCCGCGAGTGACCTTCGGTTTCAGAGTCCTTGAGGTCAAGCGCATCCCCCAGCGCCTCAAGCGTCGTATCGTACGAGCGCTCGAGCTCGAACATAGCCTCGCGCAGCAATCCTGTGCGGGCCTCCACCAAGTGCTCAAGGCTGTTGCGATACGTGGTGTTGCGGCGCGAAACATTGCCGTAGGTCACGCCGCGGGCAACCGCATCCAGAACCGCTTCCTTGTCCAGCGGCTTCAGAATAACGTCGAAGGCGCCGCCTCGCATCGCATGGATGACCCGGGCGGCATCATGGCTCTCAGCCGCGGCGATGACCGGCAACTGCAGCTGGCGACCGCGGACCTGCTCCAGCAGGTGCAGGTGGAATTCGCTGTCCGGCTCCTCGTCTACCACGATCAGGTCGATGCCCTTGACCGCGAGCGAGCGCATGGCGTCTTCGTTGTCGCGCACACTCTCAACCGCATACCCCTCTCGGCGCAGAAGAGACACCAGGGCGGTCCGCGTACCCTGTTCCTCTCCCACTACGAGCACACGTTCGCCGGCCATGCCTGATCTCCCTCGGTATCTTTCGATAGAGTGCCACAGGTGGGCAGCGCGTGCCGTATACCCGGTGCCGAAGGTAGCCAAATGGACAACCTAAGGGTAACTAGAGGGTAATGCATTCAAAAGCGTTTGACGCGAAAGATTGCCATTTTCCACCCTGCTGCTTTCGTGCGCCGCCGGGCAGCGCGCGAGTACGCTCCGATTTCCGGTAACCTATTGATGGATCTATCGTTTGCCGAAGTGTGGAGGCATCTGCAGAAGAGTAGATTGATGGTATGGGTCCGGTCTCGTGGGAGGGACGGGGTCTAAGCCAAAACTAGGGTACCCGGGAGATTTCTTGTTCGATTTTGACCAGCGGCTTCGTGAGACGCACGGCATCGTCGCCGCCGAAAGCCAGGAACTGACAGCCGAGCAGAAGCAGCGCGACATCTATGAAGCGCACCGGCACCGGGTATTCTCCGTTTCCTACTACATGACGGCGAATGAAATCGAAGCAGAAAACATTCTGACCGAAACATTCATAGGCGCATTTGAGGCTGCGGCTGAGCCCAGCGGGCAAGGCGTGGATCAGGCGCTGCTCGAGGGCCTGGAGCGCCGCTTCGCCATGGCGCCGACGCCTGCCGCCCAGCCAGTACCCGGTGCGAGCCTGCACCGCGGGCCGGCCCGCCGGACCGACCTCGAAGAAGCGCTCGGAGCCCTGCCCCCGCGCGAGCGGCTCGTCTTTCTGCTGCGCGATGTCGAGGGCTATGCGGCTTTAAAGATCAGTTCTCTGCTGCGCGTCGATGAGATGGAAGTCCAGCGCACCCTGCTCTCCGCCCGCATCCGCATGCGGAACGCGCTGAGCGAGTTGCGGGCGCGCGAAGCCGCCTCCCGCCGCCCTTGCGAGCCGGGAACCGCAGCGGACAGCCGGAGCGCCTGGGGCTGAAGCGCCCCCGTCGAATCTGCCGTTTTCGGGCCCCTTTTACAGTGCCATTCAGCGCCGGGTATCTTTCCCTTTGCCCTGGATCGGCTGCCGGGCGCGCCGTCGGCCAGCCCATCCTTCCTTGTTCACCTGCCGTGCGCGGGAGACGGCCAGGGCCTCCGCCGGCACATTCTCCGTAATGCAGGAAGCCGCGGCTACATAGGCTCCGCTGCCGATCGTGAGCGGCGCCACCAGAACCGAATCGCTGCCGATGAAGGCGTTGTCGCCGATGTGGGTCCGGTGCTTGTCCACGCCATCGAAGTTACAAACGATGGTGCCGGCGCCGATATTCGCTCCCTGGCCGATTTCAGTATCCCCCAGGTAAGCCAGGTGGTTGGCCTTTGCGCCTTTGCCCATGTGCGTCTTCTTCAGCTCCACGAAGTTCCCGACATGCGCGCCCTCTTCCACCACGCTCTCCGGTCGCAGATGCGCATAAGGGCCAAGCAGCGTGTGGTCCCTGACTTCGGAGCTCTGGATGATCGTTCCATTGCGAATCTGCACGTGGTCGCCGATCACCGCATCCTCCAGCACCGAGTAGGAGCGGATATGCGTATTGCTGCCCACGCGGGTCGTCCCGAGCAGCTGCACAAACGGCTCGATAATCGTATCCGGCCCGATCGTGACGGCTGAGTCGATCACCACGGTAGCCGGCTGGAAGATGGTGACGCCGGCCGCCATGTGGCGCTCGGCCGTCTGCTGCCGCAGCGCGGCGTCCAGCGCCATCATCTCGGCGATCGTGTTGGCGCCCAGGATCTCGGTGGGCGAGGAGCAGGGCAGCGCCAGCACGCGTTCGCCCGCATCGTGCAGCAGGGCCGCGATATCTGTGAGGTATATCTCGCTGCCGTCTCTCTTGGCTTTCAGCAGGTCCGCATGCTGCATCAGGTGCTGTACCCCGAAGGCGTAGATACCTGAGTTGATCTCATGGATCGCCTCCTGGCCCGGCTGCAATTCTTTCTGCTCGACAATCGCTTTCACATCAGGCTTGCCGGGCCTGCGGCGCACAATCCGCCCGTAGCCATGGGGCTTCTCGACCTCGGCCGAAAGAATAGACATGGCCGCGCCCTCGCGGAGATGAAAGTCGCGCAGCGCCACGATGGTCTCGCTTCGCAGCAGGGGCACATCGCCTGACAGCACCAGGACGTCCTCATAGTTCCGCAGGGCGGTCAGCGTCTGCTGCAGCGCATGGCCGGTGCCGCGCTGCTCGCGCTGCTCCACAAACCGCACCCCGGTGTGCTCCACCGCGCTGCGCACCTGTTCCGCCCCGTGACCCACGATCACGTAGATATTTGCCGCCGGCACCACCTGGAGCGCGGCGTGGATGACGTGCATCAGCAGGGATTTGCCGCCGATCGTGTGCAGGACCTTGGGACGTTTCGACTGGAGCCGGGTGCCTTTGCCGGCGGCGAGAATGGCGATGGCAAGAGCCATGGGTGTGACCTTTCTGGTAGCGGAACTTGCTGGCCGCGACCCCCCCACGGCTGTTGCGCTGGGGGTTCCCGGTGAGCCGGCCAGGTCGCCGACCGGCCGGTTTTCCGGGTCCGGTGGTGAAAGTTTCGCGGGTGAGCCTCTATGGAACACTAAGGCATTTTTCGTATTACTCCAAGCCGCGGAGCGCCTCGCGACATGGCTTTGCTCAAAGGAAAAGCCGCCCTCGTACCTGCCCGTATACACCTGGACGCGCAATGCTTTTGGCAGCAATGCTTTCGTGCGCCGTACGGGGCAGTGTCCGACCGGCGCTCGGGGCAGGCGGAATACGCTCCCGGCTTGGGGCGGTCGGTGGTTCGAAAAAAAATCAGCGCAACGCCGCAACTTATTTTTTTGAGTGCTGTTCAAGTGGACGCCACGCCCGGTTCCGCAAGGAGCTTGACTTGGCTGGACGGCTCCCATACAAACAGCGCAGCCGGGTGCCCGCACGAACGGCAGCCTGCAAGCGGCAATCATGATCCCCCGAGGGCGCACCTGCTCGCGCTGCCCGCACCATTCTGCCCCCATAGAACAGGACCAACACGCATGCGAGTCACGCCGAAACCCTCTTCCTTCTCGCTTTCACGTCTTTCGCTCGCGGGTCTCTGCTCCGCCGCGCTGCTGAGCGGGCCTTTGCTTTACGCGCAAACGGCGAGCCCGCTGCTGGCGACACCGACTGTGCGGGTGACCGCGCCGGTCAGCAACGACACGCTCGTCACTCTCAAGGGCAATGTGCACCCGATGGCGCAGGCGCGCTATGATCAGGGCGCGGCTTCGACAAGCCTCGCGACCGGCAAAATGGTGCTGCTGTTGCGCCGCAGCCCGGCACAGCAGGAAGCGCTGCGCGAGTACATGGGCGGCCTGCAGAACCCGCACTCGGCGAGCTACCACAAGTGGCTGACCCCGGCCGCATACGGCGCCTCGTTCGGCATCTCGGCCCAGGATATGCAGACGGTCGAGAGCTGGCTCGAAAGCGAAGGCTTCAAGATTGAAAATGTGCCGGCCAGCGGCAACTTTATCCAGTTTTCCGGCACGTTCGGGCAGGTCGGGCAGGCCTTTCACACCAGTATTCATTCCTACGTCATCAACGGCGCGCAGCACTACAGCAATGCCAGCGACCCGCAGATTCCGGCCGCGCTCGCCCCGGTCATCCAGGCGATTTCGCCGCTCAATGACTTCCACTCCAAGCCGCTTAGTGTGCTCGGCAGTCGCGCTCAGGTCAGGCAGTCGTCCAGCGGCCTGCAGGTCGTCTCAAAGCTGACGAGCGGCACGGCGACCCCGGAGTTTACCAGTACGACAGGCGGCAATCTGCTGTATGTCACGCCGGCCGATGCCGCGACCATTTACGATTCTCCCAACTCGCTGAACCGCGCCTCCGGCATTACGCCGACGGCCGGCGGCGGCGTCACCGGCACAGCTATTGGCAGCGGCGTCAATATCGGCCTGGTCGGGGACTCCGACCTCAAGACCGCCGACTACCTGAACTACCGTACGTTTTTCCTGAATGAGACCAACCCGCCCAGCCCGACGCTCGTGGTCGACGGCGTCGACCCTGGCGTCCTCAACGGCGGCGAAGGCCAGGAAGCGCTGCTGGACGCCGAGAACGCCGCCGCGCTCGCCCCCGGCGCCAACATCTACTTCTACTCGAGCAACGACGACCTGTTCGAAGACGGCGCGCTCGACGCCGCCGTCCGCGCGATTGAGGACAACAACGTCGCCGTGCTGAGCGTCAGCTTCGGCGAGTGCGAAGCCGACCTGGGCCCCGACGGAAACGCGGAGCTGAGTGAATACTGGCAGCAGGCCGCCGCGCAGGGCATCACGGTCGTGGTCGCCGCAGGCGACAGCGGCTCGGCTGCATGCGACGATGATGCCGACCCGACAGCGCAGTATGGGCTTGCGGTGAGCGGTTTCGCGTCCACCCCGTACAACATCGCGGTCGGCGGCACGGACTTCGACCTGCTCTCCCTGGCCGATAACTTCGCAACCTACGTCAGCGACTCGAGCACGAATCTCTACAACGGTTCAGCCCTCAGCTACATCCCGGAGAATCCCTGGGACGACTCCATCAGCAACAACCCTCCGGGCTCCTACACCACGGACACTGCAGCGCAGTACTCCCAGGGATCCGGCGAGCCGACCACCACCATCCTGGCAGCCGGCGGCGGCGGTCCCAGCACCGCGGCTTTGTGCAGCGGAGAAGTGGACGAGTACGGCGACTGCGATGGCATCACCACGGGCTACGCGAAACCCGGCTTCCAGTCGAACGAGACCGTGTCCGGCGATTTTCGCGGCGTCCCCGACGTTTCGCTCTTCGCCTCGCCCGGCGATCAGCATGACGCGACCTGGGTGCTCTGCTCCGACAGCCAGATCGACCAGGACACGACGCAGACCTACGTCGACTGCCAGCCGTCCTCGGATGGAACGTTTTACCTGGACGGCATCGGCGGTACGTCCGCCCCCACGCCGGCGTTCGCCGGCGTGCTCGGCCTGGTCATCCAGTCCATCGGTTCAGGCCAGCGCCTGGGCCTGGCAAACCAGGTGATCTATAACCTGCAGGCCGGCTCCAGCGGCAGCAGTATCTTCCACGACGTCACGGTCGGCAACAACTCCGTGCCGTGCGTTCCCGGGTCCCTGAACTGCGGCACCTTCGACTTCGAGGCCGGCTACAACGCCGGATCAGGGTATGACCTTGCAACCGGCCTCGGCAGCGTCGATATCTCGAAGCTGGCAAGCGCGTGGTCTTCGGCCAGCTTTACAGCAACTACCACCTCGCTGCTTGCAAATGGTGTCACAACGCCGGTGACAGCCGTGCACGGCACCGCTGTCACGCTTTCCACGACGGTCACCCCATCCAGCGCGACCGGCACCGTTTCCGTCGTCGGGCCCACCAGCGCGGCCGGTGCCGCGGTCAACGTAGACATCCCGCTGAGCGGCGGAACCGGCAGCGTCTCCGCCAACTACCTGCCGGGCGGCAATTATGCCATCCATGCCTACTACCCCGGCGATGCGACGGACGCGCCCAGCACCTCTTCCTCGATCAACGTCAACATCTCGCCCGAGGCCAGCTCGCCGTTCCTCACCGTCGAAATCTACAACCCGGACACGCCGAACACGAACCCCGTAGCCAACCCTCCCAGCGCGACCTATGGCGAGTACGGATACGTGTACGTCGAACCGGCGAACACAAACGAGAGCACAGCCGGTTCCCATGGAACAGCGACCGGCACAGTCACGCTGCTGAACAATGGAGCGAGCTTCGGCACGCCGCAGACACTCAACAGCCAGGGCACGGCAGCTTTCCCGCTCTATGCTGAGCCCCCCGGGACCTACAGCTTCGGCGCGTCCTACAGCGGCGACAGCAGCTACAACCCGAGCAGCACGACCAGCAACGTGCCTCTCACCATCACCAAGGGGCCGACAGCGTTGTCGATCTCAGCCTCCTCCACATCTATCCCGGCCTCCGGCTCCACAACCATCACGGTCGAGCTCGACACGGACAGCGAGAGCTCGGTTTACCCCACAGGCCCGATCACCCTTTCGAGCGGCAGCACGACCTTTCCCGGGAACACACCGACGGACGGCGTAGACGGCAACGGTGCGGACGCCATCTTTGAGACCTTCACCGTGCCGGGCGCCTCGCTCGCCAGCGGCACCAACACCCTCACTGCCAGCTATGCCGGCGACACCAACTACCTCGCCGCAGGCTCGGTCTCCAAAACCATCAGCAACACCGGTGGCAGCAGCACCGGCGCGGGCTTCAACCTCACCGGCCCGTCAAACGGCATCACGGTCGCCACGCCCGGCACTGCGGCCACCGGCACCATCTCCATCTCGCCGACCAACGGCTTCAGCGGCACGGTTGCGCTCACCTGCAAGGTGTCGCTCTCGGTCGGCAGCGCGGCGCCCAGCTGCTCCGTACCCGCCAGTGTCACGGTCACCGGCAGCACCGCGGCTACCGCGACACTCACCATCAACTCCGCACCGACCAGCGCGGCGCTTCACGCACCGCGCAACGGCAGTTCCGCCGGCTCGCCGTTGCACCGGCTGCTTGAGGACAGCGGCGGCGTCGCCCTGGCATCGGTCCTGCTGCTGGCCATTCCGGCTCGCCGGCGCTCGTGGCGTTCTATCCTCATGGTGCTGCTTGCCTTCGGCGCTCTCGGTATCCTCGGCATCATGGGCTGCGGCGGAACCTCGACCAGCGGCACCAGCCCCGGAACTTACACCGTCACCGTCACCGGAACCAGCGGCGGTGTTAGCGCAAACACCACGGTGGCCGTCACGATCGAGTAAAGCATTTTCACTCCACAAATAGAGGGACCGGCAAATGTGCGCGTGGCTTTTCCGTCGGGAAAAGCCACTGGAGCGTGAAGTTGGCGCTCTGCACCAGGAGTGAAAATGCTCTAGCCGGTCCACGCCTTCACAAACACCGGGCTCCGCCTCATCGCGGAGCCCGCTTTTTTTCGCTCGGCTGCGCTGCTGCTTCCATGCCGCCCTTGCCGATAACGGGGTACAGCGCGAAGGCCAATGCCCGCATCTACTTCGGGGACAACTGCTTCCTGCTCAGTCCGGGGATCGGCCCGGATGAACGTCAGATGAGTGTCAGCAGCATGGAGGAATCAACAATGTCTAGCGATACACGCAGTGGAAGTGGGTTTAGCTGGTTCCTGGCCGGGCTTGGACTGGGTTCGCTGCTGGGGGTGCTGTACGCGCCGAAGGCCGGGGAAGAAACGCGCGAGGAACTGCTCGCAACGGCGCTTGGACAGAAAGAATATCTGCGCCAGCGCTCTCAGGATGCCGCGCAGTTCGCGGGCGACTACGTCGAACGCGGCAGGGGCCAGGTGAACGATTACGCGGCCAAAGGCCGGGATCAGCTGAACCATTACGTTTCCAGGGGCAGGGATGTGGTTGAAACCGGCCGTCAGAAAATCAACGAAGCCTACAACCAGGGCGTGCAGGCGGTTGCGGAGCAGAAGGAAAAGATCGCTGCCTCCTATGCCGCAGGCAAGCAGGCGTATGAAGAGACAAGTGCGCCCCGCACCGGGCAGGAAGAACTGGTTCCAAAGAGTGAGCATCTGAGTTAATAACAGTCCTCAACCAACGCCGCGAGTCGCTCTGCCACGCGGCCGCGGCTAAGGGTCGATCCCTCCCGAACCCGGGTTGTTGTCCAGCCCGGGTCCGATTTACAAGGTACGCGCGAAAGACCAAGCCCATGGACGTCATGCCCTCCCACACGCTCTCCCTGATCTTCGTCATCGCCGTGGTCGCCAGCATCGTCATCCAGGCGTGCGTCTTCCTGGGCCTGTTCATCGTGGTCAAAACTGCCCTGGGGAAACTCACTGCCATCACCACGGAACTGAGCGCAAAAGCGACACCTATTGTCGGCGATGTACGAACCATCGTGCAGGACCTCACCCCGAAAGTGAAGACAGTCTCGGGCAACATCGTCGACATCACCTCAGCCGTGCGGGAGCAGACCCAGCATGTCAATACGACTGTCGAAGATGTGGTCGACCGCACCCGTGCCCAGGCCATCAAGGTCGACACGATGGTGTCAGCGGTGCTGGGCAGCATCTCCCATGCTGGGACGGCGGTGCAATCCGGCGTAGCCACGCCCGTTCGCAAGGCCGGCAGTTTCATTCACGGTCTGCGTGTCGGTATCGAGGCACTCTTCAGCAACTCGCGCCCATCGCGCTCCTCTAACGGTTTTGCCGAGTCGGCTCCATCCGGCCCGACGGCAGGATCCCGCGCCGCCGCCGTCGCAGAGAATCTCGATGAAATGATGAATGCCAAACCGACCGTCGCCGTGCCGACTCCGCCGATCGACTAGGCGGCGGAGCCAGCAGCACGGCTTCTCGTTTGAGCTGTTCCGCCCCTGTTTACGCCACGCAGGCGCTTGCGGCGCGCCCTTTCCCCAGCCATCTGAAGTTGTGTGTCCATAGCCGCACCCCCTATCTGCGGCCTCGGCGGCAATGTAGTGGCCTACCTTCTGCAGCACACCACGCTCCCATCATTTGTAAGACCGTTCTCATCGCCGAGAGCTGAAGGCGGCTCGATTCGTCCTTACCGGCGAAGCGGCGCCAGCTGTTTGCCAGTCGAGCCTCTAACCCTTTACAACGGAGATTGTCCCGGCGCGCATTTACGCATGGGGTCGCGCAGGAACACAGCCCAGCGCCGACAAGTTGTGTGCTCGGCAGGAATATCGCTCGATCGAACCGCCAGGAGATTGAAGATGAGCGTTTCACGTCGCGTCTTTCTCAAGACATCCGCCTGCTCAGGAGCAGGCGTTCTTCTCACGAGCGCAATCCCGTCGCAGCACTTGTTTGCAGCAGAAGGTTCATCGCTCGCACCGTACTTAACCGGCCAGCGTATCGCGGCAACACCGGCCACCGACTACCGCGCCTACCGGTCGAGAGCCGTCACGGATCCCTCCCTGCCCACGTGGGTGCAGCTCGATCTTGGCCGCTCAGTTGCGATCGATGCAATCGAGTTATACCCCGCAAGCCAGAGAATGTACCCGGGACGCGACCAGTACTATGGAGGCGAGGGATTCCCGCTGCGCTTTACGATTGAAGCAGCGGATGACGCAGGCTTTGCGCACCCGGGAACGATCGTGGATTTCACGGGGAGCGACTTCCCGGATCCACAGGATCACATCACGCGTTACAAACGCCCGGGAGTGCATGCCCGGTATGTGCGCCTGACTGCGACGAAGTTGCGGCCTGTGAAAGAAGAGTCGGAAGGCTCGACGGGCCATACTCTTCAGGACAGCCCGCAGTTTACGCTGACCCTGGCGAAGATCGCGGTCATCGCCGGCGGCCGCGACGTCGCGGAAGGCTGCAGTGCAAGCGCCGATAGCGCCTATGGCACGCCTGCGGATCTTAAGCAGCTCACACGTTCGGCGCGCCAGGACGGAGAGCAGATTCGCTGGGACAATCCCGGGAACGTTACGAGAGCAAGCTTGTGGGCTCCGGTCAGCTACCGCGCACAGGCACCCCGCACCGGCGTCACTCTGGGCGATGGCCTGTTCCGCGCCGCCATGGAAAATAACATCCGGTACCTGCTCGATTCGTATACAACCGACGACTTACTGCGCCAGTTTTACGAGAGAACCGGCAGGATAAAAAACTTTAAGGCGACCGGAGATGCTGTTTTCTGGGAAGAGGATCTGGCCGGCTCCAACGCGGGCCGCTTCCTGATGGGTGCTGGCAATACCCTGCGCTGGATCGAGAACCCGGAGCTCGCGGCGCGAATGACTGCTGTGGTCGATGGCATTGACGCCTGCAAGGAACCGAACGGGTACATGATGGCTTACCCGGCCGATACTATCTTCTACTCAGAGCGCGCGGCGTATACCCGCGCCTGGCTTACCCATGGGTTGCTCGAAGCAGGCTACGCAGGGAACACCAAGGCATTCCCTCTGCTGCGCGGATATTACGACTGGTTTAATCAGCAGAATCAATATCTTCCCGAACTGCTTCGCGGCGCGACCCAGGGAGGACAGGGCATGATCGCAAATACACGCGTCAATCGCAGCCCCATTGGGAAGCCGGAAGATGCCCAGGTAATTCAGCGGTATTTCGAGGAGCCTGCGTTTCTCGCCGGCACCGCGGCCCGCGAAGACCGGCAGATATGGCAGTACCCGTACGATCGCCCTCACTGCTACCTGCTTACGAACCTTGAGGCATACATGGATCTGTATCTTACGACCGGCGACCGCCGCTACGGCGATGCGGTTGAAGGTGCCTGGGAGCTTTATCGCCGCAATTGGCAGCAGGCAGGCGGCAGCATCTCGATCATAGAGTTCGAGCGCGATCCTCCGCGGAGCAACTACATCCATCAGGAGCTTGGAGAACTGTGCGGAAGCAGCTTCTGGGTCTTTCTCACGCAACGTTTCCAGCTGATGCACCCGGACCAGGAGCAGTACGCAACAGAGATCGAGAAGAGTATCTACAATGTCTCGCTGGCGAACCAGGATGGATCGTATGGTTTGAGATACCACACGCTCCTTGAGGGAACGAAGGAAAAGGCAACGCGCCATAATACCTGCTGTGAAGGTCAGGGAACGCGTCTCCTCGGTTCGTTACCGGAGCATATTTACTCGGTCGCGGAAGACGGCATCTATCTCCATCTGTATGAGCCTTCCACGATTACATGGAAGCAGGGCGCGCACGCGATCAGCCTGGCGCAGACCACCCGCTTTCCTTTTGAAACAGCCGTGCACTGCCGTATCGAGACGCAGTCTCCGGTCAACAGCAAGGTGCGTATCCGCATTCCGTCGTGGGCGGCGCGAGAGATGGAGATCACCGTTAATAACAGGAGCATCGGTTCGGGACAGCCCGGTAGCTACATGACGGTCGACCGCGAATGGTCGAGTGGCGACACCATCGCGTTTGCCCTGCCGGCAGTGTTCCGCGTGGTGCCGTATACCGGAGCAGATCAGACGAGTCAAGAGTCGCGCTTTTCGATCGAATACGGCCCCCTCCTCTACGCTGTGGTCGGAAACAGCCAGGGTATTCCGTGGAGTCAGTACCGCGGGCCCGGTCAGCTCAGCAAGGAGCTCGTGGTCGTAGACGGCAGCCCGCTCCATTACCGCGTGAAAGGGCACGGCGGCATTACCCTGATGCCGTACTGGCAGGTGAAAGACGAAACGTTCACCTGCTTTCCTGCAGAGGGGCAGCAGCAAGCGTAGTGTGTTTATCGCGCCATTCACCACCGACTCTGCCGGTGTGGCTAGCGGATGGACTCGGAACATTGATTGACCCCCATTCGTTGAGCTCCCTATCGCAGGAAAGGTCATGAGTGGTCAGGAAGGTAAGCAAAGTATCGACCCGCGGAGTACCGAAACAATGATCGAACAATCAACGGGACGCACGCGAGACCGCGTACACCTGCAAGCACTTATCATCACTCTCGTCCTGCTGCTCGTCACCTTCGCTCAAAGCGCCGCAGCAGATCCAGTCGACTGGGTGAACCTATATATCGGCACAGCAAGCGGGCCGATCGGGTATGGCCGCACCATGCCATTTGTCACCCCGCCGTTCGGCATGACCAGCTGGACAGCGCAAACCCGCCAGAATAAGCAGGGAGGCAACTCCTACAAGTACCGTGACACCTCGATCTCCGGATTCATGGGAACCCACCAGGCGGCTCTCTGGATGGGGGACTACGGCTATGTCACGCTCATGCCGGAGATAGATAGCCTGAAGACCAGTCCAGCCGACCGCAAGCTCCCCTTTAGGCATGTCGATGAGATCGTTCGCCCAGACTATTACTCGGTCGAAATGGACGCAGGTCATGCACGCAGAATCCGTACCGAGATCACAGCGACGACTCGTTGCGCCTACCTGCGTTTTACTTTTCCTGCGAATACCTCTTCGCTCGTCATGGTGGAAGCTTCCCGCCCGGGAATTGCAGGCTCAGCCCACGTCGATGCAGCCAACCGGGAGATCACGGGCTATAATCCGGACCGGATGGACTCGAACCTGGGTCCGCTCAAGCTGCCTAACTTCAAAGGCTACTTTGTCGTCCAGTTTCGGCAGGCGTTCAGCAGCTCCGGCACCTATCCTGACCAGTCGCACTCCGGGCTCGCCACGGGTGCTTACGCTAGATTCACCACAACAGAAGGTGAGGTCGTCGAAGCGAGGGTCGGCACTTCCTTCATCAGTCTCGACCAGGCACGCAGGAACCTCGAAGCTGAAATACCGGACTGGAACTTTGAGGCCGTTCGCCTCGCTCTGCGCGCGGAGTGGGATAAGAAGCTGAGCCAGGTCTCGATTGAAGGCGCGACAGACGATCAGCGCCATATCTTTTACACCGCGCTCTATCACTCCATGCTCTACCCGCGTACGTTCTCTGAGCAGGGCCGCTACTATAGCGCTTTTGATGACACAGTGCACCAGGGCGAATCCTACACCGATTATTCGCTGTGGGATATCTTCCGCGCCGAGTACAGCCTGCTGACCTTGCTCGTACCGGAACGCGCCGGCGGCATGGTACAGGCTCTGCTCCAGGACTACCGGGAAGGCGGCTGGATGCCGAAATGGCCTAACCCGTCTTACACGAACATCATGATCTCCACCCATGCCGACTCATTGGTTGCCGAGGCATTCGACAAACATTTGCCGGGCTTTGACAAGCAGCTCGCCTGGGACGCCGTATACAAGGACGCTATGACCCCGCCGGATGGTGATACCACATATAAGTGGAGCGACCGTGAGCGGCATACTCCGTATGAAGCTCGCGGCGGCTTAACATATCTCAAACAACTCGGCTACATTCCGGCTGATAAGACGGCAGAGTCGGCGTCAAGCACGCTTGAGGACTCCTATGATGACTGGTGCGTCGCTCAGATAGCCAAAGCACTGGGCAAGACCAGTGATTACGAATTCTTTCTGAAGCGTTCGCAAGATTATAAACACCTGTTTAATCCGCGAACCGGCTTCATGCAAGCCAGAAACTCCAACGGCGCATGGGCCGACCCATCCGCTGGATGGACCGAGGGAAATAAGTGGGTCTATACCTGGGATGTCCTGCACGACATTCCTGGTCTGATCAAGCTCATGGGTGGAAAGAAAAAGTTCGATGCACAGCTCGACGCCTATTTCGATGGCGAATACAACTGGCACAGCAACGAGCCAAGTCATCACGTGGGCTACTTATACGATTACGGTGACCAACCCTGGAAGACACAGGCAAGGGTCAGGGAAATCGCCGCAGATGAATATGCTAACCAACCCTCGGGCCTCGATGGCGACGATGACTGCGGCCAGATGTCCGCATGGTATATCTTCACCGCGCTTGGCTTTTATCCAGTAAACCCGGCCTCCGGACAATACATGATCGGCAGCCCGCTCTTTGGCAAAGCAAGCCTGCGGCTGGCCAACGGCAAGCAGTTCACCGTCATAGCGGAAAACAACTCGGCGGCGAATCTTTACATC
>CAXTMY010000006.1:6118-88694 GCA_964245565.1 uncultured Acidobacteriaceae bacterium | reverse complement strand
TGAACCTGATGAAGTTCGACCCCTACCTCAACGTCGACCCCGGCACCATGTCGCCTTTCCAGCACGGCGAGGTCTTCGTGACCGACGACGGCGCCGAAACCGACCTCGACCTCGGCCATTATGAGCGCTTCACCCACGCCCGCCTCACGCGCGACAACAACCTGACCACCGGCCGGATCTACGAGCAGATCATCACCAAGGAGCGTCGCGGCGACTATCTCGGCAAGACCGTGCAGGTCATTCCGCACGTCACCAACGAGATCAAGAACGCCATGCGCAAGGTCGCGAGCCGCGCCGAGCTGTCAGGTCCGGGCGGCACAGCGCCGGCCGATGTGACCATCGTCGAAATCGGGGGCACCGTCGGCGATATCGAATCGCTTCCCTTCCTCGAAGCCATCCGCCAGATGCGCCAGGAACTCGGCCGCGAGAACACCGTCTTCATCCACGTCACGCTCGTACCCTGGATCAGCGCCGCACAGGAGCTCAAGACCAAGCCGACGCAACATTCCGTCAAGGAAATGCTCTCCATCGGGATCCAGCCCGACATCCTGCTCTGCCGCTCCGACCGCCCGCTCAACCGCGAAATCAAAGGAAAAATCGCGCAGTTCTGCAATCTTGAGGACAAGGCCGTCATCGGCGCCCGCGATGTCGACTCCATTTACGAGGTGCCGCTCAACTTTGCCGCCGAAGGTGTCGACGCGCTGATCCTCAAGTACCTGCACCTGGCGCCCAGGGAAGCCGACCTGCACCGCTGGAAGACGCTGGTCGAGCACGCCTACCACCCCCGCGATGAGGTCTCGATCGCCATCGTCGGCAAATACGTCGAGTATGAAGACAGTTACAAATCGCTAAAGGAAGCGCTCACCCACGGCGCGCTCGGCCACACCCTCAAGCTGGTCGTCACCTGGATTGAAGCCGAAGGGCTCGAAACGCCCGAGTACGCGGAACAGCTCAAAGACTTCGACGGCATCCTCGTGCCCGGCGGCTTCGGCAAGCGCGGCATCGAGGGCATGCTCAACGCCATTCGCTATGCCCGCGAAAACAATGTGCCCTACTTCGGTATCTGCCTCGGCATGCAAACCGCTTGCATTGAGTACGCGCGCAATGTCTGCGGGCTCGCCCATGCGAACTCAAGCGAGTTCGACCCCGCCACCCAGCACCGCGTCATCTACAAACTGCGCGAGCTCACGGGCGTCGAGGAAATGGGCGGAACAATGCGACTCGGGGCCTGGGACTGCATCATGCAGCCCGACTCGCTCGCGGCGCAGTCCTACGGCACGACCGAAATCTCAGAACGTCACCGTCACCGTTACGAATTCAACCGCGAGTACGAAGCCCTGCTCACCGGCGGCGGCCTGCGCATCACCGGCACCACTCCCGACTCCACCTACGTCGAGATTGTTGAAATTGCCGACCACCCCTTCTTCCTCGGCTGCCAGTTCCACCCGGAGTTCAAATCCAAACCGCTGGAGCCGCACCCGCTGTTCTCGGCCTTCATCGAGGCCAGCTATGCCAAGCGACTCCGCGCCGCCGAAGCAGCGAAAGTGGATGAGGAAGTGGCGCCGTTGTAGGCGCCGCTACTTCCTATCTAGCATGGCTCACCGCTTGCACTGACTCGCTGAGCAGCAGACGCCCCTCGTCTTCCGAAACCGGCGCAAGGTCAAGATAGGAATACACGACACTGCCGACGGCGGCATCGGAGTGCACGGCGGCTCGCAGAAAGTAAACGTGTCCCGGCTCAGCAATAAAGTTGTAAAGCGCAACTTCGTCTGACAAACGCTTGAAAATGGATTGCCACTCCGCACAATAATGATGATTGCCAGGCTCAATCTCTGCCCGGAGATAAGCATTGTGTTTCGTCGCTCCGATCCACGAGCCGTCGAGCCCGATACGAATGGTCGGCGTTCCCTTCTTCGCTGCTGAGTTGAAGTAGCCAATGATGTAGACAGCAGCTTTGCCCTCGCTTGGATTTGCCTCCAGGCCTCCCGGCTTGCCGTCTTGTACATCAAACTTCGTCTCAGCTGGACCACATCCCGGCGTTATAGTTGCCGGAGCCTGAGCAAGCGCATTTCTTCCGAATGGGATGAGGAAGCACATCGCAAGCAGCGAACAACTCCATACTTTCCACATGCGAATGAACTATCTCCTGACATTGCCGCGTCTCCGGTTCTTGCATTCGTTTTTTTCTCAATGTTTCGTCCGAACCGCTTCCTGATACGCCCCAATGAACTCTTGCGCGCACTCGCGCCCGGCCTTCTGCTTCGAGTCATCCGTCTTCGTTGTGTAAAACGGCGCAAACGCATCCTTCGCCGTCGCATCCATGTGGATCGACGAAGACGAGGTCACGCTGAAACCGTAACTCGTCGAGTCGTCCTTCTGATCCTTCGTCTGCGAGTTGCTGGTGCTGTGCGTCGTTGCTTTCGTAAAGTGCAGCACCACATCCGCACTCTCCGGGTCATCGATGACCCGGAAATGTCCCCATTCCTTCAGCTCCGCGACCGCCCCATCCGTCACTGCCTGCGTATGCGTATCGTTCAGCACCGCTACCGTCTTCGCCGCGAGCACCGCCGGCGGAAATAGCCTACCGCTCTCCTGCGCTGTTGCGCCGGTCAGTGGAAAGATCAGCAGAGACGCAGTCCAGGCAAGCAGGCGTTTCACTGGCGGAACTCCTTGAGAAACACAGCACGCTGGAGTTATACAGGGAGGCGACATCTCAATCCACGAAAAATATCGCTGAGCAATGAAGCAAACGCTACGAAGCGACCTTTTCTCTCGCCCGTCGCTCGGCATCGAGCACAGCGACTTTCTCTCTCAGTTCCGTGAAGTCAATAATCGAATCCACCCGGCGATCAATCCGCGCGCCCATCGCCCGAATCGCCTCCATCGTCTCCGCGTGCCGCTCATCCGTGCGCTTCTCAGAAGCATCCATGCGCTTGTCCAGGGCATCCAGACGCGTTTTCAACTCGCGCATCTCAGGGGCAAGGAAATCCTGCAGAGCCTTACGGGTATCCTCGATTACAGACATGGAACAGAGCCTCTGCGCGTGAGTTTCAAAGCCGTCATACCCGCATTCAGATTACCCGCCGCTTGACCGGCAGGCAATCCCGGTGTGTTCCAATAACCCTGTGATCCAAGACTTCGAAATCGGCACCGTCCCGGTCGGCGCAGGCCGGCTTTTCCTCATCGCCGGCCCCTGCGTCATTGAGAGCGAATCCCACGCCCGCCGCATGGCCGAGAGCATTCAGCGCATCGCCGGCGACCTCGCGATCCCCTGCATCTTCAAAGCCTCCTACGACAAGGCCAACCGCACCTCGGTCGCGAGCTTCCGCGGCCCCGGCCTGCGCGAAGGCACCCGCATCCTCCGCTCCATCGCCGAGTCCACCGGCCTGCCCGTCCTTACCGATGTGCACGAGACTGCCCATTGCGAGATCGCCGCCGAAGGCGCCGACGTTCTCCAGATCCCAGCCTTCCTCTGCCGGCAGACCGACCTGCTCGTCGCCGCCGGCAATACCGGCCGTGCCGTCAATGTGAAGAAAGGCCAGTTCGTCGCCCCCGGCGACATGGAACACGCCGTCGGCAAAATCCTCTCCACCGGCAACCCGCGCATCTCGCTCACCGAGCGCGGCACCACCTTCGGCTACGGCAATCTCGTCGTCGACATGCGCTCGCTCGGTATCCTGCGCAAGCTCGCCCCGGTCGTCTTCGACGGCACCCACTCCGTGCAAATGCCCTCCGCCGCCAACGGCGTTTCCGGCGGCCAACCCGAGTTCATCCCCCTGCTCGCCCGCGCCGCCGTCGCCGCCGGTATCGACGGCATTTTCCTCGAAGTTCACGACAGCCCCTCCGAAGCCAAATCCGACGGCGCCAACGCCCTCCGCCTCGACCTGCTCAAACCGCTGCTCGAAACCCTGCTCGCCCTGCACCAGCACGCGCCGAAGCGTTAAGACTGTCTGCAGTCCCTCGAGAGCTGTTTTCGTCGGGGTAACACGACAAAGCATCGCGGCCACCGGGAGGGCCACACCCGCAAACACTCCGCCGCAAGGCGGACACCCGCCGCCCGCGCAGGGCACAAAAAAACGGCCCCTCACTCATATGAGGGGCCAATCTGCCTTGGTTCTCTCGTTGGTCGAGAGCTTGTTGCGGCTGCTCGCCGGTCTTCCGACTACTGCCTACTGCGTAGGCCCGGTCGTCGGAGCAGTGGCGACACCGCCCGTGGGTGCGGCACCCGCTCCGGCCGGCGCGCCTGTGGCCGCCAAACTGTTTTCCATCACGCTCACCCGGACTGCGTTGCCCACTGGACCATCGGTTCCATCCTGCAGCTTCGCGTCGCCAAGGGCGATCTGGTGAATCTTGTATACCGGTACCTGGTGTTGCTCGACCAGGTAGCGCACCACCGCGTCAGACATATGCTGGGAGCTCGCGATCCCGGCCTGCCCGCGAAGATGCGAATAGCCCGAGACCTCAACGACATAGCCTTTCTGTCCCTGCAGTTGCAGCGCCACCTGGTCCAGCGCTTCCTTCGCGCGGGCATTCAGCAGCGTCTGCCCAGGGCGGAACCGCAGTTCCGTGTCTGAGATCTTGTTGTACTGATCAAGTCCGGACACCGTCGTATTCAGCTGTGCCGTCTGGGTTGAGGCCTGCTGCGCCAGGGCCTGCGCCTGCCCCGCGGTCGTGCTCGCGGAAGTCGCCGTCTGGTTTGCCTGGTCAGCCGTAGACTGCGCCTGGCGTATACCTATCCCCGTCTTCTCGTCGAGCGCACGGATGTCGTTGCTGTTCTTCGCTTGCAGCTGGTCCAGCTCGTTCAGCCGTCCCTTTACGGGGTCAAGCTGCCGGTTTACCCACTTTTTGCGTGCGAACGGGTTCAGATGCCCCCAGAACCCTTCCTTGGAGCGCGACTGCAGCGGCGCGCCGGTAGCGTAGGTGCTGTTGTCGGCCGGATTCATGGAGCTGTTGCCACTGCTTTGTGACTGCGCTGTACCGGTGCTCGTGCCGCCCTGGGGAGTGGCTGTTTGCGCCATGGCAGGAATGGCCATGGACGCGGCAAGCAGCAAAGCTGCGCTTGCCTGAACCTTTTTGATTTCATGTCGCATGCTGATGCCTCGATCTTTCAAAAATGCCAGCCTGATACCTGCCCACAGAGTAAGGCTCTTGCAATTTAGATGCCAAACGAATCCATCTCGCTGCACCCGCGGCCGTTAACGGCAAACTGATGAGTAGATGCGGGTTAAGCCGATGCCTTGGAGATCGACACAGAGGTTCAAAATTGGTCGGGTAAAGGAACGAACCGCCATGCCCGGTAAAAACTACCGCGTTCAGTCCGACTCCGATTTAATTCGTCGTGACAGAGATGACTCGCACCTGCGGGTATTCCCCGTTCCAGCTTTCCGGGGCAGCGTCGAAGATCTGCCTGAAACCTCTCGCATCTCCCGGCCTGATCGGAGCCGCACTGACCGGCTCCGTGTCCACGTAAGGTTCGCGAAAATGGATCAGGTTCAGCGGCAGCGTCTCTTTTCCGGCCAGCATGCCGGTAAAGTCCTTGAAGCCGACCTGTACGGTAATCGCTGTCACCGTCTTCGTGCCACGGTTGGTGATGGTGCCGTCCAAATATGTTTCCTTGCCGCCCGACAGGTTGCTCGAGTCGCTCATCTGCACACCCGTGATCGGGAGCGAGGCGGCGTAGGCAGCCAAGGGCGCCAGTCCTGCGCCACCGGGATTTGCCTGCTGGCGCGCGTGGCGTCCGAAGAGCAGCAAAGCCACCAGAACCAGCAGCACTGCCGTCCCGGCAATGGCAAACGGCTTCCACGCCCGCGGCTCGCGACTGGCCAGAATGCCGCCACCGGAAAACACCGGCACGGGGGTTTGCTGCGCGGCCTTCTCAGACATCTCTTCAGCCGGGACTGCTGCATTCCTGTTTCCGGGAATCTGCGGTACGCGTTCCGTCATACTCGTATCCTAACGCGCGATCCTCCGGCCGATGTGTGCAGGCTACGCTCGGAGGCGCAAACCCTAGCGGCTTCTATTCCCGCCCAGTAACACAAAGGTCACATAATCTTTCATTTTCCGGCCTAAGCCCGATTCGCGCCGGCGCAGCGGCACGTCATACCGGTAGAGCATTTCACGTGCCGCGTAAAGTGATCCGTCGTAATACGCGTGAGATGCTCGAAGCGAGGCTGAATCCAATAGCCTCGCGCGAGTGGGAGAGACACGATGATCGCCGTTTCCTGCGCCCCGGCGCCAGACTCTCCGTCCAGTGTGGCCGCCGCCGGCACGCAGAGCGATAATCCGTACCGCATCGCCGCTGTGGTCGCGGCCCTCCTGCTGCTGCTCACCGCAGTGCTTTAAAAATGCCGCTCTGCAGTGAGCTTACAAAATCAATCAGCCGCAATGCTTCCGGTGAGGCAAAGCATTGCGGCCGATGCCGACTGAAATGTTTGTTACCTGGAAGCGTTGACGCTTGTCCGGTGAAGACGCCGTATGTTGCTCACCTTACCTGCGAACGCAAGTCCGGTGGTGGTTGTGCGTTCTCCACGCCTTGCACGGACGTGGAGCAGCAGCAAACGCGCTGGCGATGGGAAACAGCATCATTACGGTAAACACGACCTTCTTCATGAAACCCCCACATCTAGAGATGCCTTAGTTTTACGCCAGAACTATGCATTAGGACCAACCGTGGGCACGGTTTTCTTCAAGGAAGCATGCCAAAGTACTCAACTGAACCGGGCGCGCTTCGCGCCCTGCCGATAATCCGCACCCCGCATCTCCACCGGTACGCACATTTCCTGCAGTCGTGACCACATGCGGTCACCGATGCGATCTCCCAGCGTCTCTTCGCGGCTCATGGACCGTGCGCCCGCGCCTTCACTGCCGCCCGCGCCCGAACGCTGGTTCGGGTAGTTCGTCGTGATAATCGTCGTGCGCTTGTCGTTATAGCGGGTGTTCAGGATGAGCGCGACCGTATCCCACACCCAGTCCGTCGGCTTCGCGGCGCCGAGTTCGTCCAGCACCAGCACCTCAGTCTCAAACACCGGCTTCAGCACTTCGAGCTCGGTCGTTTCCACCCGGCTGTTGTACGAATTCGTGATCTGCTTCAGCAGCTCCCGGTAGTCGCAGAACAGCGAAGGAACTGCTTTTTCGAGCGTCAGCTTCTGCAGGATCGCCGCCGCCAGGTGCGTCTTTCCCAACCCGACCGTGCCGGTAAACAGAATGCCGGTACCGTCGTTCGCCCCCGGATAGTTGTTTACAAAGCCGTCTGCCGTGATGAACGCCTGGGCGTTTTCGGCGCTCTTCTCAAAGTTGATCAGCGAGCACCCCGCGTACCGGTACGGGATCTGCGCCCTCCGCAGCAGCGCATACATCCTTCGCTGGTGCTGGCAGTCGCACGGTTCAGCCATGCGTCCGCCGTCGCCGCGCGTTACCACCCGCATTCCCATCCCCTCGCACAGCGGGCACACCGGTTCCTCAGCCATGCCTTCCAGTATCGCAAAGCGGCTGCATCGCCCGGGCGTCCGGCAGCATCTATTTCCCAGCATTCTCAATTGCTATCGCTGCCGGACCGCGATAGCATGGACGGATTGCAGGAAAGGCTTTTAGACATCATGGCGAAACAGGGCATCCACCCCAGCTACAGCGAAATCAAAGTCAAGTGTGCGTGCGGTACAGAGTTTGCCACCCGTTCCACCCATAAGGGCGACATCCGGGTCGAAATCTGTGCAGCTTGCCACCCCTTTTTCACCGGCAAGCAGAAGATGATCGACACCGCCGGACGTATCGAGCGCTTCCGCCGCAAGTTCGCCAAAAGCGACTCCCAGGTTGCCGCAGCCCCCGGAACCTCGGCCGGCGGCACAGAGACACCCACCGCGAAGTAACACAGCAGGCGCTCCGGAAAGCCTCCGCGCCTGCGCGGAGGCTTTTCCCTGTAGACCCACATGCAGAAACGCTGGGACAATCCGGTCGCGTATTCCATGCCTCACCAGGCCCGCGTTCCCGCATCGTTTGCAATCGGGAACGTCCAGGTCGCACCGGCAACCGTGCTCGCCCCCATGGCCGGCGTTACCGATACCATCTTCCGCCGGTTCATCCGCAACAGCAGCCTCTTCACCCCGTACGCGGTGACGGGTGACATCGAGTCTCCCGTCACCAACCGGCAGTCCGGCTGCGGCCTGCTCATGACAGAGTTCACCTCCGCCGACGGCCTCGCCCGCATGCGCGAGTCCAAGCGCAAGCGCTATCTGACCTTCTACGACGACGAACATCCCATCTCGGCGCAGATCTTCGGCTCAAATCCGGAGACGCTCGCCGAAGCCGCCCGCATCGTCCAGGACACCGGATTCGACGCGGTCGACCTCAACCTCGGCTGCCCGGCCAAGCGCGTCGTCGCCTGCAACGGCGGCTCCGGCCTGCTGCGCGACCTGCCGCTCATCGCGAAGATCTTCGAGACCGTCCGCGCCTCCGTCACCATTCCTTTCACCGTGAAGTTCCGCATGGGCTGGAGTGACCGCGACATCATCTGCGTCGAACTCGCCCGGCTCGCGCAGGAGTCCGGCCTCGCCGCCGTCGCGCTCCACGCCCGCACTCGGGAAGACGGCTACTCCGGCCAGGCGCGCTGGGAGTGGATCGGCGCCGTCAAGGACGCCGTCTCCATCCCCGTGATCGGCAACGGCGACATCCGCACCCCCGAAGACGCCTGCGCCATGATCGAGCAGACCCGTTGCGCTGCCGTCATGATCGGCCGCGCCGCTCCGGCGAACCCCTGGATCTTCCGCCAGATCGCCCAGTACACCGCCTCCGGCCGCTACGACGAGCCGACCGAAGCCGACCGCTACGCGCTCATCCGTTCCTACTTCCGCGCGCTGCTCGGCGAAGAGGACGAGAGCCTGCCGGAAGCCGGGGAAACTCTTCAGGAAGCCAAAATCCGCAAAGAGGCCCAGGGCAAGATGAAGCAGTTCGCCTCCTGGTTCACCCACGGCGTCCCCGGCGGCGCCACCCTGCGCAAGGCTATCTACGAGGCCAAAACCGGACCGGCCATCCTGGACGCAGTCGAGCGCTTCTTTGAGCCGCGGTTGACCGGCTTCACCCTGCCTGATCCTGCTCTCGGAACTGCAATGGATTTACCAGCAGCTTCGCTTTCTCTGTAGTGATATTCTTCCCGGGTACATATAGTTCTGGGAATCTTACACATCGGCAGTCCGAAGGGATGTACATGCGCACAAACATAGACATCAATGACGAACTAATGCAAAATGCGCTCGCAAGCACTGGCAGCAAGACAAAAAAGGAAGTCGTCGAGACTGCTCTAAAGCTTCTGATCCAGACCCGCCGCCAGGCAGGCATTTTGAAATTAAAAGGAAAAGTTCAGTTTTACGATGACATTGTTGAAGAAAATGCAAAGCGCGCGATAGGGCTGAGCGAAAAAGTCGGGTGATAGTTGTGGACTCTTCCATCTGGATCGCCTTTCTCCATGGAAGCGAGAACGAGCACACTCTCGTTCTAACGCAACTATTGCCCAGCCAGCGCATAGGCATTACGGATCTGATCCTGACCGAAGTTCTGCAAGGCATTCGCGACGACAAGGCATTTGAAACCGCCCAGCAGGAGCTCGCCGGCTACGAGCTTTTCGACACCGCAGGAAAAACCCTCGCCATCGAATCCGCGAGAAACTACCGTCTGCTCCGCGCCCGAGGCGTTACTGTCCGCAGCACCATCGACTGTCTTACCGCTACCTTCTGCCTGCTGGAAGACCACTCCCTTCTGCATCGCGACCGCGACTTCGATGCCTTCGAGCAGTATTTCGGACTCAAAGTCGTCCATCCCTTCCGCCAGTAGGCGTTGCTGCACGGCTCAACCTGGCCGATCGCTGTCAAAACCTACCGCTCCCCCGCCAGCACCCGCGGCCAGCGCTTCCCTGTCCCACCCCGCTTCCTGAAGATCACCGCCCGTTTCTTCCTCCATTTCTCATCGAGCGCCAGCAGCCGCCATTCCACTTCCGGCGACACATGCCGCAGGATCGCATCCACGGTTGAGTGCACCCGCAGCGCGGGCACGACAAAGTACAGCAAAGGCGCTTCCGAAGATAGCTCAACCCCGGGGAAATACCCGGCGCGCGCAATCTCACCCTCAGCATGCAGCGCCCGCACCCGCATCCAGTAATCCAACCCCTGCATCGGCATATGCAGGTCTTCGCTGGCTTTCAGCTCCAGCACTGCCAGCCTTCCCTCACGCGTCACCGCCAAAAGGTCCAGCATGCCCCGGTCGGCCATCGCCAGTGCCGGCACCTGCGTATATACGGGGCCGGCACGCAGCCGCGGCTCCAGTTCCGGTAAATCCAGCCGCAACACTGACTCCAGCCATCGTTCCGGCTGCATCCGGTACAGCGGATCGCGCACCGTGCCGCCCGGATGCCTCGACCGAAACAGCCGCTGCACCAGTTCCCGCAGCATCGGCTCCGTCTCCTCGTTCAGCGGCGTCTCACTCGCCCCGGCGCCAAACGTAATGCGATCCTCCCGCGCGAATGAGCCCGGGCTCACCCCATGCCGCACCCGCGCGAACTCAAGCCCGTGCAGACGCAAACTCAACTCCGTCGCCGACCGCGCCAGCACCTCTACCCGCTCGCGATCCCCGGGCTCGAGCAACGCCAGCACCTGCTCCACTGCGGCCCGCGACCGCTCGATTGCCGCCGCCGCATCGAACGCCGCAACCAGGTGCGCGCGCACATTGCCCTGCGCCGCCTCTTCCTGCCGCTCCATCTCTTCGCGCAGCTCATCGAGCGTGTACAGCTCCCACTTGGCCGCCCCCGCATGCATCCAGCCCAGCCGCTCCCGTACCGTCCCGGCCATCCCTTCCGGCACCACGATCTTCACGCCTTCCACCACGCGCCGGCCATCCGCACGCTCGCGACACTGCTCCAGCCACAACACCGCAACCGTCAGGATGCCGTCCACCGCGCTCTGCGTCTCTTCTCCATTGATCGCGGCCAGCGCCCAGGCCGTCTGCCCCCGCTCCAGCAGTCCCCGCACATACGCCGGGCCGAACGAGTGCTCCAGATCCGCGGTCCAAAGCAGGTCGCCCTGCCTTAGCTCCGGAAAACTTCGCGCCAGCACCCGCTGCAGCAGCTGCATGTACTTCTTCCGGGTCGCATCCCGCACCGAGGGCGACCGCTGGTCGCGATCCGGCACCAGCCGCAGGACCTGCGGCTTGGTCTGCCCGAAGCGCCGCACCTCCAGACGCAGCGCGCCGCGCCGCTCCTGCAGGCCCGTCACCGTCCGCGAAAGATTGCGCTCCTCACTCCACAACTGCAGCACGCAGCGCCCGTTCGCCGCGTCAATCGACCAGCGCGCCCGCTCCATATCGAACAGCACCGCGCTTTCTTCCACCACGCAGGCCCGCGGATTGTCCGTCAAAAAGCACTCAAGCGCAGCGGCCAGTGTAGCCGGCGCAAGCGGCTGCGCGATCCGCGCAAGGGTTGTGATTTCACGAGACAAGATGCGACCAGAATCTACCCGCGGGCATCCGTCCGCAACAGTACCGGGGTACTTACCAACCCATTCGCTCGCGCAGCCCGAGCACATGCGCTGTATGGTGGCGCCCGTGCCAGCTATACAGCGCCACCACCTGCTCCATGCTCGTGCGCCCGCTCTCGGGATGCACATACCCGCGCGCCCACTCGTGCGACTGCAGCCCCTCGAGCAAGCCGCTCATCCGGGCATGCAGCGCAGCCAGTAGTGCGAGCGGCGCGTCTATTGACCCGCGCGTCTCCGCCGTCTCGGCCCACAGCCTTTCATCATACGGCTTGATCGTCGGCCCGTCTTCCGTCAGGGCCAGCTTCATGCGCACCCACGCGTTCATGTGCGAGTCCGCCACATGGTGTGCCACCTGCCGCAGCGTCCAGCCGCCTTCGCGATAGGGCGTGTCCAGCTGCGCGGCGTCGAGGTCGCGATAGGCAGCGGCAAAGTTTTCTGGAAGATCGCGAATCGCCCGAAGATGAAAGGCCCGCTCGGCCCGGGAGGGTTCCCGGTCAGGCGGACCGATCGGATAGCGCAAGATATCAGCGGAAAGAAGAGTAGCCATGCCACAAGATACCCAGCGCGATCTCTCCTCGACGCTCGCTTCAGTTATGGTGTTAGGCAACGACGACCACGATGCCAAGCTGGCCGGCTCGCTCGACCTTCACACGTGCGAGGCTGCGCACAGCCCATCGGAGCGTCCCGGTACAAAGGGCACCTGTTTCCGGCCGCGCGACTCGCCTAGAATCAAAACTCTATCGCGAATCGAGATACCTCTTGCGCCATCTAATGCAAGTGTGACTTCTTCCCCCATGGCAAACACGACAGAAATCGCCGGCGCCGGTCCTCAAAAGCCGTTTTTCGCCCAAACTTTCGGCGTCACCGATACCTTGATGGAGCAGTGTCTCGCGGAAGCGCTCTCCGCCGGCGGCGACTATGCCGAGCTCTACTTCGAGTCCGTCGCCTCCACTTCGCTCGGCATCGACGAGTCGCTGGTCAAGTCCGCAGCGCAGGGGGTCAGCGCGGGCTGCGGCATTCGTGTGCTCTCCGGCGAGCGCACCGGCTACGCCTACTCTGACGAGCTCTCACCCGAGCGCCTGCTCCGCGCCGCCCGCACCGCCGCGCTCATCGCCAGCGGCCCTGCGAAGCAGTCCGTCGTGGGACTGCAGACGAATCTGCCCGAAGCCCAGCGACCGCGTCTCTATCCCGCGCCCGCCGCCGAACTCGACCCCGAGCTCAGCACCAAGCTCGCGCTCGTCATGCGCGCCGACGCAGCCGCCCGCGCCTACGACCCCCGCGTTACCCAGGTCCGCGCCTCTTACGGCGACGAGGTCAAGCGCATCCTGATCGCCGGCTCCGACGGCACCTACGCCTCTGACATCCAGCCCCTCGTTCACCTCGTCGTCTTCGTGCTCGCCAAGGACGGCGACACCGTCACCCGCGGCACCGGCAGCGGCGGCGGCCGCGTCGACCTGTCCTACTTCACCGACGTGCGCACACCCGAGTACTTCGCCGAAGAAGCCGCGCGCCAGGCCATCCTGCAGCTCACCGCCGTCGCCGCCCCGGCGGGCGACATGGAAGTCGTGCTCGGCCCCGGCTCTCCCGGCGTGCTGCTGCACGAAGCGGTCGGCCACGGCCTGGAAGCCGACTTCAACCGGAAGAAAACCTCTGCTTTTTCGGGTCTGGTCGGCCAGCGTGTCGCCACCGATAAGGTATCGGTCGTCGACAACGGCAACATCGCTTCCAAGCGCGGCTCCATTCACGTCGACGACGAAGGCGCGGATTCGCGCGAGAACGTGCTGATTGAAAACGGCATTCTGCGCGGCTACATGAATGACAAGCTCAGCGCGCGCCTCATGCGCACCGCCGATACCGGCAACGGCCGCCGCGAAAGCTATCGGCAGATGCCCATGCCACGCATGACCAACACCTACATGCTCGCCGGCGAGGACGCTCCCGAAGACATCATCCGCAGCGTCAGGCGCGGCCTCTACGCGGTCCGCTTTGCCGGCGGCTCGGTCGATATCACCAGCGGCAAGTTCGTTTTCTCCGCCTCCGAGGCTTACCTTATCGAAGACGGGCGCATCACCGCCCCGGTTCGCGACGCGACGCTGATCGGCAACGGCCCTGAAGCGCTCAAGTACGTCTCCATGGTCGGCCACGACATGCAGCTTGATGAAGGCGTCGGCAACTGCGGCAAACAGGGCCAGTGGGTTCCGGTCAGCATGGGCATGCCTACCGTCAAGCTCGACCACATGACCGTCGGCGGCACCGGCCGCTAGAGCAAAAGGATATTGATGTCAGCGACTGTTACAAATATTCCGCCTTACGCCGCCGCGCTCGCCGAACAGGCCGAGGCCATCGTCCGGGCAGCGCTCAACTCCGGTGCGACCGACGCCGAAGTCGTCCTTCGCGAAGGCGACGAGTTCGACGCCCAGGTCCGCATGGGCGAGCTGGAATCACTGCAGGACTCCGGCTCCCGCGGCGTGGGTCTGCGTGTCCTGCTTGCCGGCGAAGGCGGCCAGCGTGTCGGCAGCACCTCCTCAAGCGATCTCACCCCCGCGGGCATTGCGCACCTCGTCTCCGGAGCGCTCGCGCTCGCGCGCATCAGCTCGCCTGACCCGCTGCAGGGCCTTCCGGAGCCGGATGCCTTCGGCGCGCTCGACACCGACCTCGCGCTCTTCCACGAAGATGTTTATTCGCTTCCCGGCCGCGAGCGCATTGAATACGCCCGCCGCGTCGAAGCCGCCGCTCTTGCCGCCGACCCGCGCATCAGCAATAGCGACGGTGGCAGTTTCTCTGCTGCCACCGGCCTCAAAGTTTTCGCTAACTCACGCGGCTTTACCGGGGCCTCGCGCTCTTCCTACTGCAGCCTCTCGGCAGTGCCCATCGCCACCGGCAAGAACGGCGAAATGCAGCGCGACGGCTGGAGCTCCACCTCCCGCTCGCTCGCGAAGCTCGAGTCGCCGGAAGCTGTCGGCGCCGAAGCCGCGCGCCGTACCCTGCGCCGCCTCGACGGCCGCCGTATCCCCACCCAGCAGGTACCCATCGTCTTCGCGCCGGAGATGGCCCGCTCCATCCTTACCGCGATGGCCGACGCTGCCAGCGGCGATGCCATTTACCGCGGCGCGTCCTTCTTCACCGGACGCCTCGGCGAGCAGGTTGCCACCTCCAGCATCACGCTCATCAACGACGGCACCCTCCCCGGGCTCTTCGGGTCGGCCCCGTTTGACGGCGAGGGTCTACCCACGCGCCGGACGGTCCTGATCGAGAACGGCATCCTTCACTCCTACCTGCTCAACACCTACACCGGCCGCAAGCTCGGGCTGCCCAGCACCGGCAGCGCTGTACGCGGGCTCGCCGGCAATCCCGGCATCGGCACGCACAACCTCTTTCTGCCCGCGGGTTCGCTCACCCCTCAGCAGATCATCGCCGCCATCCCGTCCGGCCTCTACCTCACCGAGTTTCTCGGCCGCGGCGTCAACATGGTCACCGGCGATTACTCGCGCGGCGCCTCCGGCCTGTGGATCGAGAACGGCGAGCTCACCTACCCGGTGCAGGAAATCACCGTTGCCGGCAACCTCAAGGAGATGTTCCATAACATCACGGCCGTCGGCAGCGACCTTGAGTTCCGCTCTTCGACCGCGTCGCCAACGCTCCGCATTGACGGCCTCACAATCGCTGGTCAATAACAGCAGCCGCATCGCAATCCCCGCGTACATCTTGCCGTCCGTTTGCTGCGTCTGATTCTTTGAGCGGGCTAAAGCGGCATACGGACTGCTTTACCGGAATTCCTGCGCAGGTACCTCCCGTTCGCAACGCACGCCGAGCAGCCAAGTGTAACGGCAAAGGTGCCAGATATCCCGAATGAAAGCAGGCGCAAAGTGGAACAACTCAGCAATGGTCCTGTGGTTGTCATTACCGGGGCATCCGCGGGGCTTGGCCGCGCCATTGCGCATGCCTATGCGCGCAAAGGGGCTCGCCTTGCGCTCATCGCGCGGAACCCTGAGGCGCTCGACGCCGCACGGAAAGAGTGCGAGCGGCTCGGCGGCACAGCCATCACCATTCCGACGGACGTCTCCGATGCCGCGGCAGTCGAGGCCGCGGCGTCGCGCACCGAAGCAGAGCTCGGTCCCATTGACATCTGGGTCAACGATGCCATGGTCAGCGTTTTTTCTCCCGTAAAGGAGATGGAAGCCTCCGATTACCGCCGCGTCACAGAGGTTCTCTATCTCGGCTTCGTCCACGGCACGCTTGCCGCGCTCCGGCGCATGCTCCCGCGCGACCGCGGCACCATCATCCAGATCGGCTCCGCGCTCTCCTACCGTTCCATCCCGCTCCAGTCCGCATACTGCGCCTGCAAGCACGCCATCAATGGATTTACTGACTCGCTGCGCTGCGAACTGAGCCACGATCACAGCAACGTCAAGATCACGACCGTCCAGATGCCGGCCATGAACACCATCCAGTTCGACTGGGTCAAGAACCGCATGCCGCACATGACGCAGCCGGTTCCTCCTATTTTCGAGCCCGAGGTTTCCGCGCAGGTTGTCGTGGCAGCCGGCTTAGCAAAAAATCCCCGTCGCGAGTACTGGGTTGGCACGCCGACGGTCGCCGCAATCATCGGGCAAAAGTTCATCCCCGGCGTCCTCGACTGGTATCTCGGCAAAACCGGTTACAAGGGCCAGCAGCTCGCCGGTCAGAAACAGGATCCCAACGCCCCTAATAATCTCTATAACTACGTCCCCGGTACGTGGAGCGCGCGCGGCAAATTCGACGATCGCTCCGCACGCACCAGCGCTGAAGTCTTCCTCTCGCTGCACCGTCACTGGTTCGCGCTTGGCGTCGCCGGCATTACCGCGCTCGCCGTTTATAGAGCCAGGAAGTAGATAGCACAGCAACTCCCGAAAGAGGTCCGCGTGAGCGCACCCGGAACCACCTCGCACAGTATCGCGGTCGCTGCCGCCGGGGTCGCCATCGTTACCCTCATCCCGGTTGCTTTGTATCAGTGCGGCGGCATCAGGCGCCTGCCGGATCCCCCCGGCGCGTATTTCGACTCAGAAGGAATTACCTCCTCCAAGGCGGCCC
Organism: uncultured Acidobacteriaceae bacterium; assembly: GCA_964245565.1. Taxonomy (GTDB): domain Bacteria; phylum Acidobacteriota; class Terriglobia; order Terriglobales; family Acidobacteriaceae; genus EB88. The sequence goes on along the minus strand of CAXTMY010000006.1, from coordinate 72,108 downwards.
ATCCCCTCGGCGTTCCGGATAGCCTTCCTGGCCTGGCGAGCTACGCCGCGACGCTCGCGCTTCTCGTTGCGGCACGCCGATCCTCCACCGCACGAGCGGTTCTTCATGCCAAGCTCGTCGCCGACGGAAGCCTTGCTGCGATCAACATGACCCGCCAGGTCGTCTCCTTCCGCAAGCTCTGCTCATGGTGTACCGGCACCGCTCTTGCAACGGCCGTTCTGGTGCCGGCCGGCTTAGATTTTATGAATAAGAGATCACCGGTTGCTTGAGCCATCGGTTCCGCTGCGAAGGCGTAGAGTCCGGGGCGTCATCTCGGAAAGACGCTTCTGCGTTCAGACGCCTTTTTTTTGCGGCTCCCAGATGTACTTGTGAATCTGCAGGCTAAGACGCGCCGGAACAGCATCGGCGAGCATCCAGTCGACCACCAGGCGGGGGTCGAGGGCGCAGTTGGCGGTGGAGCGTTCGAGGCTGGGAGCTTTCTTAAAAGCCGGCGAAAAGAGGATCTGGCCGGCTTTGGTTTCGAGCGCATGCTCGCGGACGAAGTCGCGGGCGAACTCGTAATCGGTGCGGTCGGTAAGGACGAACTTGACTTCGTCGCGCGGGGTAAGCGCAGAGAGGTTGGCCATGGCAAAGCGTCCGCACTCACCGGAGCCGGGACATTTGACGTCCACGATCTTGTGCACGGCGGCGGGAACTTCAACCAGCGGGCGCTCGCCACTAGTCTCAATCATCAGGGTGTAGTTTTCAGCGAGCAGGCGGTGCATGAGCGGAACAAGCTCGCGGGCCTGGAGCAGCGGCTCCCCGCCGGTGAACTCGATGAGGCGGACGGGCGCGAGCGCTTCGATAGCCACGACGACTTCATCGGCAGATTGCCTGTAGCCGCCTGAAAAGGTGTATTCGGAGTCGCACCAGGAGCAGCGCAGGTTGCACCCGGCGAGCCGCACAAAGATGCACGGCAGACCGGCGAAGCTGGATTCGCCCTGGATGGATTTGTAGGTCTCGATGAGGAACAAGGCAGGCTTACTCGTAGTAAGTGGCGGCTGAGGTGTCGGTCTCGAAGATGGTGCAGTCCTTGACATGGACCCGGTCGCCGGTCATGCCGGAGAGCTGTTTATTGGTTTCGTCGAAGAAATACTTCGCCAGGTTCTCGGCCGAGGGATTTACGACATCGAACGGCTTGAGATCGTTGATCATCTGGTGGTCGAGGTATTCGACGACGGGCCGCAGGACGTGCTTGAGATCCTTGAAATCAAGCAGGAGACCGGAGTGGTCGAGTTCTCTGCCCCGCAGGGTCACGCGAACCTTGTAGTTGTGGCCGTGCGGGTTTTCACACTTGCCCCGGTAGTTGCGCAGGTAATGGCCGGAGGAAAAACCCGCGTCGACTGTGACTTCGTACATGGTGGCTGCCCTTCCAAAAAACTCTCGATCCCTGCCTTCATTATAAGGTCATAAGATGGGCGGCTTATGGGCAGGCAGTTCTCTCCAGCTGCTATCGCCTGGCTATGAATCACTGTTCCTAAGCCAATTGCCACCAGGGCTGCTGCTGCGTTCGTGTTCGTTCTAAGTGAACTCACACAAAGGGCGCGGTCAGGAAGGGGCGAACAATGGCAGCCTCCTCCAGCGCAGTGCTTAACCCGAAATCGAAGCTGGCGCTGCGCTTTCCGGGCGCATTGTCGCGTTACCTATGCCAGGCTCCTCCTGATAAAAGGCATACTCCAGAACATCGACAAGGTCATCCATGTTCGCGCAAGGCATGTCGAGGAGCTGACCGTCATCGCGGCTGCTACCCAGTCGCGATTGGCACTGATAAGCGGCTATCTCTTTGTAGCCCCGCTGTTGGGAGTCAACCCCCATCGCTCCGCAACGAGACTCGCGACCCTGGCCATCACTTCCGCAAGCGACAGCATGGTCGAGTCGATCGTGACAGCGTCGTCGGCGGCCCGGAGCGGCGATACGTCCCGGGTCTGGTCGCGCTGGTCGCGCTCGCGGATCGCGGCCAGCGTGGCGCTCGTGTCCAGGGAGCCGGCTGCGCTCGAACCGGCCTGCCTGGACTGTTCCACCCGGCGCGCGGCTCTCGTTTCCGCCGAAGCGGAAAGAAAAATCTTCAGGCCGGCATCCGGAAACACCACGGTTCCGATGTCCCGGCCTTCCATTACAACGCCATTGATTGTCTGGTCGGCCAGCACACGATGGCCGAGGTGCTGCTGCAGGTGCACCATCCAGGCGCGCACCGGCGCGTGAATACTGACGCGCGAAGCGGTCTGCGAGATCTCGGGACTTCGCAGCCGCGCGGTCACGTCCTCGCCGTCCAGCAGAACCCGGCTGCCGCCCGTTGCCGGCCTCAGGTCAATGCTGGTATCGCTCGTCAGTGCCGAAAGAGCCGTGCCGTCATCGGGAGAAAGCCGACGCTGCAGCACCTTGATGGCAAAGGCGCGGTACATTGCCCCGGTTTCGAGATTCAGCAGGCCAAACCGCTTCGCCATGGCCGACGCAATCGTGCTCTTGCCGGCTCCGGCCGGCCCGTCGATCGCAAGGATCCGGGCGGCAGAGACGCGTGAGGCCGTGCCTGGCGAGGCCGCATGCCTCGTTACTGGTTCGTGATCCGGGCTGGCGGCATCCATCCGTTACGTCCTGGGACCTGACTTCGGACCCTTTCCAGGACCCTTGCCGAACGGCTTGCCCGGCTTACGGCCAGAGGCCGGCTTGCGCGGAGGAAAATTGCCGGTCTTGGCTCCCGGGCGGGGCGCCTTGGGACCAGGGCGACCTGTCGCTCCGACGCCTGCGCGAGGCTTGCCCGTCGAGGTAAAAGCCGCGGTTCGGGGACGCTTGCCCGGTTTGCCTGCGCCAGCAGGCGCGCCGGGTCGCGAAGGACGCCCGTCTTCGGGCGAGAACCGTTTGGGCGCGGCGCCGTTTACGCCGGTCCGGCGCGGGGTGCCTGTTCCGCCGCTGCCGCTATACGCAGGGCGGCTGCCTTCGCGCGGAGTAAATGGCCTGCGGTCACCCGATGCCGGACGGCTGCCGCTCTCCCGCGCGGGATAAGGCTTGCGCTCGCCGAATGCCGGCCGCTCACTGCTTTCCCGCGCAACAAACGGCTTGCGCTCGCCACCCTGGCGCGGTGCAAATGGTTTCCGGTCGCCGCCCTCGCGCGGTGCGAAGGGTTTGTGATCGCCAGAGGATGCGCGGCCGCCCTCGCGCGGGGTAAATGGTTTCCGGTCGCCGCCCCCGAAGCCTGGTCGCCCGCCCTCGCGTGGAGCGAATGGCTTGCGATCTCCATCTTCGCGTGGAGTAAACGGCTTGCGCGCACCGGGCTCGGGACGCGCGCCTGCATGGGAGCCTTGCGGGCGCGCAGGCCGGTCCTCCTTCCACGGCTCATTCGCAAAGAAAGGCTTTCTGCCCCCGCTCTCGCGTGGCGAAAAGGGTTTACGATCCCCGCCGCCGCCCTCGCGCGGCGTGAAGGGCTTGCCGCCCCGGTCGCTGCCGGCGCCGGGGCCCGCGCCGAAGCCGCCGGTCCGGGCGCCACCGGTCCGGGCGTTGCCCGAACGCGTATTCCCGGGCCGCTCGCTGTCGCCCTGCCGCGCACTCCCTACGCGGCTCCCGAAGCCCGGTCTCGCGCCGGAGCCGGCCGGCCGTGCACCAAAACTCCGCCGGTCGCCCGCACTGGCCTCACGTCGCGCCACGAACCTTTTCCGGCCTTCGCCGACGGTACGCTCGCGCTCCGTTTCAGCCTCGGACAGGGCTTCGATCAGGAACTCACCAGCCACAATCGATGCAGGCGCGGCTTCGTCTGCCGAAGACTCCGACACATCCTGCTCATAATCCTCATCGGAGATGTGTTCGGTAGAACGCACGGGCCGCTGCACAGCAGGCTTCTCCGTCGCGCGCGCGGCCTCCTGCCGGCTGACAAAGTCCGTGCTTCCTGCCACTGATTCGGCTGCGAACTCAGGGAGGCTGCCTTCGACAAAGAAGTGCTCGTGCGGGCCAAGATTCCTGAGCCCCAGCTGGCGGGTGGCCGTGAGACCGCGGACGGCGTCGCGGATGCGTGAGCGCGAGGCGACCGGCGAAAGAAAAGCCTCGATCTCCGAAGCCGTGGCGGCGATGGCTGTCTGCAGATACAGCGAAACCAGCGCCGACAGGGCCGTTCCCTGCGCCATGGCGCTTCCGGCGACCATGGTTTTCTCATGATTTACTTCCAGCAGCTGCCAGCGTGTGCCTTCGCTCTCTGTATATACAGGCTCAACGCGGAGCGCGGTCCACAGCTCCGTCAGCGCGCGAAGAATGGCGGATTCAGTGAGATGGCGGCCCATGCGCTCGGCAATCGCCTGCGCTGAAAGCGCGCCATCCTTCCCAAGCAGCTTCCATACCTCGACCACGAGCGGCGAGCTCTTGCCGCGCGGTCCCCGCGTCCATTCCCGGTCGCCGCGGAGTGCGAAGACAAAGGGCAGCGTCTCCTCAGACACCAGGAAATCCGGCTGGTCCCCGGGAATCCCGAGCAGGTTCAGCGCGGAAACATCGCGGCTCGCGAGGAGTCTGCACATCAGGCTGCTCGCGTTCTCGATGGCCGCCAGACCTGGCGCTGCGTTCGCCTCGCCCAGTGTCGCTTCAACAAACGAGCCGGCAGGCGCGGCGATCTGCGCGGTGCGCGGCAGGAAGAGCACGATGCCGGCTTCGCGTAGCCACGCTGCTGCATCTTCCGCGGTGAGGAGAGGCTGGCCGGCATGGCGCCACGCCAGGGCGCGGGCGTTCTGGAGCTGTTGTGCTGTCAAAGTAGGTCCCTTGTGTCCGAGCGGGCAACGCGGCATTCGACTGCCTGGGCAGGAAGCGGCCTGAAGTGATGAGGTTAGATACGTCCAAACGCCCGCTGGATGTCTTTCCAAGAATACCGCAAAGCGATCGGCCTGCCGTGCGGGCAGCTGGTGGGGTGCTCGGTTTTGCCAAGCTCCGCCAGCAGCCAGCGCATGCGCTCCGGGTCGAGCGGCATGTTGACCTTGATGGCGGAGTGGCAGGCAATCGACGCGGCGATGCGGGTGCGGGCAGCTTCCAGGTTCTCTGCCTGCTCGCGCTCCACCTGTTCCAGCACCTCCGAGAGCATGCGCTCGAGCGCGCGGCCTTCGAGGCCGATGGGAGCAGCCTTGATCGCGAGGGTGTTGGGGCCGAACGGCTCCGCCTCAAAGCCGTTGCGTTCCAGCTCGCGGGCGATGCGCGCGAATAGCACCATCTGGTGCGGCTGCAGGTCGATCAGCAGCGGCATCAGCAACCGCTGCCGCTGCACCTGCTCCACCGCTCGCTCGCGCAGGATCTTCTCAAAGAGGACGCGCTCATGGGCGACGTGCTGGTCGATCAGCCACAGACCTTCATCATTGGTCGCGAGAATAAAGGATTCGCGGAGCTGCCCGAGGGGTTTGAGCGAAGCGAGCGCATTCAGGTTTTCTTCCGGTTCCACTGCGGTGTGCGCGGAGGGATCGGCGCCGTTCTGCGGAAGCGCGGGCTGGCCCGGAGCATTGCCCTCAATGGCTGCGAGGGCAGAGAACGGCAGGTGCGCAGGCTCGGGCGGCAGGAAGGGCGCCGAAAGGGTAAAGGTTTCAGTGCTCTCCGCCAGCGCGGACGGGGGCACCGAGTCGAGGTACTCGGACGGCGGCGTGATTTGCGACGGATGATCGCTCGGCGCAGACACCAGTGCCTGGCTCGCATTGGGGTTGCTCACGAGCGCGGCCAGGAACGAAGCCGCCGGCCGCGCCTTGATCAACGCGAACCGGATCGAGTCCCGGATAAAGTCGTGGATGAGCGAAGGCTGCCGGAACCGGACCTCGGTCTTCGAAGGATGCACATTCACATCCACCTCCGCCGGAGGCATCTCCAGAAACAGCAGCGTGACCGGATAGCTCGTAGGCGGCATGATATTGCGATACGCCTCGGAGATAGCATGCAGCACGAGCCGGTCGCGGATAAGCCGCTGGTTGACGAAGACGTAAATGGAGTTGCGATTGAGCTTCTGCAGCTCGGGTTTAGCAGTAAAGCCGGAAAGCCGCAGATGCCCCGGTGCGGGCGGCTGGTAATCTTCCTCGCGCTTCCAGGGCGGCGGTTCAGGCAGGCCGCCATGGTCGAATGGGCGCTCCGCGGCAAGCGGGATCAACTGGTCGAGCGTGTCGCGTCCGAACACCTGGTAGATGCGTTCCTCAGGCTTGGCCACGGGCGCGGCATTGAGCAGAGTGTGCGTGCTTGAGACCAGCTCGAAGTGCTTCTCAGGGTGCGCCAGCGCATAGTGGGTCACGAGCGCCGTTACATGCGCGGTCTCGGTCGTCTCCGACTTGAGGAACTTGCGGCGCGCGGGGGTGTTGAAGAACAGGTCCTGGATCGTAAAGGTCGTACCCGTGGGTCCGCCCGCATCTTCGACCGAGGCGAGTTTGCCGCCGTGGATCTCGATGCGCGTCCCGCTCGGCTCGTCCGCCGCGCGCGTCGTCAGCTCCAGGCGGCTGATCGAGGCGATCGAGGGCAGCGCTTCGCCGCGGAAGCCGAGGGTTGCGATGTGCAGCAGGTCGTCGGACGACCGGATCTTCGAGGTCGCATGGCGCTCGAAGGCGAGCATGGCGTCATCCCGGCCCATGCCGTGACCGTTGTCGGTAATGCGGATGAGCTTGCGGCCGCCCGCTTCGATCTCGATGCGGATGCGTGTGGCGTGCGCGTCCAGCGCGTTTTCGAGCAGTTCCTTGACGACCGAGGCCGGCCGGTCGACGACCTCGCCGGCCGCGATCTGGTTGGCGACCTGGTCGGTGAGGATGTGAATGCGGCCCATGTGTGGAGTTTAGCCGAGGAGCAGGCAGCAAGGCACTACGCCGGAATATGGCCCGCAGGCAGGTAATATGCGGCGTTCAGGATGGCTCGGCAATTTACTGGGGAAAACTGCGAACGGGCGCGACTTTGGGACGTATATGGGCTCGGAGCCGAGCGCCCATTGCTATTGCTCTAGATCAGCTAAAGCCTGTGCGCGGTCCTGATAGACGACTTGCACTACAAGAGCATCGGCGAGATCAATTAAGACCCTCTCGCCTTCCAGCGGTTGATAGATTTCATCCGCCGTGAGCTTGAAGTACACATCTCTCAACACTACTGGTCGGTGTAATTCTTCGTCTTTGACAACGGCATATTTAACGAGTTCGCCAGTAATGAAGCCGCTGTCGTTGCGCAATCTAATCTCCAGGAAGAAAATAAGATCATTCTTGCGGCTTACTGATTCACCAGTGAAGAGCTCGAATGAAAGAGGCATTTCTTCGAGCACAGAAAATACTCGAAAGTGGCGCAGGCACCTCGTCAGAACCGGGCTAGACTCCACCCAGCGAAAGATAGGTTGGTTCAACTTGAACCAACCATATAGAATCCCAAGAATGTAACCCACCGTGATTGATAAACAGAGATAAATTGCAACTGCAAGTAATACTTCAAGCCTATGAGAAACACTCCAGATCGAGTAATTGAAACTGTCTACAAGTCGGAAATAGAATGCTGAGGAATGCCCTTTTGAAAGCTCAAGAAAAAATGCAAAGCTAAATACTAACCCAATAAGCAAGAGATGAACGGCAAGGCTGAATGCAACCAGCTCCCCAAGCTCAGCGGCCGGGCCTGCTGTTTCAAAGGATTGAGCAGAAAACCTACGGCGACTTTTCTTTGCAACTAGTCCTGGCACAACAAGAAAAAGAATAAGGATAACTGTCGAAAAGTCGATTTTTAGCAACGGCCCACCTACTCCTTACATGCAGCTAATTCTTCTTTTGCGGCGATGCTGACGGGGTCGTCGAGACTGCCCCGGGGCTGCTAGGTTTAACAAAGGGATTTTTTGCGTGCGGAACGGTTGACACGGAATTGAAAGTTTTTACGACGCTGTCAAGGGTGCCGTGCTTTGGATTTTCACTCTTGTAGTCATTTGCCATAAATCCTCCAAAAACCTTAATTGTAGCTTCAGGACATTTTCTAAGAGCTAGTTGTAGTTCATAAAGCTAGGGCATTTCACCCACCGCCTAAAGCGACCGGCAGTGTGCCAGTGGCTTTTCCGCGGGGAAAAGCCACTGGAGTGAGAAGTTGGGCCTCTAAACCAAGAGTCAAATGCTCTAATACGCTTCAATCCGCCTACACATGCGCCTCTTCGCGCTTCACCGGCGCGGGCGTATCTACCAGATCTCCCAGGATATGCATCCGCATAAAGTTCGTTGACCCGGAATTTGTGCGTGTGCCTGCGACAATACCGACGATGTCACCGCGGCGCGCGAAGTGGCTCTTCTCCACGGCAGCCTCCACCGTTTCAATCATGCGCTCCGTGGTGGCGGCCTTGCCGCAGGCGATGGGGAAGACGCCGCGTAGCAGGCTCATGCGGCGCAGCACTGAGGGGACGGACGACAAAGCGCAGATGGGCGGTTTGGGCATGCGCTTCGAGAGCAGCCGTGCCGTGCCGCCGGTTTCTGTGAAGACCGCGATCGCGCGGATGTCGATGTCATTGGCGGCGTGCGCCATCGACTCACAGATAGACTCCTGCACCGTAACGGCGTGGCCGCGGACGCGCGCCGGATAGATCGCCGGCATGTTGCGCATCTGCTCCTCGGTCTCAAGCACGATCTTGGCCATCATCTTCACTGCCTCGACTGGATACTTGCCGGCTGCGCTTTCAGCCGAAAGCATCACGGCATCAGTGCCGTCGTAGACGGCATTGGCAACGTCGGAAGCTTCAGCGCGCGTGGGGCGTGGATTGTCGATCATCGACTCAAGCATCTGTGTCGCGGTAATGACCGGTTTGCGGTGCTCGGCGGCGCGGCGAATAATGAGCTTCTGCATGGCCGGAACCTTCTCGGGCGGCACCTCGACTCCGAGATCCCCGCGCGCGACCATGACACCATCGGCAATCTCGAGAATCTCGTCGACGTTCTCGACAGCCTGCGGCTTTTCGAGCTTGGCGATGATCCAGGTATCGGCGCCCGCGGCGGTGATGCGGTCCTTCACCAGGCGAACATCCTCCGCGTTGCGCACAAAAGAGAGCGCGATCGCGTCGACGCCGACACCCATCACGAACTCAAGGTCGATCGCATCCTTCTCTGTCAGCGACGGAACCTTTGCGGCGATGCCGGGCAGGTTGATGCCCTTGTTTTCGCCGAGCATGCCGCCGTTGATCACGGTGCACTCGATGTCATCGCCGTGAATGCGCAGCACGTGCAGCTCGATCAAGCCGTCGGAAAGCAGAATGCGCGAGCCGGGTTCCAGATTTTCGGCAAGCGTAAGAAAGGTCGTAGCGACCAGATCCTTGTTGCCCAAAATATCGCGCGGCGTAATGGTGAGGGTCTGGCCGGTCTCAAGCAGCACAGGCGTGCGGTTTTCCAGCTTGCCGGTACGGATCTTCGGTCCCTGCAAATCCGCGAGGATACAAATGGGTTTCTGCTCCTCGTGCGAGACCTTCCGGATCATCTCAATCAACTGGAGCTTGTTCGCGTGGTCGCCATGGGAGAAGTTGAGGCGGGCGACATCAAGGCCGGCGCGCACCAGCGCGCGGAATGTTACCTCATTGCCGGAGGCGGGCCCAAGGGTTGCGACGATCTTCGCGCGACGCAGCGCTTCGGCACCGTTTCCAGGCGCATTGCTGATGGATTGAGCGCGATCCGAACTATTGCCTGGTGTTGCCGAATTGAACGATAAACCCATGAAAAATCCCCCACGCGATTTTAGACGAGTTTATGGGCGCCTGTGGATGCCGCACGAGGTACTCCGGGTGAAGCAGCGCTTCGGGCGCACAGGTCAAGCGGGGTCCACCACATCAACGCCACCACTCAGAGCGCAGCTGCTGCCCGGGCACAACTTCAGTGGGAACGCCGGGCTGGGGTGACCAGAGAGGCGTTCCGGCAGAGGCCGAGATGCGCTCAATGGGTTGGCGCCAGGCGTGGAGCGCGAGGTTAAACAGTCCCCAGTGAATAGGCATCAGCAGGCCGGTGCCGCCCATAGACTCGAACGTGCGGACAGCACCGTCGGGACCCATATGGATGTCGCGCCATTGCGGGTCATATGCGCCGATCTCGAGCATGGAGAGGTCGAAAGGGCCGTATTGCTGACCGATGGCGCGATACCCTTCCCACTCGCCTGAGTCTGCGCCGTAGAAGATGCGGTGGTGCGGACCGGCGAGAACAAAGGAGGCCCAGAGCGTGTGGAAGCGGTTCGAGAAGCTGCGTCCGGAGAAATGCCGTGCCGGCAGCGCTGTGACTTCAAGGTCACCGACGCGGGTGCTTTCGGTCCAGTCCAGTTCCGTGATGCGCTGTCGCGGGACGCCGAACCGGGCGAGGATGGCGCCGACGCGGAGCGGAGCGAGCCAGCGCGCATCCGCGGCCGCCGGCAGGGTGCTGAGCCGCTGCACGGTCTGCGCGCCGAGATGGTCGTAGTGGTCATGCGAGAGCAGGATGGCGTCAAGGGTTGGAAGCTGCTCAAGCGGCAGCGGCGGCGCGAAGAAGCGTTTGGGGCCGAACCACTGGGCCGGGGCTGCACGGTTCTCCCAGATCGGGTCGATCAGGATGCGAACGCCGTCGATCTCGACAAGGCTGGTGGAGTGGCCGAGCCAGGTGAGGCGCAAGCCACTCGCCGGAGGCTGCGCGTAAAGAGCCGTGTTGGTGTGAAACGGGCCGAGGGGCTCGGCCGGGCTGCGCTGGCGGCGCCCGATGAACAAGCGCGGGAACAGCTTGAGGATGAGGAGCAAGCCACCGAGTTTGGTGGGAACCGGGTTGAGGAACTGCGGGCCTTGTCGTTTTGCCTTTTCAATGCCTGTCATCGAGTCAGTGGTTCTCCGCTGTCGCTAAGCAGAATCACGGTGATTGGGCCCAGCGCAGGGAGTCCAGGGTGCTGCCGTTCGTTAAAGAACGGCAGCGTGGGCGAATGTGACTCCGGGTACAGCTACCGTGCTTCTGCTCTATGGTTGCACACGGGTGCGGACAGGGATGGCAAAGCGAGGCTACAATCGCCCACACAGGGAGCGCTGGGATGCGGGAAATAGCACCGTTTACGCCGTTGCGGGAGTGGGCGCAGGCGAGCCAGGCACAGGGCTGGTCGCGGCGGCAGTTCCTCGCCGGGGCCATGGGCGCGGCCGCCGGAGTTGGACTGCTGAAGCCGCGAAGGCTGTTTGCGAGCCCAGCGACCGCGACGCGAAAGCTGATTGTGGTGACGTTTGGCGGCGGCGCGCGGGATGATGAGACGTTTTCATTGCGAGGCCAAGCGAACATTCCGCATCTGGTGGGAACGCTGGCGCCACAGTCGACCTTTTTCCCGCAGGTGGTGAATCGCGGAATACTTGGCCACTATGTGGCGACCGCGAGCATCGCGACCGGAACGTACCAGAGCTTTGACAACTTTGTGGCGCAGCCGCCTTCCTCCCCGACGCTGTTTGAGTACTTCCGCAAAGAGCTGCAACGGCCTGCGAGCGATGCGTGGGTGATTGCGCCGAGCAATGGGTTTGAGCGGCTGGGGGCGAGCAGCCATGGGGCTTACGGTTCGGCGCTGGGCGCGGAGGTGGTGCTGCCGAAGCGACTGCTGGCGCTGGCCGCCGGCGCACAGCACCATACGTTAAAGGATTATGAGTCGCTGCTGCACGATAACTACGAGACGCCAATGGAGCAGCCCGGCACCGGCGCGGTGACCGAGAGTGATGAGCAGGAGCTGGCAAGGATGGCCGGGCTGCTGCGGCTTTCGCTTGCAGAGTTTACGGCGCATGCGCGGGCGCTGAGCAGCCCGGATGAGCTTTCGCTGTTTATTGCTCGGCAAGTAATGCAGGAGGTGGCGCCGTCGATGATCTTCCTGACCCTGCACGATATGGACGTGGCGCACAGCGGGGCGTATTCGCTCTATATTGACGCGATTCAGCGGGCGGACCGGCTGGTAGCGGAGCTGTGGCAGGCCGTGGAGCAGAATCCGGAGTATGCGGGGCGGACGACGCTGCTGCTGCTGCCGGACTTTGGACGGGATGCGGACGGTGAGGCAAGCGGGTTCCAGCACCACCGGACCGGCAGCGCGATGGCGCGGACGACATGGATGCTGGCGCTGGGTCAGGGCGCCGGCGGCGGCCGGATCGTGAGCAGGCCGCTTGAGTCAGTCGACCTGGTGCCGACGGCGGGGGCGATGCTGGGGTTTGCCACGCCGTTTGCGACCGGCAGGCCCGTGGTGGAGCTGCTGTGACGCCGGCGGAGCTGAATGCGGGCTCGTTCGCGGCGTGGGAGCCGAAAGCGCGGGCGCTGGCATCGGCGCACCTGGCGGTGCTTCGCGAGATGCCGCTGCCGCTGCTGCCCAACTTTCTGCAGCAAATGCGTGGATATGCGGGATTGTTCCCGGTAGAGCAGGCGGCGCTGCGCGCACAGCTGGATGCCATCGAGCGGCAGCCGGCGCTGATGGACGCCTTCCGGCAGATTACGCTGACTCCTGAAGTGGCGGCGATAGACTGGCTGCGGCGGCCGGAGGTTTTCATGGCGGCGCTGTCGGGTTCACTGTGGCAGACGCACCAGATCGACGCGTACCACCACGCAGCGGAAGCATTGTTTGCAGCGCTGCCGCGGGGGGAGCGCAAGCCCGGGAGCGCGCCTCCGCTGCTGATCGCGGTACTCGGGCAGGGTGCGGCGAAGAGCGACTATCCGCTGTTTACGCAGGTGCGCGCGCAGGGGCTGTACGCACGGCAGGTGGATGCGACGGACGCGGCGGAGCTGCTGTGCGGGCTGGTGCGGTCACGGGACGCGGCGGATGGCGCGCCCTACGCGCACTGGTATGTGGATGGCGGGGAGCCCTGGGGGTTTTCGGAGCGCGGCGGCGTGCAGGCTTTTACCTTTCCGGAACTCGCGCCGGTGCGGGCTGCCGTGCTGGCGGAGATGGATCGCGCCGTGCGCGAAGGCGCCGGTCCGGAGGTGCTGGCGGACCGTCTGCGGGAGCTGCGGCCGTCCACGCTGGGCGTAACCGGGGTTGCCCCGGACGCCCGTCTGGATCACCTGTTGATGTCGCTGCTGACCCAGGGGAGCGGGACCCAGCTGTACAGCACGAGCTTTGTGCAGGCCGCAGGGGTGGAACTGGTGCGAAGGGCACAGCCGACGACGCTGCTGCTGCGGTTCGCGCCGCGGCGCAAGCCTGCCTCGATGAACGACATGCTGGACCAGAGGGGACAGAGCGCGGAGATGGATGCCGCAGGCGCGCTGGTGGATGCGGATATGGGACTGTACTACGCGTGGCTGGCGCTGCAAAGGCAGCCGGGCGGCGAGCAGGCACGCATGCTCGCCTATGTCGAGAGTCAGGGTGAAGCATTTGTGGTTGGACCACAGGCCACACGCGGAGCGGAGAGTACGACGCCGATGACGCTGAAGCAGGTAGCTGAGCTGCTGTAGTCGGTGCGTCAATCTTCCGCCGGCTTTTCCTGCTCCGGCGTGGCCTCAGCTGCAAACCCTGCACGAGCATTTGTAATTTTTCCTGTGACGCTTCTTGACCTAAGGTGTTGACCCTTAAGAGCCCCCCGGGGTAGTGCCGGCATTATCCCTGCGCCATGGAACATGCTAACGATACCGCCCGCCAAGCACCCGCCTGTAACTGCCCGCAAATAAGTGATTGACATACATACACACCTATGGATAGGTTTGGCCTCGGAAAAGCCAGTACGCCTTTTGTCTTTCACAACCAGGACAGTTCAGAGACATCGCGCAGCAAGCGATGAGAAAGCCGAGTATAAGATGTTTGCATCTTCCAGGCGAAACTATGTCCACAGCATTGCGGGAGCGGCGATTACGGCCGCGGCATGCACGTTACTCTCAGCGGGTGCGGCATTTGCCCAAACAGACCAGGGAACCATCAGCGGCACGATCCGCGACACCAGCGGGGCGGCGATTCCGGGAGCAAAGGTCACGCTGACCGACGCCTCGACGGGGTTCACGCTCACCGAGACGACCGACGCGAGCGGTAACTATACAGCGACGCCGTTGAAGCTGGGCACCTACACGGTCAAGGTGACGGCAAACGGCTTTGCACCGGCGACCCAGGACAATGTGCAGGTAAACGTATCGACGATCACCACTGCCGACCTGCAGGTCGGCGTGGCAGGTACGAGCCAGAACGTGGTGGTAACTTCGGCACCCCCGGCACTGCAGACAGAGGAAGCATCGACGGGCCAGGTAGTACCGACCAGCGTTATCAACAACACTCCGCTCAACGGACGCAACTTCACCTTCATCGCCCAGCTTTCCGCGGGTGTGCAGGCGTCCGAGCAGGGCTCGCGCGGCGCGGAGAAGGGCGACTTCTCGGCCAACGGGCAGCGTTCCGAGCAGAACAACTTCATTCTCGACGGCGTGGATAACAATGCCAGCCTGGTGGACTTCCTCAACGGCGCGAGCTTCGTCATCAAGCCTCCACCGGACGCCTTGCAAGAGTTCAAGGTGCAGACCGGCGACTACACGGCGGAGCTGGGCCACTCGGCTGGCGCCGTGTTGAACGTCGCCACCAAGAGCGGCACCAACTCGATTCACGGTGATTTGTGGGAGTACTTCCGCAACGACGTGCTGAATGATCGCGACTTCTTCCAGGCCGTCAAGCCGAAGTACCGGCAGAACCAGTTCGGCGCGACCCTTGGCGGTCCCATCATCAAGGATCACCTGTTTTTCTTCGGCGATGCCGAGGCCAATCGGATCATCTTCGGCCAGACGCAGGTTTATACCGTTCCGACGCTCGCGGAGCGCACCGGGAACTTCTCCGACCTGCTGAATGTAGCGAACAACGGCCGCGGCTTGGCCATCCCGCTGTACCTGCCAGGAGGACCGAATCCCGGAACGACCAACACCAACTATCTGACTTGCAATGGGCAGCAGAACGTAATCTGTCCGGCGCAGATCAACGCGGTTGCGCAGAACTTTGTCAACCAGTTCCCGGCGCCTAATCGCGGAACAGCGGCAAACACTTACCAGAACTACACCTTCCAGGGCGATGCCAGCGACAACACCACGCAGTACGACGCTCGCATGGATTACAACCTGAGCCAGAAGGACCAGATGTTTGCCCGTTACAGCTATAGCAATGAGCCCGTAACGCTCACGCCTCCTTTCGGCATTCTGGACGGCGGCGGCTTCGGCGGTTCAGGCAATGCTGTGACCGAGGGTCGCAACTTCACCTTCTCTGAAACCCACGTATTTACTCCTACGCTGATCAACGAGTTTCGCGTGGGCTATAACTGGATTTCCGCCGCCTACATTCCGCCGAACTCGGATACAGATGTGTCAGCGCAGCTCGGGCTCGGCGGCATTCCGTTCAGCGCTGGCAACGGCGGCCTGCCGAATGTCGGCTTCGGGACCAACGGTGTTTCCACGGCCGGTTCCTCTACCTACGAGCTAACGCGCGAGTATGAAAACGTCATCCAGATTCTGGATAACCTGTCCAAGCAGATCGGCAACCACTCCATCCGCTTCGGCGTAAACTTCGAGCGGATCCGCGTGCAAACGACGCAGCCGGTAGACCCGAAAGGTACCTATACCTTCGACGGAAAGTTCACCCAGAATCCGGCAAATGCCGGCAACACCGGTTATGGCTTAGCCGATTTTCTGCTCAATGACATGGATACGGCTTCGGTCGCGAACATCTTTACCGCGCACAATCAGCGCTTCTACGACGCGGCCTATTTCCAAGATAACTGGAAGGCCACGCCCAGTCTGACCCTGAACCTGGGCCTGCGCTACGAATATGTGCAGCCCATTGAGGACCTGAACGGCGCGCAAGCGAACTTTGTGCCGAACTATGCGGCCGGCACGGGCGTTTATCTAATTCCCAGCAAGTCGCAGAACACCTTCCCACTTACAGCTGCCTTCCTGAACGCGATCGCGCTAAACCACATCACCGTGCAGTACACCGGGAATGAGTCCCTGGTAAGCTCGGCATTCCTGGACTTCTCGCCGCGCATCGGTGTTTCTTACCAAATCGATCCCAAGACGGTGCTCCGCGGCGGGTTCGGTATCTTCTACGGCGGTCTTGAAAGCGTCGGCTACTCTCCGAGCCTGTCGCAGAATTTTCCCTTCCAGTTCGACAGCAACTTTGTCAGTGGCAATTGCGCCCCCGGCAACTGCCCGACGAACGGGATTTCGCTCAACACGGGCTTCAGCCAGGCGCTGGCCGTGGGCCTGGCGAACTTTGTCACGCTGCCCAGCCCGCACAGCTATCAAACCAATACGCAGACGCCGTACAGCGAGCAGTTTAACCTGACCGTGCAGCGTTCGCTCTCTAACTCCACCACCGTGACGGCGGCCTACGTGGCGGCGCTTTCGCGCCATCTGGAGGTCAACCCGGACGTCAACATGCCCGACAGCGCCGTGCCGGCTGGCCAGAACGAGCAAAATTACCGGCCGTACAATCTTGCCTTCGGCGGCGGCAGCATCGTGATCGATAAGGGTACGTCTAACTACAACTCGGCCCAAGTTACGGCGGAGCGCCGGCTCACAAACGGACTCTCGTTCCTCGGAGCCTACACGTGGTCGCATGCGCTGGACGATGCTCCCACGCTGCTCGGAGGCACGGGGTCCGGCGGCTATCGCAACTGGCGCGCGCTCGGGCTCGGCTACGACTACGGTTCGTCGCTGATCGATGTGCGCCAGCGTTTCGTGCTGAGCGGGCAGTATGAGCTGCCGTTCGGTCACGGCAAGAAGTACCTGCACGACAGCGGTATCGCCAACGAGGTGGTCGGTGGATGGGCCGCGGCCCTGGTCTTCCGCGTGCAAACCGGGCAGCCGGTCAGCATCTATTCCGGAAACAATGCCGGAGGCACCGGAACCGCCTCGCCATACACGTTGTTCAATCCCTTCCGCACAGGCGGCAGCCCTACTTCCTCGGCCGCAGTGTGCGCTACCAAGACCAAGACCCTCGCGACCTGGTTCAACCCTTGCGCGTTTCAGGATCCGACGCCGGCAACCACGACCGGCGACCTCGCCGCCTATGGACCTCCGGGCAGGCCCACCGTGGACGGACCCGGTTACAACCGTACCGACCTGTCCGCGTTCAAGAGCTTCGCTATCTATCGTGAAACCAACCTGCAGTTCCGCGCGGATATCTTCAACCTTTGGAACACGCCTGCCTACGGCCAGCCGAACAATACCACCGGCGGCGGCTTCGGGCAGATTACGAGTGAGCGGTTCGGCTCAACCGGCGGCCAGTATTCGGCGACAGCCGGCGAGAGCCCGGATGCGCGCGTGATCCAGTTCGCGCTGAAGTACATCTTCTAACCTGCTGTTCTGCAAAGAAAAAGATGGGGCGCCTTCGCGGGCGCCCCATTCTCATTGTTCAGCCAGAGGGGTTCAGGCTTTAACTTCGAGCATGCGATCGAGCGCGACCTTGGCCCAGTGCTTCACGTCGTCGCGGACCTTGATCCGGTTGACGACGCGGCCTTCGACGAGGTTTTCAAGCACCCAGCAGAGGTGCTGCGGAGAGATACGGAACATGGTGGTGCACAGGCAGCCCGTGTCGTCGAGGGTGATGATCTTCTTGCCCTGCGGCGCAAACTGCCTGGCGAGACGGTTGACCAGGTGAATCTCAGTGCCGATAGCGAATGTTGAGCCGGCGGGCGCCTGCTCGACCAGCTGAATGATACGCTCCGTGGAGCCGAGGGCGTCGGCTTTCTGGCATACCTCCCAGCGGCACTCCGGGTGGACGACGACCTGGATGCCGGGAAACTTGGCGCGAACCTGATCGACATGGTCCGGCAGGAAACGCTGGTGAACCGAGCAGTGCCCTTTCCAGAGGATCACCTTGGCGGCTTTGAGCCGCGCCGGGGTAAGGCCGCCGTTGATCTGGTACGGATCGTAGACCACCATATCCGATAGCGGAATGCCCATGGCATGGGCGGTGTTGCGGCCGAGGTGCTGGTCGGGCAGGAAGAGTATCTTCTCGGCGCGGGCAAAGGCCCACTCGAACGCCGCGCGGGCGTTTGAGGAGGTGCAGACGAGACCGCCACGCTCGCCGCAGAATGCCTTGATCGCCGCCGTGGAGTTCATGTAAGTGAGCGGCAGAATGCTGCCCTCACCGTGCCCGCCGCCGCCTGTGAGGCCGGAGGCCATCAGTGCATCCCAGCAGTCCTCGACCTGGCCGATCTCCGCCATATCGGCCATGGAGCAGCCGGCGTTCAGATCGGGGAGGATCACTTGCTGATCGGGGCGTCCAAGGACGTCGGCGCTTTCCGCCATAAAGTGGACGCCGCAGAAGACCAGGTATTTGGCTGCGGTTTCGGCGGCGACTTTGGAAAGTTTGTAGCTGTCACCGGTGTAATCAGCAAAGCGGATGACCTCGTCACGCTGGTAGTGATGGCCGAGCAGCACGGCAGTCGCGCCGAGCTTCTTGCGGGCACGCGCGATCCGGGCGTCCATGGAGTGGTCGGGCAGAACCAGGTAATTTTCAAGCGAACAGAACGCGGACGCCGGCTCTTCAGCCGGGACGAGCGCCTCCGTCAGTACTTCTTCCACTAAAACATTCACTGTGGTGCCGCCTTCAGTCCGCCACGGGGGCGAACGGGGATGTTGAAAGCATGTTCACCGTTGCAGCGGCTTCGCGTAGATCCAAGCCGCGGGGGTGTTGCAACGTCTCTTTAACAGATGCGTACCGGTGCGTGACGATGCACGGCACAGGTCGAGTCTGTTACGGGAAGTTTAATACAGTGCAGTCCGCTTTGTGACAGGGAGGCGGGTGGCGGGTATCATCAGAGGGCGATGCACCTTGGCGACGGCATATTCATCTTCATACTGGCACTGGTGCTGCTCGGGCCGAAGAAAACTTCGGAGCTGGCGAACCAGCTGGGTAAGCTGATGGCAGAGTTCCGGAAAGCGTCGAACGACTTCAAGTATCAGTTCAACGAGGAAATGCGGGTCTCCGAGCAGCAGGAACGGCAGAAGAAGCAGGAAGCGGAGCGCGCGGCGCTGGAAGCTCCGGCACAAACCGCTTTGCCCGCAGGGGAGAATACGATTCTGCCGCCCGCGGCCGGCCACGCGGACGCAGCAGCAGCCGCCGGTGTCGAGCCGGAGGCGGTTCCCTACGCGGTATCGGCGGTTTCCGCGACGACCGGTGAGGAGCACCCGGTGGAGGATCATCCTCTGCTGCGGGTAGACGTGATTCCGCCGATGGACGGGAGCCCGGCGGACCAGACCTCGGCAACCGAGGCCACGCCGGCCGAAGGAGCCGGCCTGGCCACGCACGAGGAGGCCGGGGCGCCGGTACACCATGGCTGACGCTTCAGATGCCCTGGATCGGGCGCGGACGGCGGTGAGCGAGCGGGCAGACCTGCCGGGCATGAGCCTGCTGGAACACCTGGAGGAGCTGCGCAAGCGGTTCATCCACGTGATTGTGGCGCTGATCGTAGGCTTCGGGCTCGCGTACGGCTTTCACGAACGGATTTTCGTGTTCATGCAGCAGCCGATTACGTTTGCGCTGAAGCAGCACCACCTGCCCACGCAGCTGGTGTATCACAACCCGGTCGACGGCTTTAATCTCTACCTCAAGCTGAGCTTTATGGTGGGTGCCCTGCTGGCCGCGCCGTATGTGCTCTACCAGCTGTGGCTGTTCATTTCGCCCGGACTGTACAAGCATGAAAAGCGGTATGTGTGGCCGTTCATGCTCGCGACGGTTTCGCTGTTTTTCGCAGGCGCGTATTTCGGGTATCGGTTCGTTTTTCCCGGCTCGCTGGATTTCCTGCTCTCGTACAGTGACAAATTCCGTCCATTGATCGAGATCAATGAGTACACGGGGCTGTTCCTGACCGTGATTCTGGGCCTCGGCATCACGTTCGAGCTGCCCATCCTCATCATGTTTCTTTCGCTCTTCGGGCTGGTCAGCCCGCGTTTCCTATGGAAGAACATACGCTACGCGGTGCTGATTATTTTTGTAGTTGCGGCGATTATCTGCCCGACGCCGGATATCTTGATGATGTGCCTGTTCGCTTCGCCGATGCTGGGGCTCTACCTGATCAGTATCGCGGTGTCGTACATGGTGCATCCGGCGCGGCGGAAGCGCAAGCTGGAAGCAGCGGGCAAATAGGCCTGGTTGAGGGAAGCATGCGGCAATGGTTGAGATGTGTGGCGGCGCTGCTGGTGTCGGCAGCGCCCGCGGCCTACGCGGCCGGGCCGGTATTCAACGGCGCGCAGGCACTCGCGTATACCCGGCAGTTTGTGGATGCCACGGGTCCGCGGTACAACGGCAGCGAGGGACTTGCCAAGGCGCAGGCGATGCTGAAGACGTTCTTCGCGAAGGACCGGCTGCAGGAGGATACGTTCACGTCCTCGACGCCGGCAGGGCCGCAGCTGATGCATAACTTCATCGTCCGGTTCCCGGGCAAGAAGGACGGCGTCATCGTGCTCGCAACGCATTACGAGACGAACTACTGGCTGCGGAACATCCCGTTTGTGGGCGCGAATGACGGCGGCGCAACGACGGGGCTGCTGATGGAGATCGCAAATAATCTGCGGGCGCACCCGCCGCAGGGCTATAGCGTCTGGCTGGTCTTTTTCGACGGCGAAGAGTCGGTGGGGCCGCAATGGACAGACTCGGACTCGCTCTACGGCTCGCGTCACCTGGCGGCGAAATGGCAGGCCGATGGCACACTCAAGCAGATCAAGGCGTTTCTGCTGACGGACATGATCGGTGACAAGAGCCTCGATATCCAGAGGGATACGAACTCGACGGCGTGGCTCGAGGGCCTGGTGCAGCATGCGGCCGATATTGAAGGGGATGGCAGCTACTTCTTCAAGACGACAACGACGGTGAGCGACGATCACATTCCGTTCGTGCAGCGCGGCGTACCTTGCGCGGATATTATCGACATCGACTACGGGCCGAATGACAGCTACCACCACACGGCGCAGGATACCCTGGACAAACTGAGCGCGAAGAGTCTGACGATTTCGGGCTCGGTGATTGAAGAGGCGATCCGCCTGATCGATGCATTGCCGGCTGGGGCTCCGCCCGCCGGCAAGTGATGCACACACAGTTTGCGGGCGCTTCCCTGCTCTTCTGGGTGGCGTTTCACGGCACGGTCGCGGTGCTGCTGGGTGTCGACCTGCTGGTGCTCAGAAACGCGGGCGCGCGCAAGGCCTGGGCCTGGACGGCGGTGCTAGCGGCAGCCGCGTTCTGCTTCGCCCTGTTTGTTTCACGCGAGCAAGGGCACGGGCGCGCGGTTGAGTTTGTCTCCAGCTACCTGGTGGAGGGCTCGCTCTCCGTCGATAATCTGTTCGTCTTCCTGTTACTGTTCCGCTCGCTCGGCTTGCGTGTAGAAGCACAGCGGCGTGTGCTGCTTTGGGGCGTGCTGGGCGCAATCGTGCTGCGGGGCATCTGCATCTTCGCGGGCGTCGCGCTGCTGGAGCGGTTTGCGTGGGTTCAGTATGTATTCGGGGCGGTGCTGCTGGTCGCCGGGGTCCGGTTGCTGCGCGGCAAGCACCAGGGCGACGAGCCGCCCCAGCCGGCGCGCTGGCTGAGGCGCCGGTTGAGCGCGGGTGTCGAGCCGTCGGGTTCGGCGTTTCTGCTGGTGGTGCTGGCGGTCGAAGCGACGGACCTGCTGTTTGCGCTCGATTCGATTCCGGCGGTGCTGGCAATTACGCGGGATCCGTTCATCGTGTACACGTCGAATATCTTCGCGATCCTGGGATTGCGGTCGCTGTACTTCGCGCTGGCCGGGGTGTTCGACCGGCTACATCTGCTGCACTACGGGCTGGCCGTGATCCTGATCTTCGTCGCGGCGAAGATGCTGGCGGCCCGGTGGGTCACGGTGCCGGCGGGGGTATCGCTTACGGTGATCCTGGTGATCCTGGGCGGGTTTGCGGTAGCCAGCCGGCTGCTGCCGGAGCCGGCTCAGGCGGGCTGACGTTTTACTTCCAGGCTTTACTGGACTGCACGATGTCCCTGGCCCTGAGCAGCGGAATGCCGGTAGCATCGGCGAGAATACGCATGGTGTCGATCTTGCTCATGCCGCGCTTGCGGAGGAAGGCGAGTACTTCTTCCTGCGGGAGCCCAATGGCAAACATTGATTCGGCTTCAGCCGCGACGGCAATCTGCTCGGGGAGTTTGAAGCCCAGGGTCATCGGATTCTCGGCTTTCCTTGCTAATGAGGTTAGAGCAGGCGCGGCTCAAAGTGCACGGGCTCGTCGCCAAGAATAAGGGAATGGCGGGAGTAGCAGGCGTCGTCATGCTCTGGAAAATCAAGCCGGAAATGGGCGCCGCGGCTTTCTTCTCGGGCCACGGCAGAGCGGATGATGAGCTCGCTGACGTCGAGCAGGTTACGCAGCTCGGCCGATGCGCGGGTGAGCGGCGGAAGAGCAGACGCCGAGCGGGAGCGGAGCTGGGCCAGGCATGCCAGGGCGCGCTCAAGCCCTTCGCGGTCACGCAGCAGACCAGCATCGCGCCACATCTCGGCCTGCAGCGTGCGACGGGTTTCAAGGAGCGCTGCTTCGTCGCGCGCTTCGGTTGGGGACGTTTCCCCGCATACCGGGGCCGTAGCCGCGGCAGTACAGGGAGGTATGGCGGCTTCGGCCTGCATGGCAGCGGCTGCGCGCGCGCCGAAAACCAGACCCTCCAGGAGCGAATTGGACGCGAGACGGTTGGCGCCGTGAACGCCGGTGCAGGCAACTTCTCCCGCGGCATACAGGCCGGCGAGCGAGGTACACCCCTCACTATCGGTCTCAACCCCGCCCATCAGGTAGTGTGCGGCGGGGCGGATCGGGATGAGATCGCGATCGAGCGAAAGGTTGTGCTTGGCGAGAAAGGCGGAGATGCCGGGGAAGCGGCTGGTGAGATCGAGCCCGGGATGGGTGTGCACGAGGTGGCGCATGTCGAGATACACGGGGCGAACCGCGGCTGAGGCTGCATCGATGCCTTCGCGGGTAATGGCACGCGCCACCACATCGCGCGGAGCCAGCTCGAGCAGCGGGTGATAGCGGTGCATAAAGCGCTCGCCCCGGTCGTTGACCAGCCATGCGCCTTCGCCGCGCAGAGCCTCAGAGAGCAGAAAGCGTGGAACGCCGGGCAGCGAGAGCGCAGTGGGGTGAAACTGGTAGAACTCCATGTCGGCGACCGCTGCGCCGGCGCGCCAGGCAGCGGCGATGCCGTCTCCGGTGGCAACCGCGGGGTTGGTCGTGTCACTGTAAACCTGGCCGGCCCCGCCGCTGGCGAGCAGGACGGCCCGGGCGTAAACAGCCTGCTGTGTGCCATCGGACCGAAGCAGCTGCACGCCGATGACGCGGTTGTCCGCGTTCCTCAAAAGATCCGTGCAAAGGGTCCACTCAAGCAAAGTGATGTTAGTGTGCGAGCGGGCATGGGCGAGCAGGGCTCGGCCGATTTCAGCGCCGGTGGCATCGCCGTTGGCATGCAGGATGCGGTTGCGGCTATGAGCGCCTTCGCGGGTCAACAGCAGATCGCCGGTTTCAGGGTGCTTGTCAAAACCGGTGCCCCAGCGGAGGAGTTCCTCAACCCGCGCCGGCCCTTCGGCGACGAGAATGCGCGCGGCTTCGCGATCGACCAGGCCGTCGCCGGCCGAGCGGGTGTCGGCCAAGTGTTCTTCAATGTCCTCGGAACCAGAGAGCGCGACGGCAATGCCGCCTTGGGCATAGCTGGTATTCGACTCGCCAAGCTGCTCCTTGGTAATGGCTAGAACGCGGCCATGGGCGGCGAGCGTGATGGCGGCGCGGAGGCCGGCAATCCCGGCGCCGACAATGATGAAGTCAAAGTGCGAAGGCTCGGTGGTGCTCTGCTGCGGCTCGTGCATACAACAATTAGACACGCAGTTGCGCGCCGGGGGTGCAGGTTAGGATAAACACCAGATGCGCACGATCGCGGTGGAAACAGCAACGGCACGATACAAGGTATGGGTTGGCGCGGGGCTGCTGGCTTCGCTGGGGCGCAGAATTGCGCCGCTAGGGCCGGGCCGGGTGTTTGTTTTGACCTCGCCGCCGGTGTGGGCGCTCTGGGGTGAGCAGCTGCTGGCGTCGTTTGCGGGCGATGCGCAGCCAGCGGTGCTGTTTCTGCCGGCCGGCGAGCAGGCAAAGCGACTGCATGAGGTGGAGCGGCTGCTCGAAGAAATGGCCCGGGCCGGGGCGGATCGCAGCTCGCTGCTGGTAGCCTTCGGCGGCGGCATTGTGGGCGATGTGGGCGGGTTCCTGGCGGCGATCTACATGCGCGGCATCCGCTACGTCCAGGTGCCCACCACGGTGCTGGCCCAGGTCGACTCGTCGGTGGGCGGCAAAACCGGGGTAAACCTGGCCGCGGGGAAAAACCTCGCCGGCGCGTTTCATCACCCGGCGTTTGTACTGGCGGATGTGAAACTGCTGCAAACCCTGCCAGCAAACGAACTGCGCGCCGGGCTGATGGAGAGCGTAAAAGCCGGGATGATCCGCGACAAGGGTCTGTTCCGGCGGATCGAAACACGGGCAGGAGATCTGCTGGGACCCGAACCGGACCTCGCGCTGCTGGCTGAGGTCATCGCGCGATCGGTCGCAATTAAGGCCGCGGTGGTGGGCGCGGATGAGCGTGAGAGCGGCCTGCGCATGATCCTGAACCTGGGCCATACGTTGGGCCACGCGATTGAAGCGGTGACAAAGTATCGCGTGCTGCTGCATGGCGAGGCGGTCGGCTGGGGCATGCTGGCGGCGATCGGCATTGCAGAGGAACGCGGGCTGATGTCGCCGGCCGAGGCTTTGCGGGCGCGGGCGCTGATCTTGGCCATCGGGCAGATGCCCGGCTTTCAGGCGCATGCGGCAGCCCTGCTCCAGGCTGCGGGCCGGGATAAGAAGAATGCGGGAGGAACACGACGCTTTGTGCTGCCGCGCGGGATCGGCGATGCCGTCGTCGTGAAAGATGTGACCGATAGCGAGCTGCTGCAGGCGACGGAGCGGATGCTCGCGGAGGCCAGGAATGCCTGAGCCGCCGGCGAGCAATGCCGGCGCGCGACCCAGCGGGACGGCCGATGAGGAAGAAGCGGCAGCAGCGGTGCGCGCGATGTTTGACGGGATTGCGCCGCGCTATGACCTGCTGAACCATGTGTTGTCATTGAACATAGACCGCTTGTGGTGGTGGCGGACGGCCCGGCGGTTCCGGGGGGTCCTGGCGCGACCGGAGGCGCGGGTGCTCGATATATGCTGCGGGACCGGAGATATGACGATGGCGCTGCTGCGCAGGCGCCCTGCGGACGCTGCGCCGGTGCTGGCGGCGGACTTTTCCCACGAAATGCTGGTGCGCGGGGCGCGCAAATTCTCCGCGCGGGGCGCAGTGGCGATCGAAGCGGATGCGATGCAGCTGCCGATCGCGGATGGAACGCTGGACCTGGTGACCACGGCCTTCGGCTTTAGGAACCTGCGGAACTACCGCGGTGGGCTGGAGGAGCTTTTCCGGGTGCTCAAGCCGGGCGGCCAGCTCGGCATCCTGGATTTTGCCGAGCCGGGCGGTGTATTGGGGAAGCTGTACTCGTTTTATTTTCGGCGTGTGCTGCCCTGGATCGGAACAAAACTGTCAGGCTCGGCTGGGCCGTATGCGTACCTGCCGGCATCAGTGGGCGCGTTTCCGGCGCCAGCGGCGCTGATGGAAACCATGCGGGCGGTAGGCTATGTGGATGTTCGATGGACCGCGTACCAGTTCGGAATTGCCGGCCTGTACGTCGCGCGACGACCGCTGTGACGTTTTGTTTCCGAGGGAAAGCCTGCTGAGCAATCTGCATGCCACTGCCGCATTAACGACTTTGATTCCTTATGACACGGAAGGAACGAGCCGGACGTAGGATGGCTGCGAGCGATTTTCGCTCTTCCTCCGGACCGCGCATGATTTGTGTTGAACCGCTACGCCCGAAGCACGCCTGGATACGGCGACCGCCATCGCTGCCGGCAGCGATGGCCCTGGTACTCCTTGCCATGACGGCAGCGAATGCGGAGAGCGCGACGCCGAAACGCGACCTGACGGCGGAGTCTGAAGAGGTCGCGCTGGGCACGGCCGCCTATGTACACACCGATTACTCAGCGGGAGCGGGAATGCTGCTGCCGGGCGGGACTGAGGTGCTGGTGGCACGGCATATCGTACTGGCCCCGGATGGCACGGTGGCCGCGCAGATCGGCGTGGGGCTGCCGCGTGCGCCTCTCAACAACATTGTGGAGGTTCCCACCACGATTGAGGCACAGGACCCCTTGCTTGACCTGGTGCTGTTGCGGGTAGCGAGTGGAGGAGATGTGAGCGCCGGGTTACGGGGCAGCCTTGCCCAGCCGTGCGGAGATGCCGCGGTTGTGGCCGTGCCGCCAAGGCGTCTCCGCCGGGTAAAACGGCGGTATACCGCAACTCGCCGCGTTGACGCGCCAGCTTCGCGGCCGGTTGGCCTGACGCAGACCCCGCCTGCAGAGGCGCGGCTGCGGATCGTTGTGGACGGTCCGCTCATGCGATAGTGCTCTGCCTTGCGGCAGCATCTGGCTCGCGGCCGATCAACCGCTCGCAGGGGCGAGCGATCGCCACGAAGGCACGCGGGCACTTCGGTATAGGCTAGACGGATGACAGAGCCGGTCCTGCTTTCAAGCGCAACGGTGACACCGGGCTCAAGCCGCGAAAAGGCTGCAGTGGCTCGGGTCTCAGTGTTGGCTGCGCTGGGCATGACGCTGCTGAAGCTGGCCGCCGGGCTGCTGACCGGATCGCTGGGTGTGCTGTCGGACGCGGCGCACTCGGGACTGGATCTGCTCGGTGCAGGCCTGACGTATGTGTCGGTGCAGGTTGCGGACCGGCCCGCGGATGATGATCACCCTTACGGGCATGCGAAGGTCGAGAATATTTCAGCGTTTGTTGAAGTGTTTCTCATGCTGGGGTCTTCGGTCTGGATCGGCGCTGAGGCGATTGGGCGCATGATGCGCCATGAAGTAGGCGTTCGGCATACGTCGTGGCCGCTGGGGGTTCTGCTGCTGTCGATTGCGGTGGACCTGTGGCGCTCAAAGAACCTGCATCGCGTGGCGGTGCGGACCAGGAGCGCGGCGCTGGCGGCGGATGCGGCGCATTTCTCGTCAGACATCTGGGCAAGCGCGGCGGTGTTCGCCGGGCTGGGGCTGTCGTGGGCGGGTGCCCGGTTCAGGGTGCCGGGGCTCGGGTATGCTGACTCCGTTGCCGCGCTGCTGGTAGCGGGCATGATCGTTCTGTTTGCCTGGGGCGTAGGACGTCGCACGGTGGGCACACTCGTGGATGCGACGCCGAAGGAGACACGCGGGCGGGTGCTGGAGCAGGTTCGGCGGGTTAACGGGGTGCTGGCCGTAGACCAGGCGCGGATGCGCAGCGCCGGTGGAGCGCACTTCGCGGACCTGACGCTGGCCATGTCGCGCCAGCTGACGTTCCAGCGGACGGAGCAACTGGTGGAGGAAGCGACAGCCGCAGTGCGCCGCGTGCTGCCCGAAGCCGATGTGGTGATCCGCACCGTGCCGCGTGAGACGGCGACCGAGAGCATTTTCGACCGGGTGCGGGCAGTGGCGCTGCGGAACAACGTGGTGCTGCACGAAGTTTCCGTCCAGACCTACGGGACGGGCCTCCGGATCGAACAGCACATTGAGGTAAATGAGCAGCTGCCGCTGCTTGAAGCACATAGCTTCGTGAAGCGGATTGAAGACGAGATCCGGCACGACCTGCCGCAGGTAGAAAGCGTGCTGACCCACATTGAGAGCGAGCCGGCGACGATTGAAACAGCAGAGCTACAGGCGCAGGACCGTGCAATGCGTTTGATGGAGAAGCAGCTTCGCGAGGCCGCAGCGCAGCTGCCGGAAATTCTGGATGTGCATGAGGTGGTGGTCAGCCGGATGGGCGAGCGGTTCCAGCTCTCATGCCACTGCACCATGCCGGATGAGCTTGCCATGCAGCGGGTGCACCAGGTCATTACTTCGCTCGAAGACCGGTTCAAGAGCGAGAACCCGGCGGTGGAGCGGGTGCTGATCCATCCGGAGCCCGTGACGGATAATCACCATCGGTGAAGCTTTCCAGGGGAGAAAGGGCAGAGCTTCTGAGCTCCGCCCTTTTGCCACAATAACTGCTATGATATGAACGAAATTGCTCTAGTGGCCGTGGTCATCACCACCCCCGCCCCCACCGTGGGACGCTCCGCCGTGGGATTGTCCCTGGGGCGCGCCGTGGCCGCCTTGCGGCGCTCCGCCGTGCGATTGTCCCTGGGGTGCGCCGTGCCCGCCTTGCGGCGCTCCGCCATGCGACTGTCCCTGAGGTGCGCCGTGGCCGCCTTGCGCTCCGCCATGAAAGCCGGCCGAACTACCGTGGCCGCCCTGCGGCCCGCCGTGGAAGCCGCCGGCACCGCCATGATAGCTGCCGCCATGTCCGCCGTTAAAGCGGTGGCCGCCCCAGCCGTGGCTATAGCCCCAGTTGGCCCAGGGGCCCACGCCGAGAAAAATACCGTTGAAAAAATAACCCGGTCCGTAATAGCCCGCGGGAGCGCAACGATAGGGAGCGTAGCCGTAGTAGCCATAAGGACAGGACGGCGGAGGACCGCCGATGTTGATGGAAATCTGGGCGTTGGAGTGCTGTGTGAAAGCGAGGGGAACAATTGCCACCGCTGTGCAAAGCAGCGCTTTCAGTCCTTGCATGATCACGCCTCTAATCCATTGAATTTACGCATTGTTCGCACTCGCCTGATCTGGTGCGAGTGTCCGCACCGGCGCGTCCGAGCTATGTTGGTTAGAGAACATCGGCCCCAAAGGGTTGCTTGATAGACCCGCATCTATAAAACGAAGCAGGGAGAAGGCAGCATGAAGAGCAGCACGGAGTGGAAAGGCGGTACAGCATTCGAGGGCACAACCGAGAGCGGCCACACGCTGCTATTTGATACTGATGCGGCGCACACCGCGGGACCCTCGCCGATGGAGGCGGTCTTGACCGCCCTGTGCGGATGCACGTCTGTGGATGTGGTGAACATCCTCAGGAAAAAGCGCCAGCCGCTGGGCTCGCTCGTCGTCCGCGCGGAAGCGGAACAGGCCGCGGAGGCGCCGCGGGTATTTACGAAGATCCAGGTAACATACACGGTCGGCAGCGCGGATAGCCACGCTCCGCTGGACCGCAAGGCCGTAGAGGACGCGGTCGCACTCTCCAAGGAGAAGTACTGTTCGGTGTCGATCATGCTGGGGTGCTCCGCCGAAGTGACGACGCTGATAGAATATGTCGCTGCCGAGGTTACAGAAGCGTGAAGGCGTACTTCCGGTTCGCGCTGATTGCGGTGTTGCTGGCCGGGATCGCGTGCGTGTCGGCGATTGTTACGATGCAGTTTGCGGTGCATCGCGCAGTGGTGACGGTACCGGACCTGCAGGGCCTGGGAATAGCCGAAGCAACGAGCCGGGCAGCGGGGCTGGGGCTGGACGTGTCAGTGACGGAGCGGTTTTACTCGACAGTGCTGCCGGCCGGCCGCGTGCTGCTGCAAACGCCGGCGCCGGGAGCCGGGGTTCGGCGCGGATGGGACCTGGCCGTGGCGGAAAGCCTTGGTCCGCGGAAGATTGCAATTCCGGATGTGCTGGGAAAGAACGAGCGGGATGCGCTGCTGCTGCTTCGGCAGAAGGGGCTGGAGCTGGGCGCGGTAGCGCATCTGCCGGATGCGCAGGTACCCGCGGGAACGGTGCTGGCACAGGATCCCGGAGCTGCGGCAACAGGCGCGGAGCAGCCGAGCGTGAGCCTGCTGGTGGCCGACGCCGCACCCGCGGAGCCGGCTGCCTGGGTGATGCCGGATGAAACAGGGCATCCCTACGATTCGGCTGCCGCAGAGCTGGAAAAAGCCGGCCTGACGGTGACCAGCACAGAGGCCGTGCCGGCCGGAGCGCAGATCGTGCTGACGCAGGACACTGCAGCCCGGACCGTGGTAGCGCAGCAGCCGCGGGCAGGAGCACGGGTGGCCGCGAAGACTCCAATTGTGCTGTCGGTGACAAGCGGCGGCGGAACACCGGCGCGGTAATACGGTGCGTTTGCACGACCTGCTGCCCCGGGCGATAGAGGAAACGAGATGCGAGTTGCGGAGGATGCACAAATGGACGCGAGGGACGCGGCGGCGGAGCCGCGAAGGAACTGGGCCGGCAACCTCGTGTTCGTGGCGCCGGATCTGCTGGCTCCGGCAGATATAGCCGAGGTACAGGCCGCCGTGCGCGGACGCACCCGGTTGAAGGCATTGGGCGCGGGGCACTCGTTCAACGCGATTGCCGATACAAGCGGATGCCAGGTGTCGCTTCGCCGTTGCGCCGAAATGACGCTGGACGCTGCCGCGCGGACGGTAACGGTGGGCGCCGGCGTGACCTACGGGCAGCTTGCGCCGTGGCTCGATGCGCGGGGTTTTGCCGTCCACAACCTTGCTTCCCTGCCGCACATTTCTGTCGCAGGGGCGTGCGCGACCGGGACGCACGGCTCGGGGCTGGGCAATGGAGGACTTGCCACTGCGGTGGTGGCATTTGAGATGGTCGATGGAACCGGTGCGGTGGTCCGGCTGTCGCGGGCGGAGCATCCCGGGATCTTTCCCGGGGCAGTGGTAGCGCTGGGAGCGCTGGGCATCGTTACCAGCGTGACGCTGGCGGTCGTGCCGCGGTTCGAGATGACGCAGCGGGTGTATCAGGACCTGCCGTTTACGGAGCTGGAGCGCAATCTTCTCGCGATTGTCGCGAGCGGGTACAGCGTGAGCCTGTTTACGGACTGGCAACGGCATAGGGTGACGCAGGTCTGGCTGAAGCAGCGGGTCGACTCGCCTTATGTAACTGTTGCTGATTCATTTCATGGAGCCCGGTTACAGCGGCAGAAGCTTCATCCGCTGGCCGGGATGCCCCCGGAGAACTGCACCGAGCAGTTTGGTATCGCGGGGCCCTGGTATGAGCGACTGCCGCACTTTCGCATGGAGTTTAAGCCTTCGAGCGGGGCGGAACTGCAGAGCGAGTACCTTGTGCCGCTGGAGCACGCGTGGGCGGCAATTGCAGCGGTGGAGACGCTGCGGGACCGGATTACGCCGCTGCTCATCGTATCGGAGTTGCGGACAATCGCCGCGGATGATCTGTGGCTGAGCATGGCATATCAGCGGGAGTCGCTGGCGCTGCACTTTACCTGGAAGCAGGAGTGGGACGCGGTGCGCGAACTGCTGCCGAGCCTTGAGGAAAAGCTGGCGCCGTTTGCAGCGCGGCCCCACTGGGCGAAACTGTTCGCGATGCCGGCAGCGCAAATTGCGTCGCTGTATCCGCGCTTCCATGCGTTCACCGCTCTGCAGAGACGGTTCGACCCCGAGGGTCGGTTTGGAAACGGCTTTCTAAACGAGGCGATCGGCGCCTGAACGGAGTCAGTCGACTGTGAGCAGAGCGGCAAAGAAGCCGTCGCAGGGGTGGATACCGGGGATGGTCCGCAGATAGGGTCCGGCGAGGGCGGTCTCGCGCAGCCGCATGTGGCCTGCTGCGGTAAGAATGCCTTGTTCGAGCAGTGCGTCGAGTGGTGCCTCCATCGGCAGGATGCGGGCCCCGATACACGTGGACAGAACAGCCTTGACGACTTGCTCATTCTCTTCCGGCTCGAGCGAGCAGGTGGAATAGACAAGGCGGCCGCCAGGGCTGAGCGCGCGCAGGGCTGAGGCGAGAATGGCGCGTTGGCGCTCAGCTTGCCTGGCGAGCGAGGACGCTTCCAGGCGATGCCGTATTTCAGGATTGCGGGCGAGGGTGCCGGTACCGCTACAGGGCACGTCGCACAGAATGGTGTCCCATAACTGCCCGGGCGGGAGCATGGAGGCGTCCCCAGGGATGAAGCGGACGGGCTCGGCGCGGTGCTCACTCCACGGGAAGCGGCGCTGCATGATGCGCAGACGCGCGGCGCTTATGTCCATCGCCGTGATGCTGCGCGTGGGATTACGCTCGGCGAGGATGGCGGTCTTGCCGCCAGGGGCGGCGCACGCATCGAGAATGGAACAGGCTGGGCCTGTGTTGACTGCCTGCAGCGCAGCGAGCTCCGCAACGAGTTGGGAGGCTTCGTCCTGGAGTCGCGCACCGGTTCGGGAGTCGGGCGCGAACTCGCCTTTGCGGAGGGTACGGGCGGCGGAAAGAAACGCGCCGCGTTCTGGCGGCGATTCTGTATCGGGGCCTGTTTCCATTGCAAGGCGCAAGGTCGCGGGGGCTGGCTGCTGACCGAAAGCGCAGATGGCCTGGGTTGCGGCGCTCCCGTAAAAAGCCTGCCAGCGCGCGACGAGCCAGCGCGGGTAGGCGGCGGAGGGCTCGGTGCGGAGCGTTTGAAGTTGAGCGCGCTCGCGCATCAGGCGTCGCAGCACGGCGTTTACCAGGCCGGCCATTTGCGGCCCGTCGGCCTGCTTGGCCAGCTCGACGCTGTCGTTGACGGCGGCATGCGGCGGAATCCTGTCGAGGAAGAGAAGCTGGTAAGCGCCGAGCCGCAACGCGATGATCACGAGGAAGTGCATGTCCGACTCTGGATAGCGGAGGCGAGCGGCAATTTCGCGGTCGAGCACGGCCTGCCAGCGCAGCGTACCCATCACCAGCTCGGTGGTCAGGTCGCGGTCTTGTCGGGAAAGAGCTTCCACGCGCGGGGAGCGAAGCTGGTCATCTGCATGCGCGGTGCCTCGCTCGACCGCGAGCAGGACGTGTGCGGCGGCAGTGCGCGCAGGGGCGACGCTCGTCTTGTTGCTCGCCTCAGCCAAGTTGCGCCCCGGCATACTGCGGATAACCGCGTAAAAAATCTGGAGCAGTGATGCTGCGCCTGCCTTCCATCTGGACTTCGAGCAGAAGAATGGCGGTATTCGCTCCGCAGGCGGCGTGAAGCTGGGAGTTGTGCAGGAACAGCCGTCCTGGGGCAAGCTGCTTTGTATTTGTGACATCGGATGTTTCAAAACAAGCCATGCGGATTATGGTGAACTTCTTTCCTTCGAGCACTGTCCATGCACCCGGCCAAGGCTGAAAGCCGCGCCAGCGGTTGCAGGTTTCCTGCGCGGTGCGCGTGAAGTCGATACGGCCATCTTCGCGGGTAAGGATGGGGGCATGTGTTGCTTCGGCATGGTCCTGCGGCCGCGGCTCAAGCGTGCTGTCTGCGAGACCGGCCAGGGTCGAAAGCATGAGCGGCGCGCCGAGCGCGGCTAACTGCGAAAACAGATCAGCGGCGGTTGCAGAAGCATCAATGGGCACCTCGGCCTGCTCGAGGGTTGGCCCGGTGTCGAGACCTTCTTCCAGCAGCATGGTGGTCACGCCGGTGACGGTTTCGCCATTGGCGATGGCCCACTGGATGGGTGCGGCGCCGCGATACTTCGGCAGCAGCGAGCCGTGGAGATTAATATTGCCGAGGCGCGGCAGCGCCAGCATCCAGGGAGGAATGATGCGGCCGTACGCGACAACCACGATGGCGTCGGGCTGGATGGATGCGAGCCGCGCCTGAAGCAGTTCATTCGAGCGGATCTTCGCGGGCTGCTCGACGGCCGCGCCGTGTGCGAGCGCCCACTGCTTGACCGGTGAGGCGATCAGCTGCATGCCCCGGCCGGCGGGGCGGTCGGGCTGGGTGAGCACGAGCGGGATTTCATGGCCGGCGGTGTGGAGCGCGGCGAGCGTGGGAACGGCGAATTCGGGTGTTCCGCAGAACACCAGCTTTAGAGCGCCCGCGGCGCGGCGCACGACAGACGACTCGATATCTACCACTCCCCTGCCCGCTGAAGTTTACGGATGCGGCGCAGCAGCAAATCGCGCTTCAGCATGGAGACTCGCGAGAAAAAGAGGATGCCCTGCAGATGGTCAATCTCGTGCTGGAAGGCGCGAGCGAGCAGTTCCTCTCCATCCAGCTCAAACCACTCACCCCTGGCATTCTGCGCGCGCACGCGAACCCGGGCGGAACGCGACACTTTCTCGCGGATCTCCGGCAGGGAGAGGCAGCCTTCTTCTTCATACTGGCGGCCTTCGCGGAAGATGATCTCAGGGTTCGCGAGCACGTATTTCTCTTCCGGGTTCTTGCCGAAGCTGAGATCGATAATGGTGAGTTGCTTGGAAATGCCGATCTGGGGCGCGGCGAGCCCGATGCCTTTGGCCGCGTACATGGACTCAAACATATCGTCGACGAGCGACTGCAGGGCGGGGTCAAACTCGGTCACGGGTTCGGCGACGCGCTGGAGTATGGGGTCGGGATACTTTACGATCTCTCGAATCATTGTCTCTTGCTTCTTCTCATGGAAAACGCTCAGTACGCACGAATCTGCTGAATGTAACCGTCGTAGTTGCGCTTAAGTTCGCGGAGTGAGTCGCCGCCGAACTTCTCAAGCACAAGTCGCGCGAAGGCAAGCGCGACCATCGCTTCTGCCGCGACGCCGGCGGCCGGTACGACGCACACGTCGGAGCGCTCGTACGCAGCTTTGGTTTCCTCGCGGCCCGCATAGGTAACCGAGGCGAGCGGACGCCGGAGGGTGGAAATGGGTTTGAGATAGCCGCGGATCACGATGTCTTCGCCGTTCGATATGCCGCCTTCCACGCCACCTGCGTTGTTGCGCTCGCGCGTAAAGCGGGTATGGCGGGTCGCTCCCTGCGCTGCATCCGGATTTTCGGTTTCCGAGCCGTCCAGGCCCGCGTAGCCGATCGCGTCGTGGACCTCCGAGCCGAGCGATTCGGCGGCCGTAACGCCGCGTCCGAGCTCGACGGCTTTAACGGCCTGCAGGCTCATCACGGCCTGGGCGAGGAGTCCGTCGAGGCGTTCGTCCCAGTTGGCATAGGTGCCGATTCCCGCGGGCGCGCCGTGGATAACGACCTCAAAGATGCCGCCGATGGAGTCTCCGGTGCGCAGCGCGAGATCGACTTCGGCTTTCATGCGGGCCTCGGCTGCTTCGTCGACGCACCCTAGCGACACTTCGTCTTTTTGCGCGAGGGCTGCAATCTCGCTCCACTTAACCTCGCGGTCAAGCTCGGCTCGGCCCACGCGGACAACATGCGACAAAACCTGGATGCCAAGCTCGGCGAGCAGCGTCTTCGCAATGGCGCCGGCGGCGACGCGGGCGGTCGACTCCCGAGCCGAGGCGCGTTCAAGGACGTAGCGCGCGTCAGCGAAGTCGTACTTGAGTGAGCCGGCAAGATCGGCATGGCCCGGGCGCGGAGAAGCGACCGCCTTGTGTTTGGCCGGGTCACCGGCTTCCACGGGCAGAATCTCGCGCCAGTTCTCCCAGTCGCGATTGGCAATGAGCATGGAGATCGGCGCACCGATCGTGGCGCCATGGCGAATGCCGGAGAGGATATGCGCGGTGTCCTGCTCGATGCGCATGCGTCCGCCCCGGCCGTAGCCTTGCTGGCGCCGCCATAGCTCGCGGTTGATGGTTTCGGCGTGAACCGGCACACCCGCGGGCATTCCGGAGACCATTGCGACCAGGCTTTCGCCGTGCGACTCCCCTGCTGTTGCAAACCGTAACATGTCAGCTTCGATTGTACCGGGGCGGTTCGACTAGGAGCCGGCGAGCCAGGCGCGGGTGTCAAGCAGCGGGCGCTCGAGGGCGCGAATGTACTCTGTCGGCTGCTCGGCGGCCGCGCCATTGGCGAGGCTGCGGGCGAGCTCGCTGCGCAGGGTCTGCATCTTGGCGTCGAGATCGTCGAGGTAATGCAGCAGAAGGGCTTCCGCCGTCATGGGCAGCTTGGGCGAGCCGTATTCCAGCCGCCCGTGGTGGGAGAGGATGATGTGCAGCAGAAGCGTCCGCAGGCGCGGCGGAAAGCCGGGAAGCTGCGCAATTTTTTCGTCGATCATGCTGGCGCCGATAGAGATATGGCCGAGCAGCTGGCCTTCAACGGTGTAGCCAAAGGCGCGTTCCCACTGCAGCTCACGGAGCTTGCCGATATCGTGCAGCATGGCTCCTGAAAGCAGCAGATCGCGATGGACCTCCGGGTACTGCGGAGCGGTGCGCTTGCAGAGGTCGAGAAGCGAGACGACGTGCTCCAGCAGGCCGCCGATCCAGGCGTGGTGCATTGCCTTGGCCGCCGGGGCCTCGCGCCAGGCGCCGGCGACAGCCGGATCGTCGAGGAACAGCTGCAACAGCGCGCGGAGGTGCGGGTCAGTGAGGCTCTCGACATACCCGGTGAGCGAGGCCCATAGCGCAGGGATCGAAACATCGTTGGGCGTTTTCGGCAGGAAGTCGGCAAGATCGTAGTCGGCCTTATCAGCGCACTTGAGCTTGTCGACTTTGATCTGGAGCTTTTCCTGGTACCGGCAGACCTGCCCGCGCAGTTTCAAGACATCGCCCGCGGCGAAGTCCCCCACGCCTGTGATCTCCCACATCCGGGCCTCAATCTGGCCCGTGGAGTCGGCCAGGGTCAGGCATAGATAGCTCGACCCGTCAGCCTTGGTGCGAAGCTGACGGGTAGCAGCGATAAAAAAGCCCGTGACGACCTGGTTTTCAAAGCGGGCGAGGTCGCGAACGAACAGCTCTTTCATGGCTCGACCCCGGGTTAACGCTGCGACTGCGGCTGGCTGGGCGGCGGGGTGGTTGTGCCCATGGGATCACCCGAGCCGGTGGGCGTAGTTTGCGCCGGCACCGGCGCATTTGAGCCTGGCGGCGCTTCGTTTGACGGTTCGTGGTACGGCTCAGTCGTCACGGCCGGAGTACTATTGTCAGGATTGGTGGTGTCGGTCGTGTGCTTTTTGCCGGCTTCATCGGAGTAGCGGGTTTTCACGCCCGTCGGCTTTGGCTTGGGTGGCT
Source organism: uncultured Acidobacteriaceae bacterium (assembly GCA_964245565.1). Taxonomy (GTDB): domain Bacteria; phylum Acidobacteriota; class Terriglobia; order Terriglobales; family Acidobacteriaceae; genus EB88. Next base: position 35,462 of record CAXTMY010000006.1, on the reverse strand, counting down.
TCTTTGAGGTGTCGCCGCCCAGCCCGAGCGGTTGCGACTGTTCCTTCCTATCGGCGATTTCCTGGGCGTCTGCCGGCGGGTTCGGATAAGGATCGACCGCCGACTTGCGCTTCTTCTCTTTCTTGGCGGCTTTATCCTGCTCGCCGCGCTGGGAGAAGCGGGTCTTTACTTTCTTGACGGCTACCTGCTCTTCGCCGGCGCTCTCGCCATTCTCGTAGTGCGCACCTGCGGGTACAGATACACCGCCGTCGGCGGCGCTGGCTGTTTCGGCGGTCGAGCCGTTGCCGTTCGCCGCGCTCGCGCCGGCATCTTCCTCGTGGGTTGCTGAAGCGGGCAGCGCTTCGCGCGGCGCCTGTCCGTAGCGCACCTTCTCCTTTTTGCCGGGCTTCTGGGTCTTGGCGCTGGCGATCTGGGTCGTTTTGGCGGCCGGCATGGTGGCGGCTTTGCCGCTCGCAACATCCGCCAGCGAAGGCACGCCGGTGGGCGGCGGCGGCTCGGCTGCCGCCGCGTTCCGCTTGGCGGCTACCACGCTGTTCCGGGTCCGGGCGTTTCCGCTGAAGCGTGAGCGCACCTCGTGCTTCTTCTTTTTCTTCGGTTGGGGCGGCGTGTAGGCGCTGAAAATCGGATGCGTCTCGTCTTTGCTGGCGGCCGCGTCGTGGTAGCCGGGCCTTACGTCGATGTATGCCTCTTCGCGCAGCTGGGTCAGGTACTGGCGAAGCGCAGGCTGCATCTTCTGCATGCCCACAGCGTCCTCTACCTCCGGCTGCACGCTGGCAAAGGGCTGGACGCCGCCGGCATCGTGCGCATCGACGCGGAGGATGACATACCCCTGCTTGGTGCGGATGGGCTCGGTAAACTGGCCCGGCTTGAGCGAGAACGTGTCATCTTCGAGCACCTTGGCGAGCTGGCCGCGCTTGTACTCGCCAAGCACGCCGCCCTGCGCCGCGGTAGAGTTGCCGGAGTCAGCCTTGGCCAGCGTGGCGAAATCCTGCCCGGACTTAAGTTCCGCCTCGACGGAGTCCGCCTTGGTCTGGGCGGTCGCCACCTGGGCCGCGTTATCGGGGTCCGGGGTGGGGATGAGGATTTCGCTCAGCTTGACCTGCTCGGGGGCAGTGAACTGGCCTTTGTGCTGGTCGTAATACTGCTGCTCGTCGGCCTGGGTAATGTTGATGCGGCGGCCTACCTCGTCGCGGATCACCTGCGAGGTAATGACGCGGTTCTGGATGCTGGCCTTGAAGTCGGCGAAGTCCACGCCCTGCGCCTCAGCTGCTTTCTGCAGCGCTTCCATACTGTCCAGGTGGTTCTGTTTGCGAAGCTCGTCCAGCTGGCGAATGGTTTCCGCCTCGCCGGTGATGCCGAGCTGCTTGCCCTTCGAGAGCAGAAGCTGGTTGTCAATCAAGTCGCGCAGCAGCTGGCTCTTCTGTTCGTCGAGCTCGGCCTGCGACCAGTTGCGCTGTTTGGCCTGATTTTCCAGGTCCTGCTCGGCATGGTCGTAGTCAGAGGTGCTGATGACCTGATCGTTGACGCGGGCAACGATATCTTCGACCACTTGCCCGTGAAAGGGGCTCTCCTGCGCCGAAGCGGCCGCAGCGTTACTGCTCACTGCCTGGGCGAAAGCAGGGTTTGCATCAAATGCGAAGGCGGCGAGCGCGAGGGTGGCGGCGGCGAGCAAGCTTGCGCAAAGGCCAGCGCGGGACGGTGCCCGGAAAAACGAAGTTCGACGAATCATCAATAAGGTCTCAAAAAGCCCCTGGGCGGACAAGCGACGAGAGAGTTGCGGACGCAGGCGGCGCACCGGGGGAACACGTCCGATTGTACGCGTGGAACCGGGCAGCCTGACAAGCCCCGCGGCCGGAGCAGGCGCCAAAAGCCGAGGCAAGCCGCACCCGGCGGTCCGGCGTTGCCGATCCGTGAGCGTCTGCGACGATCCTCCGCCGGTCCGGTCCGGAACGGAACGGTCCAGTACGGCGGCCGCGACAGGCGATTGCTGGCTCTGCTTGCTATACTTTGGAGGCACACCGAGGTCTTATTAACACCCCTATGTCCACTCGCAGCCGCCGCACCGCATTTTCGCTTGTCGTCTTCTTTACCGCATGCGGGCTTGCCGGCATGGTTGCCAGCCAGAAGGTGCGGGCGCAGGGTGAAGACAGCGATGCCGACTTTCGCGCGTCGCTGAAGCAGTTCGCCTCGGTGTACACGACTGTGTCCGAGAACTACGCTGAGCCCTTCACGGGCGATAAGCCGAACGACACCATCTACGACGGCGCGATTCCGGCGATGCTGCGGACGCTGGACCCGCACTCGAACTTTTTCGACCCGAAGAGTTACAACAAGCTGATTGAAGAGCAGCGGGGCCGCTACTACGGGGTCGGCATGCTGATTCAGCCGCAGTTGATCGGCGACAAGCAGCGGACCGTGGTTCTGAAGCCCATTCCTTCGACGCCGGCATACAAGGCCGGTATCCATCCGGGCGACATCATCTCCTCGGTCGATGGAAAACCGACGGATGGGCTGGGCTCGGATGACGTGGTGGCGCTGCTGAAGGGCGACAAGGGGACGCATGTTTCGGTCACGGTGGTGCGGGCGGGTTCGACGCAGCCGCTGACCTTCGACCTGGTGCGGGCGGAGATCCCGAACGATTCGGTCGACCTGGCATACCAGATTCAGCCGGGGATCTTCTATATCCATATCAAGGCCGTGCAGGAGACAACGGGCAAAGAAGTTTCAGACGCGCTCGCCCGGTTCGGCGATGTGAAGGGCCTGGTGCTGGATCTCCGGGACAACCCGGGCGGCCTGCTGAACCAGGCAGTGGCGGTCTGCGACCAGTTCCTGCAGCGGGGACAGATCATCGTGTCCCAGCGTGGACGCGCCTACCCGGAGCAGGTGTACCGCGCAACCCATGGAAACGACGGCAAAACCTACCCGATCGTGATCCTCACGAATCACGGGACAGCTTCAGCCGCGGAGATCATCTCCGGCGCGCTGCAAGACCATGACCGCGCGCTGATCGTGGGGGAAACGACGTTCGGCAAAGGGCTGGTGCAGACGGTGTACCCGCTGAGCGACAACACCGGGCTGACGCTGACGACCTATCACTACTACACGCCGAGCGGCCGGCTGATCCAGCGGAACTACGAGGGCGTGTCGCTCTACGACTACTACTCGAACCACGGCAAGCCGCAGAACGACAAGGACCGCGAAGTGAAGCTCACGGACTCCGGCAGGACGGAGTACGGCGGCGACGGCATTGCGCCGGACGTGCCGTTTGAAGAGCCGAAGCCGGTGCAGGTCCAGCGCATCCTGATCGCGCACTACGCGTTCTTCGACTTCGCACAGCAGTACCTGGCCAAGCACACCGTGGCGAAAGATGCACAGGTGACGCCGGCGATGCTCGATGACTTCAAGCAGTTCCTCAAGGAAAAGAACATCGGCTACAGCGACGCCGAGATGAACTCGGTACTCGGGTGGGTGAAGGCGAATATTCTGGCCGAGCTGCTCAGCACCGCGTACACCGAAGAAGACGGCATGCAGGCGCGGGCGGAGTGGGACCCGATGGTGAAAAAGGCTGTCGCGGTCATGGCGCAGGCCGAGGCGCTGGAGCAGGCCGGCGAGCGCGCGGATGCGGCTCGGCAGGCCGGGCACAGCAACAATCCGTCGACGATGTAGCACCTGCATCACGGACGTTCAGGAGCCGGGCCCTTGTGCTCGGCTTTTGTTTTGCAACAGGAGAACGAGCGATGGCGGCACAGTTTCGGTTTGCGGACGCAGGCGACGTGGCGGCACTGGTAGCGCTGGTAAACGCGGCGTTCCAGGTGGAAAAGTTCTTTAAGGTCGGCGAGCGAACCGATGCCCATGAGATCGAGCATCATCTAAAGACTGGCCGGTTTCTGCTGCTTGAGGACGGGCGCGAGCTGCTCGGCAGCGTATACGTCGAAGTGCGCGGCGAGCGCGGATATTTCGGCATGCTTTCGGTCGCGCCGGAGCGCCAGCGCCAGGGCATCGGCACACGTTTGATGGCTGCCGCGGAGGAGTTTTGCCGCGAGCAGGGCTGCCGGTACATGGACCTCACGGTAGTCGACTTGCGGACCGAACTACCGCCGCTCTACGGAAAGTACGGTTACCAAGTCACTGGCACGGCACCGTTTCCGGCGGAGCAGATGCCGGTCAGGATGCCATGCTCGTTCATCATGATGTCAAAAACACTGATGGAGAAGAGCTGAGCATCACGGCGCTCTGAAAACGCTCTACATGGGTCCGGTAAGGCTGGTACTGCTGGAAGCGCCAAGCTTCTGAACCTTGTTCGACGCATGGCTCATGGTGATAAGGCCGCAGGCTACACGGGAGCCTGAGTTGCCGGACGGATCGGTCTTCATATCGTCGGGGCCGCTATGGATCATTAGCGAGGTGCCGCCGTTGGCAAAGACTGAGTTCGGCTTGCCCGGGTCGAGCGTCAGGTCTTTTGAAAAGAATGAGGTCTTGACCATGCCGTCATCGCCGACAACGATGTTAGGCAGGTCGCCGGCGTGGTGGCCCTGCGGATTCTGCATGCCGTGCTGTTTCCCGCCTGGATTGAAGTGGCCGCCGGCGCTTTTGAAATCCGGAGTATCGCACTTGGCGAACTGGTGCACGTGGATGCCATGGGTGCCGGGGTCCAGGCTCTTGAAGTCTACCTCGAACTTGACGCCGTTTTTCTCATTGATCAGCAGCGCCTTCCCGGCGTCCTGACCGGAGGACGTCTCCATCTGCACCAGCACGCTTTTGGGGGTTTTCTGCGCGCGAGCGATGCCTGTCGTGATCAGCAGGGCCGCAACTGCCAGCCCTGCCGCTTTGACTTTCATTCCGTTTCCGTTCATCTGGCTTTCTCCCATGGGCCGGTGCACTTGCCCAGTATGCACCTGTTCAGATGCTGGCTCCGGACAAGCATTTGCTATTGATTGAACGGAACGGCAACGCGGCTGAGCGCGGGGCGCGTGGCGAGGGCTGTGGAAAGCACGGTTTTGGCGCGTGCGAGCTCTTCGCATTCCAGCTCCAGCCGCGGGGCGCGCACCTGCGCGCTGCCGACGCCGAGCTCACCCTGCACCCACTTGATGAGCTGGACGAATTTGGGCACGGTATCCATCCGGAGCAGCGGCAGAAACCAGCGCAGGTGATTGAACGCTTCCGCCTGGCGGCCCGCGGCGGCCAGCTCGAACAGCTCGACCGACTCCGCGGGAAAGGCATTGACCAAGCCGGCGATCCAGCCTTTCGCTCCGGCAGCAACGCCCTCGACAATGGCATCGTCAACGCCGACGCACACGCTAAGGCGTTCGCCCAGGATCGCGCGGATCGCCGAGGCGCGGCGAACGTCGGTGCTCGACTCCTTCACAGCGTGGAGGTTCGCATGGGCGCCGGCAAGCTCTTCCACCTGCTCGGGGAGAAAATCGGTCCTGTACGCGATGGGGTTGTTGTACAGCATGGCGGAGAGCGGCGTCGCTTCCAGAATAGCGGCGATGTGCGCGCGGGTTTCCCTCCAGTCGCCGATGTAGACGTAGGGAGGCAGGATCATCAGGCCCGCGCAGCCGCACTGCTCGGCGTCTTTCGCAAGCCGCACCGCCTCGGCCGTGGAGAGCGCCGAGATAGCGGCTATAACCGGCGCTTTCCGGGTCGCAGCCTGGTTTGCGACCAGGTTTTTGAGGATGGCAAGCTTCTCTTCGTGGCGCAGCGTCGCCGCCTCGCCGAGCGAGCCGAGCGCCACGAGAGCGGTGCAGCCGTTATCGAGCATCCAGGCGGCGTGCCGGGCCATGAAGTCATGGTCGACTTCGCCGTCAGGACGGAACGCGGTAGTCATTGCGGGCATCACGCCTTGCCATTGCATCATGGGTTCTCCGGTGTCATTGTGCTCCCGCCGCCAGGCGGCCAGCCAGTCGGTCCGGGAGATAGGGCTCGCGCGGGATCGCCGAGGCGCGGCGGAGCAGGGTATCGACGACCAGCTCAGCGGTGGCGAGGGACGTGGTAATCCCCAGGCCTTCGTGCCCGGTCGCAAGATACAGGCTCGCATCGCCGGACAACGCCGGGCAGGGGCCAATGAGTGGCAGCCCGTCAGGCGTGGCCGCGCGAAAACCCGTCCAGGCGCGCTCCATCGCAAGCGTGGCGAGGGCGGGCAGGTACTCCGTCGCACGCGCAAGCATGCGATCGAGCAGCTCGGGGCGCACAGCGCCGGCTTCGTCGCCGAACTGGCGGGACGAACCGACGAGCAGGCGTCCGCCGGAGCGCGGCTGGACGTTGAAAGCGACCGAAGCTTCGTCTGTGCCGGAAGCTTGACAGGTATGCGCACTCTTCAGGTAGCCAAGCTCGACCAACTGGTGCTGCACCAGCGGCGTGGAGGGTCGGGTCGTCAGCAGGTGGCCTTTGCGTTTGCGCACGAGACCCGGGGCGGGCAGCAGCTCCAGCGCCGCGCCGGTAGCGAGTACGATGGTCCGGGCGCGAAGCGCTGTGCCTCCGGCGAGCAGCACCTCGCCATGGCCTGCGCTGAGAACTTCGCCCGGCACGAAGCCGACTCCGAGCGATTGCGCCTCCGCCAAAAAGGCCAGGGCCGCTGCCGGCGGCGCGAGGATGCCGTCGTGCGGCACCAGCAGAGCGCCAGGCAGGCCGGGACGCAGGTTCGGCTCGGCTGCGTGCAGCTCGGCCGCGGTAAGCATGCGGCTGGCAGCGCCATGCGCCTCATAAAGCTGGTGCTTGCGCTCGGCCTCGGCCATCTCCTCGCTGTCAGCAGCGATCCAGAGCGTGCCCGGTTCGGCGTACTCGGCCTGCCGGGGCAGCGCGCGGGTACGCCACAGCTGCTGGCCGTAGCGGGTAAGCGCCCACTGCGCAGGCGACTCGCCCATGGCCACAACGTGCCCCATGGCGGCAGCGGTTGCGCCCTGCGTTGGCTGCGCCCGCTCGACCAGAACGGCGCGCAGCCCGGCGCGCGCGCAGGCGAGTGCGACACAAACCCCGACGATACCCGCGCCGATGATAAGAGCGTCAAGCACATCTGATTCGCTGGGGTGGTCGGTCATGCCGGCGAAACTCCTCTCGCGAACGGGTCGGACGACTCATAGAGCAGGGTGGTTTCGCCCGTGACCCAGGCGCGGCCCGTAATGCTGGGCAGCACTGCCGGCAGGCCGTTCGGCAGGGGTGAACCCGGCTGGTAGCTGCCGGTGAAGACCGTTCCCAGAATGCCTTCCTGCCGCCAGAATTCGCCCGGCGGCAGCGCGCCGCGGGCAGCCAGTACGGCAAGTTTAGCGCTGGTGCCGGTGCCGCAGGGCGAGCGGTCGTACGCCATCCCCGGGCAAAGAACAAAGTTGCGGCTGTGGTTGCCGGGATCGTGCGGGGCAGCGAACCACTCGATATGGTCAACCGGTGCGCCCGCAGCGCCGGTGATGCCGGCATGCGCCAGCGCCTGGCGAACCGCCATGGAAACGCGGGTGAGCTCGGCGACATGCGCGAGCTCGAGCGGAAGCGGGGGTGGCGTGGTGACGAGAAAGAACCAGTTGCCGCCCCAGGCGATATCGCCGGTGATTCTGCCGAGACCGGGCACCGCAACCGTTACGTCCGCCGTCTCCCGCCATGCCGGTACATTGGCGACGGTGACGGTGCCGTCCGGGTGCAGGGCCGCCTGAACGGTTCCAACGGGGGTCTCAACAATGTGCCGGCCGAGGGCGATGCGGCCCAGCCATGCAAGCGAATGGATGAGCCCGATCGTGCCGTGGCCGCACATGCCCAGATACCCGACATCGTTGAAGAAAATCACGGCGGCGGTATTCGCAGGGTCTAAGGGCGGAAGCAGCAGCGCGCCGACCAGCACATCGGAGCCGCGCGGCTCGCCCAGCACAGCGGTGCGGAACGACGGGTGCTCGCGCTGGAGCTGGCTGAGCTGCGCGGAGACGCCGCGTCCTGTGAGCATCGGCGCACCGGCCAGGACCAGCCGGGTCGGCTCACCGCCGGTGTGCGAGTCGAGAACACTGATGCTGGAGGCTTCTGCTGCGAAACGGAATGGCATGGAGGCTGGCACTCCGAACTTATACAGTCCTGCATACAATTGTGTCCAGATTCAGCCGGCAGCCGCGTACACGACATACTTGGAGCAGGAGTCCAGGCATGAGCATCGACGTGGAGCACGCGGAAGAAACGGAAAAACGCAGCGCCGAAGAACAGTATGCCGGCAGGCTTGCGGAGCTTGAGGCCGAGCAGTCCGGAGAACGCCGCTGGGATCGCCGTCTTGGCGGGGCGAAGCTGGCCCTCGCGGTGCTCTCGGTTGCGCTGGTGATTGCCCTGCTCCGCCGCCCCGCGGTGCTGGGCTGGACGTTGGTACCGATCGCTTTGTTTGTTGCGCTGGCGGTAGCGCATGATCGTCTGCTTGGCAGACTGAAGCGGTGCGAGCGGCCGATGGAATACTACCGGCGCGGGCTGGCGCGGCTGGACGGAAGCTGGGCGCGTGAGCCTGAAATAAGCATCAAGGCGAAGCCTGCCGATAACCGGACAGGCGAACGCTTCCTCGATCCGCTGCACCCGTATGCGCGCGACCTGGACCTGTTTGGCGCTGCTTCTCTCTTCGCGCTGTTGTGTACAGCACGGACGCGAGCGGGGGAAGAGACGTTGGCGGATTGGCTGCTCGCGCCCGGCACACCGGTGGTCGTGCGGGAGCGCCAGCAGGCGGTGCGGGAGCTGGCCGGCCGGGTCGGCTTTCGCGAGCGGCTTTGGGCCAGCGGCGAGACGGTACGGGAAGGCGTGCATCCGGAGGCGCTGGCGGCGTGGGGTGAGCAGGCGGCTGTTTTTTCAGGAACCGCGGTCGGGTGGATCGCTGCTTCACTCGCCGTGCTCTGGGTGCTCAGCATGGCGGCCTGGGCATTGCTGGGGCTGGGCTGGCTGGCTTCGCTGGCGACGGTTGCCTGCCTCGTGTATGCCTACCGTCTGCACCGGCCAATTGACGAGCAGGCGAGCGCGATGGAAGGCGCGACGAAGGATCTTGAGGTGTTGTCCCAGGTCCTGGCGCTGCTGGAGCGGGAAACCTTCGAGTCGGCGAGGCTAAAGCAGTTGCAGGCTGCGCTGCGCAGCTCCGGCAGCGCGCCCTCCGCTGCGATTGCGCGGCTGGCAAAGCTCGCGCAGTATCTGGAGTCGCGGCGAAATCCGCTGGGACGCGCCGCGGACCTGGTGACGTACTGGACAGCGCACCTGCTGCTGGCAGGCGAGCGATGGCAGGCGCGGCATGGCGGCGCTGTGCGGGGATGGCTGGCCGCGGTCGGGGAGTTCGAAGCGCTCGCGGCGCTTTCCGGCTATGCGTTCGAGCACCCGGAGGATGTATTTCCCGAGCTGGTTTCGGAGGGTCCGGTATTTGAGGCAGAGGGGCTGTCGCATCCGCTGCTTGCTGCCGGAACAGCGGTGCGCAACGACCTGGCGCTGGGTTCACGCACCGGGGCAGGCACCCGGCTGGTGATCATCAGTGGACCGAACATGGCGGGCAAAAGCACGTTCATCCGCAGCGTTGGGGTGAATATCGTGCTGGCGCAGATGGGCGCGCCGGTGCGGGCGAGCCGGCTGGTGCTTTCGCCCCTGGCGGTCGGGACGTCCATCTGCGTCCTCGACTCGCTGCAGGGCGGGGCTTCGCGTTTTTATGCGGAGATCAGCCGCGTGAAGCTGATTACCGAGCTGGCCGGCGGACCGGTACCCGTGCTGTTTCTGCTGGATGAGCTTCTGTCGGGCACCAACTCCAACGACCGGCTTGCGGGGACGGACTACGTGGTGCGCACGTTGCTGGCGCAAGGAGCGGTCGGGCTGGTGAGCACGCATGACCTGGCGCTGACGCGGCTGCCGGATGCGCTCGGCGGCGAGGCGATCAACTGCCACTTTGAGGACCGTCTGAACGGCGAGGCGCTGGCGTTCGACTACCGTCTGAAGCCGGGTATCGTGGAAACGAGCAATGCGCTGGCGCTGATGCGCTCGATCGGGCTGGGGGTGCCACGCAAGGGCTGAGCAGCAGGAGCGTGCTCTTTGTTCCCCAAAGAGCAGAGTCTTACGACTGCACTGCGGACTGCTGCGATTCGGGGCAGCGGGCAGCTTCCAGCAGCTCGATCAGGATGCGAAGATCGGCGTCCGACATGTGCGCGAGCTGGCTGTCGGCGACGGTGTAGGACGGTTCGTCGAGATGATCGAGAATAGCGAGACCCTGCGGAGTAATGCAGGCATTCACCAGCCGGCGGTCGCCGGCATCCCGGGTGCGCGTCACAAGGCCTGCTTTCATCATGCGGTCCAGCAAACGCGAAACATCGGGCACTTGCGTGATGAGGCGGCTGGAGACCTCGTGGCGGCACAGACCCTCAGGCCCGGCGCCGCGGAGAATCCGAAGCACGTTGTACTGGGTCAGCGTGATGCCGTGTACACGCAGCGCCTGCTCCCACGCATGCGTGAGGATCGCCGTAGTACGTGCCATCTGCAGGAGCACCTGCTGCCGGAGGCTGCTAAAGGGCTTTCCTTGCTTGATTTCACTCTGCAGGCGGCTTGACATGACGGACGGGTACCTTCTGAGGAAGGTTGGTGGAGCTAAGCGGGATCGAACCGCTGACCTCCTCGTTGCGAACGAGGCGCTCTCCCAGCTGAGCTATAGCCCCCCAAGACATCCCGGTACCGAACGCTGCGGACGCAGCGGTTTCGATGCGGAATGACCCTGATAGTAGCAGGAGGAACGGGTCGGGGCAAAGCGGGGCTTGGCTATGCGTCTGGGTGATGCGGCGGATTTCCCATTTTATGTAGGAGTTCCGGGATGAATCTATGAAAAAAAGTGTTGACCTGTCGGAATTCGGGCGATATCTTGGCTTTGCAGCCGTGTTCAGCCGTGCTTTCTGGCGTTCGATGGAGTGGGGCTGTCGCCGTCGAGGGTGCGCCGGGACCTGTTTCCGTCGGCGTAGCTGAAAGGCCCAACGCGGTAGCAATCAGGGAGACTCGCCGTTGTTCACACGGCCCAATGCAGCAGGCCAGGTACAACGACCTGCCGCACCATCAACAATCCAGGAAACTGCTCCGGCGATGCCGCCGCTTTCCTCATCCAAATCTACAGACGCTCGTAGTCTTTGGGTTCAATCTTTGTCAAGGAGTTTCATCGCGCATGCGCTCTGACTTGATCTTTGGGGCATTGGCCCACCTTGAAAACCGGTATCAGCTCTGCCAACTTGCCTCTAAAGCGACCCGCAAGCTGCACAAGCCGAATACCCGCCTTCAGGACACAACGAACGAGGTACTCGCCCGTTTCCACGAAAACAATCCTGCTTCAGAAAAGCTTTTCTCTTCGCATGAAGCGGCAGAAGAGCAGCGCCGCGCAGCTTAGCGCAGCCCTGTTCCCCATCGAAAGATAGTAGCTGCGGTTGGCGTGGTCCTTCAGTTCATGAAGGGCCGCGGCAACATTACTCCGGTACTTCATTGAAAGACAGGATTCGCCTGAATACCGGCGCGCTGTTGTATTCTGTACTGGACAACCTGTACTCCCCTGCACCGCCCCCTCCTTGTTCACGCCTGTGTTTCCCTCCCGGCGGCCCCTCCATGTTTTCCCTTCCCATGCACCGCAGGTGACAATGACCATCCTTGAGTTGAAAGAAAAAAACATCACCGAGTTGAGCCGCATCGCGCGCACACTCGATATCCCCGGGGCGAGCGGTCTCCGCAAGCAAGACCTCATCTTCAAGATTCTGCAGGCGCAGAGCGAAAAAGAAGGGCACATCTTCGCCGAGGGCGTGCTTGAAATCCTGCCCGACGGTTATGGTTTCCTGCGCTCGCCCGATTACAACTACCTGCCCGGCCCGGATGACATCTATGTGTCCCCGTCGCAGATACGGAAGTTCGATCTGAAGACCGGCGATACGGTCAGCGGCAATGTGCGGCCGCCGCATGAGGGCGAGAAGTACTTCGCGCTGGTGAAAATCGAGGCGATCAACTTCGAGTCTCCCGAAGAGACGCGCAATAAGATCCTGTTCGATAACCTGACCCCGCTCTACCCGCAGGAAAAGCTGAAGATGGAGACGGTGCGCGAGTCGATCTCAGGCCGCGTGATGGACATGCTGACGCCTGTCGGCAAAGGCCAGCGCGGGCTGATCGTGGCGCCTCCGCGCACCGGCAAGACCATGCTGCTGCAGGCCATTGCGAACTCCGTGACGGCGAACCATCCGGAGGTTGCGCTGATCGTGCTGCTAATCGACGAGCGCCCGGAAGAAGTGACGGACATGCAGCGCTCGGTGAAAGGCGAGGTGATTTCATCCACGTTCGACGAGCCCGCGGCGCGGCATGTGCAGGTCGCCGAGATGGTCATCGAAAAGGCGAAGCGCCTGGTCGAGCACAAGCGCGACGTGGTAATTCTGCTGGACTCCATCACGCGGCTAGCACGCGCGTACAACACGATTGTGCCGCCGAGCGGCAAGATCCTGTCGGGCGGTGTGGACTCAAACGCGCTGCAGCGGCCAAAGCGCTTCTTCGGCGCGGCGCGGAATATCGAAGAGGGCGGTTCGCTCACAATTATCGCGACGGCGCTTGTGGACACCGGCTCGCGGATGGACGAAGTGATCTTTGAAGAGTTCAAGGGCACGGGCAATATGGAAGTCATCCTGGACCGCAAGCTGATCGACAAGCGGGTCTTTCCGGCGATCGACATTCAACGCTCCGGCACGCGCAAGGAAGAGCTCTTAATTATCAAGGAAGACCTGAGCCGGGTGTGGGTGCTGCGCAAGGTACTCAATCCCCTGTCGCCCACCGAAGCGATGGAGCTGCTGGTCGACAAGCTGGGGAAGACACGAAACAACGCGGAGTTCCTGCACAACATGAACTCGCTGTAAATCTGCGGAGCAGCGTGGCTCTTGTGTGCGCGCAAGGGCTGCAGCAGCGGTCGTGTACCCGGCTTAGTCTTTCTTCGGGAAATCGATTTTGATGCTATCGAGTGCGGGAAGAATCGCCGGCAGCAGACGCACGTTCACGCGGCCGGCGGCAACGGCGGGGTCGGACTCCGCAAGTGCGAGAGCGGCTTCAAGGCTGGACGCTTCGAGGATGGAAAAGCCCACGATGTCGCCGCCGTCGATCACGGGACCGGCGGTTTTGTAGCGGCGCCATTCGATCTGTTCGCGAAGAAAAGCGAGCTGGGCCGGCATCAAGGTTTCCGCGCCCTCCGGGTCGTCCCAGCGCTCACCCTTGACGAGGAAGCAGAGGAAGTAAGGCTTGAGGTTACGGGGAACGTCGGACGGCTTGCGCCCGGGGGCAGGCGGCGAAAGTTCTTCAGGCACAGGCACCTTCTTTCCTGGGAGGATACCGCAGTCACATGGAAGTGATGGTGGTGCGGACGCATCGGCTCCCGGCTGGGTACACTTGGTGTAACATGCCGGCAGCCAAACGACTCTACTTCGACGACCCAGCCCTCTTTGATTTTCGCGCGCGTGTGACCGATATTCGTGAGTTCGCCCGGAAGGACGGGGTGCAGATTTGGCAGATAGCACTGGACCGCACAGCGTTCTTTCCTGCAGGCGGCGGCCAGCCTTGCGACCGCGGCGTGCTGCGCGCAAAAGCACGCTCCGGCGTGGAGCTGACGGTTGCGGTTGATGATGTCCAGGAGGACGAAGCGGGAGAAGTGTGGCACAGCACGACGAAGCCGCTGCTGACCGGCACAAGCGTGGAAGGCACCGTGGACAGCGCGCGACGCCTGGACCACATGCAGCAGCACAGCGGGCAACACCTGCTTTCGGCAGTGCTGGCGGATGATTTCGGGCTGCGGACTGTTTCGTTTCACTTGGGAGAAAGCGAAACAACGATTGATCTGGACGTGAACGGTCCGGCGGTGCAGGCTGCGGTGCTCGAGCAGCTCGTCGAGGTCGAGCTCCGGGTAAACCGGCATATCCGGGCGAACCTGCCGGTGCACGTGCGATGGGTCGGATCTGCGGAGGCGCATAAGCTGTTGGCAGAGGGAGCGGTCCGCAAGCTGCCGTCGCGGGACGGGGATATCCGGTTGGTGGAGATACCGGGGCTGGACCTGAACGCCTGCGGTGGCACACATGTGCGGGCGCTGGGCGAGATTGGGGTAGTGCTGCTGCGCGGGACCGAGCGCGTGAAAAAGGCGCTGCGGCTGCATTTTGTGTGTGGGCTCCGCGGGGTGCAGGCGGCGCGGGCGGACTGGGAGGAGCTGGGCAAGACAGCGTCGGCGCTGTCGGTCGGCATGAATGGGGTGCGGACGGCCGTAGAGCGGCTGCAGGCGGAGGTGCGCTCGCTTGCAAAGGAACGGACACAGCTGCGGGAGGAGCTTGCCGGGAGCTATGCGGTACAGCTGGCCGTGGAGGAGCAGATCCAGGGTGGGCTGCGGCTGGTGGTGCGCACGTTTCAGGATCGGGACGCGAAGTATGTCGAACTGCTGGCGAAAAAGCTTCTGGAGGCGGTGCCGCATACGGCAGCGGTGCTGGTGTCATCCGCGCAAAACCCGTCCACGGTGGTGGTTGCCTCGAACCTGCACCCGCCACGCGGGTGCTCTGCCCTGCTGACCGAGGTGCTGGCGCCCTGGAAGCTGCGCGGGGGCGGGACAGCGGAAATGGCCCAGGCGCAGGTTCCGGGCGAGCTGTTGCCGGCGGTTACCGAGGCACTGGTGCGGCTTCTGAGCGAACGGTAAGACCGCTCGCGCGGCGGTACACGCCCGTCGCGGAGCACTGACGCAGCAGATCAGCCCGCGCGACTGAGAACACGAGCTTCGAGGGGCGGCGATGCGATCTCCGTGACTGACACGCAGATCGTCCTTCACCCCACCTACTGCGTCCGCGTAGGACGGACTTGATGAGCATTCCATTTCGCGCGTTCCTGGAAATCAGTTCCAATAGCTGCGGTCAAGCGTGCGGTACTGGATCGCTTCGGCGATATGAGGCAACTCGATCGTCTCGCATGCGGCCAGGTCGGCGATGGTGCGCGCAGTTTTGAGGATGCGGTCGTGCGCGCGCGCAGTAAGGCCCTGCTGCTGCATCGCACGTTCCAGCATGCGCTCCGCTTCGGGGGGAATCTCACAAAAGGTCCGGATCTGGCGCGAACCCATCTGCGCGTTCGAGTAGATCTTCTGCCTGCCGGCGGCGAAGCGGGCGCGCTGGCGCTCGCGCGCGGCGAGCACTCGTATGCGAATAGCCGCGGAGCTTTCAGCGGGCGTGGTCGA
Source organism: uncultured Acidobacteriaceae bacterium (assembly GCA_964245565.1). Classification (GTDB taxonomy): domain Bacteria; phylum Acidobacteriota; class Terriglobia; order Terriglobales; family Acidobacteriaceae; genus EB88. The sequence continues at coordinate 20,293 of CAXTMY010000006.1, read as the reverse complement.
GCGCAGCTCGCGGTACTGCACGGCCGGAACCTCGACATGGATATCGATGCGGTCGAGCAGCGGACCGGAGACCTTGGCGACGTAGCGCTGGATGAGCGGCGGTGTGCAGTGGCACTCACGCGACTTGTCGTTGAAGTAGCCGCACGGACATGGGTTCATTGCGGCCGCGAGCATAAACCGCGCAGGAAAGGTGAGGCTCATCGCGGCGCGGGAGATAACGACATTGCCGTCTTCAAGCGGCTGGCGCATCACTTCCAGGACGTTCCGCGGAAACTCCGGCAGCTCGTCCAGGAAGAGAACACCGTTGTGCGCCAGCGAAACCTCCCCGGGTCGCGGCACCGCGCCGCCGCCGATCAGGCCGGCGTCGGAGATGGTATGGTGCGGCGAGCGGAACGGGCGCTCAGCAACCAGGCCTGCTCCCTCTTCGAGCACGCTGGCGACAGAGTGGATCTTGGTGGTTTCCAATGCCTCGTCGAGCGAGAGCGGCGTAAGGATGGTGGGCAGCCGCTTGGCCAGCATGGTTTTGCCGGAGCCGGGAGGACCGATCATCAGGATGTTATGGCCGCCGGCGGCTGCGACCTCGAGCGCGCGTTTCGAGCTTCCCTGCCCGCGAACATCGGCGAAATCGACATGGAAGCGCTGCTCCTCACTCAGAAGCTCGCGCGCCTCGACGCGAACCGGCTGCGACTGCATGCCGCCGCCGGCATGCTCATTGAGCAGCTGACGCACGCCGTTGAGCGACTCGGCGGGGTACACATTGACGCCTTCGACAACGGCGGCCTCACGCGCGTTCGCTTTGGGCACGATGAGGGTGCGGATGCCCCGGTCGCGCGCCAGGATCGCAATCGGAAGCATGCCCGGAACCGGGCGCAGCAAGCCGTCGAGGCCCAACTCACCGATGAGCAGGATCTGGTCGAGGGCTTTCAGCTGCATGGCGCCCGAGGCGTGAAGGATGGCGATGGCGATGGCGAGGTCAAACCCCGAACCTTCTTTTTTCAAATCGGCGGGGGCCAGATTGATCGTGATGCTGGTGGGTGGAATCTGAAAACCCGAGTTCTTGATCGCAGCCCGCACACGCTCGCGGGACTCGCGCACGGCGGAGTCGGGCAGGCCGACCATGTAGAAGCGGTCTTCCATCAGCTTGATGCCCGAGAAGTCGACTTCTACGTCAATGAGGTGTGCGTCGATGCCGTAAACGGCAGCGCTGAGCGCTTTGGCAAGCATAGTTTTCGGTTTGCGAGCCTGAGTGTAGCAGCGGCAGTATCGGTTGCTGCGAGCGAAAGTGCCCGAAGGGTGACCTTCGGCACGTGTCGCCGGCATTTCGATACTTCTCAAGCGCGGGCTGCACGGGACCAGCAGAAGATCGGACCCAGGTCTCGACCGAAGACCCGGGTCCCTGACTCCTTGCGGAAAGGCTACTTGTCGAGGCCGTGAAGCGCGCCGAGGTGACGCTTCACGATCTCGTCGGTCTGGTGCGCGAAGAGCTTGTAGCTGGAAGAGCCGTCGACGGCTTCCTTCGCGAAGAGCTTCTGGTCGTTGTCGTGGATCTGTTCCATATCGGCGATGAAGTAAGCGTCGAACTGCGCGTCGGGCGTGTTCTTCAGCTTTTCAAGCCGGGCCTGAAATTTCGCATTGAGCGAAGGAGCAACAGGCACCCCCGTGGCGCTGGCAATCTGCTTGAGCCTGGCATTCACGCCTTCGTGGTCGTGCGCTTCCATCACGCCGAGGTCCCGGATGTCGGGAGCCTGACCTTTCATCATCGCGACCTTGCCCGCTTCGACTTCATACGCACCCCCCTGCGAGACCTGAGCGACGAAGGTCTTGTCGGCGTCGGATGCAGGCGTAGCGGCATACAGCGTAGCGGCCGAGGAGAGCGCAAACGCGACGGTAAGCGAAGACCGGACGATGGAAGTTTTCATGGTAAGTTCTCCTAGGTTCTGCGAGATGGAAATGGATGCTCACTCATGTGATGCATCCATTGCACTTAGATAATGAGGAAGGTTACGCAAGGTCGTAGCGAATACTGGATGAACCCACGCGAAGAATAGAATCGATACTGTGAAAACCAGCTTTTTCGACCTCTTCAAGCCCGGCATCGGACCTTCAAGTTCGCACACCATGGGGCCCATGCGCGCGGCGCGCACATTTGCCGTCGAGCTACAGACGCGTGGCGTGCTCCCGCGCTTAGCTCGTGTGAGCGCCACGCTCTATGGATCGCTCGCCCTGACCGGCAAGGGCCACGGCACCGACCGCGCGGTGCTACTGGGACTGCTCGGGGAAGAGCCGGCGACGACCGATCCGGAGAGTGTCGAGGCAAAGCTCGCGGAGATTGCGCAAAGTGGAGTACTGCGCGTGCTGGGCATGCGCGCAGTTGCATTTTTGGCAGAGCGCGACCTGGTGTTTGCCCGCGATACGATGCTGCCGCCGGGCGCGAAGACAGAGCACCCGAACGGCATGCGATTCGCCGCGTTCGACGAGACCGGCGCGGAGCTGCTGAGGGCGGATTATTTTTCGATCGGCGGCGGGTTCATCGTGCGCGATGGAGAGGACCTGAGGGCGCAGCCGATCATGACCACGCAGGCCATGCCGTTTGCATTCGGCAGTGCAGCGGAGCTGCTCGCGATGGCCGCCGAGCGCGGACTGACGATTGCCGAGTTGATGATGGAGAACGAGTCCTCGTTCCGGCCGCGCGAAGAGGTGCGCGCGGGTGTGCTGAAGACGTGGGAGATCATGCGCGTGTGCATGGACCACGGCATGGCGACGCACGGAAATTTACCGGGCGGGTTAAATGTGCGGCGGCGCGCCGCGCGGCTTGCCGAGCGTTTGCGCGAGCGCGCGGCCGATGGGAAAGTGACGGACCCTCTGGCGCCGCTGGACTGGGTAACGGTGTATGCGATGGCCGTGAATGAAGAGAACGCGGCGGGCGGCCGCGTGGTAACCGCCCCGACAAATGGCGCCGCTGGCGTCGTGCCGGCCGTGGCGCGGTACTATCTCAATTTTATTGAGGGAGCAGATAACGAAGGATTGCTGCGGTACTTTCTCACCGCTGCGGCGATCGGGGTTTTGTACAAGGAGAATGCCTCGATCTCGGGTGCGGAAGTGGGCTGCCAGGGCGAGGTGGGCGTCGCCTGTTCCATGGCAGCCGGTGGCCTAGCGGCCGCGCTCGGCGGCACGAACAACCAGGTGGAACATGCGGCGGAGATCGGCATGGAACACAACCTCGGCATGACCTGCGATCCCATCGGCGGGCTCGTGCAGATCCCCTGCATCGAGCGCAACGCGATGGGAGCGGTGAAGGCGGTGCAGGCCTGCCGCATGGCGATGCATGAGAGCGATGGACATAAGGTTTCGCTCGATCAGGTGATTCGCACGATGTATCTCACGGGGCTCGATATGCAGTCGCGGTATAAGGAAACGTCGCTTGCAGGACTTGCGTTGAATATCATCGAGTGCTGACCGAAGATTCCGGACGCGTTCTGCACAGCTCGTGCAAACATTTTTTCTTTTTCGCTTGACAGTGTTTTTCGCTCTCTCTATATCTTGCGGTAACTGCAGTGTAGAGCTGCGGGAACAGGGAGAACAGTCACCATGGCAACCACGTCAAAGAAGGCAGAAGTAAAGAAGCCCGCGACGAAGAAAGCTGCGGTCGAGAAAAAGGCAACCAAGAAGAAGTAAAAAGCAGGAGAGGCAAAGCACAGCAACACGGCAACACAAAGGGGACGCTCATCGAGCGTCCCCTTCGTGTTGCTGCATGCGCGAGAATAAAAGACATGGCACGGCGGCGATGGATTGCGGATGAGTGGTCAGAGCAGAGCGCGGCATTGACCGGCGCGCAGGCGCGGCATCTTGCAAAGGTGCTGCGCGCAGAGCCCGGCATGCGCTTTGATGTGGTCGCAGGCGCGCGCGTTTTCGTTGCCGCGGTTCTGACGGTGCAGGACGAGCGGGTGGAGTTTGTGCTCGGAAAAGAGCTCCCCGCCGAAGCAGCGCTGCCGTTAACGCTGGTGCTGGCTGTGTTCAAGTTCGACCGCATGGAGTGGGCAATTGAGAAAGCGACGGAGCTGGGCGTAGAGCGGATCGTGCCGGTGATTGCGCGGCGAACGGAAAAACACCTGGCCCAGGCCGCGGCGGCCCGCGTGGAGCGGTGGCGAAGAATCGCGCAGGAAGCCGCGAAGCAGTCGCGGCGGGCGGATGTGCCTGTGATCGCTGAACCGCTTGCACTCAAAGATGTTGTTACTTCTTCAGACATGGCAGGCGCAAAGCTGTTGCTCGCGGAGTGTGAGCGCGTGGTGCTGCTGCGCGATGCGCTGTTGTCTGTCGGAGAGGATGAGCGGGTGCATCTCGCCGTTGGACCGGAGGGTGGCTGGACCTCGGATGAAGAAGAGTTGTTCGCAGGGAGCGGGTGGCACGCGGTCAGTCTGGGGCCGAGAATCCTGCGCGCCGAGACGGCTGCGATCGCGGGGTTGGCTATTGCTGCGTCGGCAATGCTCGCATGACGGAAACAGAAGGGGATCCGGCTGCTTTGCTTTCACTCGCTTGTGAATCAAAACAAAAAGCGGCGCGCTCCTTCGAGTCGCACCGCTTCTTCACCTGGGGCTGCACGGCCTTACGACAACATCTCCTTCAGCTTGGAGAACAGCGAACGCGAAGTCGGCGCGTTTTCAACCACCACGCTTTCGCCGAGCTGACGCAGCAGTTCCTTCTGCTCTCGAGTAAGTTTCTTGGGCGTCTGTACCGCGACCTCCACGATAAGGTCGCCTCGGCCGTGTTCGTTCAGGTACGGAACACCCTTGCCGCGCATGCGAAACTCTTTACCGCTCTGCGTTCCTTCCGGAACCTTCATGCGGGTGTCGCCTTCGAGCGAGGGGATGGTGATCTCGTCGCCGAGCGCGGCCTGCGTGAAGGAGATGGGGATCACGCAGTGCAGATCGTTGCCGTCGCGCTCAAAAAACGGGTGCGGCTTGACCGTGAGCACGATGTACAGATCGCCGGACGGGCCGCCGAAACGGCCCGCATCACCGCCGCCCTGGTAGCGGATGCGGGTGCCTTCTTCCACGCCGGCAGGGATGCTGACGCGCACCGTGTGCATGGCTTCAGCGCGGCCGTCTCCGTGGCAGGTGGAACAGGGATCCGTAATGACCTGGCCGGTGCCGTTGCAAACCGTGCAGGTGCGAGCGACCGAGAAAAACCCCTGCTGAAAACGGACCTGCCCGCGGCCGCCGCACTGGCGGCAGGTCGCCGGGCCTTTGTTTGATCGAGTGCCGAGCCCCTCGCACGTGGCGCACACTTCCATGCGCTTCACGGAGACCTCGACCTCCTTGCCGAAAACGGCTTCAGAGAAGTCGATGGTCTGGTCGTAGCGCAGGTCGCGCCCGCGTTGCGCGCGTGAGCCGCGGCCGCCGCGCGCGGACTGCCCCCCGAACATCTCGCCGAAAATATCGCCGAAGATATCGCCGAGGTCCTGCGCGTTGGTAAACGGGCTGCCCCCACCGGCGCCGGCGCCGCTCACCCCCGCATGGCCGTAGCGGTCATAGGCGGCGCGCTTGTCCGGGTCGGTCAGCACCTGGTACGCCTCGGAGCATTCCTTGAACTTCTCTTCGGCCGCGGCATTGCCGGGGTTGCGGTCCGGGTGGTACTGCATGGCCAGCTTGCGATACGCGGTCTTGAGCTCGCCGTCGCTTGCTGTGCGTGAAACGCTGAGGACTTCGTAGTAATCGAGTTTGGTCACGGTAGGAATGGTCTTGAAACCTTTCTCCTGTTGGGCGTGTCTCTCTGCTGTATCAATGTGGCGGCTTACGCTGCGTACTCAGGAGATAGCGCTTATGCCTGTGTCTGCCGCGGATTCGAGACGATGCGGACAAGGGCCGGCCGCAGCAGCCGCTCCCGGATGCGATAACCGCGGCGAACTTCTTCATACACCTGTCCGTCCGGCAGCTCATCTGTTTCCACGTTGCCGAGAGCTTCATGAACCCTCGGATCGAACTGGACGCCCGCTGTTTCGACCGGCACCACATTGAGCGTGCGGAAGGCTTCTTCCATCTGCTTCGCGATCAGCTCGACCCCGGCGCGCAGCTGCTCGGCGGTGCCGGTGGCCTTCAGCGCAAGCTGGAAGTTGTCGAGCACCGGCAGGAACTGCTCGGCGGCCGACCCGGTAGCGTACTCGCGGAACTCGGAGCGCTCGCGGTCGGCGCGGCGGCGGGCATTTTCAAACTCAGCCTGCAGGCGGGCAAGCCGGTCCAGCAGGCCGTCGCGCTCGGCGCGCAGCCGCTCGGTCTCTTCATCTGCCGCTTCCGACGGGCTCATCGGACCGGCAGTGCGCTCGGCGCCTTCAATCCCGGTGGTGAGGTCGTCGGCCGGATCGCTGACCGGGTCGGTATTCTGGATGGTTTCAAGCAGTTCTTCTGAGGTGTCAGGTCGTGTCTGGCTCATGGAGTCCTCTGGTTCGGCTGTGCCCGCGTTGCCGCGCAGCCGATCGATCTGTTCGCGGAAACGGCTTTGCAAGGTCGGGCGCATACTCTATTTTCCCATGAATGAAGACTTGGACCGGGTAGACTGCCGGCTCGCCTTTGCATCCTTCCCGACAGGTGCTGGAGAGGAGCTACCGCTTGTGTGGCCGTTCCCTGAAGAAAACCATGTCAGCAGCCTCTTCGTGCGTAGCTGCATCGGGAAAAATGCACTTGCGGGCCCTTCGTGAAGCGCGTTCATTTCCATACCGGTGCTGGCACTTGTGGTCCCTCGGGTTGCCTTGGCTCGTGCCCCCTCAAGGCGCCGTAAGTTGCAGAATCCGCTCTGAAAGCTGCGCAATAAACGCGACAGCATCGATGGTCTTGCCGTATTCCACCCGGGTAGGCGCGATCACGGCGAGCGTCCCCGTGCTGTTATGGCCCAGCCGCGTGGGCGCGCCGATGAGCACGAAGTTGCTCATCTCCGGCAGCTCCGGCAGGTCGCTTTCAAGGCCGATGACGACACGCACGGTCTGCTGGCGGGCGTCGACATAGGCGCGCAGCAGCGTGATGAGGCGCTGCCGCTCCTCAAGCGCCTGGAGCATCTGCCGAAGCATGGTGCGGTCCATCTCGCTGGCCAGCAGGTTGCCCACGCCGCCGATGAACACCGTGCTCTCACCCCCGGCCGGCTGCAGCGCGCCGCCGGTGCACAGCGCTTCAACCGAACGCAGCAGGCGGTCGTAGGCAGACTGCTCGGCGGCAAGGCGTGTGTCGAGCTCAGTGCGGATGCGGTCGACCGACCAGCCGCGAAAATTTTCATTCAGGTAGCGGGCGCTCGCGTCGAGCTCGGTGGAGTCCAGCTCACGGCCCGGCTGGATGACGCGGTCGAGCACCACGCCGGAGGTGGTGACGAACACGGCAAGCACACGGCCCGCGCCCAGGCGCGAGAAGTGAATATGTTCGAGCGCATGGGTTTCGCTGGCGGCGAACAGCGCAATGCCCAGACCGCTTGAGATGGAAGCGAGCACCTGCGAGGTGCGCTCCAGGAACTGCTGGGCTGAGGACACGCCGGAAAAGCTTCCTTCGATCTCCAGCCGCCGCTCACACGACAGGGTGCTGCTATCCGGCCCGGCAAGCGAGCGGTTGCCAAGCTGCTCCACGTAAAAGCGAAAAGCAAGCGGCGTGGGAATGCGTCCGGAGGAACTGTGGGCCTGGTCGAGCAGACCGTTCTCGCCAAGCGTCGCCATCACGTTGCGAATGGTCGCGGAGCTCATGCCGTCTTTATGGGCCCAGAGCCGCGCAAGCGACTGCGAGGCCACCGGTTCGCCGGTGGCGATATACGCCTCGATGATGGCCAGGAGCACGAGGCGCTCCCGTGGGCTGATGCGTAGAGCAGGAACCATAGAGATGGCCGCCTTCTCTGCCCGGTGAAAAGCAGAGTCGTGCGCCTGATTGTCTACAGATGCGCAGGGCGGGTCAAGGATGCAACGCGCCAGCCGGGAGCGACGCCTCAGCCGCGCTTCGGCACGCCCCAGCCGGCGATCAGCAGCAGGACCATATAGGCAGCCTGCATGGCGGTGCGTACCGGGACGCCGGGCATCCGGAGACCATGCACGGTCTGGCCGGCGACATACACGTTTGCCGGGAAGATCGCGATCATGAGCACGGCGAGGCTCAGCGAAGCAGCGCGGCGAGTGCCGGCAAAAAAGAGCCCGGCCGCGCCGGCGAGCTCAGGAATGCCGGTCGCAATGATGAGCCACGCCTGCTGCGGGAACAGCGGAGGCAGCAGCGCGACAAAAATCCGCGGCCGCAGCAGGTGCAGTGTGCCCGATGCGACCAGCGGCGCCGCAGCTGCGATGCGCAGCGCCAGCGCCGCACCGGGGCGAAGCGCGCGGTACCGCCGGGCGAGGAAAAAGGAGCCGGCGAGGGCGGACAGAAAGACCAACGGAACAGCGTAGCGAGGCTGGATAGTCATGTTCAGACGTGAGATGCCACGGTCGAGCCGGCCTCCCTGGCAAGCAGCAGCCGTTTCCGCTCGACGCCCCAGCGATAGCCGGAGAGCGTGCCGTCGCTCCTGACCACGCGGTGGCATGGAATGGCCACGGCTAGCGCATTGGCGGCACAGGCCCGGGCGACCGCACGCGCTGACCCGGGCAGGCCAAGCTGGCCCGCGATTGCCGTGTAGCTGGCCGTTGACCCGGCCGGTATCGCGCGCAATGCCTGCCACACCCTTTGCTGAAATGCGGTGCCCCGGATGTCGAGCGGGAGATCGAGTCCGATGGACGGCGCCTCCACAAAGCCCACGACTTTTGCCACAAGCTGCTCAAAAGCAGCGTCCGCGCCGACAAGGGATGCCTTGGGAAAGCGGTCCTCGAGCTCGTGTACCAGCTTCTCCGGGTCGCTGCCGAGAAGAATGGCACAGATGCCGGCATCGCTCTGCGCGACCAGGATGGAGCCGAGCGTCGACTCGCCCACAGCAAAGTGGATTTCCATGCTCCGCCCACCGGCCCTGAACGCAGAAGGCGTCATGCCGAGAGTTTGATTGGAAGTCGCGTAAAAGCGACTGTTTGCGTTGTAGCCGGCGGCGTAAATCGCCTCTGTCACGGTGGGGCTGCTGCTCAGCTTCTCGCGAACACTCCTGGTGCGATAAGCACCGGCATATTTTTTGGGAGTGACGCCGGTGATTGCGCGAAATACGCGGTGAAAGTGAAAGCTGCTCATGCCTGCCGAAGCGGCAAGAGCGTTCAGACGGGGCTCGTCGCTGAGTTGCTCAACGGACTGCTCGATCAGGCGGCAAGCTTCCGCGACCTTCGCAGCGTGCTGCTGGGCCGGAGAGAGCTGACCGGGTGTGCACCGTTGGCATGGCCGAAACCCGGCGCGTTCCGCGTCTGCGCTTGTCAGGTGAAACTGCACGTTCTGCGGACGCGCCCGGCGTGCTGCACAAGAGGGGCGGCAGTACACGCCCGTGGTTTTGACCGAATAAAAAAACGACCCATCCGCTGCCGGGTCTCGCGATAGAACTGAGGCCCAGCGAGGATCACTGGTGACCGCAGCGGCTCTTTCTTGCAGCCTGTTTCCATTCCTTACCATCCTGAATTCCCTTCGCAACGATTCATTACCTAGCCATATGCGTACAGGCCGGTAAGCCTCTTCGGGTATCTCAGCCAGCGTCGATCGCCAGAGCCGTTCGCCCAGACCGTGGAACGGACAACGCGACGGTTTGTCCGGGCGGGTTCCAGAGGCATGTGTCGCCTCAAGAACTGCTTCGCGTTGCACAGGGCAGTCGTGAACACGGGGCGGTTTGACCAGCTCTGACAGTGCTGCGCTTTTGATATGCATGCATTCAGAGTGGGCTTTTTATCTGCGTTCCGCGCTCCGCTTCTTGCTTTTGAATTGGATTCTGGGCCTTCACCCTTCCTATCAATGTTTCGGCGGAGTAACGGCGGCAGCAGGCGGACCGATCGCCGGAAGATCGTAGATCTCGATCGCGCCGCCGCGCAGGATAGCGAGTTTGTCGCCGTCCGGAGAGAGCGCGAAGTTTTCCCCTGCGGTAAGGATCGGGGTCGCATCCAGCACAGTATCGAGTTTGCCGGACTGCAGATTGTAAACCCCGATCGGCTCGCCGACGATCGAGTCCTCATCGACAGGAGCCGTCTCCGTAATCGTGTGGTTTACCTCAATGGAGCCGTAGGCGAAACGATTGCCCGCCATGCTGTAGGCGAGGGTTCCCCAGGTAAAGCGCGACTGCCAGGTCTGCTCCCAGAGCTTGTGCCCGTCGAGATCGAAGGCGTCGATAAGTCGTTTATCGCTGTACGGCAGGCAGCTCTCGGTGAGAAAAGCAGTCATGCTGAGCGGTTCGACGATGGGCTGGCAGGTGCTGTTCACCGTGGCGACAAAGTGCGTACCGCCGTGGAATGAGGCGAGTGAAACATCCCAGCCGTTGCCCTTGGCGTCGGCTTGCTGCACTCCGAGGTAGCCGCCCCGGACCATGGGCAGGTCAACCGCGTGCGGCAGCTCGGCGATGCGGTCGGCACTGCGCGCGCGCGTGTCCACCACCAGCAGACTGAACTGCACGCGATGCGAGGGCAGCCGCGGCGCATCGTCCCCGAGCGTCGGCGCGCCGGCAGGCCGGCCGTCTCCGTCTGCATCGTCGCTGCCCCGGGCCCGCCGCGCGTACTGGGCCGCAAGGGTGCTGCCATCGGGCGAAGCCTGCACGGAAACCAGTGTGCCTTCGGGATGAAGATAGTCCCGGAGCACCAGCGACTGGTCGGAAATGAAGAGGCTGTCGCGCTCGCGAACAACAAACTGACCGTCACCGAGCGTCCACAGGTACCGCCCGCGATCGTGCAGGCGCCAGGTGCTCTCAGCAAGAATCTTGCCCGCCGGCAGCGTAAGCACCAGCGCCCGGATCGTCTGGTCCTGGTCGTCCTCCGGGTCATCGGGCTCGCGACGCATGAGGCTGGCAATGTGAAATGTAAACAGCAGGTGGGTCGCATCGAGGAAGTCGAGCGTAACCCAGGGAACGCGGTAGGGCATGAAGAAGCGCGCCTGGGGCACGAAGCCGAGCGGCTCGACCGGGATGCGCTGGGCCGGGCTGGGCGCCGCGCCCGATGCGGCCCATGCGGTAGGCGCAAAGAACAGCAGCGCCGCGCAGGCGCATATGCCGATACCGCGCCGCTGTCCTGGAACTCGCACCATGCCTGCTATTGTGCAACAGGCCGCACTCAGGTGAACATCCTATTGGGCATTCACATTTCGACCGCGGAGCGCGATGCCCAAACGTGGATGCAGTTGCCCGCTGCGCCGAAGATTCTTAACCCGAGAGCTGCTGAATCCATGCGATTTGTTCTTCCCCGCAAGTATGCCGGTGTGTGTGCTTCCCTGCCCCTAAGCCTGGCGCTGGCTGCCGGCGCGCAAACCTCTACGCTGCCTCAATCCGCAGCCCAGGCCGGAACCGAGGCGCAGCATTCGTCCGCCATCCACGCGTTCGACCCCGCGCTGCGGGACACCTCCGTGGACCCGTGCAGCGACTTCTACCAGTACGCATGCGGAGGCTGGTTGAAAACGCATCCCATTCCGGCGGACCGGGCCAGCTATGGGCGCGACACCGAGGTTGAGGACGAGGATGAGCAGGTGCTGCGCGGCATCCTTGAAAAAGCGGCGGCCGGCGGCGCGGAGCGCACGCCGAACGAGCAGAAGATCGGCGATGCCTACGCTGCATGCATGGATACGGCCGCGATCGATGCGGCAGGCCTCAGGCCGCTGCAGCCGGAGCTGGATGCGGTGGACGCCGTGAAAACCAAGGCAGAGCTGCCGGCGCTGCTGGCGGCGCTGCACACCGACGGCGTACCGGGGTTTTTCCGGTTCGGCGCCGAGCAGGACGCCCGCGATGCAACCCAGGAGATTGCAGTCGTGGGCCAGCCGCGGCTGGGGCTGCCGGAAAAAGGCTACTACTCGCGGACCGACCAGAAAAGCGCGGCGCTGCGGCAGGACTATGTCGACCATATCCGCAGAGTGTTTATGTTGGCCGGCGAGCCTGCGGCGCAGGCCGTGATCGACGCGAACACGGTGCTGCGCGTCGAAGCGGCGATGGCCGCGTCTTCGCTCTCAAGAGTGGAGATGCGCGACCCGATGCTGCTGTACCACCGCACCCCTCTCGTGCAGTTCGAAGCCAACTCGCCGGAGCTGCAGTTTGACCAATATCTCAAAGATGCCGGCGCGCCGGCGGTGCAGGTGTTGAACGTGGCGGAGCCGCTCTACTTTCTGGAGCTGCACGACCTGATCGAAAGCACGAGCCTCAAGGACCTGAAGACTCTGCTGCGGTGGAATGTGCTGCGGGCGGCGATGCCGACTGCCGTGGAACAGCCCCTGGATGATGAAGACTTCGCGTTTTACGGCAAGGTGCTGCGCGGCACCCCGGAGCAGCAGCCGCGCTGGAAGCGTTGTGCCGACACGGTCGACAGCGAAGTGGGTGAGGCTTTGGGAGAGGTGTACGTGGCGCAGCGGTTCAGCGCGGCAGACAAGGCGCGCAGCGAGGAGCTGACGAAAGCAATTGAAGCAGCGGCGGATACAGATATCGACACACTGGAGTGGATGAGCGCCGCGACAAAAGAAGAAGCAAAACACAAGCTGCACCTGATCGAAAACAATATCGGCTACCCGAACAAGTGGCGCGACTACTCGATGCTGACCATTAGCCGCACGGACGCGTTTGCGAACGCGGAGCAGGCCGAGACTTTCGAGGTCGAGCGCAATCTGCGCAAGATCGGCAAGCCGGTCGACCGGGGCGAGTGGGACATGACGCCGCCGACAGTAAACGCTTACTACAACCCGCAGATGAACAGCATCAACTTTCCGGCAGGCATTTTGCAACCCCCATACTTTGACTCCACGCAGGACGATGCCGTGAACTACGGCTCAGCCGGCGCGGTGATCGGCCATGAGCTGACCCACGGCTTTGATGATGAAGGCCGGCAGTATGACGGCAGCGGCAACCTGCGCGACTGGTGGAAAAAAGACGATACCAGACAGTTCGAAACGCGCGCCGGCTGCGTGGCCGATGAGTACAGCGGCTTTACGCAAATCGATGAGTTGCACGTAAATGGCAAGCTGACGCTGGGCGAGGATCTGGCGGACCTGGCCGGTCTGCGTCTCGCGTTCCTCGCGTATGAAACCAAAGCAAAAGCGACCGGCGTTTCCCTGACGACGCCCGGCGGCACTGACTATGGCGGGCTCACTCCGGAGCAGCAGTTCTTCGCGGCGTATGGGCAGAGCTGGTGCGAGAGCACCCGGCCCGCGGCGATGCGGCAGCGGGTCGAGGTCGATCCGCACGCGCCCGAAAAATACCGCGTCAACGGCGTCGTCGAGAACATGCCGGCATTTGCCGAGGCCTTCCACTGCAAAGCCGGTTCCTCCATGGTCGCGGCAAAGCGTTGCTCGCTCTGGTAAGAGCGCTTCGTGCAGAGATGGAAACCAAGATGATGAAACGACGCGCACTTGGCTACAGCGCGTGCGCGCTTGCCGGCGCGTTGTGGAGCACGGGCTTCCTGTTCGGCAAAATCGCGATCCGCTCGATGAGCTCGACCGATATGGTGCTGTACCGGTTTCTCTTCGGGTGCGCGGCCCTGCTGCCGGTGCTGCGGGTGCCGCGATTCTCACGGCGCGAGTGGGGTCAGCTGCTCGTCGCTTCGCTGCTGGGTGTCCCGGTGCAATTCCTCACGCAGTTTTATGGCTTGTCGCTGACGACGGTGTCGCACGCGGCGCTGATGGTGGGCACCATGCCGGGTATTCTGGCGCTCGGCGCAACCGTCTTCGCCGGCGAGCGGCTGCCGGTCGCGGGATGGCTGGCACTGGCGGGCTCGAGTGCCGGCGTGGGGCTGATCGTCGTCAGCGGCGGCAGCCGACATGCTGCGCCGGGCGCAGGCCCGAGCCTGACCGGCGACCTGCTCATCGTGCTGTCGCTGGCAATCTCGCTGGGGTGGCTGCTTTTGAACAAGTCGCTGGTTCGGCGGCACTCGGCGCTGCAGGTAACGGCGTGGGGTGTGCTGGCAGGCACGGCCATGCTGACCGCGTGGGTGCTGGTGCGGGACGGTCGGCCGCCGGTTCACGGCATTCCGGCCATTGCGTGGTGGTCACTGGCGGCAAGCGGAGTGCTGTGCACCTCTGCGACGAGCGTGCTCTGGAACTGGGGTATGCGGCATGTCCCGGCGTCGCGCGCGGCGGTGTTTCTCAATAT